>JBCDBO010000039.1:0-29150 GCA_039183535.1 Pseudomonadota bacterium | reverse complement strand
ATTGCTGGCGGGTAACGTGATCGGGCCTGGTTTTTTCCTGACACCGTTCGTGCTCGGAACCGGGCTCGGTCGCACCGAAAACAGCCAGTTTTAGCCCGTTCATGACGAGCGTAATGAATGCCATCGTACCCACAAAGGCCAATCGACCAAGCCCGGTTCCGAGCACGAACGGTGTCAGGAAAAAACCAGGCCCGATCACGTTACCCGCCAGCAATCCCCAGATAGTGCTTGCCCCAGCCAGTAATCGCGGTCCAGTGCGAAGGTTCTGTCGGGCTGCCCAGCGCTTAACCGGTAATGACGCCAACAAAAAAACGGCAAACACGATGGCCACCATACGTGGAGACAGATACCCGAAGACCAGCGCCCCGACGACAATCATTGGCGCACCGAATGTCAGAACCGTTCGAGCAACGCGCCAATCCGTATCGGCAATGTACATATAAGCCCGGCTTGCGTGGCTCAGGATGAGTGCGGCGGTCATTACCGGGACAGCGGCTTTGATGCCGATCACGTGCGCAAGGATGGCGGCCATGACGACGCCACCCGCGAGACCAGTAGCACCGTGAATGACACCGGTCGCGAACGCGGCCAGTGCAAGCCAGGCCAATGTGACGATCGGAAGCTCAGCCAACGAGGCGCAACCGACGGCGATCGAATTGGTTAAAAGCCACGCTTACCTTGGATGGACACCTGAATCGAGCTATCGACGTTATCGTCCCGCCGAAGCGGTGCGGCGATGTCGATATGCACCATCCGATTGCTCGCTGCTCGCGTACTCATCAGTCGCAGACCGAGGCCGACGTTGGCGAGCAAGCGATCGTCAGCGGCTCCAGTGATGTCATCACCCCAAACGCGGCCAACATCGACGAAGGCCGCCGCACCAATTCGGAACAATTGAAAGGGATACCAATCGGTAATAAAGCGCTGCTCCGCGGTAGCGATGGCCCGAGCATCGCCATTAGCGAACGCTCGATCATAGCCGCGCAGACCCGTCAGGCCGCCGAGCTGCACCGGCGCATCAAGATCGGCCTCGTGTGCGATCGTCGACTCAAGGCCGACGTACCACGAGCGGTGGTCAGAGATTCGCCGTACGTAACCGGCCGTCACGGAGAATCGACCATTCCGAAGATCGCCGCCCTCGACGCGGCCACGAGCTCGACCGCGCAACGACAAAACAGCGCGCGTCGGGTCACCGTTACTAACCGCGCCGTTGAGATCAAAAATCGCACCATCGCGGTCTGACCCGGTCGTGCTACCGAACCAACCGAGTTCCGCTGAGAACAGCCGGCCAACAAACACATCCTCGGTGATCGCGATGCGCGTAAAGTTGGTGGCGGTAACGAAACGATCCTCGATGGCCTCGTAACGAATAAACGGATAACGAAGCTCTCGATCCGCCGGCTGAATGACTAAGCGGTTCGGCTCGAAAACCGGTTGGAAGCGGTTATCGTCAATCGCGAAGCCGACGGTCCAGCGTCGTGCCCAGCCGTCCACGAGCCCGCGCGACCAACCGATGAACGCGCGCCCGTTCGTCTGGTCGCGCTGATATTCAGCGACCTCGTCACCGAAGCTAAACAACGGCTCCTCTTGCTCGAGCGAGGTAACATCGACGCCGGCGCTCCAACGGCTATCGAGCGAGAAAAATGGGCGGAACAGGCGAAAGCGATGCGAATCACCGTCATCGCTGTCACGAAACCCGAGCTCGAAACGCCACCAGCTGCCGCGAAAGTTCTCGTTGCCATAGGTGAGCAGCCGCGACTCACGATCGCCATCGTCAGCTATGCTGGCCGCCAACTCTGCACCAGTCCCGAAGAGATTGCTTTCTTGAACGCCAAGTAGGTACTCCGACTGGCCGCCTTGCTGGCTGAACCCAAGCTGCGGGAAGAGCGTCCAGTTGTCCCGGGTCGTGACGATAAGATCGACGAAGCCCGCACCAGCGGGCACGGCAACAATACTCACGTCGAACAGATAGCTATTTCGTCGCAGCACGCGCTGCGTCTCTTCGATCGCCTGGGCAGAAAGTGCATCGCCTTCTTCGAACAGGAGCTGCGCTGCAATGACCTGCTCGCGTGTCGTTACATGGACGCGATTGGCCGCTCGATAGAACCAGCGATTCTGTTTAGCGTTACGCGTGTCGAAGATGGGCTGGCGAACGATATCGATACGCCGAATCTTGACGCCGTCCGCTTCCAGTTTTTCGAACACGGTCGGCTCGCGCTTTTTCTCGTCGGCGGTGACTACACTGACGACGAATAGCAGTACAAAAGCTGCGATCAGACGGGGAATCGAAGCGTGCGGCAAAGCGAATCACTCAATCCTTGATTGGTCGAAAGAGTCGCCAATCGTCGCGGCCACCGCAAGGGTCCAGACCGCAAAATCGCGGCTACCAACATCAATGGCTGATTTGCACCGAAAAAACGTCCTGAACGTCCCGATGGAACCACATTTTGTGACGTGTGAGACGGTCTCTGCGCTCAAGGGCGTCGATACTCTGTCGATAACGTAAAGATCAACAGAGCCAGCCACTACTCGCGCAATCCTCCGATGCGGGCAATACGTACAAACTTGCGCAGATTTCCCGCGCGATGGCTGGAGCACCATCGTGCATCGTTGGCTGCGCTCGTTTTACTGGTTGCGGCGAATTCAGCGGTCGCGCTCGATGCAACCGTCAAAACGTCGCAACTTGTCCACCAATACTGGGGCCACGCCGATGGCTTGCCCGCCGGCGCGTTATGGGTTGTGCACTACGCCGCCAATGGGTTCCTTTGGATCGGTGCCGAGGGCGGCCTCGTACGCTTCGATGGCGTCAACTTCACGCAATACAACAGCACCAACCACCCCGCACTCGCCGTAAACGATATCCGCAGTATCGCGGAGTCCGCCGATGGCACACTGTGGCTCGCTACCTACGGTGGCGGTGTTGTCCGTGTTTCCGGCTCGACACTGACGCGGTTCGATGCGCGCCACGGGCTTAATGACAATGTCGTGTATTCGGTACTCGTCGCGTCGGACGGCACCGTCTGGGCTGGAACGGCGCGCGGTCTATGCCGTCTCCATCAGGAAGAGATCTTCCGTTTCGAGTGTTGGTCGGATACGGAAGGCTTGGCGCAGGGGCGTGTTGGTCGTCTTGCCGAGGATGACAACGGCGTGCTTTGGGTGACCAACATGGCCGCCGGAGTAAGTTCGTTCGACGGCAAGCGCTTTCGGCTCTACACCGCTGCCGATGGTATGGCGAGCCAAACGGTCTTTAACATCTACAACGATCCTGCGCTTGGCATCATCTTCGGCACCTACGCTGGGGAGTTTCACCGCGTTGTCGATGGGGAACTACAAAACCTCGATACCAATGAGTTACCCGCGGGATTAGTGCCGCTCAGCATGCAGCGCGATCGAGAGGGTAACCTCTGGGCCGGCATGAATGCCGACGCCGGTATTTGGCAGCTACGCCCGAACGTACGCCGCCTCGATAATCCGATAGACGACATCGCGTATGTGTTCGACATGGATATCGATGAGGAGGGCGCATTGTGGGTCACGACGACCAACGGCCTACACCGCTACCATTCGGCACCGTTCGTGCCGTGGGGCGAAGCCGAAGGGCTCGCCGACAGCACGTTCGTTGTCGCTTCAGCACCGGATGGCGGTGTCTGGGCTGGCACCGAAGGCGCTGGCTTGTTTCGGCTCCACGCCGATGGCGACATTCGTCAGTTTGGTATCGCCGACGGCCTACCGTCCGAGACAATCCTGTCGCTACTGGTCGAGCCGGACGGAACGGTTTGGACTGGAACGTTCGACAGCGGCATTTACCGTCTTCGTAACGGTGGCATTGAAAAATTGCTCGACAGAGCGGACGGCTTGCCGGCGAATCTTGTCGCCTCGTTGATTCGCGACCGTAACGGCGCGCTCTGGGCTGGAACCGGTGGCGGTCTGGCGCGAATTGTCGATGGCGAAGTCACCCACGTCTTAACGTCGGCAGATGGTCTCGCTGTCGAGTTAACCCGGCATCTGAGCCTTGATAAAGACGGCAACATTCTCGCGTCGTCGGACAGCGGCCTCAGCCGGATATCCGTCGACTCGATGACAGTCATGGCGAACCTGTCGCCAGACGACGGTCTTGCGAGCCCGATCGTCGCCAGCACGTACACCGACTCGGATGGCATCATATGGATCGGCTCGCGTGGCACCGGTCTCGCCCGGTTGGACGGCGACTCCCTGTTCCAGTTTGATCAGTCACACGGTCTGGGTATCGAATCGGTTATGACGATCGTCGAAGACGACGATCAGCACTTGTGGCTAGCAGGTCGACGCGGTGTCGCACGAATCTCGCGGGCGGAGCTCAACGCCGTCGCGACTGGCGAGTCAACGCAAGTTAGCTCCCGGACATACGCCGAAGAGGACGGACTGCGCACGACGATCGTACCGGGTGGCTACCAGCAAGCAGCAGCTCGTGCTGTCGATGGCCGCGTTTGGATGGCGACAACCAAGGGGCTTGCTGTCGTTAACCCTGCAGCGCTGCCAGCGAGAGATGCACAACTTACGCCACAAATTGACGCACTTCGGATCGATGGTGTGGCCGTGCCACTGCAGTCGACCATCGAAATTCCGGCTGGCACATCGGCCATTGAGATCGATTACACCGTCCCACGGATAAACGATGGCGACGAGCTTGAATTTCGTTATCGATTGCAAGCCGATGGTGATCGTTGGCAAGCCGCCGCTAACCGTCGAACGGCCTTTTTTAACTCACTGTCGCCGCGCCGCAATGTCTTTGAGGTCGAAGTCACTCGTCGCGGTGAATCATTTGGCGCAGGAAATCCGTACTCGTCGTCGCTTGAGTTGTTTGTACAGCCGCATTGGTACCAAACCTATGCGGCGCAAGTAAGCGCATTAATCGGGTTTCTATTGCTCGCCATACTGTCCTACCGGTTCGCGTTAGCAGGGTACAAGCATCGCGAGACCAACCTCGAAAAACTGGTCGATGAGCGCACTCGGGCGCTCGTCGAAGCGTTATCGGAAGTGCGGCGCATGTCCCAAACCGATGTCCTGACGGGCGTTGCCAATAGACGTCACTTCGAAGAACGACTCGGTGAGGAGTGGGAACGTTCTGTCCGCGAGCGGATTCCGATCAGCGTCATGATGATCGATATCGATTACTTCAAACAGTTTAATGATGTCGCCGGGCATCAAGCGGGCGACCAGTGTCTACGCGATGTCGCCAACGCGTTATCAGCCAGTTTGCGAGATCAGGACTTCATGGCCCGCTACGGCGGTGAGGAATTCGCGGTACTACTCACCGATTCCGATGCACACGGTATGGCTTTGATCGGCGCACGACTGCAAGAAAGTGTCGGTGCACTCAATATCCCACACCCCGGCCGGCCACCGGGGACCGTCGTAACCGTGAGTGCCGGCTTTGCAACGGCCAAACCGGGCGTTATCGACACCGCCGAGGAACTGATCCGGCGGGCTGACGACGCTCTTTACACGGCGAAGGAACGTGGCCGCGATTGCCTTGTCCTGTTCAAAGAAAAGGCAGCCAATAGCTAAATCAGTGGTAGGCCCCGCGTCGTGATCGTCGGGCCAGGGCGGCCTTCCGCCGTTTTCGTTCGCCGCTCCATCTCTACCATCGGGCCGGGACGGCCCTCCTACACCTGCGTTCACCACTCCGTCTCTACCGATGTAGGAGCGGCGTCCCGCCGCGATAACCCACGAACCCCAACACGCCGCTATCATCGGGCCGAGACGGCCCTCCTACATCTTCGTTCACCGCTCCGTATCTACCGATGTAGGAGCGGCGTCCCGCCGCGATAACCCGCGAACCCCAACACGCCGCTATCATCGGGCCGAGACGGGCTTCCTACACCTCCCTTCGTCACCTGCTAGGCCACAACCGTATGTGGAACAACATAGGCATAATGATCATGGGCACTTCCACATCGCCAAACGGTGGCACCGCTATTAACACGATGATTCAACATCGGCGAAACGCTTTGATCGCTACCGGTCTAATGGCCATCACGGCTTGCTCAAGCCCATCCGACGAACAGGCCGACACAGAGTCGATCGATGCCTCCGCCGCTGTGACCTACACGAACGGATACTGGTACACGACGCGCGGACCACAAACCGGCTTTACGCTGGGCGAGCGGTATATCGATGGTGATAGGTTTGTCGCCGAACCTATCGCCGGCGCTCGCCGCGTTGATTTAGGCGGCGCTTTCGTCGTACCACCCTTCGGTGAGGCGCATAACCACTCGGTCGACGGTCCGGGAACCGAACGGACCGCGCAGCGCTACATCGAGCAAGGCGTCTTCTATTACAAGAATCCGAACAGCATATTCGCGTTCACGGAACCGTTACTCGATTATTGGCGACGCACCGATACGCTCGATGTCAGCTTTTCGTTCGGTGGCTTATCGCGCGATGAAGGACACCCCGAAAAGCTCTATCGAATGCTCATCGACTACGGTTTGTATAAAGACTTTGACGCCGACGAATTGGACGGCCAAGCGTTCTTTGATGTAGCAACAGACGCAAAACTCGACGCCCGCTGGCCGGCGATCATTGGCAACAAACCCGATTTTCTAAAACTGTATTTGCTCGAACACGACACCGATACCTCCGACGGACTGCCGGAGACACTGTTTAGAGAAATTGTCGCACGCGCGAAAAAAGCCGGGCTTCGGACGAGCGTTCACGTAGAGACGGTTCAAGACTTAGCTCTGGCCGTAGATGCCGGTGCGAATGAGGCCGCGCATCTACCTGCCTACAATTTGAACTTAGCGAAGGACTCGGCGTCGGCTGTTATTCCGAACGCACTCATCGAGATAATGGCAGCGCAGCAATTTGCCGTTATCGCGACAGTTAATGTATCGCAGGGTCGCGATTACGCGGCAGACGACCTGCAACTCGTTATGGACCGCCAAGCGGACAATCTACGACGACTCCACGAAGCCGGCGTTCCGATCGCAATCGGTTCCGATTCTTACTTCCAAACCGCATGGGATGAAATCCAGTCGCTCAAGCGCCTTGGTATTTTTAACGATGCGACGTTAACGCGCTTATGGATCGAAACTCCGGCACTCAGTATTTTCCCTGAGCGCAAGATCGGTCGACTGGCGCCCGACTACGAAGCAAGCTTTCTAGTACTCGAGTGCAATCCGCTGGATGACATCGCATGCACGCAGTCGATCTCACTGGGCGTCAAGCAAGGCAACACCCTCATCGCACCGAAGTTATCGCCGAGCGGCACAACCGCCGCTGCCGACTAACCGTGGCCATAATTCCGCCAGTAATCAAGCAGCATCACCAGAGACCGCCAGCCCGAATAGAGCAGCATCAAGTAAAACGGTACGAACATCCAGATCAGTGGCAGTCCGATCCACTCGACACCTAACAAGTACGTCACGATAGCGGCAACGACACCGTAGCTGCCGTAAAGCACGGCATTTGCGAAAACAATGATCGCGCTAATAATGAGGCGCGTTAATAACGTGTGCTTTTTGGCGGGATCTTGTTGCGCAAGCAGCCCGCGAATAATCGATTCCATGACGCTCAATCGTTTTCAAACGACCCTGGATACGCAAGGTACCAGCACCAATAACGTAGGTCAGCTAAAGCCGAACACGAATCGGCCGATACCGTACGTGGTGTTGTCGTCGATATGAACGAGCACCTGCCTGCGCTCGACTAAATCCGGAAACGGCTGGTCATGACCGAGACGAACGACGAACCAAAAGCCCTGCAACAGGTAGCGAACGTTGCCGATCTCGTTGAGAACGGTATGCGTGAGACCGATTGGTCTCTGCTTAACAAGATTATTGACTCGATCGCCGACCCGATCTTTGTCAAAAACGCCGACCTTGTCTGGATACTCGTCAATCAAGCGTTCTGTGACTTTATTGGCATACCCCGGCACGATCTCATTGGTAAGACCGATGCGGATCTACTCCCCGCCGACGAAGCCGCTGTTTTCAACAGTATCGATCGACGAGTATTGGCAACGGGCGAGCCGAACATCAACGAAGAACTGCTGACATCGGCGTCATCCAAGCAGCAACACGTCATACGCACAACCAAGACAATGTTCGTTGACGACCATGGCAGTGCCATTCTGGTCGGCATATTTACCGATCTCACCGCTTTACGCGCCGCCCAGAGAGAGCTCGAAACGGCTAATCAGAGGCTACGGCAACTGGCGTTGAGCGACGCCTTGACCGAGCTTCCCAATCGACGTGCGTTTGAAGAAACACTCGAACGCGCCGTCTCGTTCGGCACCCGCAACAATCAGCCGTTCGCGGTGCTATTTTTTGATCTGAATGGCTTCAAGCCTATTAATGACACCTACGGGCACGACGCGGGTGACGATTTACTGCGCGAAGTTGCCGCGCGACTTCGAGACTTGAAGCGCAAAGAGGACTTCGTCGCTCGACTCGGCGGCGATGAGTTTGTCATGATCGCGGAGAATTCAAGTCCGCAAGACGCCGCGGTCATCGCGCAACGACTCGCCCACGGTATTGGTGAACCGGTAACGCTCGCGTGCGGCACCGTCGAGGTCGGCGTCAGTATCGGTATCGCCTGTTTTCCAGACGACGCGGATCAGCGTGTGGAATTAATGCGCAAAGCCGATCTCGCGATGTACCACGCGAAACGCGTATCCGACCAAACCATCGCGTTTTTCGAAGAGCTACCTGCCGTCAGCTAAGCGACTCGCTCAACTGTCCATTCTCCAGATCTCGCTCTGATCGATCGCGCGACTGCGTTGCATCGTTAACCACTCACTGTGTTCCGCCAATTATTTGCGGCGGTATACGGGAGCACTCCAACACAAGAGTAATTTTCCGAGCTCTTTCTGTGTCAGCGTGGCTGTACGAGATTAACGCTTGGTAGCTAACAGTAGGCATCGCTATCAATCAAAGGCAACGAGCACCTTGCTGCTCTGCATTACCGACGATTCGCCAATAGAAGGACATTGCTTTGTACGGTAAGGCGCAACGAACTGTATGCGGCAACCGCGTAGCTACCGCGATTCTACTCATAGGAATGTGACCAATGCGTCCTACAGCGCGACAGTATGATGCCCGTTGCTCAGTCGCCGCTGTAAACTAACAACGTTTATGCACGTCCACGCCTTCCATGCCGACAAGCCGGACTCCGTCGTTTTTCTTCACGGGGCGCATACGGGTGGTTGGATGTGGAAGAACGTCGTTGCGGAGCTGACCGACTTTCACTGCCTATGCATCGACTTACCAGGTCACGGCGATAGCGCCGGTATTGCCTGGTCAAGTTTTGCGGCGGTCAGCGACGCTGTCGCGAAGTGTATCGAGAAACACGCTGGTGGGCGCTGCCATGTCGTCGGATTCTCACTGGGCGCGTACATTGCCTTACACCTACTCGCGCGAGCACCGCAGTGCGTCGATACGGCGCTATTTAGCGGCGTGCAAAGTCGACCAATTCCGAGAGCTTGGGCGCTAAAACCGGTGGCATCGCTACTGGCGCCGTTTATTCACACGAGCTGGTATTTGAAGCTTGGCGCCAAAGGGATGTCCATCCCGGACGCTGACCAACCTGAGTTTATTCGCCAATGCCAGCGAAACACGAAGCAGGCCTTCCGGCAGATTAACCGTGAGGCTTGGTCGTTCACACCACCGTCCGCGGCACTAACAGGAACGCACAGGAAACTCTTCCTGGCAGGCGCTCGTGAACACTCACTAGTAACGACGTCGCTGACAGACTTTGCCGAGGCTAACGCGGCCCTAAGCGCCTTGGTTCCCGGTCTCGGACACGCTTGGTGTGCTGAGGACCCCGCTTTGTTTGCAAGCGTCGTCCGTCACTGGATCAAAGACCAGCCATTGCCCGCAACATTGGAGCCGGTAAAGTAGGCAGCCGTTAAGCGAACGAGAGTCTTCGATCGAATGATGACGACGTGGATCGCACTGTTACGCGGCATCAATGTCGGCGGCAAGAACATCGTGCCGATGAAAACGCTGCGGGATCTTCTCACCGGACTCGGCTGCGAGAACGTTAGGACTTATATCCAGAGCGGCAACTGCGTGTTCCAGAGTCGCCACAGGAACGCCGATGCTGTTGCCCGCGATACCGCGCGCGCGATCGATACCGAGTTCGGTTTTTCACCACCGGTTTTTTGCCTGAGCCAGACCAATCTCGAGCGTGCACTTGCCGAGAATCCGTATCGCGAAGCGGCTGCCGCCGACCCCAAATCCGTACACTTTTACTTTCTGAGCGAACCGGCGGCCGAGGCCGACCTGGCGGGCTTAACGGCTATTAAAGACTCGAGCGAAGACTACGCGTTAACGGATCGCGTATTTTACTTGCTCGCCCCGAACGGCATCGGCCGCTCAAAAGTCGCTGCTCGCGCTGACGCGAAACTCGGCGTTGTCACAACAGCACGGAATTACCGGACGGTTCTAAAACTGCGCGAACTCGCCCGCTAACGGCGACCCGATCGTCATAGCCAGTGACCGTGACTTCTGGCACATGTGGCGGCCAGCGCCGATTCGTATAGTGAACCCATCGTTTTTCACAGTACGTTGGAGTTCTGCCATGACCAATCGCCCAACGCGGTTTTTCATCCCCGTAATGGCGCTGCTCGCCGCCTCAAATATCGAGGCTGCCTCGTTAGATGTCGAAATCACCGCGATCGACAAGCCGGAGGGTTTCATCATGCTGGCGATGTTCGACTCGGCGGAGGCTTTTGACGAAGGCGGCAAACCCGTCCGCGCTGTCAAACTGCCGGTCGATAGCGAGACGGTTGAGGCTCGCTTCGACGACTTGGCCGCCGGTAAGTATGCGATCAAGCTCTACCACGACGCCAACGGCAATGGCGAAATGGACTCGAACATGCTCGGCTTACCGGTCGAGGGCTACGGCTTTAGCAACAACGCCGGTCGCTTTGGCCAACCGCCGTTCGTCGATGCCGCGTTCGAGGTCGTCGAAGACGCCGACAATGCCACGACGATTCGCGTTCGCTAGCTCGCCGCTGGAGTTACATTCATGCATCGCCGACAGTTTTTAAAAACCGCAGCCTGCGTTGCTAGCGCACCTTACCTATCACTTATCGCGGGCAACGATGCGTCTGCCGAGGAATCACTGCCAGCGTGGAAACTCGGCTGGCGCAGCGTCGACGTCGATTCGTTCGCGCCGATGTCATTGACGGTTGATGGCGAGATTCCGCCGGATGTGATGGGAACGCTGTACCGTAACGGGCCAGCGAAGCTCGAACGAGCTGGCGTTCGTTATCAGCACTGGTTCGATGGCGATGGAATGATCCAGCAGTTCACGATTAGGCCGGACTCGGTTGTTCATCGCGGTAAATTCATCGCGACCGCCAAGTACGCCGAGGAACAAGCCGCCGGCCGATTCTTGTACTCGGGCGCGGGAACTGAGTTGCCCAACAGTCGACCGGGCCGCAACAACGACAGCGGAAACGTCGCTAACACATCGTTACTCCCGCTGAACGGCGAGCTGCTCGCACTATGGGAAGGCTGTTCAGCCTATCGCGTTGATCCGGACACACTGCAAACACTGGGGCGCAAAGACTGGAGCGAAGAGCTGCAGCATATGCCGTTCTCCGCCCATCCTCTGGTCGATAGCGATGGAACGGTATGGAACGTCGGCAGTGCCTCGTTCGCAGGGAGCTCCGGTGCGCTGTTCGTTTACCGGATTAATGCAGCCGGTAACGTCGTTGCTTCGCAGCTCATAAAGACACCCTTTGCCGGGTACCTCCACAGCTTCACGATGAGCGAGCGATACCTTATCTTTTACATAGGGCCGCATGTATTTGAACGTGGCGGTAGCACCTTCGTGAATAGTTTTCGATGGCAGCCGAACCGTGGCAGCAGGCTTGTAGTCGTTGATAAAGATGACCTTTCGACGCAGCGTTGGTTTGAGGCGCCGTCGGGCTTTGTTTTTCACTGCGCGAATGCGTACGAACGAGAACGCCGAATCATCGCCCACTTGAGCCTCTATGAAGATGCCGGTATCTTGGATACGGCGATGTTCGGGCTATTAGATACTTCGGCCGACGCCGCTACACACTATCCGCAATTCCCGCGGGCCGAGTTAGCGACACTCGAATTGGACCTGACTGGCGGGCGCGTCGACGTTTGCAGTAGCGGTGAACTGCTTGAATTTCCGGGTACCAGTCCGCGTGGCGGTTACGGCGAAAAACCGATCTATGGCACGGGTCATGCACCGGGTGAATTACCGACGTATTCGAATGCTGTCGTGCGCGTCGATCCATCCAGTGGCAACGTATCGCGCGCCGTCTTCCCGGACAAACACATGGTTGAAGAGCCATTACTCGTCAATGGCCATGGCAACGATTGGTTGGTTGGCACGTTTTTGGATTTCGGGCGCAAACAAACCGGCGTCTATGTGCTTAATGCCGACGATCTAGACGCTGGCCCAGTGGCAGTGGCACGGATGAACCGCGCATTACCGCTAGGCTTTCACGGGTGTTTCGTTGGCGCCTGAACGTTGCGCGGACAGCTCCGCTAACTAGATCGACGCGCCAGCGAACAAACCTGCCAGCACGATGAAGGCGCCGAACAGTATCAGTGTGGACACGATGCTGATGCCCAATCCCCGCCAGAATGTCGTGCCCAAAATATTGGCGTAAATCAATGCCCCAACGGCACCGGAGACCACAACGCCAATGAGACCCTCACCAAGTATCGCATCGATCACTATCGAGACGAGTCCGGCGACAATGACGGCAATAAGCGCTGGTCGGAAGCCAGTATTCGCAGCCCCCAGCCAACTCGCGGCGAGCATGACCGGCAGTGCGACGATCAGCAAAAGAATGAATATCGCGAGTAGGGTGAGGACAATTTCCATGCTGTGTGTCTTTAGTGGCTTGTGGATGGGAGAAAAGAGACTTCCAGCATTAAATATAGCGGGCTGTTCCGAGCTAACAAGGTAGCCGGTCAAGGAATTCGCAGACAACGTCGGCAGCCACTGTCGGCTGCGTTTGCAAAAGCATGTGCGGCCCGTCAATCGAAATGACTTCGATACGGCGCTGCTGCTGCCGCAGCCGATCAGCCGCGGCACGCGGTACTAACCGGTCTTTAGTGGCCTGCAGGTAGAGCATCGGCACGGCAACAGCGCTCAGTTCTTTTCTTACATCGACGGTAGCGATGGCTTGCAGCCGCCGTGAAAGTACGGACTCAGTTACCTTATCAAGGGCAGTTGATAAATCAGCGCGATGCTTCTCATTTGCGGCAGCCCCTAATAAGGCAAAACTCGTCAAAAAATTTGGTACGCGTTGAATCGGTAGCAGCTCGGCCAGCGGCTGCATCGATGCAAGTAACGGCTGCGGATTGCTGGCGAATGTGCAACACAAAACGACGCCTTTGAGGTTCGTGGGCTGTTCGGCGGCAAGCCGTATGGCAATGGGTCCTGAGAAAGATTCACCGAGGACCGCGAAGGGCTCATCCGTTGGCAGACGATCGCGAACAAGCGCCGTTAGCTGCGCGTAGCTGAGCGTCTGGTCAACTGGGTAAGCGACGACAGCAGGTTCAATCGGTGCCGGCAGTGCATCGACAAAAGACGCGAACAGATCGCCGGTACCGTCCATCCCGGGCAGAAGTACAAGCTTCATAAAGTTGCCGATTGCTAAGCTTAAGTTGCTGGCTGGTACAGGCAGATTACCTGTGCTGTAGTGCTAGCAACTAATGATTGGTGGTCTCTTCGAGGACAACTGTTGACCTTTGCTCGCTGGATTTTCGTTGCAGTACTATGGCTTGCGCCTGCGTGGGCCACGGGAACTGAGCCTCGGAACATCCTCATTATTTATGTGGATGACTTGGGCTATGGTGACCTTGCCAGCTACGGCCATCCGATCATCGAGACACCCGCACTCGATGCGCTAGCAGCAGACGGGCTGAGGTTAACGAACTACTACGCACCATCGCCTCTGTGTTCACCATCGCGCGCGGCACTACTAACGGGTCGGCATCCTTATCGCACTGGCATTCGCAGTTGGATTCCGGGCGGCAGCGGTATTTACCTGCAGGACGAGGAGGTAACGCTGGCAGAAGTCTTGGGCTCGGCGGGTTATGCAACCGCATTGATCGGCAAGTGGCATTTGAACGCAGACCTCGGCGGCCCCGATCAACCTCAACCGACCGATCAGGGATTTGACTACTTTTACGGCCATAACGCGTTTCAAATTCCGACCAGCCGCAACCCGACCAATATCTATCGCGGTCGTGAGCCACTCGCCGAACAGAAAGGCTATATCGCGGCGCTTTACGTGGACGAGGCAGCGGCTTGGTTGCGTGAACGCGACCCCGATCGACCGTACTTTCTAATGCTTAGCATGGCTGAGCCGCACACGACGTTCGAGAACCCACCCGAATTTAATAACCGTTATCGCGACTACATCGATGGTGACGTTGTGCCGATTCCGTCGGGCGGTGCAAAGCCACCGACTGACTTATTGGTACCGCGAGGTCCCGGAGAGTACTTCGCGAATGTTACGTACATGGACTATCAAATAGGCCGGCTTATTGACGCGCTTCGTGACCTCGGCCTCTATGACAATACCGTCATCGTTTTTGCCAGCGACAACGGACCGGTCACCGAGAACTGGCGCGCTTGGTGGGAGGTAAACGCCCATGGCAGCACCGGTGGACTGCGGGGGCGGAAACACCGCGTACACGACGGTGGGATTCGGGTGCCGGCCATCGTCCGCTGGCCCAGCGTGACCGAACCCGGGACAACCTCCGATGCGCTCATCATCGGCACCGACTTTTTCACCACGTTGGTCAAGCTGGCAGGCGGATCGATACCCGCTGATCGACCCATCGATGGCCTCGACGTTCGTAGCGCGCTCGCCGGTGACGCACTGGCCGAGCGCACACTAATGTGGGCATTAGAGGAGGCCGATGGCCCCGATTTTGCGATTCGGAAGGGCGATTGGAAGCTGTTAATCGATGAACAACGCCAACCCGCCGCACTCTATAACCTTGCGACTGATCCGCTTGAGTTGTTGGACGTTATGAATAACGAGCAAGGCCGTGTGGAGCAACTGATGGCGACGTTCGCCGCGCTGATGGCGGACATACATCAAGACCCGCTGCAACCTCGCATCGACGAATAAACAGCACCGAAAACAGCAAAGCCGTCGACGGCTAGTTGGTGTTTTCTGAGCGCTCCAGTGACCACTCGGCCGCTTTGCGAACCAATGGGGATTCGTCATCGACCGCCGCCTTAGCAATGATGTCACGCACACCTGGCTGGTCTACAACGTTATGAAGCGCAGACACAATCGACTCGCGAACGGTTTCGTCCGGCTCGCTCTCCAGTGCACCCACCAAGAGTGCCGGCGCAGCATCACCGCCAAGCTTGCCGACGCTGTACCAGATAGACCCACGAAGCGATCGATCGTCGGTCGACTCGGCCCAATGCGCGATGGCGTTTAGTAACTCGCTATCAATAGCAAATGGCTCGATATCGTTGAGAGTGGACAGCCGAGAAATTGCGAACCGGCGGACTCCTGGTGGCAGCGATTCATCCAGAACTCGATGGCGCTGATAAGCGATGAATTCGTCCGTTGACGCCACTGCCAGAAAAGCCGCTTCGCGAACGCGCGCATCTGGATCGGTTTGCGCGGCCGTATCTAACGCATCGGAAACACCGGGTGTTCCTGTGTGCATTTGCAGAGCATTGGCCGTAACGAGTCGGACATTGGCATCGGGATCGTTGCCGAGCGCGGCCAGTAATGGATCAACAAGACTGGCCTCAGGTACGGCTCGCATAACGTTCCAAACACGAGCGCGAATTTTTGGATCGGGCGACGTCTGTGCGAGTTCGATGGCAGCGAGTGCCACTTCACCCGAGAGCGATTCACCACCATCGGCATATTCCACAGGGCGTGCGCGGAGTATATAGGGCGGCTGCATTGCCATCAGTGCGGTAAGACGCACGGCTGCGCTGTTGTTCTGGTCAAGAAACCTCGATCTGGCTGCTGCTTTGTCGGCCAGGCGCTTACCCATGAAGGCATCGCGGTCACGAAAGATCTCCGCAAACGACGCGATCGCATCGTCAATTTGCTGAGTGAGCCGCTCCGTTAATCCGGTCTCGGGATCCCACGGCTGACCGGCATAGGTGTTACCACTGATGTGATGCGAGCCCGTCGCAGCATCGATGAACGCGTAACGATACGAGTAACCGTTTCTGTGAGCGCTAACGCTACCCTGCAAAACGGTGCCGGCACCGAGTTCAGCCGCCCACGCTTTCGGGCTCAATTGTTGATCGGCAAACGCAGCAACCCGCTCGGTCGAGATAAGCGACCAACCAGCCGCGTTAGCTAGCGAGCGTTGAAGATAGGCATCGACGGCCGCCGCGATGTCCTCGTAAACGGGATCGATCGACAGTGCTTCGACCGGTAGAACAGCCAGTGATGCGGGATCGAGCGCCGTCGTTTCCGGCGATTCTTGCAAAGTGGACTGCGCAAAAGCAGCAGTCGATGCGGCGAGGCTAAGTAAAACTCCTGCGACAGTCGTTCTCATCGGACTCTCCTTACAGGTGATCTTCAGCTAGCAATAGTCGTATATGCGAATCGTCCGCGAACTTCTTTGATGGCCAAGCATAGCGCGTTTAGCAACTATTTTTTCGACGTTCGCCGTTGGCGTAAATTTATGTTTTCTTTGGCCTCTTCCCGCATCCGCTTCTTAGTCGCAGCGAACGAGCAGATCGCACAGGTCGATAAATCGTGGAATCGAGCTGGGCAAAACTCACGGCCAAAGAAGATGATTTGTAGATGCAGTTTGTTCCAGAGCTCGCGTGGGAAGATTCGCTTTAGGTCAGCCTCGGTTTTGGTCACGTTCGAGCCGTCGGAAAGCCCCCAACGTGCCGCCAAACGATGAATATGCGTATCGACCGGAAATGCGGGTACGCCGAAGGCCTGCGACATGACGACGGACGCCGTCTTGTGGCCAACGCCGGGCAAGGCCTCCAAGCCCTCGAATGTTTGTGGTACCTCACCGTTCTCAGCCACCAACATCTCAGCCAAGCCTTTGATGTTCTTCGCCTTCGACGGCGCAAGACCCAGTTGGCGGATGTAGCCGAGAATTTCGTTAACCGACAACTTGGCCATCGCGAACGGGTCAGGTGCGCGCGCAAACAAAGCCGGCGTGACTTCGTTAACCTTTTTGTCGGTCGTCTGCGCCGATAACAACACAGCGATCAGTAGCGTGAACGTGTCGGTGTGATCGAGCGGGACCGGAGTCGTCGGGTAGAGCTCCTCCAATATCGCAACGATACGTTCGGCTTTTTCTTCGCGGCGCATAGACTATCGATCAATTAGATGGCGCGTGATTGTGACACCGCTTGGTCCGGCCGTCGCTCTCATCGCTCAGTCAATCGCTGCACAACTCAGTCTCGCGGCACCCGGCGAAGCTTCGTAAACATGGCGAACTCCCATGGCCGGATCGCCATCGAAACGCCGCAACCACGTAGTTCTTGTGCAGACAAACGAGCATCCTGACGTGCAAGGTCATCGAAGGTTTGCAGCAACTTCTGAAACTCCTCGTGCATCGATCGATACGAGCGCTCGCTTAGGCGCCCGCCAACAAAGTGCAGCGCAGCGTTATCCGCATCGAACGTGTCGTTGAAAAAGTCAGGCTGTACTTGATGGCGAAAAAACCGCTGCACCGGTCCGTTGTTGCGCCAGCTAAAATTACGCGCCGTGAGCAGCTTAACTTTATCGTTGGGTCGTATCTCAAGCATGCCGAGGGCTTCGAGCTCCTTGAGCAGTGCCTTACCCTCATCTGGATTGACAGCGAAGGTCGCGACGATCTGATCGTAGCGCCACTGATTGAGCAGCATGTAAATCATCAGCACGAGTTTTGGGTTCTCGAGCAGACGCAGCTCTTGTTCCGGCGTTAGCTTGCTGAGTCGCGGCTCATTGGCATTCGCCCGCGCGACCAGATCGGCAACCTCGATACCGGCAAAGTTGCAGGTCTGTTCTAAGCGCTGCAACGAAAACGAGCGCTGTTGAAACAAGCGCTTGACGCTCGCCTCGCTCAATTCGAGCTCGGCGGCGAGTGCCGCGTAAGTCACGCCAGCGGCTTTAAGGGCCCGCTTCAGTTCGGCGACGATATTGTCGGTTTGCTGCATAACGAATGGGGGCGCGAAAAGCGTCAACCCCGCCTTAGGAGAGTCTAAGAAAAGCATCAAAATACAATACTTTCTGGTTCAAATACTGCTTTTTTCATAATTTTAAAGCATTAAACACTACGTTGGGCGACAACTGAGGCGTCCTTCAACGAGGCCAAGACCATGTTTGCGGCAGTGATAACGGCAACCTGCTTTTTCCCAATGTGGCTGATCGAAGCCCTGGCCCCTGGCCGGGCTTGGCCGACCCGTAAGCTCTGGATAGCACGGGCGCTGGCATTTAACCTGGCTCAGGTCGGCGTTGTTGCCGTCGGTGCCTACACCTACGACCGGTGGTTCCCAGGTGCATCGCTATGGTCAGTCGGCTCGCTAGGCGTCGTCACGGGCGGTTTGCTCTGTTACGTGGTGATTACGTTTGTCTATTACTGGTGGCATCGGGCGCGCCACGAAGTCCCGTTGCTGTGGCGTTGCTTACACCAAGTGCACCACAGCCCCCAACGCCTCGAGGTGCTGACCTCGTTCTACAAGCACCCCGCGGAAATTATGATCAACGGTGTTCTGTCCAGCGCCATCGTGTACTTGGTGGTCGGTGCAACGCCAGAGCAAGCGGCGTTCGGTGTTTTGCTTACCGGGATCGCCGAGCTGTTTTACCACTGGAACGTGAAAACACCGTACTGGCTGGGCTTTGTTATTCAGCGGCCAGAGAGTCACTGCGTGCACCACGAGCGGGGCAAGCACACGCATAATTTTTCCGATCTTCCGCTGTGGGACATGCTGTTCGGCACGTTTAGTAACCCCCGTGAGGATGCATTCGAGTGTGGTTTTGACGGTGACGCTGAGCTTGATGTTCCGCGAATGCTGTTTGGCCTAACGCCCAGAGAGGAGATGCGTGATGCGGCATAGATTTGCGATGCCGGTGTTGTATGGGCTGATCGCCTTAGCGCCGATCGCCCATCTGGCAGGCTGGTTACCGATTCAAGCGTTAGCGGCAGCGACACAAAGCTCGCCGGCGATGAAGGTGTTCACAGCGCACAACGGCTACGAGACGTTCTCGCCTGCCTTTTATTTGCGTTGGCAAGAAGCCGGCAAGCCGCGTTCATTGCAGCTAACGCCAGCGGTTTACGCAGCCATCGAAGGGCCCTACAACCGCCGCAATGCCTATGGGGCAGCCCTCAGCTACGCGCCGGTTCTGACGGCAAACGCGGCCACCGAGGCGATGCACGCAAGCGTCATTCAATACGCCTTGTGCGAGCCGGCGCCCGTGCTGGCTGAGCTTGGCATCGACCAAAACGCTATCGACGGTGCCGTGACGGTCGATATCGTCCCGCGACGCACGCTGGATGAGCGTTGGCAACTTAACTTCGAGGTGCACTGCGATGGCTAGTTCATGGACATGGCGTCAGTACAGCGTCGTTCGCCTGCTGCTCGGTGGTTACCTCATTGTGCATTTCGCGATGCTACTTCCATGGGGCGCGGAGCTTTTCTCATCGAGCGGCATGCTCGGCGATGCGTCATTGAGCCCGCTGATCGGCTTATTCCCAAACATCCTCGGGTTGTTCGACGCAGCCTGGTTTGTTGCCGTACTGATTGGCAGCGGTGTTGCTGCCGCCATCTTTTTGGCGATAGGTCGGGGCGATCGTTGGGCCGCCGTCTGGCTGTGGTTTTTGCTCGCCTGTCTTTTCGGCCGTAACCCGCTGATTGCCAATCCGAGCCTACCGGTGGTCGGTTGGTTGTTGCTGTTTCATGCGTTTTTGCCGAAGCCGGTAGAACCGTGGAACGCTGCTGACAAAAACGCCGTTACTGCCCCAACCGTACCGCGCCAGTTTGTGACAGTGGCCTGGGTCATGTTGGCGGTTGCCTACAGTTTCAGCGGTTGGACAAAGTTCTTTAGTCCGGCCTGGGTCGACGGCGAAACGGTTCGCTTCGTTCTCGAAAACCCGCTGGCCCGCGACCACTGGCTGCGTCAGTGGCTGCTCGCAACACCGGCATGGGTACTCGAGTCGGTTACGCTCGGCATCTTATGGCTCGAGCTGCTGTTCGCTCCGCTGGCGCTATTCCGCAAGCTTCGTCCGTGGATTTGGACGGGTATGCTGTTCGTTCAGTTTGGCTTTTTGGTCTTGCTTAACTTTGCCGACCTGACATTCCCGATGCTGATCTTGCACGCGCTGACCTTTGATCCTCGCTGGGTGCGCGGTACGGCCAGCGTGCAAGGGTCTCGCGTTTATTACGACGGTGCCTGCGGTCTTTGCCACGGATGGGTAACGTTCTTACTGGCTGAGGACCGCCGTGACGTGTTTTCGTTTGTACCGCTACAGGGTGAGACGGCTAAGTGCGATGTACCAGACATTGCTGGCGAGGCGGACTACGATTCGATCGTTGTGATAACACCCGGCGGTAAACGCCTCGAGCGCTTTGCTGCGGTCCGTTACTCACTCGGGGCTATCGGCGGGTTATGGCGCATAGCTAGCTTTGCCATGGCACTGGTACCGCGCCCGCTAGGCGATGCCGTTTATCGGCTCGTGGCTAGTCATCGGCTCAAGCTCTACGGTACACGCGAGGCACTCTGCCCCCTCGTACCGAAACCGTGGCAACTGCGCTTTATGCCGTAACGTCACCGTCACACCAGCGCTTTTTCCATGAAGATGCTGAGCGGATCGGCGACATAGCCGGCGAACGGGCCACGTTCGTGATACCCCAGGCGGCGATATAGACCGAGTGCCGCTGGCTGTAGCGGCCCGGCTTCGAGGCGCACCATCGCGATACCGCGCGCTCGGACAAAGCGCTCGAGATATTCCATCATCAAAACGGCGAGGTTTCGGCCGCGGTAGTCGTCATCGACGAACAAGCGTTTTACTTCAGCGTAGCGAATGTCGTCGTTGGCCTCTTTAACGGCGCCGCAGGCGACTGCGACATCGTTGATGAAACCCGCGAAAAATGCGGATCCGGGTTGTACCAATACGGCCAACGGCTCGGTATGGTTACTTTCCGGTGGGTAAAGCGCATCAAGGTAGGCGTCGGACTTAGCGAGCAGTGCGGTCAAACGACCATCGTGCGGGTCGTGTATGCGGTCAATCAACATTGACATAAGTACACCGCTCTAAGCGTTACGGTGCAAGCGAGCTCTGTTCGATTAGGCATGGGCGATTTAAGAGTTTGCCATCATGAAAATCGTCATCGATGTCCATTACGAGAACGACGCTGCATCAGCGGCCGGCGTGCTGTTTTCTGCGTGGACAGATCCAGCGCCGCTTGCATCGGTGCGTTGCGCGCGCGAAGGCCTTGCCGACTACGAACCCGGGCAATTCTATAAGCGTGAGCTGCCGGTCATTCTAGATCTGTTGCAACGCATCGAAGACCCGCTCGACACCATAGTCATCGACGGATACGTCCATCTCGGACCGGAAGCTCGAGCCGGACTCGGCCAACATCTGTGGTCCGCACTTGAGCAACGGGTTGCCATTATCGGGGTCGCGAAAAACCGCTTCGTTGGTACTCCGGCGGAATCTGAGCTGCTGCGTGGCAAGAGCGCCAAGCCGTTGTTTGTCACCGCCGTCGGAGTCGACTTAGACGAAGCAAAGCGGGCGATTGCTGCGATGCACGGCGAACACCGCCTCCCGACGTTGCTGAAACTCGTCGACCAGCTGTGCCGACAATCGGTGTAATTGTCCGGCGGCGCGAGCCAAAGTTGTTCGCTATTACGTAACCCGGATAAGCGTCAATGGAGTATGACCATTAAACACGGGATTACCAGCACAGAAGCGGTAGCCAGCGTTGGTCGGGCGGTTGGCGAAACAATCACGTCGGTAGCGGGTCATGCGTATCGGCGCAGTGCACGCTGAAATTAAAAGCTACCCTCAATATCGAGGCGGAATAAAGTCCCGAAGGTTCGGAAACGTTCTTCAATAAAGCTAATGTCGTTGGCAACGCGATCATTGAAGCCGGAACGGAAGAAGTCGTTACCGCGATCGGTTACGTTAATAATCGTGCCGCGAAGCGTCACACCATGAAAATCCTTTTGCTCTAAGAAAACGAGCGCTAGCGGAACACTAGGGCGAAATACGCTGATCTCGTCAAGGCGAACGTTCGGCGCGTCTTCTTCGAATTCGAGCTCGAACCCGAATGCCCAATCGGTACCGGGAATGTCCTGTCGGAAACGGACTTCGTACTCGATATAGTCATCGTCCGAAATCCGCCGACTGTTGCCCAGTAATGGGTCGATGACGTCTGAGTCGATATAAAATCCCTCGATGTCGAGACGGGCACCTCGCCAACCGATCGGATCGAAAAGAAGTGTCGTGTTCAGCGACGCGCCAAGTCGCGTCGCGGCATCGATGTTACCGGGTGCTTGGCCGCCACCATCGATGGGAATTTGATCGACGATGTCGGTGATATCTTCGAGAAAGCCACCAACGGTAATTGAACCGTAATCCCCAAGGGATTGCTGTAACTGCAAGTCAACGAGCCAACTCTGCGGTGGAACGAGATCCGCGTTGGTTACGTTGACCCGCTCCTGGTTCACATTGACCGACGATATGAAATCGAAAAATCGCAATTGCCCTACGCGTCGCTCGACTTGCAGTGACACATTGAGATCATCGTTGGCGCGCCAATTCAGTGAGGCGAACCCATTCGGTCGAACGAAATCGCGTGTTTGTCCGAACTCGCCTTGTTGACTGATCTCCGAATATTCCGCACCGATTGACGATTGCAGTTGCAGATTATCGGTAAGCGCACGGCTGTAGCTCAACGTCATCTCATACCGGTCTTCTTCGACACGCGATGAAGCCCCGGGTAGGTCGGTCGGCACAAGTGTTCCAGTATCGTCGCGCACCGATAGACGCGCATCGATATCCAGAAAATTAAACGTTCCTTCGAGCGACCACTGCCAATCACCACCCAGCGCGCCGAATGTCAGTTCCGAGCGGAAAACCGTTTCCGCCTCTTCAGCACGTCGTTTAAAGAATGAGCCCTCTTGCGGGCGGTTATCGGCGAACGTGAAATCTACGCGCGCCTCGGTTGGGCTGTCCTCATAGCGATGCAACGCAATGAGCTTTAAGCGACCAACCCAAAAATCGTATTCGTAATCGATGCCCAACTCGAAATTGAATTCATCTTCGGTTTGGATGAACGTCCGCGAATTCGCGACATCGTTAATCGGATTGCGTATGGAAAGCTCGTCGGCCTCAAAAATGAAGCCATTAACCTCGCCAGTGAGGTTCAGTACGCTACCGCTATCGGCTACGCGTGTGTAAGAACCAGCCAGACCTGGCTGGTCAAACACATCCTTAGCTCGCTCGCCGCGAGTATCGACCAACGCGCCGGTACCATCGATGACGAACTCAGGGCCCGCCGAACCAAAGCGCTGCTGATCGTTCGCGAAACTCAGTGTCCACTCGGTATTGGCGCTGCCGCCAGAAATAGAAATCTCGCCGTTACCCCACCGAAACGGGATACCGTCGTCCCGAACCTGCGGCGAGTACCGGTACCGTCCACTGATCCCACCACCCGTATCGGTAACGACATTCAACACTTGGCCGGACAAGCCGCCAATGTCGAGGCTTGCGCCGTCCAAAATTTCTAGGCGGACGACATCGTCGGCAGGTATTCGCGCCAAGGCGTCGACCGGGCCATTAGATTTACCCGACACGCGGCGCCCATTGATCAGGATATTGGTGTCGGCTTGCCCAAAGCCTCGGTCTTGTCCGCCTTCGTCGATAGGGAACCCAGGCACCTGACGGGCCATATCCAATGCAGTCCGCGGCGCGAATCGGGCGAACTCCTCTGGCAACAAGACTTGTCTTACCGTTGAATCGGCATTGTCTTGTGCGCTCGCTGCGGCGCAAACAGCAGCAATCAACGTAACGAAAAATAGGACTCGAATCGGCATAACGGTGTTTGGAATGTCGTATTAGCGGTTTGAACGCCGCAGCAACGGCGCGCTTGACCCTAGCGACCGGAAAGCGGCGCTAAGCGTACCCCTCCTGAGCCTGCTCCGTGCAGGTATTTTGCCGGTTACACGTTGTGCGTATGAACGCCGTTGGTGGGTTGGATGACGATCTGCACGCTGCAGTAACAACCCTGTCGTTAGGTTATCGGCCGATTCGTGCTTTTTTTGCTACAAATCGTCTTGGTCAGACCAAATCGCCGCCATCAGGCTCAAACAGCTCGGTCACTGAAGCTCCCACTTGCCGGCAGCGCCACCCGGATAGCGCTCTTACACATCTACAGGTCGAAACCTTGCGGACCACCGGGTGGACAGCGTACTTCTAAACGCTGGCTTCCACTTCGTGTTCGCAATCAGCGGAACGGCACAGTCGGTAGTTGCGGTAATGAGCGACGATTAGCATCGTCGCGAATATAACGGTGGCAACTCGCTCACCGGTCTCGCCCAACCACTCGTGCAAGACGGTGCCGGCGACAGCAATCCCTACGGCACCAATAACGCCAAGCGTCAACACGGTTCGGTCTTTATGGCGCCGGCACCCCAACCCTAGACCGATGAGCGCAGCCGGCAAGATCAGCCAAAGGGTTGCTTTGTGAAAGCCTTCATCGGTGAAAAACGATGCCGGCACGACCGTGCCGGTTAGTAATAGCACCGGAATCAAGATGCAATGGATGGCACAGAGGCCGGACGCCAAGATGCCGATACTGTCGGCTATCGATGATGTTCGTGTTGTGGAAGGTTGTTGCATTGAGATCTACTGGTCAGACACGTCGATGAGCACGGTGTACCCATTCACATAGCCATCAACATTGGGGTTCCCCTGGAAATCGCCTTTCATACTTGTTTCTAGTAAATATCGCCCGGACTTCGCCGGCGAAATACTGCAAAGCCCTGCGGTATTGGTGGTACACGTTAACGCTGGGTCGTGACCATGATCAAACTGCGAGTACACACGGATAGGGTGTTCGGCGATCGGCTCGCCGTCGGCCAATACCGTTACCGTGAACGCTGTGCCGGTCGTTATCGAATTGGGATGTTCGGTGAAAACAATCTCGAGCGGCTCACCGGTCGGCGACAGTGCGCCGCGACTGGGCGCCCCGAGACTAATGTAGGTGACGGCCTTACTGAAATAGATGCGCGATTGCAGGACCGATTCGGCAGAAAATTCTTCGCGACCGCCAGGCTGCCAGGTTTCTTCCCCGTTAATCTTTACGCGGGTCCACAGCATTGAGTCCTCAACACCCTCGACTCGGTAGGTTCCGGATACGGTGAGTTCGAGCTCGCCAACGGTGCGTGTTTTACCAACAAACAGTGCCGGAACCGCACGTTTCAAACCGTCGGGGCCGACGACCCACCAACTGTAATAGCTGCCGGGACCGGAGCCTGCGTAAAAGCGCCGATCACTAAAACTGTGATCGAACGTGATCCATGCGCTATCGCCCGTTTCGATAAACGAATTTGGCGACAACCATTGCTGATGGGCGGCGACAGAGCCGGCCATGCAGACCAATAATGTGGCCAGTAAGGTTCCAACGATTCGGTAAAGCTTGTTCATCTGCGTTCGTAACCATCCGGACCCGTGATCCAGACGGGCGCCTCGCGTTACATTGTAACGCCAAGTGAGCGCTTGCAAACCCCGCTGTGTTACGACGTTCGACTAATTATTGATAACCGGACCCAAACGTTTCAGCTTGCGGCGCAGCGATAATGCCCACAGCAACGGAAGCAACGCGATTCCTAGTCCGATCGCGAGGCCTTGCAACGTGAACCGACGCGTCATACCCGTATCGATATCGTGACGATGGTTCCATACCTCAGCAATTTTGCCGTCTTTGATACGAAACACATTAATAATAGGAATCTCAGTGCGGCCCATCAGGACACGACCAAAAAAGGTGGTCGGCTCGTGCCGCCAGGTCCAGCGCGTGGCGACCAAGTCACCATCGGCGATCTGATAGTCAAACTCGCCCGACATGTCGCCGTGCTGCCAAAAAAAATCGGCGATCTCTTTTTGCTCTATAGCCGACTCGCTGACATTTTTCCGATCGCCAATGTCGTGGGCAACGTAGGTATCGGCAACGTAATCCGCATATTTGTCGGTGTTATTGCTCAGCCAAAGATCGTTGTAGAACGCCTTGGCAATGGCTTTGTTTTGCTCTTCGCGCGCATTTGCGTGCTGATCAGCGAGCGCCACCGATGACACCAGACCGCCGCTCAACAGAATAAGCAGGCTGACTCCGCGCTTACAGTTAGGCCAAGTTGTCATTTTCTCTCCTAAGACCGAGACCGGCGTTGAACACTCTATGGTACGTGCTACTGCGCGACCGTGTTACTCACCAACAGCGCTCGGAACGCGCTGCTTTGGCTGGAAAGGCGCTAGTTTGTATGGCAGTTTGCGACCAGTAGCGTGGCAACGAAGCCAAAAGCCTGAGTTGCCGCGCGATACTGAGAACTTCAACCATTGCGCGTGATAATCGCGAGGAGTCATTAGATGCGTCTTGCCGTGTTATTGCTGTTGCTGCCGTTCGTCAGTGCCGTGGCCGAGCCCGTGTTGGTCCGTGGCGATGGCACGTACCCGGTGAGGCCTCTGGAGAAAGACGTCGTTGTCGTCAAGGTGGTCCAGAACGGCGTCAAGAATCTGCAAGACTTTGACGACGTGACAGAGGGTCTGGCGGTGAACCTCGACAGCATGATCGGTTGGATTGAGCGGGCCTGTAGCGAGGGCAAGCAACCGGATTTCATCTTGTTCAACGAATTCCCGTTAACCGGTTACTCATCCGGAACCCGCGAAGAGAAACTTAAGTTTACGTTGCAGATTCCGGGCCCAGAAACCGACAAGCTCGGCGAAGTTATGAAAGCTTGCGACAGTTATCTGATCTTTGGTAGCTACGCTCGCGATGAGACATGGCCGAACCACATACTGAGCATCAACACGGTTATCGGCCGCGACGGTCAAATCGTCGAAAAGTATTGGAAGACGCGCAACGTTAAGCGGCTTGCCGGCATGGGCGAGATCCCAACAACGACGATAGAGAATGTCCGCGACGAGTACAGAGCCCGTTACGGCATTGAAGCTGAGTTTCCGGTTGTGCAAACGGAGTACGGCAACATCGCCGTGAGCACGGTACAACTGGACCCGTTTGTATTTGCCGCGTTTGCTATGCGCGGCACCGAGATTATGTTCCGCACATCGACGTTGTTTTCGAAAGAAGACGTACAAGCGACGGCATTGTTCAATCGTTTCTACAGCGCGATGTCGAACATCACATTCCCACCGGATGGGCCGTATGCAAAATACGGGGGCGGCTCTTTGATCGTCGACCCGAGTGGCGACGTCTTAGCTGAGGACCCAACGAACAACGAGAGCATTATCGAAGCCGAAATCCCAATTGCCGAGTTTCGAAAGGGCCGGCTGCTACCGCGTTACCCACTGGAAGTTGTTGCCCCGGTGTTCGAGCAGTACCAGCAAGAAGTCCCGCTGAATCATCTCGACATTCCGGCAGACGAACTGCCGCAAACGCGTGAGGACATGCGCGATCTGCTCGATCAAAACAGCCGATGGCTCAATGCTGAGCAAAGCAATTCTGTGCCGGCCGACGAGTAGCTTGGAGACGCCCATAGAACGACTCGACCGATGAGCCGAATTGGCATCGTTGGCTGTGGCCCGGCTGGGCTTGCCGTCGCACTGCTGCTGACACGGCAGGGGCATGACGTCACGCTGTACGAGAAATTCTCGCGACCTCGACCGCTCGGCTCCGGGCTGATTCTACAACCGACCGGGCAAGCGGTACTTAGCGAGCTGGCATTACTCGACACGCTGACTGCAGTCGGTAAGCGTATTGACCGGATTCATGGTGTATCGATGCCACGCGAGAAAACGGTCCTCGATGTTGACTACGCCGCGCTCGGCTCCGACTTACATGGCATTGGCGTACTCCGGGGGGCGCTGTTCGAAGTGTTGTACTCGGCGGTGGTCGCGGCTGACATCCCGATCCAAATTGAGACGGACGTAACGAGCGTAAAACTCACGCCAAACAGCATAACGCCGCTTACTGCTAACGGCGATTATCTCGAAGCGGTCGATTTACTGATCGATGCATCGGGCAGCAGCAGTCGGTTGCGCGCATTCGCGACCAAGCCCAGTAATCGTCGCGAACTGATGTACGGGGCCGTCTGGGCGAACGTCGACTGGCCGGGTGAGCCGTTCGCCGGCAACACGCTTGCGCAACGCTATGTGGCCGCGCACACGATGGTCGGCGTTCTACCGGTCGGAAGGCTCAACCGTGAGCACCCCGATCAAGCGGCTTTTTTCTGGAGCTTGCGGGTGCGTGATTATCCGCACTGGCTCGGACAATCGATCGACACGTTTCAACGCGACATTATCAATATCTGGCCTGACGTAGCGCCGATCGCGGAGCAGCTCACCGACCATGCGAGTCTGACGATGGCCGCCTATGGCCATTGCACGCTGCCAGCGCCTTATAACTCGCGTTTGGCGTTCATCGGCGATGCCGCGCATTCCACCAGCCCGCAACTTGGGCAGGGCGCCAACATGGCCTTACTCGATGCCTGGGCGTTAGCGCAAGCGATTGATCGAGATGGCATCGCCGCTGGCCTGGCGCAATACGCACGGGTTCGTCGTTGGCATGTACGGGCCTTTCAGCTAGCGAGCTTATCGATGACGCCGTTTTACCAATCAGACAGTCGTTTGCTGGCCGAACTTCGCGACCTGCTGTTCGACCCCGTCTCGAAGTTACCGATCGTCAAACGTATCGTTGCTGGTTTGATCTCTGGCCTATTGGCCAGTCCGCCTAACGATCTGAATTATCGATCAGTAGCGAAGCGCACCAGCGCTTAGAGACCAACCCCACCCATCAGTCGCTGGTGCAGTCGTCCCGAAGCGCGAGCATCGCGTCCGCGAACTCGGTGCCCATACGTACAAAGCCATCGGTGTTGTAGTGCCAGCCGTCATCGAGGTAACCAAAGTCATCGGTCGCCGTGACGTAGGCGGCACAGGCGTCGCTCTCGGTGAAGTCACGCTGGGCGGCTTGGACCGTCTCGATGT
>JBCDBO010000038.1:0-30056 GCA_039183535.1 Pseudomonadota bacterium | reverse complement strand
CCGCCGTGAAAGGGCGGTGTCCTAGGCCTCTAGACGAAGGGGACACGTAGGTGTCTGTTTCGTTTCTGGTGGAGCTAGGCGGGATCGAACCGCCGACCTCTTGCATGCCATGCAAGCGCTCTCCCAGCTGAGCTATAGCCCCACACGAAGCCGGCAACTGTACGGCAGGGGGGTAGGGGTGTCAACTGAGTGAGCGGCGGTCGGCCGGGCCGAAACTACGCGGCTTTGGTCTGTCCGAGGATGTAGTTCTCGATGCCCATTTTGTCGATCAAACCGAGCTGTGTTTCGAGAAAATCGACGTGCTCTTCTTCCGATTCCAAGATTCGTTTGAAGATCTCGTGGCTGACGTAATCGCGGACCGACTCGGCGTGCAGAATCGCCTCACGTAGGTCCGGAATGGCGTCCATCTCCATGGCCAAATCGCACTCGAGAATTTCCTTTACGTTCTCGCCAATTCTTAGACGGCCGAGATCTTGCAAATTCGGGATGCCGTCGAGGAACAAAATGCGCTCGATGATCGTATCGGCGTGCTTCATCTCGTCGATCGATTCGTGGTACTCGTAATCGCCGAGTGCGTTTAGACCCCAATCTTTAAGCATCCGAGAATGCAAAAAGTACTGGTTTATGGCCGTTAATTCGTTCTTCAGTATTTTGTTTAAATGGCTAATAACTTGCGCGTCGCCTTTCATGCTGGTGCCCTCTTTCCATTGCGGCGGCTAACGAAACGGCGCGCACTCTAGCAGGTTCCTACAGACAATGTAGAAACGCACCTAAGAATTGATCGCGTTACGTTTTTTGGTGCCGCTAGGCTGGAGAGGGAACGTAGCGTCGGACGATCGCAGACGTTTCTGAGGCGCCGTGTTGGCGTGCGGCGAGTGCGCCGCTGGTTGCTTTGTTCAACACGTCTTGGGCGACACCCACACAGCCGCCGCAACCGGTCGCCAAACCGAGCGTGTTACGAAGCTCAGCAACGCTCGTTACACCGTCGTTGACGGCGTCGGCGATGTCACTCTCAGTAACAGCATTGCAGAGACATACGTACATAGGCGCTCCTAAGTCCCTAATTCAAATGCAAATGCGAACGATTGTCAATATCGACGACGCGACGTAGGTCCCATTCTCGGCCCTGGATCATTGTGACGGGCTCACCGGCGGTCAGTGTGATCGGCTTACTCCCAATGTTTTGGCGGGGCTGGCACCATAGGCGGCTTACGTTGGCAGGCTAGGTGCCTGTGGGGAGAAAGAACTCTTGCCGAACGACAAGCCAACCTTGTTGATCGTTGAAGACGATCCGGGCATGCAGAGCCAATTGAAATGGTGCTTCGAAGACTATGAAGTACTGATTGCCGATAACCGACAATCTGCCATAGACCACTTGCGTCGGCACGAACCCGCTGTCGTATTACAAGATCTCGGCTTACCGCCCGATCCGGAAGGCGTCAGCGAAGGCTTGGCGTCGTTAGAGGACATCCTACGTCTCGCGCCGGCGACCAAAGTCATCGTCATAACGGGCCATGGCGACCAAGACAACGCGATCAAAGCCGTCGGCCTCGGCGCTTACGATTTCTACCAAAAGCCCGTTGATATCGAGACGCTGCAACTCATTGTGTCGCGCGCCTTTCAGATTGCTGAGCTTGAGCAAGAAAATCGGCGCTTGCTAGCGAATGTCGGCCATTCGCCACTCGACGGTATTGTCGCTGCCAGCGAGAGCATGTTGCAGGTCTGCCGCATGATCGAGAAGGTAGCGCCCACCGACGTCACAACGCTGCTGCTCGGTGAGTCTGGGACCGGTAAAGAGTTGCTGGCGCGCGCACTGCATAACCTCAGCCCGCGCGCGGACAAGCCGTTCGTTGCGATTAATTGCGCGGCGATTCCAGAAAACCTGCTGGAGTCGGAGTTGTTCGGGTTCGAAAAAGGTGCCTTCACCGGCGCGACCAAGACAACCGAGGGCAAGGTCGAACTCGCGCACCAAGGCACATTGTTCCTCGATGAGATCGGCGACATGCCGCTGGCACTGCAGGCCAAGCTGCTCCGTTTCTTGCAGGAACGTGTTGTTGAGCGGGTAGGCGGACGTAAAGAGATTCCGGTGGACGTGCGGGTCGTCTGCGCGACCAACCAAAACCTGGAGCGCATGATTGCCGACGGTAGTTTTCGCGAAGACCTCTACTACCGAATCAGCGAAATCAACATCAATATCCCGCCGCTGCGCGAACGCGAAGGCGGCCGCTTGATTCTGGCGCGCGTCCTACTGGAAAAATACTGCAAAGCGATGAAACGCCCGTTGATGGGTTTTTCACGCTCGGCGCAGGACGCGATTCAAACACACCAGTGGCCTGGCAATGTTCGCGAGCTAGAAAACAAAATAAAAGGTGCGGTCATTATGGCCGACGGCAAACAGGTGACGGCCGAGGATCTCGGTCTCAGTGGCTCCAATGCCGAGCCAGAGTCGCTGAATCTGCGTGAGGTTCGCCAGCGAGCAGAGACGCGTGCGATTCGACTGGCGCTGACGAAGACCTATGGCAACATGTCGCGCACGGCAGCGATGCTCGGGATCACGCGGCCGACGCTCTACGACCTGATGGACAAATACGGTTTATCGGCCGAGGGGTTTTCTCGGCGGAGTAAGTCGTCGTAACCGCGCCTAGCGAGCTTTGAACGCGTCGGCGTTTAAATCGTGGCGCGCCAGCAACTTATAGAAATCGGTTCGGTTCCGCTTCGCCAAGCGCGCCGCTTGTGACACGTTGCCGGCCGTGATCTGTAAGATTTGCGACAGGTAGTTGCGAGTGAACTCGTCCCGAGCATCGGAAAACGACGGTAGCTTGCCGGTGTGCTCCCCAAGCGCGTTACGGACCAACTCGGCGCTGATGACAGGCGAGCGAGATAATGCGACGTTCTGCCGCACCACGTTGTAAAGTTGGCGAATATTGCCCGGCCATTCCGCACTGACGAGCAGCTCGACCGCTTCCGGCGAGTAGACTTTACGTTCTGTCTCCGCCTCGCTGGCGATCGACTTCAGAAAGTGCGCCACCAGTAACGGGATGTCCTCACGGCGCTCATCAAGCGTCGGTACGTGGATGTTTACAACGTTCAGGCGGTAATAGAGATCCTCACGGAACAAGCCTTTCGCCATCAGTTCACGTAGGTCTCTGTGCGTCGCTGAGATGACCCGAACATCGACGGAAATCGCATCGGTACTGCCAACAGGACGTACTTGATTTTCTTGCAGCACGCGCAGCAACTTAACCTGCAAGCGCATCGGCATGTCGCCGATCTCGTCGAGCAACAAGGTGCCACCTTCGGCCGCTTGGAAAAGACCGCGGTGAGCGCGGGTCGCGCCGGTAAACGCGCCTTTCTCGTGACCGAACAGCTCCGACTCCAGCAGGTTTTCGGCCATCGCCGAGCAGTTGATCGCGACGAACGAACCCGCTTTGCGCGGACTGGCTTTGTGAATCGCTTGCGCCAGCAGCTCTTTGCCGGTCCCCGATTCGCCAGTGATCAAAACACGGGCGTTGGTCTCAGCGACCATTCGCGCTTGCGATAGACGCTCACGCATGACGTGGTTGCGGGTGATAATGTCGGCCGACCAGTCCTCGTCGAGATCGTTGGAGCCGGTGAATTCAACGGCGCGCTGCACGAGGTCGAACAGCTCCTCTTTGTCGATCGGCTTCGTAATAAACCCGAAGGCGCCACCCTGTGTCGCTTTGACAGCGTCAGGGATCGTGCCATGCGCAGTCATGATGATGACCCGCAAGCCGGGTGAGCGTTGCTGTAACTCGTGCAACAGCGCGATGCCGTCCATTTTCGCCATGCGCAGGTCGGTCAGAACGACATCCGGCCGGAACTGATTGACCGTTAGTAAGGCTTGTTCGGCGCTCTCGACCGCTTCGACGTCGTAGCCCTCCGAGCTCAATCGAATACTTAATAGACGCAGGAGGCTCGCGTCATCGTCGACGAGCAGAACCTTACCGGCTTTGTTAGCGCGGCGGTTCATCGTCGGTGCGCTCGCGAATAGACCGCTCGATACGGGTGATGGCATCCAATTTCTCCTCGGCTTCCCGAAGTTCTTGTTGCAGTTGGGCCGCGCGAGCCCGAGACACATCGAGCTCTCGGGCCAGTCGGTTCCGTTCCGAGCTGGTGGTGGCCAGCTCCGCACTCATTCGTTCAACACTCGATCCCGCAACACGTTGTTGTTCGTCAAGTGCTGTCAGCATGACGACGACCAGCTCCCGTTCCGTGTCCACCAGGACAGCGGGGTCGGCGAGCAAGCGCTCCAATTCACCACGGCCTAGTGGCACGTCGGTGCCAGGGTGCCCGGGCGTAATCCGCGCTAGCGCTAACGCCAAACGATTGGTGGTCGTCGGCGTGCGCTCCGAGCGACGTTCCAGCTCGGCGAACGTTCGTCGCTGGTCCTCGGAATCAGCCGTGACCAGAACATGCATGCTCTGAAGGTAGTGCGCCACGCCTGTCGATTCAACGACCGGGGTCTCAGTTGTCGGTATATTGCGACCCGGCAGCCAAGATGGGGCTGACGTGCAGCCGCTGAGAATGACGGTCAGCGCCAGCGCCGCAAGTCTTGTGTTGTGCTCAGCCGTTCGCAACGAGTTGCTCCCTCAGTACGATCTTTTCTTGGGGAATGTGTAAGCGGAAATGAGCGCCGGGGAATTCACCCGAAACCAATTCCACGGTGCCACCGTGAGCCCGCGCGCATTCTGACACGACCGACAATCCAATGCCGGTCCCAGCCACTAAGCCGCCTTGCTCGGTCGCTCCTTGGAAGAACGGCTCGAACACCTGAGCGCGCTCATCGGGCGGAATCCCAGGACCCGAGTCGGCCACTTCGAGCACGAAACTGCCCTTGACGAGTTGCGCTTTGATCCAAATATTGCCGCCTTTCGGCGTGAACTTAAGGGCATTCGACAACAGATTATCAAGCGTTGTTCGCAGCATCTCCTTGTCGGCGTTTATCGACGCTTTCTGAATATCGGCATGGAGGCGAATTTGCTGTGCCTTCAATTGCAATCGATGGTCGGCGACGACAAGGCGTAACACGCTCATAAATTCAAAATCTTGCAAGGCCAATGTCTCACTTTTGGTTTGCCACGCAGAGAAGGACAATAGATTCTCAATAAGCCGTTGCAATTTCAGCCCGTTGTTGCGAAGGATTGTTGTCACCTCGTGCGCCGGTCCATCCAACGTACCGACCGTGCCATCGAGCAAAAGGTCGGTTCCTTCACGAATGTTCGCGAGCGGCGTCTTCAACTCGTGCGACATGTGTCTCAGAAATCGATTTTTCTCTTGCGCGAGCTCTAGGAGTCGTAACCGCAGCCACTCCAGTTGTTTGCCGAGTGCCGTTAAGTCAGAGGGACCGGGCACATCGATCGGTTTTGAGAATGCGCCTTTGCCAAGCTGATTGATTGCGCGATCCAGTGCTCGGATCGGTTTGCCGATAATCAGTGTGAAGATCAGGATGACACCGAGCGTCACCGGCACAATAGCGATCGACTGCCATTTGAGCGTGCGTTGCGCGCGCGCCGCATCTTCGCGCAGCTCGCGCGACTGCGTTTCTAGCAACCGCGTACTGGCCGCCGACAGCTCGCGTGCTGCCAGCGACAGCTCTGGAAATGCGGCGATGGTCGCTGCGAACGCATCGCTGGCCGGCTCGGCGCTGGTAAGAACGGCAACCAATTGTTGCGTATCGCGCCGCACCGCTTCGGCCAGCGTTGAGATCGATGGATCGTTCAACGTGGCGTCGAGCGAACTGACCAACGCCGCAATCGAGACGCTGTCGCTGCGGATAAATTCTAGGATCGCCGAATCTTCGAGGATTTGATATTGGCGCGCGTTGCGCTCCATATCGGTGATTTGCTCCTCGAGCTGCCGAGTCTGCGCCGCGACGGCAGTTCCGCGTGCCAATAACGATTCGCTGGCCGCGGCAAATCCACCGATTTGGAACAACGCCCAAACGATGGCAAACAGCAATGGCAGCGTCACCAACGCGAAGCCGGTGAGGACCAGTGAGTTCATCGAATTGGGCCGCGGTAGTCTCATGTGGGTATTCTAGCGCAAGCGGCCCGCGCGCCTGTTAGCGCGTCTGCAAGGCCTTGCCTACGAGGCCGCTCGGCATTGGCGCTCGGCGAGTTGGCGCTCCCAGCGCAACGCCGACGAGACGATCGCGTCGAGATCGTCGTAACGCGGCGCCCAGCCGAGGACGTCGCGAATGCGCGCTGCGACGGCCACGAGCTCCGGCGGATCGCCGGCGCGGCGTTCTACCTCAACAATCGGTAGCGCAGCCCCATGTGCGCGCTCCACAGCATTCAGTAGCTCGCGGACGCTGTAGCCGTGGCCATAGCCACAATTGAGCGTTTCCGATTCGCCGCCGTCGCGAAGGTAATCGAGTGCGTTGACGTGCGCCGCGGCAAGGTCCTCGACGTGGATGTAGTCGCGAATGCCGGTCCCATCCGGCGTGTCGTAGTCCGTGCCAAAAATGCAAACACTGTCACGGATGCCCACTGCCGCTTCACACGCAACTTTCGTCAGGAGCGTCGCATTCGGTGTGCATTGGCCTATACGGCCCTCTGGGTCGCAGCCGGCCACATTGAAGTACCTAAGAATCACGTGGCGCGGTCCGCCGGCTTCGGTGAGGTCGCGCAGCATCCATTCGGTCATGAGTTTGGATCTGCCGTATGGGTTGATCGGCAGTGTCGGTGAGTCTTCGGCCGCGAAGCCCGAGTCTAAAATGCCGTACACAGCCGCCGTCGACGAAAATACAACGTGCTTCGTGCCGAATTTTTGGCACGCTTCGAGCAGCGTTCGGCTGTTGGCCGTATTGTTCCGGTAGTACTTAAGTGGGTTTTCGACCGACTCGGGGACGACCGTGCTAGCGGCAAAATGCATGACCGTCTCGAAATGGTGGCGGCTGAACAGCGATTCGAGCAGCTCAGCATCGCCCGTGTCGCCGGTAATAAGCTGACCGGCAAGTACGGAATCGGCGAAACCCGTCGATAGATTATCCAGCACAACGACGTTCTCATCGCGCTCACCAAGCTGGCGCACGACATGGCTGCCAATGTATCCGGCGCCACCGGTGACAAGAATCGAACGTTCGCTCATAGCCCTCGCATCCCATAACTTTGCGTGGAGTAGTGTATCCAGAGTGCGACATCGCCTTCCGGTATCTCGTCACAGCCCTGATATTTCAGGTGTTTCGCCGCTAGATGCGCTGCATCGCCCGAACCTTCATGGCACCATCGCGGTCGATACGCTATAACCGCTGCTCGCTCGATCGTAATCGAGTCTGACGGTCTTGTATTACCGTCTTGTTGCAGCGAATCGATCGACAGTGCCGAGGAGTGACGATGTCGCCCACCCGTTTCAATGCGCGACATGCACTCGCCGCCTGCGCTGTTATCGCGCTTAGCGCGTGTGGTGGCGGCGGTGGCGGCGGATCGGCGCCGCCAGCGAACCGAGCGCCAAGTGCCAGCGCTGGCGTTGATCAGACTGTCGACCCTGGATCCACGGTGACGCTGGATGGCTCGGCCACCGATAGCGACGGTACCGTCACCGGTTTCGCGTGGTCACAAATTTCCGGCTCGACCGTTGCGTTGTCCGATGCCAATCAGGCGACAGCGACGTTTACGGCGACCAGCCCCGCTGCCAGTGAGAGCCTGGGCTTTCGACTCACGGTGACCGATGACGACGGGGCCACCGATTTCGACGATGTGCTCGTTACCGTCGACGTTAATCAGCCGCCCACCGCGAACGCTGGCGCCGACCAAACGGTCGTCCAGGCCGAGACGGTGACACTGAGTGGTGCTGGCACGGATGCAGACGGCACGATCGCTGCGTATCAATGGTCGCAAGTTGCCGGGCCCGCGGTAACATTAACCGGTGCCGACCAAGCGACTGCGACATTCACAGCGCCGAATGCGGCGACGGCACCGCTGCTGAGCTTCGAACTTGTTGTCGTCGATGACGACGGTGCGTCGTCGCCGCCGGACCGCGTTGACGTCAACGTAATCGATCAACTACCGGAGAACGTTACGATCTCCGGCACGTTGCAATATGAGTTTGTCAATCGGGGCGCCTTCAACGGGGGCCTCAATTACAACGACGTTGCGCTGAAACCGATTCGTGGAGCAACCGTGCAGGCGATCGATTCAGCGAGTCAAGTCATCGCCAGCGCCGTTAGCGATGCATCTGGCCGCTACGCATTGACCGTACCACCGTTGGCGGATGTTTTTGTCCGGGTTCGAGCAGAGCTGAAACAGAACGGCGTCCCGGCCTGGGATGTCGAAGTACGGGACAATACATCGAACACCAGTCTCGCACTGAACCAACGGCCCTTGTATGCGCTCGATGGCGCCGCAGCGAGCAGTGGCGCCGGCGACTCGACCCGTAATCTGATCGCCCGAACCGGGTGGGGCGGGACAAGCTACACCGCCGCACGCGCAGCAGCGCCGTTTTCGGTTCTCGATACCCTTTATGCGGCGATTCAATTAGTGCTAAGTGCCGATCCCAATGCCGTCTTCGATCCACTGGATGCGTTTTGGAGCGTCAATAATTGCCCAGTCTCCGGCAACATCGACTCCGGCGATATCGGCACCTCATTTTTCCGTAGCGACATCGACAGCTTGTTTCTGCTCGGATGCGCGGGCAACGACACAGAAGAGTTCGATGTGTCAGTTATCGCACACGAGTGGGGGCATTATTTCGAGGATGTGTTGTCGCGCAGTGATTCCTTGGGGGGGTCGCACGCCGGCAACCAACAGCTAGATATGCGGCTCGCTTTCGGTGAGGGTTGGGGGAACGCCGTCGCTGGCATGGTGACGGGTGAGTCGGTCTATTCCGATTCGTTTGGCGCGACTCAAAACGCAAGTTTCGCGTTCGATGTCGAGACGACAACGCCGGGCCTACCTGGGTGGTACGACGAGTTCTCGATCCAAGCGATATTGTGGGACTTATTTGACGCCAACGCTGACGGTGTCGATACCGTTGCACTTGGATTTGGCCCGCTGTATGACGTCCTCGTCAGTGAGCAGCGCAACACACCATCGTTCGCCAGTGTTTTCTCGTTTGTTGCGGCGCTAAAGGCCGCCAATCCGGCGGCGGCGGCAGGAATCGATGCCATCGTGGCGGCGCAAGGGATTAACGGGGCGCAGATCGACCCGTATGCGACGTTTGAGACGAACGATGCCGGCGGTAGTGCGGACGTATTACCGGTCTACACGGAGATCGGTCCGGGGAGCAATGTCCAGGTTTGTTCGACCCGTGCGTTCGATGCGGGCGCGGATGGCAATAAGCTGGGTATTTTTCGGTACCTAAGGTTCACGTTAGCGGCGCAAACCACATTGACGTTCACCATTACGAAAGCCGCGACGCCAGCGGTTGCTGAGGTCGCTGATCCGGATATCTCGGTGTTTCGTAACGGCGCGCGGCTTAATGTCGGCAATGTCGGCCAGTCAGCGGTGGCGAATAGCGAGACAGCATCGTTTACGCTCGACGCAGGTGACTACGTCGCGGAGGTCTACGAATTTAGTTTCACGCCCCTCAGCAATTCGCCATTGGCGGCGACCCGCGTCTGCTTCGACGTCGTGGTCAATTAGAGCGTGCAAAGGAGAATGACAATGAACCAACGGCTAGGTAGTTTGCTGCTAGCGATCGTATTGGTCGGTTGCGGTACCGATACCTCGACCGAAGTCACAGCCGATGTCGGCACAGCACCGGCGGAGAAGCCAGCGCCCGTTGCGACGCGTTCGCCGGGCAAGCCGAGTGCGCCAATTACGCTCGGTTACGTCGTTGATGGCAAATCAGCGGTCGGCGAGCCGCTCGAGGTGATCATTACGGCCAGCACGCCGTTGGCCGGGCAAATGACCTTGCAGTTTGCGACTCAGGCCGAGCTGACCTTGGGCGCTAATCAGGCTGAGACGGTGCAGTTCGCCGACCAAGCGGCCGATGCGAACACCGAGCATATGACCCGAGTCACTGTCATTCCGGCTGCCGAAGGACGTGCGTTTCTGACCGTGACGGCCGCTGTCCCGACGGCAAGCGGTGCCGCCATGCGGCTGCTCGCGGTGCCAATTCAGACCGGGGACGTGCCGAGGAAGCTGTCGGTCAGCGGTGCGATCAGTGATGACGGGGCCGGAGCCGTCGTCTCGATGCCGGCCGATGAGGGCGCGTGAGCGTCCGGTGAGTTCGACAAAGCGTTCCTAACTGCCCTTCAGATCTAGAGTTTCGTCACAGTTCACGAGCACCCCGGTCGCTATAGTCAGCCATAACATCGGTGTCGGCCCGTGTGGGAGGCTGGCACGGCCGACGGCCCGGCCAGCAGCGCCCGGGCGAGTGATGGGGCATGCACGAACGACTAGAAGAGCAACTACGGCAAGCAATCGCTGACGAGGATTCGCAGCGCGTCGATTTGCCGAGGCTGTTAACGCTAGTCGATCAATTCTACGAGCGGTTGGATACCGAAGCACTCGAAGCACGCGGTGCGCCGACGGCCTTGCGCGCAGCGTTCGACAACGTCGCTGACGCGGTTATTACGCTCGATTCGTCTGCACGCATCACGTTCGCAAATCGTACGGCCGGCCATCTATTCGCTTGCGATGCCGGGTCGCTTGCCGGTTTGCCGCTGTCTCGATTGCTGCCCGCGGTGAGTGGCCTCGGAATTGAGCAAGCACTCGAGACGTGTCTGACGCGATTCGACGCAACGCAGTTCGAAATCCAACGCGCAGAATTCGATGCGCATCGACTCGACAGCTCCGTATTTACCGCCGAGGTTAATGCGTCACGGCTGGCGGCCGACCCGCGCAACGAGTTTATCGTCTGTATTCGTGACATCACGGAGCGCCGCGCCGCCCGCCGAACCCTGCGCGAAAACGAAGAACGCTACCGAGCACTCGTCGAGAACGCGCCGGAGGCGATCTTGGTCTTCGATGTCGATCGTAATCAGTTCGTTGACGTTAACGAGCACGCGACGCGTCTGTTTAACATGTCGCGCAAACGCTTGATGAAAATCGGGCCGTCCGGCGTCTCACCCGAGTACCAACTGGACGGGTCGTCCTCGTTTGGCTTAGAGCGAGGTCATATCAAACGCGCGCTCGACGGTGATCAACCGGTCTTTGAGTGGTTGCACCTCGACGCCGATGGCTGTGAGATTCCATGCGAGGTGCGCTTTAGCCGGCTGCCATCGAGCGGGCGCCAACTCATTCGCGCCAGCATCACCAGCATAGCGGATCGCAAACGTCGTGAGTTGCTGACCTACGGCGAAAACCGAATATTGGAATTGATCGCTAGCGGCGCTGAGCTGGGTAGCACGTTGAAAGCGATCTGCCGAACCCTAGAGCAGGCGATTCCTCAAGCGCGGGGCGTCGTTATGCTGCGTGGTCGACAGCGAATGAAGCTTGCCTCGGCACCCGGCGCGCCGGCTGAGCTGCGTGCATTGATCAAGAAGGTCGTGATCGAGCAGACGGATGTACCGTGTGTGGCCGCCGCGACCGATGGTCATCAGGTTGTGATGAATGGTGCAGACCCGGCGCCCGACACGTTCGCCGGTGAGTTGCGCACGCTTGGCATACATTCGGTGTGGAGCTTCCCGATCGTCGCTGCCGACGAACAAACCTACGGGACCCTCGATGTGTACCTCGAAACGGATGCCGAGCCCGGAACGGACGATCTCGATGCCGTCGCAAATCTCGTAAGGCTCGCTGGCATTGCGATCCGCCGCGACCTCGACGAGCAAGCGCTGCGCGACAGCGAGCAACGATTTAGGGGTTTGTTCGAAAACGTGGTTGATGGCGTTTACATCGCTAACCCAGCCGGTCAGATAACGGCAGCTAATCCGGCGCTGGTCGCAATGCTCGGCTACAGCAGTCTCGATCAGTTGCTGCAAGACGGTACGCCCGAGGCCTTGTACATCAATGCGGATGACCGGCGCCGGTTTATCGAGGTTCTGCACCGCGAGTTCGTCGTCAAAAATTTCGAAGTCCGGTTGCGCCGCCGCGACGGCAGTCAAATCGTTGTGCTTGAGAATGCACGTGCCGTTCGCGATCGTGCCGGCGTTATCGTCGCCCACGAGGGAACCATTACCGACATTACCGATCGCAAACTCGCCGAGACGCGTGTTTTCGAGGAAAAAGAGCGCGCGCAAGTCACTCTGAACTCGATCGGTGACGGTGTCATTACAACGGATGCACACGGTTGTGTCGATTACTTGAACCCGGTAGCTGCCGACTTAATCGGTTGGGAGCCGCGTGCCGCACGTGGTCGCGGTATCGACCAGGTGCTAACTACGATTGCAGCGGACAGTCGTGAGTTACTCGATAACCCGGTCGTTCGCTGTCTGCGTGAGGGCCGCGTTATTACCTCGCCTGAGGGATCGGCGTTAGTAGACCGAAACGGCAAAGCGATAGAAATTCAGGATTCGACAGCGCCTATTCGCGATCGAATCGGTAACGTCATCGGTGCGGTCATGGTGTTTCACGAGCTGAACAAAGCGAGTCGTGTGTCGCGGCAGCTATCCTACCAAGCGGCCCATGATTCATTGACGGGGCTTATAAATCGCCGCGAGTTTGAGAATCAATTGGCGGCGCGGATTAGCGAGTGTGCGCGCGATTCTCGCATCAGCCACGCGTTACTGTTGATCGATATTGATCAGTTCAAAGTTATTAACGATTCACTCGGGCACAAAGCCGGTGATGAGTATTTGCGCCAGCTTTCCGATGTGGTGCAAGGCGAGATACGGATTTCCGATACGCTTGGCCGGCTCGGCGGCGATCAGTTTGGCGTGTTGTTGCAGAACTGCGAGGTTGAGCGGGCAAACCAGGTGGGTGAATCGATTCGCCGGGCGATCGAGGAGTTTGTTTTCAATTGGCAGGACCGTTCGCACAACGCCAAGGCGTCTGTGGGCATCGTTGTTATCGATAATGAAATAGGGGATACCAGCGCGGCGCTCAGCGCGGCCGATATCGCGTGCTTCGCGGCCAAGGACGATGGACGAAACCGCGTCAACGTTTTTCAGTCGGGTGATACGTCAGCGATCCGGCGCGAGATGCAATGGGCGGAGCGTCTTACGTCGGCTGTCGAGGACGATCGTTTAGAGCTGTACTTCCAGCCAATCATCGCGATTGGTTCGTTGGCTGGGCGTGAGCCTCGAGAACACTTCGAGCTGTTGCTTCGCATGCGCGATGAGACCGATGAGTTAATCGTTCCCGGGCAATTTATTCCCGCCGCCGAACGATTCAATCTGATGCCAATGCTCGACCGTTGGGTGTTCGACAAAGCGATCGATGCGGTGATTGACCGTGTTGGTAAGGACGGTATGTCGCTTTATACCGTCGCGATTAATCTATCGGGCAACTCGCTCAGCGATGAGGATTTTCTCGACTACGTCGCCGGTCGTCTTGAGGAGCTAAAACTGCCTGAGCAGGCGCTTTGCTTCGAGGTGACTGAGACGGCCGCAATCGCCAACGTTAATACCGTTGCTGCGTTTATGAACCGGCTGCGTGCCTTGGGTTGTATATTCTCACTCGATGACTTCGGCAGCGGCTTATCGTCGTTCGCCTATTTGAAATCGCTGCCGGTCAATTTCATCAAAATCGATGGCGACTTCATTGGTAATGTCAGCCACGATTTGATGGACCAGTCGATCGTCAGTGCGATTAGTCAGGTCGGCCGCTCGCTCGGTGTTTATATCGTCGCAGAACGTGTCGAATCACCCGATGTGCTCGATACGCTGGAGTCCATCGGGGTCGAGTACGCGCAGGGCTTCCTTATCAATGAACCTGCGCCACTCAGCGAGTTCGCAGCGGCGTTGAATCAGTCTCGCCAGCGCTCCGCTTGATCTTCCGGCTGGGACGCCGGCTGCGCTACACTCGAGCGATGCCGACCGTCTCCGCCTCCCGACTATGCCCGCCGTAACCGCGCCGCTTTTGGCGGCCGATGAGCCGCCGCCGTCTCGTACGATTCGCGGCAATACAGACTGCGGCTGCCTGTTGGTTTGCGATCATGCCAGTGCGCGAATCCCTCTGGCCTTGAAAGGACTTGGCCTCAGCGAGCGTGCTAAGCGCTCGCATTTGGTTTGCGATCACGGGGCTGGCGCTCTGACGCTGGCGGTTGCGGCAGAACTCAAAATTCCGGCGGTCATGTGCAACTATTCTCGACTGGTTGTCGATTGCAATCGTAGCCTTGACGATCCAAGCGCCTTTCTAACGTTCGGCGACGGGATGCGTATCGCGGGCAATTGTGATCTGACCGAGGCAGAGCGTAAGCAGCGCGCGGACGCGATCTATTGGCCGTATCACCGCGCGGTTGATGCGGCGCTGGCGGAGATCGACACCAGCGATGAGCGCGCCGCGCTCGTTTCCTTGCATAGCTTCAGCCCGGTCTTGGAGGGTATTCAGCGGCCGTGGGACGCGGGCGTCTTATGGGACACTGATGAGCGTCTGGCCGAGGTGTTCTACGCTGGTCTCGATGACATCCCGGGCGTTCGCGTTGGCGACAATGTGCCTTATTCCGGCCGATCAAGCGCCGACTTTACGGTCGATTATCACGGCGAATCAGCCGGGCGTGCGCACGTGGCGCTCGAAGTTCGTCAAGACCACATCGCGACCGATGCCGGTGTGGCGGTCTGGGCTGAGCGCCTCAGTGACATTCTACGAACGGTGCTCGACGATCCCGGACTGCGCCAACCGAATCCGCTGCGGACCGAGCGTCCTGAAACGCTTCGAGCGGCGGCAGCGAGCTAACGATGGTTATCAACGAGCCGCCATTTACCGTCGGAATCGAAGAGGAATACCTACTTGTCGAGCGCGATACGGGCGAGCTTGCTACCGATCCACCCGATGAGATTTTTGCTGAGTGTGAGCGCCGTTGCCCGGGCCAAGTCAGCCCGGAGTACATGCGTTGCCAGATTGAGGTTGGCACGCGGGTTTGCGCGAATCTCAGCGAGGCGCGGGCCGATTTAGCGCGCCTTCGCAGCTCGATCGTTGAGGTCGCCGAGCAATACGGACTGGCACCGATTGCTGCGTCCAGTCACCCATTCGCCAAATGGGAGTCGCAAAAGCACACCCCGCGCGAGCGTTATCGTGAACTAGCGCTGGAAATGCAGGCGGCGGCGCGACGGATGTTGATCAGCGGTATGCATGTGCACGTCGGGATCAACGACGATGAGCTGCGTATCGATCTAATGAATCAGCTCAGCTATTTCTTGCCGCATTTGCTGGCCTTGTCGACATCGTCGCCGTTTTGGAACGGTGAAAACACCGGGTTGAATTCCTATCGACTAACGGTTTTCGATGCGCTACCGCGGACCGGATTGCCAGAGCGATTCAGCAGTTACGCCGAGTATGAACGCCACGTACAAATTCTGATCGATGCGAAGCTGATCCAGGATTCGAGCAAGATCTGGTGGGACCTTCGTCCCAGTGCGCGCTACCCGACGCTTGAGACCCGGGTGATGGACGTGTGCACCCGCTTGGACGATGGGCTGGCGCTTGCAGCGCTCGTCGTTTGTTTATTGCGAATGCTGTATCGGCTACGCCTCGATAACCAACGCTGGCGTGAGTACACGCAAATGCTGATTAACGAGAACCGTTGGCGGGCGATGCGTTACAGCTTTGACGAAGGCCTTATCGACTTGGCCCGCGGTGAGGTCATCGACTTTGACGTGATCCTTGGCGAGATCATGTCGTTGATCGAGGAAGATGCTGACGCGCTCGATTGCGCGGACGATATTGCTCGGCTGCCAAAAATACTCTCCGCGGGCACGAGCGCACATCGCCAAGTCGCGGTCTACGAATCAGCTCGCGCGTCTGGCGAATCGCGCGAGCAAGCCTTGCGCGCCGTCGTTAACTACCTTGTTGCAACCACTCAGGCCGGTTACTAAGCGCAGCGCGTCGTTACAAATCGGCGAACATCAGTGCCGGTTGTTCAATGCGGGTTTTTAGCGCTTGGATCATTGCGGCGGCATCGAAGCCATCGACAAAACGGTGGTCGAACGACGATGAAATATTCATCATCGTTCGCACGGTTACCGCACCGTCAACAACGACCGGCCGTTGCACCGCTTTGTTAATGCCAATAATCGCGACTTCCGGCGCATTAATAACCGGCGTCGACGCGATACCCCCTAGCTTGCCGAGGCTCGTGATCGTAATGGTCGAGCCGCTGAGTTCCTGCGGTCGCGACTGGTTCGTGCGCGCCTTGTCGCTTGATTCGCGGATCGCTGCCGCCATCGCGCGAAGGCCAAACTGCTCGGCGTGCTGAATAACTGGGACTTTCAATCCGTCCGGTGTTTGCGTCGCGATACCGAGGTGCACGGCCGAGTGGCGAATAATGGTGTTCCGCTCGTCGTCGTAGACGGCATTAACCGCTGGGAATTCGGCGATTGTTCGGATGAGCGCTAGCGCGATGAACGGTAACGGCGTTAGCCGCGCATCGCGCTCGCTCGCGGAATTATTGAGGTGGGCGCGCAACGATTCCAACGCCGTCACATCGACTTCCTCAACGTACGAGAAATGCGGAATTGAGCGCTTTGCAGCCGACATCCGTTCGGCGATCATGCGCCGGACGCCGATCACCTTGATCTCTTCGGTGCCTTGGCGGAGCACCGGTGGCGGGGCGTCTGCCGCAGCAACTCGCGGCGGGCTGGCGAGGTGCGCCTCAACATCGGCGCGCACAATACGGCCGCGCGGCCCAGTACCGACGACGGTTGTCAGATCGAGACCTGCCTCACGCGCCATCCGCCGAATAGCGGGTGATGTCTGGATACGGCCAGTGCTGGTTGCCGGTGCCTCAGCCGATGCCGCCGGTGCGCTTGGCTGTGTCTTTGGCTGAGGCGCTGCCGCTGGCGCTGCTGCGGCTGGTGCCGGTGTCGGCGCCGTCGTTGCGCCAGCGCCGTCGGTTTCGAACGTGACCAGCGGCATGCCGACGGCAACGATATCGCCCGGTTCGCCGGCTAGCGCGATGACGCGTCCAGAAACCGGTGACGACACTTCGACGGCCGCTTTGTCGGTCATCATTGCACCGAGCGTGTCTTCTTCGGCAACAACATCGCCTACCTTTACGTTCCATTCGGCGATTTCGGCCTCGACGGTGCCTTCGCCGAGATCGGGTAGTTTGAAGATGTACTCGCTCATTGGGTCTCCATCAGCTCGCGAATCGCGGCTTGCAAGCGTTTTTTGCCGGGGAAGTACTGCCACTCGAACGCGTGCGGATAGGGGGTATCCCAACCGGTGACCCGACGAATGGGCGCCTCAAGGTGCCAGAAGCACGCTTCTTGGATGCTGGCCGACAGTTCCGCGCCATAGCCAGAGAAGCGCGTCGCTTCGTGCGCAATCATACAGCGACCCGTCTTTTCGACCGATCGCGCCAACGTATCGAGATCGAGCGGCGCTAGCGTTCGAACGTCGACGATTTCCGCATCGACACCTTCCGCCTCGGCAGCGGCTGTCGCCACATGGACGAGCGTCCCATACGTGACGATCGTTAGATCCTCGCCGGCGCGAACGATATCGGCCTCGCCCAGTGGCACGGTGTAATAGTCATCCGGGACATCGCCTTTCGGGTGCGATGTCCAGCCGACGGCGGGCTTGTCCGGGTCGCCGTCGAACGGTCCGTTGTAGAGCCGTTTCGGTTCGAAGAACACGACTGGATCGTTCGACTCGATCGAGGCGATGAGCAGTCCTTTGGCGTCGTACGGGTTCGACGGCATCACGGTCTTAATGCCGCTGATATGCGTGAACATGCTCTCCGGGCTTTGCGAGTGCGTCTGCCCGCCACGTATGCCCCCGCCGCAGGGTGTTCGTACCGTGACCGGCGAAAAAAAGTCGCCGCCGCTGCGGTAACGAAGCCGTGCCAACTCGGAGACGATTTGATCGAGACCGGGGTAGATGTAGTCGGCGAACTGAATCTCGGCAACCGGTCGCATGCCGTTTACCCCAATGCCGATCGCGGAACCGATAATGCCGCCTTCGGCAATCGGTGCATCGATCACACGGTGCTCGCCGTATTTCTTTTGTAAGCCGTCGGTGCAGCGAAATACACCGCCGAAGTAGCCGACGTCTTGGCCCATAACAACGACGCTGGGGTCTTTCTCCAGCATGATATCCATCGCTGAGTTAATGGCTTGGATCATGTTCATCTGTGCCATCGTTCAGTCCTCCAGCGCTTTCAGCTCAGCGCGCTGACGCTCGAGGTTGGCACAGGGCGTTTCGAACACATCGTCAAACATCTCATCGACGTCGAGTTGTGGGCCGTCGGTCATCGACCCGTGGCTCAACGCTTCTCGCCATTCTGTGACGACATGGTCGTTGAGCTCTTGCAGTAAGGCCGTGTGTTGTTCGTCGCTCCAGCAACCGATGCCAATGAGGTGCGTTTTGAGCCGCTCGATTGGGTCGCCCAACGGAAACGCGCTCCATTCATCTTTCGGTCGGTAGCGGCTCGGGTCGTCACTCGTTGAGTGCGGGCCGCCGCGGTAGCTAACCAGCTCGACGAGCGTTGGACCATGGCCGGCGCGGGCTCGCTCCGCGGCCCATTGGGTAACGTCATAGACGGCCAGTAAATCGTTACCATCGACGCGAATGCCCGGCAGGCCCAATCCGAGAGCGCGCGCCGCAAATGAGCGGCGCTCGCCACCAGCCGTCCCTTGGAACGTTGATATTGCCCATTGATTGTTAACGACGTTCAAGATGACGGGCGCCTGGTAAACCGTGGCAAATGTCAGTGCATGATGAAAATCGGCTTCCGCCGTACTGCCGTCGCCAACCCACGATGCGGCAACATCGCTGTCGCCTTTGATCGCCGAGGCCATCGCCCAGCCAACGGCATGGGGGTACTGCGTCGCCAGATTTCCCGATACGGAAAACAAATTGCCATCCGCGTAGTGGTACATGATCGGCATTTGCCGGCCTTTGCACATGTCACGCGTGTTCGATAGGCACTGCGACATCATGTCGGCGAGGCGTAGCCCGCGCAGGATGAACAGACCTTGTTGCCGGTACGATGGGAACAACATGTCGCCAGCGCGTAAGGCGAGGCCTTGGCCGATTGATACGGCTTCTTCGCCGAGCGATTGCACGTAGAACGAGATCCGGCCTTGGCGTTGCATTCGGTGCATGCGCTCGTCGAATACACGGGTCAGACACATCAAGCGCAACGCGGCCACCAAGTCTTGTTCGGGTAGCTGCGGGTTCCATTCGCCGCGCGCTTTACCGTCATCGTCGAGTACGCTGACCAACTCCGAGCACAGATGCTCGATCTCGCTCGGTCGCGCATCGATAGGCGGCCGAGGAATCGAGCCGGCCGGGCTCAGTTTGAGGTAGCTAAAATCAGGTGCATCGCCTGGGCGAGCAGTCGGCTGCGGGATGTGCAGTTTCGATTCGCGGTACATACTGGCTCCGTTACGGCTCTTGGCGTCATCACAGCGTGGGCTGTGGCTACACGTTTGGAGCCAATTTCATCGAGAACGCGTGCGCGCCTCGCGCGTGCCGTCGACGCTGCCGTTGGCACAGCGCTGTGGCGTTGCGCATCAGCGTGGCCGTGCGGAGTCGCCGACAGTACAACCAATAACGCGCTCCTCGCGAGTTCGGCGCATTTTAGCAAACTCAACGCAGCATAAAATTGCGAAAAATCGCGGTCGAGACCGTAAACACGCTATATTCTGCTAATAGCAACGATGGTTAGATAGTCAAGGTCGTGGACCGTCTCGATAAAAAGCTTTTGCAGGCGCTTAACCGTAATGCGCGGACCAGTAACGCGGATCTCGCAGCCTCGGTCGGTCTCACGCCGACACCGTGCTTACGCCGCTTACGGCGCTTGGAACGCAACGGCGTCATTCGTTCGTACCGCCCAAACATTGACTACGAGAAGCTCGGCTTCGTCATAACCGGGTTGGCGTTTGTGAAGCTGCAGCGCAACAGCGTCGATAATTCTGAGGCGTTCGAGCAAGCGGTCACTCACTTACCGGCAATCACGGAGTGTTGTGTCGTTACCGGCTCGCACGACTATATGTTGCGAATTGTTGCGCGCAGTCTCGGCGAATATGAGCGCTTGCTAAAACGCGATCTAGCAGCGATCGATACGGTTGCGGATATAGAATCGTCCATCATCCTCAACCAAGTGGACTGCAGCACCGACTTACCGCTGTAGGGCCGCCCAAACACAAGTCTTTGCCGTGCAGCCAACGATCGAAAACGTCGTACCGAAAGCCGTCGCTTACAGCAACGCTGGACGACGGGTTGCGCTAGCGACGCTCGTGTTCGTCGACGGTTCAGCACCGCGACCGCTCGGCAGCCAAATGGTCATCGCTGATGATGGGGGTTACTTTGGCTACTTATCGGGCGGGTGTGCAGAGCATGCGATTGCCGACATTGGCCGACAGGTGTTCGCGTCTCGCCGCCCCGTAGCGGTTCGCTTTGGAACCGGCTCGCCGTACGTCGATATTCAGCTGCCGTGCGGATCCGGTATCGATGTGCACTTCGTTGAGCTGTCGTCGCTCGTGTTGGGAGCGCTGTTCGCACGCCTTAAATCTCGCCGGCCGGCTGCTATCGACATCGGCGTCGACGATGGCGAAGTTCGTCTTATGGACAACGAGCGCCTTGCGGTAGGTCACTACCGTCGGCACTATCGCCCGCCGATCAAACTGATTGTTGCTGGCGCCGGTCCCGTCGCTGTGGAGTTGGTTCGATTGGCGGCAACCCAGGGGATTGAGACGACGCTGTTAAGCCCCGATGCAGCAACACTGCAGGTCGCCGGTGCGCCGACATCTATTGCGCTCCGCGATCCTGGTCAGCTGGATACACTTCGTGTCGACGCGGACACGGCGGTTGTGACCGCCTTTCATGAGCACGACCGCGAGCTCGCCATCTGGCAGCGCTTTGCCGACGAGCCGGCGTTTTATCGAGGGGCGCTCGGCTCTCGCCGCGCCCATTTGCAGCGCTGTACAGCGCTGGCGGATTTGGGCGTATCTGCAGCGTCGATCGAGCGTATCAACGGGCCAGCCGGACTGGCAACGGGCGGCAAATCTGCCGTCGAGATTGCCCTGTCCATACTCGCTGAGCTCTATGTTGAGTACCGGCGCCTCACACCGCCCGATTTGCTTTGGTCTGGCGGTGCGCTTCTCGATCGACCAGCGTTACCGCCAACGGCGAGCAGAACGTGAACGGCCGCGTTGCTTGTATTCTGGCGCTTCTACCGGCTGCCGTGGCAGCGCAACAGGCGCCCGTCGAAGAGATTGTCGTCACCGCAACGCGGCTGCCGCAGAGCGCAGCCAACGTCCCGTTTGCCATCAGCATCGTTGACGATCTCGATGCCGGTTATCAGCAGGTGGGACTTGATGAAGCACTAACACGCGTGCCCGGCGTGTTTTTGCAAGACCGTTACAACTTCGCACAAGATCTGCGTATCGCGATCCGAGGTTTCGGTGCTCGATCAAGTTTCGGGATACGCGGCGTCAAGCTAGTCGTTGACGGAATTCCATTGACGCTGCCAGACGGGCAAGGGCAGCTGGACAGCCTCGATCTTGCCTCGGCAGAGCGCGTCGAGATTCTGCGTGGACCCGCGGCGGCACTCTATGGCAACGCCGCTGGCGGCCTAATCAAAGTGACGTCGGAGCGGGCCGGCGCGACACCGTACGCGGCGGCCGGTCTTGGCGTCGGGGCCGATGGATTTCGACGTGCGACGGCAAAATGGTCGGCCGGCTTCGAAGGTCAAGGTTTGTTGTTGAGCGCCAGTGCGCTCGATTTTGACGGCTTCCGCAGCCATGCCCGGACGCGGCAACGGCTCTTCAATGGCGTGTACCGCCGCGCGACCGGCGGTGACGGCGAATTGGTGGTCACAGCGAATATCGCAGACCAACCGCTGGCTGAAGACCCCGGCGGTGTCAATGCGGCGCAAGCCAGCGCTGAACCTGCGAGCGCCCGTTCGCAAAACGTTCAGTTCGATGCGGGTGAGGCGTTGACGCAGTGGCGGCTCGGCGTCTCGTGGGACCGAGCGGCCGGGGCTGATAAGCGGATGGTTTGGCGCGCCTACGCTGTCGACCGGGATTTTTCGAATCGGCTGCCATTCACGTCGGCCGGTCAGGTTGATCTGGACCGCCAAGTGTTTGGGGCGGGTGTCACGCTGAGCCGCGCATCGACGTCGTCGTTGCGCTGGCTACTTGGCCTCGACATTGACGAACAACGCGATCGCCGCCAACGCTTCGACAATCTCGATGGGAGTCGAGGGCCGCAGCAGCTCGACCAGCAAGAAGACGTTCGCGCAGCCGGTGTGTTCGCAGCGTTGGTCTATGCGCCGACCGATCGTTGGCAGTTTACCGTCGGTGGTCGCTACGACTGGCTACGTTTTCGCGTCACCGATGACTTTTTAGCGGACGGCAATGATTCCGGATTACGCCGCTTCCGCCAATTTAGTCCACAGCTTGGTGCTGTCGTTGCATTGAACGACGGGTGGTCGATGTTCGCCAACGTGGCGCGGAGTTTCGAATCGCCGACAACGACGGAGTACGCCAATCCCGCGGGCGGCGGTTTTAATCCGACAATCGAACCGGCGATCGCGCGGTCGGCGGAGATCGGCTGGCGTTGGCGCCGCACTGCGTTCCTGTCGGCTGAATTTACCGTGTTTCGAATCGATTTACGCGATGAGCTAATTCCCTTTGAGCTGGCCAGCGAACCCGGTCGCGATTTTTTCGCGAACGCGGGAACATCGCGTCGCGATGGCGCGGAGTTGTCGCTCGCTTGGGCGGCGACGAAGGATCTATCGATAGAGAGCGCCATCACGTTAAATGACTTCCGGTTCCGGCGATTTGTGGCCGATGACGGCAGCGATTTCAGCGGTCTACGAACTCCGGGGATACCGCGCCACATCGTCGCTGTGAGCGCTCAGTACCAATTCTCGGACAACGGCTTTGCCGCGCTGGATATTACGCGCTTTGGCGCAATCGCTCTTAACAACATCGGTTCCGAGCAACAGCGCGCCTACACGGTTGTTGGGCTGCGCAGTGGCTGGACGTTCGCGCCGTCGCGCCATGCGATTCGCCTGACGGCAGGCATCAATAATCTCCTCGATGAAGATTACCCAGCGAACGTTCGTATTAATGCGTTTGGTGGCCGTTTTTTTGAGCCAGCGCCCCCGCGGCATCTGTATGTTGGTCTGGAGTGGCGGTTCGGCCAAGCGAAGCGTTGAAATAATCGCGTGACTACGGCGGTCTTTAGTGGCAAGACATCGTGTAGCCGCTATTTGGCCGCCGACAACAACAAAGGGAAGGTGAGATGAAAAATAAATATGTCATTTGGGTACTGGTGGCGATCCCGGTCGTCGTTTTCCTGCAGTCTCTACCGTTTAAGTTCTCTGGTGCCGTTGAAACCGTGCATATTTTCTCGACGATCGGTGCCTGGTTCGATTCGATCGGCCTGACGGCCATCGGCCAGCCATTCGCGAAGTACGGCGCCTACGGGGTCGGTAGCGCTGAGTTAGTCGCATCGTTACTACTGCTCATCCCTGCGACTCGACACTGGGGTGCGTTGTTTGGGCTTGGTATTTTGTCGGGCGCGATTTTCTTCCATCTAGCGACGCCGCTTGGCGCTGCCGTCAAATTTCCGGGCGCGCCAGAGGGTGGCGATCCGACGCTGTTCATCATGGCGGTTGTCAGTTGGGTGGCGCTGCTGGCGCTCGTCGTATTGCACCGTGAGCGCTATCCACTCATCGGCAATGCAGTTCCGGCCTAGCGCCACGTCGCCGACGACACTGTTATCATTCATGTATGCCGCGGTTTCGATCGGTTTGTTTGACGGTTGCTTGCTTTGTGCTCGCCAGCGCTGCGCGCGCTGGCGAGCGTGTGCCGAGCGACGAGGTGTACGAGCTGCTGCGCCGTTACAACGCAGCGCCAACGGCCACGCTGGAATTACCGCTGCCGAACGACGACCAATTGGTCCGTTTGTTGGACGGACAAGTCATCAACTTTCGCAATCGCGTCGAGCCCTCGCCCGGTGCACCGATGGTGCACCAGGTCATCGCGTTAGCGATCGTGCCGCAGGATCGCTTACGTCTTTGGGTGGCGACACTCGGCAGCGTCGAGCAAAACGCCTCGCGCCTGGTCGAGGTGAAGTTACGCCAGCTCTCAGCCGGTGCCGCTCTGTGGTACCAGTTCGTCAATCTGCCGTGGCCGATTGCCGACCGACATTGGGTGATTCGCTCGCAGGCGCGGAGCGAGATCGCAGTGTCGACCCAACTTTGGTGGGAACATGGCTGGACGCTGGCGAACGGAGGTCACGCCATGGCCCGTGAGCGATTACTGGCCGGCGATCTTGCCGATCTCAATGAGCGCCAATTTGATAAGGCGCTGTATTTGCCCGCCAATACCGGCGGCTGGCTTATGGCGCGGCTCGGTAGCGAGCAGACATTCGTCGCTGTCCACGCCACCGCTGAGTTAGGCGGCGGCTTGCCGAAGAATTGGGTCGCTCGCTATGTCTCCAAACAACTCAATCGGCAAATCGAAAAAATTCGAACTCGTGCGACCAATGCCGAGTCTATTCTCGCAATGTCGGCCGCGATCTTTACCGGTCATGGTGAGCCGGTAACGGCGCTGATGCTGGAAAGCGTGACGTTTGATTGTGCGGCGCAGAATCAATGTTGACGCAAATACAAGCCGTAGGCGCGAAGCTGCCGAGCATCGATGCACGCAGCGATCGTTACCACTTGCGGCTAGCCCGTACCGAGGCCGAGATCGATGCCGTTCTTAAGTTACGGTTCGACGTTTTTAACCTCGAACTCGGCGAGGGCCTCGACAGCGCTTATGCTGAGATGCGCGATCGGGATCGGTTCGACCAGCACTGTTTGCACTTGTTGGTCGACGATACGACAACGGCGAAAACCATCGGTACGTATCGGTTGATCCCCTACGCGATCGGTCGCGAGCATGGCTTTTACTCAGACGATGAATTCGTACTGGCTGATTTGCCGGCGACAACATTGCGTCAGTCGATTGAACTTGGCCGGGCCTGTATCGCCGCCGAGCACCGCAACACGCGCGTCTTGTACTTGCTGTGGTTGGGGCTGGCCCGCTATATGCAAGCCAGTGGCGCTCGGTACTTTTTCGGCTGTTGTTCGTTGACGTCGCAAGATCCAACCGAAGCGCTGGGCGTTGCCGATTTTCTCGATGTGAATGGTCATCGCCGACAAGACTTTCGCGTGCGAGTCCGTGAGTCCTATCAGCTGCCCATGACGAGCGGTATTACACCGGCGCGCGCACCGATTCCGAAATTGATGCGGTTGTATTTGCAATACGGTGCCGAAATCGTCAGTGAAGCGGCGATCGACCGGCAGTTTAAGACGATCGATTTTCTGGCGCTTTTCGATATTGAGTCGCTTGATCGTCGCGCCCGGCGTTTATTTGGATTGGATGAACGCTAGTGCTACACGTTCGACGCGCAATTCGAATCGTCGCGCTGGCGCTTGTTTCGCTGCTTGGATACGTGCCTTTACTCGTCGTTAGCGTCTTGCCGGCGGATTCGTCGATTCGTCTGCGCACGCAATCGTTGGTGCTCATGCTGTGGTCGCGTGCTGTTTGCCGCATTATCGGTTTGGAGCGTGATGTGATCGGGCAAGCGCCCACCGAAACCGGTGTGTTCGTTGCTAACCACCTCAGTTACGTCGATATCGTGCTGATCGCCAGTGAGATGCGCACGGCGTTCGTGGCGAAAAGCGATGTCAGGCATTGGCCGCTTGTCGGTCATCTTGTCACGATCGCCGGCACTGTTTACGTTGACCGACAACGGCACCGTAGTCTACCGGTGGCAAACGCCAGCATACGGGCCAGACTTGCTGCCGACACCAGCGTCGTTGTGTTCGCGGAGGGCTCTAGCACCGCCGGTGAATCGGTCTTGCCGTTTCGACCATCGCTGTTGCAAATGGCTGCCGAGTTCGATTACCCGGTCAATCACGGCTATTTAAGTTATCGCATCGATACTGCAGCCGATAACGAAGCGCGGACCGCCGATCAAATCTGTTGGTGGGGCGATGCCGGCTTCGCCGCACACATCCTAAACCTGTTGGCCTTGCCCGGTTTCGCTGCGCGACTTGTATTCGGTGATGCGCCGTTGCGTGGCACGGACCGAAAACAACTCGCGGAGCAACTGCATAGCGCCGTCGACGCACAGCTCGGTAAATACCGTTGGAATTTTGAAGCATGAGTATTGAATCTACGGCCGAGGCCTGCAGGGGGCAGCTCAAGCAGCTCGCCGAGCTGTTACAGCAGCTGCCGACCGGAAGTTATGCGCATTGTGATGCAGGCGTTCTGGGGACGTCGATCGGCGCGCACGTCCGGCACATCCTCGATCACTACGATTGCTTGTTCAATGGCTTGGCAAACAGGTCGATCGATTACGCGTGTCGTTCCCGCGACAATCGTGCCGAGACCGATGTTCGCTACACCGGGGCCCGCTTAGCCACATTGCTTGAGCGCCTAAAGTCTTTGTCCGATGGGGTAAACGGCGCCGTCGACGTGCAGCATGAGCCGGGGTCTGTAGATGCGCCGGCAAACCGCTCGAGTGTCGGCCGCGAACTCGAGTTTTTGATTAGCCACACAGCGCACCATTATGCGCTGATTGCCGTGTTGTTGACGCGATTCGGTATCGAGATACCCAAGGACTTCGGCCTCGCACCATCGACGGTGCGCCACCGCGCGTCGTTGCCTGGGTGCGGCGACGTGCAACGTGCGCGGCACTGATAAACGTCGTAGCGGCGCTTGGTGATGACGAAGCGTCGCTGGGCGCTATCGATTTATCTTGTTTTATTGCTAGCTTCTTGGCTGAGCAGTGCGCTGCTACCTACAACGGTCGCGTTACCGCCGGAGGCGGCCGTAGCGTCCCTCGACGGCGATATCCGCCTTGTGTATCGGCAGTTCGGTCCGGCTAACGCACCGGCGACCTTGCTGTTATTGCACGGCTCGCCGGTCGCGGGCAGTTCGATGACTGGACTAGCCAAGGCGATCGTTGCGGCGCGCGATGACGTGCGTGTATTAGTGCCTGATTTACCCGGTTTCGGTCTGTCCCAGCAACACCTAGATGACTATTCCATCCGTGTCCACGCACGCCACGTAGAGCGGTGGCTGCGAGCGCAGAAGATCGATGACGTTCATGTCCTCGGCTATTCGATGGGGGGTGGGGTCGCGTTGGAGCTCATTGCCGGCGATGTCCTCAACGTCCAGTCCGTCACGTTGCTGGCGGCGATCGGCGTCCAAGAACTTGAGTTGCTGGGCAACTACGATGCGAACCACGCCGTACACTGGGTTCAGTTAGCAGCATTAACAGCGATTGATTGGCTGGTGCCGCACTTCGGGTGGCTCGACCGTTTTCCGGTGAATCGCGCCTATGCCCGAAATTTCTACGATACGGATCAGCGGCCCCTACGGGGAACGCTCAAGTCGCTCAGTCAGCCTACGCTTATTATCCACGGTCGCGATGATCCACTCGTGCCGTACGCCGCAGCGGTTGAACACGCTCGGATCGTTCCTCAGGCAGAGTTGGTGACGTTTCCTGGTGGTCACGAGTTACCGTTCGCCGAGCCGGCGCTCGTCGCGGATTGCTGGCTCGCGTTCGTTGACCGGGTCGATGGGGGTGCCCAACCGGCACGTGCTGGCGCCAGCGCTAAACGTCTCGCAGCAGCTGCGTTGCCATTCGATCGCGAGGCCCTCCCGCCAACTGGCGGTATGACGAATGTACTGATCGGCATTGGCGTCATCTTGTTTAGCTACGTCAGCGAGGACTTGGCAACGATCGCGGCGGGTCTTGCCGCGTCGGCTGGCGCGCTCACCGTCCTCGAGGCGATTGTCTACGCATTCATCGGCATCTATACCGGAGACATGCTGGTGTATTGGTCGGGACGGCTAAGCCGACGGGCGAAAAAACTCGGCATTGTCGATAAGCGCCGCGCGGTCGCTCGCGCGGAACGCTGGTTTGAGCGTCGCGGCATCGGTGCGCTATTGATCGCAAGATTCGTACCTGGGACGCGGTTCCCAACGTTTTTCGCGGCCGGGGCGCTGGGTATGTCGCTTGCCAAGTTCTCCGTTTTACTGATTGGGCCGGCGTTGGTGTGGACGCCGGCGTTGGTGTTACTCGCTGAGCGCAGCGGCGAGCGTGTGCTTGGCTGGCTAGACGACTACCAACGATGGGCGCTACCAATATTGCTCACGATCGGCATTGTCCTTTGGCTTGGCACCAAAGCGGTTGGGCTTATCGTCAATCGGGACTTGCGCCGCTATGCCGTCGGGCGTTGGATCCGCTGGCGGCGCTGGGAGTATTGGCCGAGTCTTTTGATCTACGCACCCTTGGTACCGATTTTCGTGGCATTGGGGTTGCGCCACCGTGCCCTGACCGTATTCACGGCCGCCAATCCAGCGATTCCATTAGGGGGCTTTATCGGCGAGTCGAAAGCGGCGATTTTGGCGGCATTGCCGAGCGACTCGGTCGCGCCGTGGGCGTTGTTGCCGAGTGCCCAACGGGAAGCGCGCATCGGCGCTTTGGACGATTTCGTCGCTGCCGGAGCCAGCCGTTACCCAATTGTTTTAAAACCGGACAGCGGCGAGCGCGGTGCGGCCGTGTGTATCGCTCAAGACCGCAGCGCAGCCCTTCGGTACCTGGACGAGCATGACGGACCGACCGTCGTGCAGCGCTTCGTTGGCGGCGAGGAGTTTGGCGTTTTCTACGTGCGCCATCCCGGCGAGTCGACCGGCTCGGTGTTTGCGGTAACGATTAAAGAGCCGTTGACGCTAGTCGGCGATGGTCGGTCGACACTCGAGCAACTGATTTTGAACGATGCTCGTGCCGTCGCCTTGGCGGACGTGCATTGTCAGCGCCACCGCACATCTCTGCAGAGCGTTATCGAACGTGGTGCCAGCTATCCGTTGGTCGAGCTTGGGACGCACTCGCGAGGCTGTGTGTTCCGCGACGGTGAGCACTTGATTACTGAAGAATTAACTAGAGCTATTGACACTATCAGTAAGAAATATAGCGGTTTTTACTTTGGCCGCTACGACGTGAAGGTCGCTAATGCCGATGCGCTAATGCGCGGCGACGGGTTGTGTGTGTTGGAGCTCAATGGGGTGACGTCCGAGGCCACGAACATCTACGACCCGAAGCATTCTATCGCCGCAGCCTGGGCTATCCTGATCCGCCAATGGCGGTTGGCATACGCGATCGGTGCAGCGAACCGCGATCGCGGTGCTGGCGTGGCCGGACCGTTTGCGTTGTTGCGCGCTTGGGTTACCGCCCGGCGTCGCTAGCGCGCCGTCTTCGCAGTCGATGTGATCGAGCCTATTGACTTGCTTGGCGCAAGCAAATAAATTTTGACGCTGACGGGAGGGACGCTGTGCCAGATTACATCGCGCCGGTTAAGGAACTGGCTTTCGTGCTCGATACCATTGCGGGACTGCCGGATCTCGCCAGTCGTTCGGCCTACGCCGAGGCCACGCCCGAGCTAAAAACGGCTGTGCTCGATGAGGCGGCCAAGCTTGCCGCCGACGTCATTGCGCCGCTCAACGTCGTGGGGGACACGCACGGCGTTACGCTCAATGACGACGGTGTCCAAGTGGCGCCAGGGTTTGCCGACGCCTACGGCAGCTACCAAGAGTCCGGCTGGTTGTCGTTGGCAATTCCTGAGAACCACGGCGGGCAAGGATTGCCGTTTGTGCTGCATATCGCGGTCAGCGAGATGTGGAATTCGGCCAATTTGTCGTTCGCGCTGTGCCCGATGCTATCGATGGGTGCCATCGAGGCGCTGATCGCGCACGGTGATGCGGACCTCAATGCACGCTATTTGGACGGTCTGGTGTCCGCAGGTGTCACCGGCACGATGAACTTGACCGAGCCACAAGCCGGATCGGATCTGGCCGCTGTGAAAACGATGGCGGTCCCCGACGGCGACGCCTATCGCGTTTCCGGTCAAAAAATTTACATCACATGGGGGGATCACGATTTAACCGAGAACATCGTCCATATGGTGCTCGCGCGGACGCCGGATGCACCCGCCGGTGTCCGTGGCCTGTCGTTATTTCTCGTGCCGAAGTTTCT
>JBCDBO010000037.1:0-30197 GCA_039183535.1 Pseudomonadota bacterium | reverse complement strand
CAGACTGGCGCGCCGATTACGAGCGTGAACTGAAGGCGTTCGACGCGATGCGGCCACCGGCAATTCGTGCAGTTACCTTGACCGTTGATATCGATCCGCTGTCGCGGCGGATGGTTGTCGATGGCGAGTACCGCCTTGGCAACATCTCGGATCAGCCGATTACCGAGTTCATGCTGAGCTGGGCGCAGGGTAATACCGTGACCTATACGTTGGCGGGTAGTCGGGAGCAGCGTCGCTACGCAGCGTTGAATGCCGTTCATGTCACATTGACAGAGCCGCTGTTGCCGGGCGAGACACGCACGTTGGCCTTCACTGTCGAGCGCATCAATCGCGGTTTCCGAGAGTCGGAGGTCGATAATCGCGTGGTCCGCAACGGTACGTTTATTAACAACCAAGAATTGCTGCCGCGCTTGGGATTCGATGCCGACCAGAATTTGACCGATCCGCAGCAACGCACCAAACGCGGCTTAGGGGTCGCACACGGGTTTCCCGCGCTCGAGGACACGACGCAGTATTGGCGAACGTATCTTGGCGCCGATGTACAGCGCGTCGAGCTCGACATCACGATTGCCACGGATCTCGAGCAGATCGCTGTTGCGCCGGGTCGTTTGCTGCGCGAATGGCGAGACGGTGGGCGACGCTACTTTCGCTACCAGACCGAGCAACCCGTGTTGAACTTCTTCACCGTGTTATCTGGTGAGTACACCGTGGAACGTGAGCGGCACAACGGTATCGACATCGAGGTCTATCACCATCCGACACACGGCATGAATGTGGCGCGGATGATCGAGGCGGTACGCCACGCGTTGGACTACTTTGGGGCGGAGTTTGGCCCGTATCAGTACCGGCAACTTCGTATCATCGAGTTTCCGCGGTATGAGCAGTTTGCGCAGAGTTTCGCAAATACGATTCCGTACTCAGAGGATATTGGTTTTGTTGCCGATCTACGCAGTCCCCGGACAATCGACTATGTCTACTCGGTAACCGCGCACGAGTTAGCCCATCAATGGTGGGGGCATCAAATCGCACCGGCGAACGTGCAGGGCGGTACGGTTTTGTCGGAGTCGCTAGCGCAGTACTCGGCGTACATGCTCATTCGCGAGCGCTACGGTGAGGCGTATCTCAGACGGTTTCTAAAATGGGAGCATGACCGCTACCTTCGCGGCCGGAGCAATGAGGTCGACGTCGAGCAAGTCTTAATGCGCACCGAAAACAAGCCGTACATTCATTACCAGAAAGGCGGTTTGGTCATGTGGGCGCTGCAGGACCTATACGGCACCGACCGTTTCCATGCCGCGCTTCGTAGCCTGCTGGCCGAGTTTCGCTATCGCGATGATCGCCACGCCACCACATTGGATTTACTGGCTCGACTTCGTAGCGGCGCCAATGATAAGGAACTGGCGTTCCTTCGCGACAGCTTCGCGCGTATTACGCTCTACGATTTTCGCATCGAATCGGCAAACGGCCGACAACGCGCTGACGGTCGCTACCAAGTCGACGTTACGTTGAGCGGCGAGAAGAGTGACGTTGCCGGCGACGGCAGCAGTACCACGATCGCATTGAACGAGCGTATCGATGTTGCGTTGCTGGCCGAGCATCCCGACGCCCCACTGACCGCCGACGGTGTTGTCAGCGTTGAGTCACAGCGCCTGACCAGCGGTCAGCAGGTACTCCGTCTTATCAGCGAGCGACGACCAACCTACATTGCGGTCGATCCGTTTTTAAAGCGTATCGATCGGACGCTCGACGACAACACCATGGCGATAACGTGGGCATCGGGCGTCGCCGACAAGCGGGACTAACGCCGACTCGCAGCATAGATATGGACCGGGCGATCACAGGTGGGATCGACCAACGCGGTTCGAAACTGCAGACCGAGCTTCTGCATAATTCGCGCCGATGCATCGTTACCGACTTGGTGAATGCTGATGATCTCATCGAGCCGGCAGCGATCAAAGCCGAATTCGAGAACGCGACGGGCCGCTTCCGTCGCGTAGCCTTGCCCCCAGTGCGACCGCTTCAGGCGCCAACCGATTTCAACGGCGGGCATGACAGCAGGGAGAAACGTCGGGACCGCCAACCCTGCGAATCCGATGAGTGCGCCGGAGTCATGTTCCTCCAGCGCAAACAGTCCGAACCCCAATTGATCCCACGCCGCCTCGAACGCCGCGATAGATGCGGCGCATTCGCTGCGCGAGCGTGTCGTGCCGTCACCGATCCAGCGCATCACCTCGGGATCGGCACAGATGTCGGTGTACGGATCGACGTCAGAGTCGAGATTCCAGCGCCGCAAGGTCAGTCGCGATGTTTTGAGTACGGACTTACGCATCGCGCGACGACGTGGCGCGTGTGCTCTTACTCGGTAAGACTCAAATCCACATCACCGAAGCGCAAGCGCGCAGTGACGGTGCTGTCTCCAGTGCCATCCCATTCAACGGTGGAGCCGACCAGTAACGGGCGTCGGCCCTCTTGTTCGCTCTTAGGGCTACTCAGGCTCGCATCGCCGACGCTTGCCTTAAGTTCAACGCGGCCTACACCGCGCTCTGGCCGCGTGATGTCGATATCACCGGCCGTCATTCGCACATTGAGATCGGCCCGATGATTGTCGATGCGAAGGGCGCCGTATTTCATTCGAACATCCAGTGCGCGGTCTTCCGGGACGCGCACCTCGGTGGTCACCTCAGATCCCGATCCCGGCGCACCGGCTAGCTCGAAGCGGGCGCTGTTCGTTGAGTTTTTGCTATTGAGGCTTGCTTTGGCGGCACGTTCACGACAGCGCGTTGAGTCTTGTGGGCAGCGAATAGCGACAGAAATCTCGACGTGATTGGTCGGTGCGGCGATAACCGTTGCATCACCGTTGGCCAGTTCCAACGCTACGGTACCGCCGGCCGGCACCTCAATTGTCAGCGGCTTTGGGCCGGGCACGGCGACGCGCTCTTGCTCATCGCCAAAGCTCACACAGCCAGCGAGGCTCGCGAGCGCGATAGACACCGCCGTCAACGTAGTCAGCAATTTCGTTGGTTGCATGGTTCGATTCCTGGACGATAATTTGAATTCGATGTGCGGCATGCCGGCTAAGTTTAACTCCGGTGGCGGTGGTGGCTGTTCAAAAAAAACCACCGCGGACCCGGCGGGACTAGAACCTCCGGCCAAAGCCGGCCATTTGGGATTGCCAGATCGCGCGCCGGGCGTTCAAGGACGGCGGACCACTACGCGCAGACGCCTCGTACAGCGAGCGTGTTGGATCCTTGGTGCAGCGGCATTTGCTGACGGGTTTAGCGGCCGGCGCGACGCCGAATCTCAGCGGCGATCAGCCACAGGCGATCTTGCCCCCAGACGGCCAGGTCTGGTTCACCGTCTGGGCCGGTCAGGCGGTATGACGGCACGCCCCAAAGGCCCATGCCGTTGACCATTTCTTGTTGGTGGCGTGCTGTTGTCGCTTTCCAGTCATCATTACCAAGTATTGACTTGGCCTCATGCCAGTCCAGCCCAGCCTCAGTGACCGCGCGTCGCATCCCGCGTGTGCCTGCAAGCGATACGCCTTCGGCGAACGCCAGCCGCAGCGCCGCGCTCATGAACGCGATGTCCTTGTCTTGCGACTTTGCCCAGGCCAAAAGGGAATAGGCATTTCGCGTGGGCGTACCCATGGCGAACACGAGCGGGCCGAAACCGACACCCAGCAGCTCGGCTTCGCGTTTGGTGTCAAAGACGATGTATTTGCCTTTGGTCGTGCTGGCCGGCACGCCACGCATGACCATTGGCAAGACCGGTTTATGTTCTAGCCGAATACCGCACTGACGTGCCATGTCGATCGTACGGTCGTAAATGATCGCGGTGTAGGGGCTGTTTAACGAAGGGTAGAAATGCAGTGTCAGCGCGCTCGCGTCCACGCCTGCAACGTCTATTGCAGGGCGTGGCACCAGAGCCGCGTCGGTGCTACCTAAGCCTAGGGACTGGAGCCGCCGCTCCAAGTGGAGCAGGCGATCAACGCCCCAATAGAACTCCCCCCCGTAATAGAAAATGGCCCCCGAGTAGTGACCCAGTTTGGCGCGGCGTTCGGTACCGTGGGCAAGAGCCGCTTGCGCGGATTCGTCGGTTTGGCTCGCTGTGTCGCCGGTGCCTGCCCAAAGCGCGCCGCAGATGGATTCCACGCGCTGTATAAACGCTTGAGCACCTAGACCGGCCAATACATTGGCCGCCCAGCAAAGTTGATCGGATGATGGGTGGACTGGGGCGTCGCTCGGGAACCGCAAACCGTAGTGGTGAGCAATGTGCGCACAGTCACGCCGGGCCCAAGCGGCAAGTTTATCCATTTCAGGTTGATCCTTGCCTGCCGCAGCGTTCACCAGGTGGGGAATGAACTCAACATCGTAGCGCGCCACGAAATCGCTCAATACCTGCGCCGTGAGATACGAGTAAGGATCGTCCAGTTGGTGGAAGTATTCGACGCGGTGGGGCTCACCGAGTGCTTTGCGCTTAGCCTCGAAGGCCGCGCGCAGCTTATCGCGGCGCTGTGGATCGGCTTCGCGGCCGACGAACCTCGACAGCAACCCGCGAATAGGCCAAGGCGGGTCGACGACAAAGCGAGAGTTCGGATTCTCGTCCGGCTCCAGTGAGCGCGTTTCGTTGGTCAAGCTCGGCACCTCTGAATCGCTGCTGCTTTTCCACTCACTGGTAAGCCGCGTTGAGTTGGTAAGTTGCAGCTGCCTCCAACCAATTCAAAAGAATGGTGGGCCCGGTAGGACTTGAACCTACGACCAAGGGATTATGAGTCCCCTGCTCTAACCAACTGAGCTACAGGCCCGATGCGTCTTAAAACAAATTCGCGGCGTGCAGTGTACGAAGTCACCAGCCTGACGGCCAGCTTGTTGTTACTGCGTACCGCTCGGCTCGCGTCTCGCGCCTAGGTGACCGCGCTGCTGCGAGTGCGATGCACCACGGCTGCGCTGCTGCTGTGTGACTAAACAGGCGAGCTGGAATGGCGCCGGCGCTGCAGCGTAGACTTGCCGTATCTTAAATATCGCCGAGTGATTCGCGTTTCTCTCGACCGCCGCTGAGCGCTTGTTTTGAGTTCCCAAGCAACCACCGTTGTTCGCGCAGACCCACTGCGCCGCTGGACGCTGTACGCCATCGCGTTGTTATTGCTGAGCATTCCTTGGGTTGTCGGTAGCGATGCCGAGAACGTTGGCGCCGGAATCGCTGTAGTGTTGGTCATGGCGCCGTTTTTGGCTCTATTGGTCTACGTCGCTCGGCAGACGCGGCTGGAGCTGACCGGTGATGGCATCAACTACTTCAATATCGGCGTTTCGGTCAGCGCGCGTTGGGATGCAGTGCAGCGACTGGTGGTCGCCGCGGACATCTGCGGTCTGGTGCTAAAAAAGCCGCTTAACGTACCGGGCATGGTGCGGCTGCAGCGCTTCGCGGGTATGTCGATCGGCGCTAGCCCGTACTATTCGGCCGAACAACAGCAACTGATTGCTCAGAATCGATTCATCGATCTCCGGGCGTATCGCCGTCAGCTTGAGCGCGGCGATCTGCGCCAGCTTATCGCGGCGGCAGCGCCGGCGGTCACCATCGTTGTTGATAACGAAGCCGACGCTGGCTAAATCGAAAACGCCGTGCGGCCGGCGCCGGTTCAACGTGCGTCGATCGCGAGTAGGTCCGTAAACTCCGTCAGTGCCTCGGTCGGTGCGAGTTCGGACACGGTCGCACCTTGATGGTAGCCGAACGGCACCCAGGCACTGTTGACGCCCGCATTGCGGGCGGCGTCCATGTCGGTCATCGAATCACCGACCATCCATGTCTCGGCGGCAGCGCCGCCCAGTGTTTCCATGGCCGTCGTAACGGGTAACGGTTCGGGTTTGCGAACGGGGAGGGTGTCGCCACCGATCAGCACACCGAATTGCGCGGCGAGACCCGACTTCTCAAGAATCTCGCGGGCGAAGCGCTCCGGTTTGTTGGTTACACAGCCGAGTTTTCGCTGGCGGCGGGTCAGTTCCGCCAAAGTCTCGGTAACGCCGGGGAACGGCGCGGCATCGCGGGCATTGGTGAGCGCGTAATGGCGCATGAACGTTGGCATCACATCGGACGGTGTTAGATCGTCGACCGCGGCATGCCGAAGCGCCCGCTCCAGCAAGACGATGGCGCCACCCCCGATCCAGGACTGCGCCGTGTCACGACTCGTCGCTGCGAGCCCCAGTTCCTCGAGGGTTAGGTTGAGCGCATCGGCAATGTCCGGCGCCGTGTCGAACAGCGTGCCGTCAAGATCGAAGAGGTACGTTCGCATGCGCGGACCATGCCCGCTGCGGCGTTAGACCACAAGCCTATTTTTCCGAGGGGTTGTTGTCGCAGTTTTGCCGGAGTTGCTCTGATTTAACGCCGCGCTTATGTGAACGTTGTCACACCGTCTCCGGGTCCATTCGTGGTGGCCCGCAACGACTGGATCACGCCCTGTCCGTACGATGGAATTCAATTCTGGGAGGGATTATCCATGTCACCAAACACCTCTATACGCAGTGCCGAGCGAGGCTTTACGCTGCTGGAACTGATGGTCGTTGTCGCGCTGATGGCGTTGCTCGGTTCATTCGCGATCCCGGCCTACACCGGCTACATCGACGATGCGCGAGTCGGTAAAGCTGTTACCGACATCGGCCGTATCTCGTTGGAGATTCAGCGCTATCAAACCAACAACGACGGTTTGCTGCCGCCAGATCTCGCTACGATCGGCCTGGGCGACCTTCGGGACCCCTGGGACCGGCCGTATTTGTACCAGCCGATGGAAGACGACACGCCTAAAAACCAAAAGCGCCGTACGGCCTCGAATGTGCCGCTCAATACCGACTATGACCTGCTGAGCCGCGGTCCGGACAACCGCAGCAACCGACGACTGAATAATTCTCGGGCTCACGACGACATAATCCGCGCCAGCAATGGGGCGTTTATCGGTCGCGGCGACGAGCTGTAAAACGCTGTAAACCACGGAAAAAGGCGGCTCGCCGATGGTGAGCCGCCTTTTTTTGTAGACAGTGACCATTAGTCATTGTCGTTGGCGTGCAACGATGGCTTACACTAAGCCCGTCTTGTAGCCAATGGATTGCACCCCGTGGACACGGCAGCGCTTTCAAAGCGCCGCGCGCAGCGCGGCTTTAATTTGATAGAACTGATGATGGTCGTTGCGATGGTCTCGATCTTGGCGTCCTTCGCCATCGCCGGATATATCGGCTACATCGATCGCGCGCGCTCAAGCTCGGCCGTGTCCGACATCGGGCGCATCGCGCTGGAGGTCGAGCGGTGGGCGACCAATAACGACGGCAATTTCCCGGTAACGCTGGCTGATGTTGGTTTGGCCGGCTTGCAGGATCCGTGGGGTCAGCCCTACGAGTATCTTTCCGTTGACGCGGCCGGTGGCCCGGGCCCGCTTCGTAAAGACGGCAATAACCTGCCGCTAAACACGGACTTTGATTTGTACAGCCGCGGGCCCGACGGCGCGACGGCGCTGGTCCTAACCGCGGGTAGCGCTCAGGACGACATTGTGCGGGCCAACGATGGCGGCTGGGTCGGGCCAGGCGAAGACTACTGACACCCTCGTCATTCTTTTCTGCAAAAAAAAGGCGCCGGATTCGGCGCCTTTTTTTGTTCTGCGTTGATCCCAACTAGTCGTCGATCAAGAAGCTCCGCAATTGATCGGACCGGCTCGGGTGGCGGAGTTTGCGCAACGCTTTCGCTTCGATCTGACGAATGCGCTCGCGCGTTACGTCGAACTGCTTGCCGACTTCCTCCAGCGTGTGATCGGTGTTCATGTCGATACCGAAACGCATCCGCAGCACTTTCGCTTCGCGCGGCGTTAAGCCGGCAAGCACCGAGTGCGTTGTCTCGCGAAGCCCCGATGACGTCGCGGAATCGATCGGTGAATCGACCGTCACGTCTTCGATAAAGTCGCCGAGGTGTGAGTCTTCGTCATCACCGATCGGTGTTTCCATCGAAATCGGCTCTTTGGCGATCTTCAGAACTTTGCGGACTTTGTCCTCAGGCATTTCCATACGTTCGGCCAACTCGTCCGGCGTCGGTTCGCGACCCATTTCCTGCAGCATTTGCCGCGAGATCCGATTCAGCTTATTGATCGTCTCGATCATATGACCCGGAATACGGATCGTGCGCGCCTGGTCAGCAATCGAGCGTGTAATGGCCTGGCGAATCCACCATGTGGCGTACGTCGAGAATTTGTAGCCGCGCCGGTATTCGAACTTGTCGACCGCTTTCATCAGACCGATGTTGCCTTCCTGGATTAGATCGAGGAACTGCAGGCCACGGTTGGTGTATTTCTTGGCGATCGAGATAACGAGTCGGAGGTTCGCCTCGACCATCTCTTTCTTGGCGCGGCGCGCTTGTGCCTCGCCGATCGACATATCGCGGTTGATCTCCTTGATCTGCGGGACCGTGAGGCCGGAGATCTCTTCCATCAACTGCAGCTTACGCTGCGAGCGCAGAATGTCGTCTTTAAGGCGAGCCAGACTCGATGAGTGTTTGCGCTTCGCGCGAATGTGCTTGTCGACCCACTCGAGGTTGGTCTCGTTTTTCGGGAAGCTGCCAATAAAGTCTTTACGCGGCATGCCCGCTTCGCGCACACACAACGCCATGATCGAGCGTTCTTGAGCACGAATCGTTGCGATCGTGTCGCGCAGCGCTTGTACGAGCACGTCAAAGAGCTTCGGCGACAGCTTCAGCTCCATGATTTCTGAAATCAGGTCCTGACGGCCTTTGTCGGCTTGGCTCGAGTCGCTGCCGTTTTTCTCAATCGCGGACAAAATGCGGTTGTGGATGCGCCGGAATTTTTTCATCCGCGCCGCGACTTCTTCCGGATCCGGACCGGTGTCGGCTGGCTCGTCGTCGTCATCGTCGTCTTTTTTCGCGCCGGGCGTCGGAATCTCTTCCGGCTCGTTCGGGTCGATGAAGCCGACGATGAAGTCTTGCAGGCGTGCATTGCCTGCTTGAATCTCGTCGTATTGATCAACGACGTGCTGCATCGCGGGCGGGAAACGCGTGACGGCTGCCTTCACTTGGTTTAGGCCCTCCTCGATACGCTTGGCAATTTCGATCTCGCCTTGGCGCGTGAGCAGCTCGACCGTGCCCATCTCGCGCATGTACATACGCACCGGGTCCGTCGTGCGGCCGAACTCGCTGTCCACCGAGGCCAGCGCGTCGGCGGCCTCTTCTGTGTCGTCGTCGTTGGCAACCGCCGCGTCTGACAAAATCAACGACTCGGCATCGGGTGCTTTTTCATACACCGTGATACCCATGTCGTTAATCATGTTAACGATGTCTTCGATTTGCTCGGGGTCGACGATATCGTTCGGCAGATGATCGTTGACCTCGGCATACGTCAGGTAACCCTGCTCCTTACCGCGCGCGATCAACAGCTTCAGCTGCGATTGCTTGTCGGTCGGCAGAATATTTGTAGGGGTAGTTTTTTCGCTCAAGTGCCTGTGCCTCATAAAAGACGCGGACGTAAACCGTCAATTGTAACAGCGGCCCGGTCTAACGCGTAGCGATTTAGAGTTCCAAAGTGGTTGTTTGTTCGGCAGTTTTGATCAAATCCTGGCCTGAATCTTGCTTCATTTTGCGCTGTTCACTGGCGCGGCCCGAAGCGTCTGGATAAGCGCCGGGAGCTCAACGAGCAGCTCGCGCTGCTCTGCGTCGCTCAGGTTAGCGGCGCCGCGGCTCCGTAGGGCCGCAATCCGCATCTCGACAGCCTCGGTACGCAACTGGCGGATACACCCGTCGAATTCGGCCGCCAGGTCGAGCTCGTCATGCTCGATGAACTCGCTCCCGAGCAGCCGCTCGAGATGCCGAAAATTCGCATGCGGACGCATTCGTTCCAGTAACGCTGCAGGGGAAAGGTTGGGGTCAGATTGGGCCGTTTCAAGGAGTTCCAGCAACAACTCAGTGCCGGGACGAGTCAAATCGGCAAGGTTGGCCGGGTCCACGGCGTCGGACAACGATGGGCGGTGCAGCAAGGCCCGAATCGTGCGGGCGATCAGGGTTAGTTGCTGGGGCGGCCGGCGTTTGCTGCGGGCCGGTGCGGGCGCCGGCTGGGCCGCGCTTTTTGCCGGCTTCATTAACTCGGTGAGCTTGGCGCCGGCAAGCCCGACCTCGTCGGCGAGTCGCTCGATCAGCAACTCGCGGTAGACGCCAGCGGGGACTTTGGCGAGCAGTGGTTTCGCGCGCTCTGCGAGCTGTGCGCGCCCGTCGAGCGATGTTTTGTCGAGCCCGTTGGAAAGCTCATCAACCATAAAGTCTGACAAGCTCAGCGCCGCGTCGAGTTCGCGCTCAAGCGCCTGACTGCCGCCGGCTTTGACGAGTGAATCGGGATCCTCGCCATCCGGTAAGAACGCAAACCGCATCTGGTGGCCATCGCGCGCTTCGGGTAACGCGACTTCCAAGGCGCGCCACGCCGCTTGGCGGCCAGCGCGGTCCCCGTCGAAGCAAAACACAACCTCGTCGGTCATTCGAAACAGACGCTTTAAGTGTTCGTCGGTCGTTGCTGTGCCGAGCGTCGCGACCGCATTGTCGACACCGTTGCGGGCGAGGGCGACCACGTCCATATAGCCTTCGACCACGATGAGCCGCGGGATGTCGCGCAAGCGACGGCGCACCTCGTAAAGACCGTAGAGCTCACGGCGCTTACTAAACACGACCGTTTCGGGCGAGTTGAGGTACTTTGGTTCGCCTTTGCCGAGGACTCGGCCACCGAAACCGACGACGCGGCCACGGCCGTCGCGGATCGGGAAGATGACACGGTCGCGGAAGCGATCGTAATAGCCGCCGTCATCGCGGCGGATAACCAGCCCACCGGCTTGCAACAACGTTTCGGTATCGGTGTCGCTGCCGAATTCGCTGGCGAGTGTGTCCCAGCCATCTGGTGCGTAACCGATCGCGTAATCGCGGGCCGTCTCACCGTCGATGCCGCGGCTCTTCAAATACTCGGCCGCTGGCTCGTGCTCGCGCAGGCAGCGCTGGTAGAACTCGGCGACTCGGCGTAGCAGGTCGATGACGCGATCGCTGCCGCGCAGTTTCTCGTCGCCGGCGTCGCGCGGCACTTCCATGCCGACCATGCCCGCCAACTGCTCGACCGCTTCGATGAAGCCAAGGTGGTCGTGGTCCATCAGAAAGCCGAGCGCGGTGCCGTGAGCACCGCAGCCAAAGCAATGGTAAAAGCCTTTGTCCGGACTGACGGTGAAAGACGGCGTTTTCTCGCCGTGGAACGGACAGAGCCCTTTGTACTCGCGTCCGCCGCGGGTCAGTGCCACCCGGGCGCCCACGACCTCGACGATATCGGCGCGGCCGATCAGTTCATCGATAAAGTGCTGTGGGATACGTCCGGCCAAGTGTCGCTCCGGCGATGGCTAACGGACCCCCGAGCTTAGCCGATTCGGCGCCGCGGCGGCGTTCAGCTGAGGCGTGCCTTGATGCGCTGACTGACGGCGGCCATGTCCACACGACCTTGCGCGGCCGCTTTGACCATGCCGACGACCTTGCCCATGTCGCGCATCGTCGTCGCGCCGGTTTGTTCGATGGCCGATTCGATCAGCGCATCGACCTCGGCGTCGCCGAGCGGTTCCGGGAGGTAGTCCTTGAGGACGACGATCTCGTTCGCTTCTTTGTCGGCCAAGTCGGCGCGATTTCCGTCGCGGTAGGCCTTTTCCGACTCGCGGCGTTGCTTGACCATCTTTTCAATAACGCCGAGCACGGCCGCGTCGTCGAGTTCGATCCGCTCGTCGACTTCGCGTTGCTTAATGGCTGCGGTGACCATACGGAGCAAGCTGGTGCGATCACGATCGCCCGCTTTCAAGGCCGTCTTGATGTCGTTATTGAGTTGGTCTTTGAGCGCCATGACGTGGCACCGCGCCGCACGGTGTGCGGGCGCTTTAGAGTTGGCTAATAGAGGCGCTTGCGCCGATTGGTCTCGCGCGACAAACGTTTCAGGTGGCGTTTCACGGCCGCCGCTTTTTTGCGCTTGCGCTCTTGCGTTGGCTTCTCGTAGTACTCGCGGCGGCGAAGCTCTGTCAGGATGCCCGCTTTCTCGCATGCACGCTTGAAGCGCCGCAGCGCGGCGTCAAAATATTCGTTTTCCCGAACCTTAACCTGAGGCATTGTGTTGTCGTCCCGGCGAGTTGCCGGTTTAATGGGCCAAAGACCGTCAAGTGTAGCGTCGCCGTACCACGAATGCAAAGCTCCAAACCAATGATTGTGCTCGGTATCGAGACCAGTTGTGACGAGACCGGCCTCGCGCTCTACGACTGCGAGGCGGGCCTTCTCGCACACCGCCTGTTCAGCCAGGCCGACTTGCACGCCGTCTACGGCGGCGTCGTGCCCGAATTGGCCTCGCGCGATCATCAGCGGCGACTTGCGCCGCTGACCCGCGCGCTGCTCGCCGATGCCGGCGTTACCCCCAGCGATATCGGTGCGGTCGCCTACACGGCGGGCCCAGGTCTCGTCGGTGCGCTGCTGGTCGGGGCGGCGTTCGGGCGCTCACTGGCCTTTGGCTGGGGTGTGCCGGCGATCGGCGTCCACCACATGGAGGCGCACCTGCTGGCGCCGCTGCTCGAAGATGAACCGCCAGCGTTTCCGTTTCTCGCCTTGCTCGTCTCGGGTGGTCATAGCTTGCTGGTCGATGTCCGAGCGATCGGCGATTACCGCATCCTTGGCACGACGCTCGACGATGCCGCTGGCGAGGCGTTCGACAAAGGCGCGAAAACGCTCGGGCTCGGATACCCGGGCGGACCGGCACTCGCCAAACTGGCCGATGGCGGTGATGCCACACGGTTTGATTTTCCGCGGCCGCTGTCGAAAAAACCGGGGTACGATTTTAGCTTCTCGGGGTTAAAGACAGCCTTGATCATCAAGCTCAAAGAGTTCGGAGAGTCGGCCGTCGCAAACGATCCGCAGCTGGCGGCGGATCTGGCGGCCAGCTATCAAGCAGCCATCGTCGATTCGCTCGCCGGCAAGGCGCTTCGCGCTGCGCGCGATCTCGACCACACACGGCTCGTTATTGCCGGTGGCGTCGGCGCCAACCGTATGCTCCGCGAACAATTGAAAGCATCGTTCGAAGCGCGTGGCGGCACGGTCTATTACCCGCGGATTGCGTTTTGCACTGACAACGGCGCGATGATCGCGCTGACCGGTGCACTCCGGTTGGCCGATGCCAGCCGTGAGCCGGCCATTATGGCGCGGCCGCGCTGGCCGCTCGACGAGCTCGACCCGCCGCGCGAGGCTGCCTAATGGACCGCGTTTTTCTCGAGGATTTTGCCGTCACTGCCGTGATTGGTATCTGGGAATGGGAACGGCAGATTGAGCAGCGCATCGAAATTTCGCTAGAAATGGCCTTCGATACCCAGGCCGCCGCTGTCAGCGACGACGTCGCTGATACGTTGAACTACAAAGCGGTGGCCGATGGCGTTGCAGCACTGACCCGCGAAGGGCAGTTCAAGCTGGTCGAGGCCCTGGCGGGCGCGATTGCCGACTACGTGCTCGGCAACTACGCGGTGCCGTGGATTCGGGTGCGCGTCAGCAAGCCTGGCGCGATCCGTGGATCGCGCCATGTTGGGGTCGAGATCGAACGCGGCACGCGGCCCGACTGACGCAAGCTGGCGACACAAACGTGTCGAAATGTGCGCTAGCCCACAGGATCGGCTAAACCCGCTATGTTTCGTCAAAACGGTGCAGCAAACTGGCCGCACCGCTGTCAGAGTAATAGCTGTTCGCTAGAGGGTATCGGTATGCGGCGAGTTTTCATTCTAGGCGTCTGTGCCACGTTGACGGCCCTTGCTGGCTGCGGCGGGGGCGGTGGCGACGGCGGGCTCGTCGCGCCCGGCCCGGTGGCCGGTACCGATGCATGCTCAATCGACGGCCAGAAACAGTTCGTGCTCGACGCGATGCGCGATGTGTATTTTTGGAACGATTTGTTACCGGCGAACGTTGATCTTGATCAGTACGCGACGCCGGAAGACGTGCTCGCGTTCTTAACGAGCTTCCAGCCGCTCGACTCGTTCAGCTTCATAACAACGGTTGCCGCTGACAATGCGTTGTTCGGTTCCGGTGAATTCGGCGGCTTCGGCTTCTCGTACCGGTTCGAAAACAACCAAGCGCGGTTTTCGCGCGTGTTCTCCGGAAGTCCGGCAGCGCTTGCCGGCTTCGAGCGCGGCCACGAGATCATTGCCATCGAAGGGCAAACGGTCGCGTCGCTGGGACCGAGTGGTTTGGCCAACGCGTTTGGACCGTCGGAAATTGGCGTTACCCGCACGTTCCGTAACCGCCGCCTCGACGGCACTGAGTACGAAGTGGCCGTCACGAAAGACACGGTCACCATCGACCCGATCCCGCAGTACCGGCTGATCTCGACGGCGGGCGGCGATGTCGGCTATCTCGAATTCTCCTCGTTTGTCAGCACGGCCGAGGGTGAGTTGTCGGCAGCGTTTGCCGACTTCAATGCGGCCAACATTACCGACCTTGTTCTCGACCTTCGCTACAACGGCGGTGGTCTCGTAAGCATCGCCGACCTGCTCGGTGACTACCTTGGCAGTGCCGTCGCGCCGAGCCAAGTGTTCTCGCGCACGTTATTTAACGCGAACAACAGCGCCTCCAACAGCACCGAGCTATTTGAGCAACGCGCGAACTCGCCGTCGCTAGCACGACTGGTCGTGATCGCCTCGGGCGCCACGGCGTCGGCCAGCGAGCTCGTCATAAACTCGATGGAGCCGCACGTTGAGGTCGTCATTGTCGGCGACGACACCTTCGGTAAGCCTGTCGGCCAGGTTGGAATTGACTTTTGCGACAACCGGATGCGCCCGACCGCGTTCGAAACGGTTAACTCGTTGGGCCAAGGGCAGTACTTCGATGGCTTACCCGTCGATTGCCCGGCGCCGGACGATCTCGATCAGCCGGTTGGCGGCCCTACGGATCCTGCGCTGGTAACCGCGCTCGAGTATCTGCAAAACGGAGCGTGCCCACCGGTAACGACCGTCACGTCGAAACCAGATCGCAGCGAGGCCGCGCGCGAGCCGCTGCGTAACGATTTGGCGTACCGCGAGTTCAACGCGATCTAACGGCAGGCTGAGTTCCGTATACTGCGCGCGGCGACCGCTGGGTCGCCGCTGACCGCAGGAGCCACGCCGTTGTCATCGACCGCCGATTTTCGCGCTGCGCTGCCGAGCGCGCTCGCCGCACACGCCGACGCGGTCCGCGAACATCTGATCCGGGCCGTTGCCGCTGCTGATGGCTTCTTGCCATTCGATGCGTTTATGCACGAGGCGTTGTACGCGCCGGGGCTCGGCTACTACGTGGCCGGTTTGCCGAAGCTCGGCAGTGACGGCGATTTCATAACCGCGCCCGAGGTCTCACCGCTGTTTGGCCGTGTAATTGCGCGCAACATCGCCGCGGTGCTCGATGCGGTCGATAGCAACATCGTCGTTGAATACGGACCGGGGAGCGGTGCGTTAGCCGATGCGATCATCGCGTGGTTTGTTGCGCACGATCGGTCGGTCGATTACCGGCTTGTTGATGTCAGTCCCGACCTGGTTGCCCGCCAGCAACAGCGATTGTCGCACTGGCAAACACACCCAAACGTTTCGCTAACGTGGCTCGCCGATCCTAACGAGCAGATTGACGGTGTTGTCGTTGCCAATGAAGTGGCCGATGCGCTGCCCGTCCGGCGATTTAGCTGCGCGGCCGACGGGTACCGCGAGATCGGTATCGCAGCCGATGAAGGCCAACTCACGTTGGCGGCACGCACGCCGGCTGCGGCGATGGCCGACGATCTTAGCGCGCTCGTGTCGCGCCGCGGTGCTGCGCTGCCAACCGGTTACCGGTCCGAATACGCACCGGGGCTGGTGCCATGGGTCGACGCGCTGGCGGCCACTGTCGGCACTGGATTAATCCTGTTGATCGACTACGGCGCCGGCAGTCGCGAGTACTACGCCGATGAGCGCAGCGACGGTACGTTTCGCTGCCACTTTCGCCAGCATGCCATCGACGACCCCTTGTTGGCGCCCGGATTGATGGACATGACGGCGTGGGTCGACTTCAGCGTTGTTGCGGCTACGGCTATTGCCGGCGGTCTCGACGTCGTCGGTTTTGCGACGCAGGCTGGGTTCTTGGTCGCCGGTGGACTCGCCGATGAATACGACACGGCCCTCGAGGGCGGCGCGATGCTGGCCCAGGCTAGCGCTGTGAAAACCTTGACGTTGCCCGGCGAAATGGGCGAGCGGTTCCGTTTTATTGGGCTCGGTCGTGGCACACTGCCGCCGATTCCCGGCTTCGCGGTTCAAGACCTGAGATACAGCCTGTGACGTTGTTACAAATTGTGGTGTTGGCGATCGTGCAGGGCTTTACCGAGTTCCTGCCGATCTCAAGTTCGGGCCACCTCGTCCTAACGCCGGTCGTTTTCGGGTGGCCCGACCAGGGGCTCGCGTTTGACGTCGCCGTACACCTCGGCACGCTCGCCGGTGTTGTCACCTATTTTTATCGCGACCTGGTCGGTATTGCTGGTGGCGTCTTGGCGATGCGGCCCGGCAAGCCGGTCAGCGCCAACGGTAAGCTCGGTTTGTTGTTGGTCGCGGCGACCATTCCGGCGGGATTGGTCGCCTTGGCGGCCGGCGATCTTATTGCCAGCGTGGCACGCGATCCGCTGGTCATCGCGACAACGACGCTCGTGTTCGGGATCGCGTTGTGGGCGGCCGATGCGCTCGGCCGTAAGGTCAAAACCGAACAACACTACGGTCTGCAGACGGCGATTACCTTAGGAATAGCGCAAGCGCTCGCGTTGATCCCCGGCACCTCGCGTTCCGGCATTACGATGACGGCCGCGCTCGCGCTCGGCTTTACCCGCACGGCTGCCGCCCGTTTCTCGTTTCTGATGTCGGTGCCGGTCATCGTGCTCGCGAGCCTCAAAGTCATTAAGGACCTCGTTGACAGCGGCGAGGCGGTACGCTGGGGCGAACTGGCGCTTGGTGCTGCGCTGTCAGGCCTGGTAGCGTATTTGACGATCCGGTTTTTCCTGAAGTTCGTCGAGGGTATGGGCATGGCGCCGTTTGCGTTGTACCGAATCGCGTTAGCGGCGGTGATCGTCGGTGTTTTTGCGTAGCGTTACTGTCGTCGCCGCGCTCGCCGTCACGACAACGGCGGCCGCGACGGAATTCGTGGTCGGTGGCGGTTTCGGTGCTGACGATGCCAGCGGCCGCTCGCTCGCCGCGTTGGTCGATGTCGGCGTTACCGATTCCACGTTTTTGACGCTCACGGCAGCGGCAAGCGAGGGCGATACGCTGACCGATACGATTGAAACGCAGGCGTTCACAATCGGTATCACGCAAGATATCGGTGATTTCACCGGCCGGTTTTCGATTGGGACGTGGGGCGATAGCGATTTCGTTGACAGCATCGATTATCGAGCTGGCCTCGCCGTTACGGCCGCCGGTTTTCGATTCGGACTCGATGCCGAACGGCGCGACATCGATCTAACGCTGCGAATCGAGCCGGGCGTGATTTTGCCGGGGCGCGATGTCGGCGTTGACCTCGTGGCCGACGGCATCGGCGGCAACGTGCGCTACCGTAACGACGATGGCTTTTCGATCGGTGTTCGCGGTATGCGTTGGGACTACGATCGCAACATCGCTGCGGCGGGGTCGATCGAGCGCGTGCTGCGCCTTAACCCTACAACGCTCAGTATCGCCGGGGCGCTGCGTGAGTCGACGCTGACTGGCAGCGTTGAGTGGCCACTTGGCGATCACCTTGTCGGTATCGAAATTGGCCGGGATACGCTCGAAATCGGCGGTCTTGAGGTCGACAGCGCAACACTGCTGTGGACACTGCCGGCCGGTAAACGGACCGATCTGGAACTTAGCGTTGGCTACAGTGAGGCGGACGGCGCCGAAGGCGCGTACTTCGCCAACGTGTTCGTCTACTTTTTTGGCGGCAACTAAACGCCGGTGACGTCGCCGCCGCGCGGCTGATACCTAGTCGGCGTACTGTCGTTTGACCACCGCAATCGCCGCTTGCCGGCGCCGCGCTAATTCGTCACCCAATGCTTGGCCGCTGAAGCCGTCGGCGATTAATGCGTCGGTCGATACGGCGCGAGCGGCTGCGTAACAGGCACGCAGGTAGTCGCTGGCCGGGTAGGCGGCGTCCTCAAAGCCGGTCCGGCCGCGCGAGTCCGCTTCGCACGCGGCAAGTACCGCATCGAGCCGCTCCGGCCGGCGCCATACGTCGATCGCGTTAAGCACGTTCAACACGGTGCCGGGGCGAAGCTCTAACGCTTTGTGCACCCGGCCGTGCTCGCGCGCGACGATAATGGCTAGGTCGCGCACGGCCCGCGGCAGCGGTAAGCGTTCGGCAAGTTCACCGACAACGCGCGCACTGGTCTGCTCATGGCCATGGTGCGATGGCCATTGGTCGGGCGGCGTTAGGCCTTTGCCGAGATCGTGCGCTAGCGCGGCGAAGCGCACCGCGACATCCGGCGAGAGTTCAGCCGCGGCGTCGAGCACGAGCATCGCGTGCAGCCCGGTGTCGATCTCGGGGTGGTGTTTAGCCGGCTGCGGCACGCCGTACAGCCGGTCGATTTCTGGGAAGACACGGGCGAGTGCGCCGGTCTCGCGCAGCACTTCGAAAAACACCCGCGGTCGCGGGCCAGCCAAGGCCCGTTCCGTCTCTTTCCAAACGCGGTCCGCTTGCAAGTGATCGATCTCGCCGGCGGCCACCATCTGCTGCGCCAACTCGACCGTTTCCGGCGCGACCTGAAAGCCGAGCGCGGCAAACCGTGCGGCGAACCGAGCAAGGCGCAGCACCCGTACTGGGTCTTCAGCAAAGGCCGGACTGACGTGGCGGAGCAGCCGTGCGTCGATATCGGCCTGACCGGCGTGCGGGTCGACGAGCTCGCCGGACGTGCGACGAGCCATTGCATTAATCGTTAAGTCGCGGCGAACAAGGTCGTCTTCGAGGCTGACATCCGGGCCGGTATGAAAGGTGAAGCCGTGGTAGCCGACCCCGCTTTTGCGCTCGGTGCGGGCCAATGCATATTCCTCATTGGTCTCCGGGTGCAGGAACACCGGAAAGTCCTTGCCAACCGGCCGGTAACCGGCTGCTTCCATCGCGGCCGGTGTGCTGCCGACGACGACCCAGTCGCGCTCAACAACATCGAGACCGAGCAGTTCGTCGCGAACCGCGCCACCGACCAGATAAACGTCCATATTGCTATCCTACCTGTCCGTTAATCGAAACGAGCGATTCGTGCGATCCACCGTCTTCCGCCGCCGCTGGGTTTTCGTCGTCGCCACCGCGCTCGTCGTAGCCCTATTGACCGGTTTGAACGGCTGTTATTACCTTCGTGCAGCGAACGGTCAGTGGCAGGTGCTACGCGAGCGGCAAGATATCGATACGCTGTTGAACGCCGGCTCACTCGAGAGCGATGTGGCTGAGCGGTTGACGCTGGCGCGCGATGCGCGCCGCTTCGCGATCGATGAACTGATGCTGCCGGACAATGGCAGTTACGCGAGCTATACCGACCTTGGCCGCCCGTACGTCGTTTGGAATGTCTTCGCTGCACCCGCGCTATCGGTAGCGCCGTACACGTGGTGTTTTCCGGTTGTCGGCTGTGTCAGCTACCGCGGTCACTTCAAGCAAGTCTACGCCGAGCGCGATGCCGAGAAACTGCGCAAACGCGGCTACGACACCTACGTTGGCGGCGTCGCGGCTTACTCAACGCTCGGGCGGTTTCGTGATCCGGTGCTGAACACAATGCTGACGCGCGACTCGGTGGCGCTCGTCGCGACGCTGTTTCACGAACTCGCGCACCAGCAGTTCTACGTGAAGGGCGATACCGAGTTTAACGAGTCGTACGCGACGGCGGTCGCGGATATCGGCTTGGCACGATGGGCGGATACGCGCATATCGACTGATGCGATTGCGGCGTATCAGCGCCGACGCACGCTGCGCGACGAATTCAACGCATTGGCGTTAGCGACCCGCGAGCGGCTGCAGGCGGTGTATGCCAGCGAGCGCAGTGACGAGGCAAAGATGGCGTTAAAGCAACAAGCGTTCGCCGACCTCGCAACGCAATATCAGGCGCTGGCCGACGCCCGTGGCTTACCGGCGTCGCCACGGGCACCGTCGAACAACGCGATGCTGGTGCCGATTGCGACGTATTACACGTTGGTGCCAGCGTTTTTGCACGTGTATGAGGACTGCGAACGCGCGCTGCCGTGTTTTTATGCGCGAACGGCTGAGGTGGCGGCGCTGGCGGACAACACCAGTCGCCGCGCGGCATTGCCGGCTGTGCCCTAGCGGCCGGCGTCGCGGCGAATCTTATCGAGTCGGGCGTCTTCGGACACCGGTGCGAGCCAGGCCGGTGCCATCGCTTCGAGCGAGCGCGGCTCAATTCCGAGCGTCTTCAGGGCGCTCGTGTCGCAGATGCTGTGCACGGTCAACGAGCGAAAGTTATCCATCGAGAACGGCTTGCCCGGCACCCATTCGCTGATTCGTGCTTGTAGCTTGGCCAGCGAGTCTGGCAGGCCAATAGTCATACCGTTGTGGCCCGCGGTTTCACGGATAAAGTCGACCAACTCGCGTAACGAGTAGATGCGCGGCCCACACAGCTGGTAGGTCTGACCGATCATCGTCTCGTCGCTGAGGGCTCGCTCGATAACAGCGACGACATCGCCAACGTACACCGGTGCGAAGCGCGCGTTTGGTCGCGCGAGGGGCAGCACCGGCAAAATCTTTAGCAGGCCCGCAAAGCGATTCGTGAATGAATCCTCAGCGCCGAATACCACGGATGGCTGCAAGATGGTCCAGTCGAGGTCGGACTCGCGAATGGCTTTTTCGGCTTTGCCTTTCGACTTCAGGTAGTAACTAGGCCCCTCGAGGCTCGCCTTCAGCGCGCTTACTTGAACGAGCCGTTTTACGCCGGCACTGTCGGCCGCGGCGATGAGTTTTTCTGCGAACTCGGCGTGCGCGCGGTCAAAGCCGCGACCGTTATTGCCGGACTCGTTGAGGATGCCGATCAAATTCACGACGGCATCGGTTCCCGCTAGCACGTCGGCCAGCGCGGCGGGGTCGTGGACGTCGGCGATCCGTGCCTTGACCGTCGGCAACACACGCAGCCGCCGCGCGCTGTCGGCGTAGCGGGTGGGGACACGCACTTTGATGTCGTTGGCCGCGAGTGTTGCGGCCAGTTGACGGCCGATAAAACCGGTGCCACCCAAAAGGCATACGGTGGGTTGAGACATGGTATTCGCCAGCGTCGCTGCGAGGGATGCTGATTATAGTCGACCGCTTGGCCGTTCGGGTTTAGCGACGGTCGCGACTTTCTGGTCAGGTCTTGATATTGGTGGTAGCGATTTCGACAGGCGCCGTTGTGCATCGGTTAGACGCCAGTGAAACACCGCTTCCGCTGCTAGGACGCGTTGCACGTAGCCGCGCGTTTCATCGAACGGGATGGTCGCGACCCAAATATCGCCCGGCATGCCGTTCGCGCCGCTTAGCCAGCGGTCGACGCGATGCGGCCCGGCGTTGTAGGCCGCGGTCGCTAGCGCGGCGTGGCCGTCGAAACGGCGCGCTAGGCCCGCGAGGTAGCGTGTGCCGATCGCAATGTTGCTGCGTGCGTTGGTTAACGTGGCGAGGCCCCGAAAGGGCAGGTCGGCGCGGCGCGCCGTTTCCTTCGCCGTTGCCGGCATTAATTGCATGACGCCGACCGCGCCGGCGGCCGAGCGCACGTCCGGCATAAACAAGCTTTCGCTGCGGGCGATGCCGTAGGTCCAGGCGACAGCGAGCCCGTTCTCGCGCGCTGCGCCGACGAAGGTCGTATACCACGGGACCGGATAGCGCACCGCCAAATCGTCGTGCTCGCCCGCGCGGGCCAGTGTCGCGATGGCCCGCGAGTCCCAACCGCGCTCAGCGGCGAGCAGCGCGGCTTGGCGTTGCTCGGCGGTTGAGCGCTGACGGATCGCGCTGTCCCACGCCGATCTCGCGCGGCCGTTGAGGCCGACCGCATGCAGCTCAAGGGCAATGTTGAGCGCTGGATCGGCGGCTAACGTTGCCTGGATCGCACTATCGGCGGCGACGGCGCGGTGGGCGAGCGCGTAGTCGACACCAACGCGATCGGCCGCGAGGAAGCCGTAGTAACTGCGTTCGCTCGCGAGCGTTCGTAGCGTTTGTTCGGCCGCGTCCGGCGCACTGTCGAGCGATGCCACGGCGCGCCAGTACCGCCAGCGCTGGCGGCCTTGCTCGGCATTCGGCAGCGCATTGATGGCGCTTCGAACGCCGGCCCAGTCCTGGCGGCGCAACGCGTCGCGGACCCGCCACTCGGCAAGCTCCAGCGAGGCGAATGCGTTCGGAACCAAGCGCATAAACTCGCCGGCGTGGGGTTCATGGCGCCAAGCCGCGATCAGCGCGATCGACTCGGTTGTCGCCGCCTCCAGCTCCGCGTCGAAGTCGTGTTGGCTGCGAAGGCGCTGCCACGTCGTCATCGCTGTTTTTGAGTCGTCGCGTGCTAGGCGTCGAACGCCGTAGGCGATCTCGTCGAGATAGGTCGGTAGTTTGGCACGGCGCGTATCGGCTAAGGCTTCGGCCGGCCGGTCGCGAAGCGCCAGCCAGCGCGCCGCTGTTGCTTGCTCCGTCTCACCCAGACGTTTGGCGAGCCAACGCGCGAGGCCGTATTCGCGGGCGGCTAAGGCGAGCTCGAAGCGTTGCTGAATCTCGTTGCGCGTCAGTAGGCCCGATTCATCCAGCCAATCGAACACCGGGTCGCAGCTTTTGTGCTGGCTGCGACCGATGAGCCACAGTTTGAGTGCGAGTGCGCCGTTAATCGGCGCGTTCGAGCGAACCTGTGCGGCGACAGCGTGGCAATCGAGTTCGGCTTCGCCGAGCGATGCGTAGTAGCGCTCGTACAGCGAAAGATAGCGGGCCGACTCGCCGCGTTTAGCAAGATGGCGAGCGTAGCGATAACGAAGCGTGCGCGCGGGACGGGACGTGCCCTCGCGCTCTAAAAACGCCTCGATCGTTTTGGCCGGCGTCGTCGCGAGCGTGGCCTCTAGGTAGCGGCCGCGCAAAACTGGCCACAGCACGTACGGTTTCAGCAGCGCAGTTTCGCGCGACGATAAAATCCAATCGCCACGCTCTGCTGAGCTCCAAGCGTTTCTGAAGATGGCGCGTTGGTCGTCGAGTAGCGTCGTATCGGCCGGCGCGTTGGTCGCGAAAAGTACAATCGCGAGGAGCAAGGCGTTGCGACATCCTGTAGCCATGCCGCGATGCTACCACTGTCGTGGCGGTGAAAAAAAAAGCCCGCCGCCGATCGATTCGGCGGCGGGCTTGTTACCACATGTACCTAGCGGATCTGTCGTATGAAGCGGGTGTTGCCTCGTTGGATCAATACCCACAACACGCGTTGGCCGGAGGCCGCCTCGGTTAACTCAGCGACACTGGTTACCGTGCGCTGGTTGACCTTCAGAATGATATCGCCGGGGGCGAGTTGCCACGCCGCAGCACGCGAGCCTTCCGCGACGCTGGTGATCTCGACGCCACCCTCGTCGGCCGTCGCGAATTCGGCACCGTCGAGCCCCGGGTGGATCGTCGTACCGGCGGCTGCTGCTGTTTCACTGCGCTCGCCCAACGTCGCGCGCACGGTGCGTGTGCGGCCATCGCGAACGATGCGGATGCGGACTACCTCGCCGGCGGCCATCAAACCAATCGCATTGCGAAGTTCGTTCGCGTCGGTGATGGTTTTGTCATCGACGCCGATGATGATGTCTTCGAGTTGCAGGCCGGCTTTCTCGGCGGCCGAGCCTGGCGAGACTTCGGTGATCAATGCACCGCCGCCCGTCGTTAGCCCGAACTCCTTGGCTTGATCGCGCTCGATCGTGCCGATTTGTACGCCTAACAAGCCGCGGCGCACTTCGCCAAATTCAACGAGTTGGCGCATAACGGACTGCGTGATCTCGGACGGAATCGCAAAGCCGATACCGATATTGCCACCGCTTCGCGACAGAATTGCCGAGTTAACGCCGATTAGCTCGCCGCGAAGGTTCACGAGGGCGCCGCCCGAGTTGCCGGGGTTGATTGATGCATCGGTCTGAATGAAGTCTTCGTACGCCTCGCGGTCACCGATGCCGCTTCGGCCTTGTGCGCTGATGATGCCGGACGTGACCGTGTGCGTTAGCCCGAACGGGTTGCCGATTGCGATGACGAAGTCGCCGACTTCCGCGACGTCTGAATCGCCAAACGGAATTTCGGTGAGATCGCTGCCATCGACTTTCAGCACCGCGACGTCGGTACCGGGGTCGGAGCCGATGATCTCGGCATCGAGTACCCGATCATCGAGCAGCGTCACTTGAATTTCGACCGCGTTTTGTACGACGTGGTGATTGGTGACGATGTAGCCGTTCGCGGCGTCCACAATAACGCCGGAGCCTTGCCCTTGAACCTGGCGTTCGCGCGGTGCCTCGGGGATGCCGAAGAATCGCCGGCTCAGCGGGTCATCGGCGAACCGTGACGAGCGCGGCCGCGTGGCCGTGACTTGAATGTTAACGACGGCAGGCGCGACCTCTTTGATGAGCGGTGCCAGAGACGGAAGCGGTTGTCCATCGACGACCAGCGGTAAGGCCGCGTTTGCCGATGTAACAAGACCGGCGGTGAGGACGGCGACGGCGCCGGCCCGAGAAAACAGTGTTCGCATACGAGGTTTTCCTTCGCTGTGCCGCCGTTTGGCAGCGTGTCGATAACAGACAGACCGCCCCGCTGCCGGAACGTTCCGGTAGCGGGGCGGCCGGTGGAGCATGCCTTAGGCGGCGGCGACGGTAATCCGCCGCGGTTCAGGCTTCGCCTGTTTCGGAATGCTGACCTCCAAAACACCGTGGGCGCTTTTTGCGCTGATGTTGTCAGCATCGACCGTCTTCGGCAGTTGGAAGCGGCGGAAGAACTTGCCGCTGCGCCGCTCGAGACGCTGCACACCGTCGCGCTCCGACGCATCGTCGCTCACCCGTTCGCCAGCGATCGTCAAAACGCCGCCTTCCATGTTGATGTCGATCGCAGTCGGATCGACACCGGGGACGTCGGCACGCAACACGAAGCGGTCGTCTAATTCGGCAACATCGACAGCCGGCACCCACTGGTACACGCTCGCGGTGTTATCGCTGCCTTGCGTTGCCAGTACGTCGAGATCGCGACGGAAACGGTCCAATAAACTCCAGGGTTCGTAGCTAATTAAGCTCATAATCATTCTCCGATAAGTGGTGACAAAAATTCACTGTTGACGGAGGGATGGGGTCGCGAAAAAAGCTTTTCAAGCGGCCCGAATCGGGGTCGAAATCGGGATTATTGTCAGATTTACGCAACACTAGATGTTGTGTTTTGGTTGAGGTTTTGTGACCACGCATAATTTCACGATTTCTTAAAGCTGCAGTTCTCCAAGATTTTGTAAGTAACTGATTTTTAGATTTTTAGTGCTTATAAATTTTCTTGTCAGATGGCTTGACAGGCCCCTGTCATAAGGCCTAATCTTACGACTCAGCAACACAACATCTTGTGTTTAGCTGTAAACCAAACTAGACGATGAGTTGGTGTCTGCGCGCCCATCGCTCGGACACCACGGGTGCCTTTTGCGTGTTCGTTTTTGGGTACGAGACGGCGAAAGACACCACGGAGACGACAACTACTTGGGGGTTACTGGGCACAATGAAGTCCGCTGTGAGCTATGAATCAAAAACGGTCAGCGATATTCCTTTTCAAACGGCATCGCTCGACATCTGGGAGACGAAATACCGGTTAAGCACCAAAGACGGCACGGCTATCGATGGCAACATCGACGAGACCTATGCGCGCGTTGCGCGTGCGCTTGCCGACGTCGAGGACGAACCGAAACGCGCTGAATGGTACGAACGTTTTTTGTGGGCATTGCGCAACGGCGCTATCCCTGCTGGGCGCATCATCTCGAACGCCGGTGCGCAAGAACACAAACCGGCAACATCAACGATCAACTGCACCGTCTCCGGCACGATTGCCGACTCGATGGACAACATCCTCGGCAAGGTCCACGAAGCCGGTTTAACGCTGAAAGCCGGTTGCGGCATTGGCTATGAGTTCTCGACGCTGCGACCGAAAGGGGCGTTCGTCACCGGCGCCGGTGCCTACACGTCGGGCCCGCTGTCGTTCATGGATATCTACGACCGCATGTGTTTCACCGTGTCGTCGGCCGGCGGCCGCCGCGGTGCGCAGATGGGCACGTTTGATGTTGGCCACCCAGACGTCATGGACTTTATTCGTGCCAAGCGCGAAGACGGTCGTCTGCGCCAGTTCAATTTGTCGTTGTTGATCACCGACGAATTCATCGAAGCCGTTCGAGAAAATCGTGATTGGCAACTGGCCTTCCCGGTGCTGCGCGAAGAAGTCGACAAGGACGACCTCGACGTAAACGATGCTGCCGAGTTTGTTTGGCGCGAGTGGCCGAACGATGGCGACTACGTTCGTCGCGACGATAACGCTGTCGCTTGCCGTATCTACAAAACGCTGCCGGCACAGCGCGTCTGGGACGTGATTATGGCGTCGACCTACGATTTCGCCGAGCCAGGCTTCGTGTTGATCGACCGCGTTAACGAAATGAACAACAACTGGTGGGTCGAGAACATTCGCGCCACCAACCCGTGTGGCGAGCAACCGTTGCCGCCGTACGGTAGCTGTCTACTTGGCTCGGTCAACCTGACGCGTTTCGTCGTTGATCCGTTTACCGACGCGGCCACCTTTAATTGGGAAGAGTTCGGCAAAGTTGTCCGTATCTTCACGCGCATGCTCGATAACGTGGTTGAGATCAACGGTCTGCCGTTGCCGCAGCAACGCAACGAGATCATGCGTAAGCGCCGCCACGGTATGGGCTTTTTGGGGCTTGGTTCGACGATCACGATGCTCGGCATGACCTACGGCACGGAGTCGTCGGTTGAATTCACCGAGAAGGTGTCGCGCGAATTGGCGTTAGCCGGTTGGGAAGAGGCACTGGAGCTTGCTCGCGAGAAAGGCCCGGCCCCGATCATGACGGAAGAGTTCACCGTGACTGCCGAGATGCTCGCGAAGCGCCCGGAAATGGCCGCCGACGGGTTTGAAGTTGGCGATCGGATTCCGGGGCGCATTCTGCATGCCCGCTACAGCCGTTACATGCAGCGCGTTGCCGAGGTGGCACCGGAGTTGGTTGATGAGTTAGCCGAGGTCGGCGCCCGGTTCTCGCACCATTCGTCGATTGCGCCGACCGGCACGATTTCGTTGTCGCTCGCAAACAACGCATCGAACGGTATCGAACCAAGCTTCGCGCACCACTATTTCCGCAACGTCATTCGTGAAGGCAAGAAAACGAAAGAGAAGGTTGATGTCTATTCGTTCGAGCTGCTCGCGTATCGCGACTTGATCAACGCCAACGCGATGCCAGGCTCTGACGATGCCGCGGCGCAATTGCCCGACTACTTTGTCGCCTCGGACGACATCACACCGAAGCAACACGTCGATATTCAGGCGGCTGCGCAGCGTTGGATCGATTCGTCCATTTCGAAAACGGCGAACGTTCCGACCGACTTCCCGTACGACGACTTTAAAGACATCTATCTTTACGCCCATTCGCAGGGACTGAAAGGCTGCACGACGTTCCGCTTTAACCCCGAGGCTTTCCAAGGCGTCTTGGTGAAAGAGGAAGACCTGCAGAACACGACCTATGTGTTCGAGCTTGAAGATGGGACGAAGCTCGAACTGAAGGGCGACGAAGAAGTCGAATACGACGGTGAGACACACACGGCAGCCAATTTGTTTGATGCCATGAAAGAGGGCTACTACGGCAAGTTCTAGGGCCTCTCCGCCCAGACGCGCAGCCTCGGCCGCGCACGCCACAAAGCCCCGTACATTAAGGAGACCACGATGTCACCGACCAAGATAGACAAAAAAATTGTCGGCTATGCCGTCAAGAAACCCGAAGATGCAACCGCAGACGCCACTGACAACGCGGCTGCGAAGCCGTTAGCGCCAGCTGAGGGCGATGCCGCCAACGTAATTCGGATGCACGAGAAGCTCGAGCGTCCGGAAATGCTGATCGGCTCGACCTACAAAGTAAAAACGCCGGTATCGGATCATGCGATGTACGTGACGATTAATGACATCGTACTGAACGAAGGCACCGAGTTTGAGCAGCGCCGCCCCTTCGAGATTTTCATTAACTCGAAGAACCTCGATCACTACCAGTGGATCGTCGCGTTAACGCGGATTATCTCGGCTGTATTCAGAAAAGGTGGCGACGTTACCTTCCTCGTCGACGAGCTCAAAGCCGTGTTCGATCCACGCGGCGGCTACTGGCAGCCGGGCGGTAAGTTCATGCCGTCGATCATCGCGGAGCTCGGCCACATCGTCGAAAAGCACCTGCACTTGATCGGTCTGCTAAAAAAAAACGGACCGGATGAGCACCAGCAAAAGCTGATCGATGAGAAGCGCGCTGAGTACGAAGAGCGCAACAAACAAACCGATGCTTTCGTCGACGGCGACAGCGACAAATACCCCGACGGCGCGCAGCTTTGTGCGAAGTGCAACACTGTCGCTGTCATCATGATGGACGGCTGCATGACGTGTCTTGCTTGTGGTGATTCGAAGTGCGGGTAGGGTGCGAGAACTGTGGGTTTGCGCATAAGCTGATATTCGGACCCCATAAAGTGATATTTCTGACCTCATAAGTTGATACTAGAAATCACGTTGGTTTGAAAATAGGCTTCCGCATACTTCGCGATGCCTACCTCACAAATTGCGATTAGCAATACGATAAAGCCCGGAGACACCCCTTTTTCTAGGGGTCCGTCTCCGGGCTATTTTTTTGGTTGTTTTCAGGGAAGCCATGACTGACACAAACTGCTCGAGCCTATAGCTCTTGGGAAGTTGCGAAGGTCAGCTATCTGGTTTGGCCCCGGATTTTCGGACCACCTAAGTAAGCGCGATAATGCGTTTGGGAGGTGGGACATGGCAAGACGAAAACGATTTAGTGCTGAGTTTAAGCGACAGGCACTGAGACGAGCCGCCGAACCAGGCATGACCGATGCGCTGGTGTGTGAAGAGCTCGGTGTCAGTACACGGCAACTGCGACGCTGGAAGGATGCAGTCAAGGAACACGGTGAGAACGAAGCATTCCCAGGGCACGGCAAGGCTCGTGATACCGAGGTGGCAAGACTCCGGCGCGAGCTAAAGAAGGTCACCGAGGAACGGGATTTTTTAAAAGAAGCGGCAAGGTACTTTGCCAAGGAGTCGAAGTGAGATACGCCTGTATCCATCGACGTCGCCGCCAGCACTCCATCAGGATGATGTGCCGTCTGCTCGGGGTCTCGCGGAGCGGCTACTACGACTGGTGCTCGCGGACTGAGAGCACACGCTCAAAGCGCAACCGTGAGCTGACGCTGATGATCCGCCAGCTCCACCTCGAGAGTAACGGTGTGTATGGCGCCCGCAAGATCCATCGCGAGTTGCTAAAGGCCGGTGAGCCCTGCGGACGTCACCGGGTGGCTCGGCTGATGCGAAAAACCATGATAAAAGGCTGCCCCAAGCGTCGGTATATCCGCCCGCTTAACACGCCCGAAGCACACCCGGTTGCCGACAACCTGATCAAACAGGACTTCCGAGCGGACAAACCGAACCAGCGCTGGGCCTCAGACATCACGCAGGTACACACCCAGCAGGGCTGGTTGTATCTATCTGTCGTCATGGACCTCTACTCACGTCGAATCGTCGGCTGGGCCATGGACCGTGCTGTCGGTCGTCATCTCGTCTGTGAGGCGCTGACGATGGCACTCGGCTACCGGCAACCTGAACAAGGCCTGGTGCATCACTCAGACCGAGGACCGCAGTACACAAGCGACGACTTCCGCGATATCTGCAGGGATAACAACATCGAGTGCAGCATGAGTGCTCGAGGGAGCTGCTACGACAATGCTGTCGTCGAGAGCTTCTTCGCCTCACTCAAACGGGAACGTTGCAAACGAATGAAATACAAATCGAGAGAACAAGCCAAAGCTGACATCTTCGATTACATCGAGCGCTTCTATAACCGAAAACGAACGCACTCGTACCTCGGTTATGTCAGTCCGGTACAGTATGAAAAACAGGCCATTGGGGCCTAATCAACTGGTCCGAAATATTGGGGCCGAACCAAT
>JBCDBO010000036.1:0-30549 GCA_039183535.1 Pseudomonadota bacterium | reverse complement strand
ATTTATGGTCCGCGTGTTGCTCGGGTTCGCGGGTCGTGGCGCCCCCACTTTGGCCGAAAAAAACAGCGACTCCAACACCTCCAGCGCATGCGGCTGATCAACCGATGCCCAGCGAGCATCACGAATCGCCTCCATCGAGACCGTATCGGTCTTGGCGAGCGGGTGATCGGCGGCCACGTAAACGCTGGTGTGCACTTGCACGAGCGGCTCAAACTCCATCGACTCCGGCAGCGCAAGCAGCGGAAAATTACTGAACGCGAGCTCAATCTGACCTAGGTCCAGTTGCCGCAGCAACTCCTCGAAGTAGCCCTGGCGAACGATGACCCGCGCCTTCGGGTTTGCCGCGCAAAACTGGCCGACCATAGCGTCGACAATGCGGCTTGCAAACAACGCCCCAATGCCGACGGATACGGTTCCTGCCAGCTCGCCGACCGGCTGTAAGGCATCGCGGCGGGCTCGAGCGCATTCAGCCAGAATGCTCTTGGCGTGGTGGTATAGCCGTTCCCCGGCAGCGGTGGGCGTTGCACCGCGGGCATGGCGCTGAAACAGCTCGACGCCGAGCTGGTCTTCAAGCGTTTTCATGCTGCGGGTGAGCGCCGGCTGGCTGAGCGGGATCGCCTCGGCAGCTTTTGACAAATTACGCTGCTCGAAAACGGCGACAAAGTGCTTTAACTGACGTATGTCCATAAGCTGTCTCGATTGCCATCGAGGCCGGCACCGTAACGTCATTAGCCCGACTGATGGTTGTATACGCGGCATCAATTGGCCCGCGTCGTAGCCATTTAGTAGTCTGACGCCCCCGCTGACAGAACCTCTAGAGAGTAGCATGGAACGGAATTCGACCGGGAAAGCCGCGCAAATGCCGCGCCTCCAAGACGACAGTTACGCCGATTACCTAACGGCTGTGCGTAACTTTGCGATCAAGGAGTGGTTCCCAAATGTCGCCCAAAGTGTCGCTGAGGCAGCGATTGGCGCCGATCTCCCCGGTGCGGGTGCCGAGTGCGATTATGACGAGCTCGGCGCGGTTATCGACAATCGCGCTGATGTCGCTAGCTGGAAGCGCCTCATGCGAAGCCAACAGCAAATGACTTGGGCAAAATGCTTCGAGACCTATAACCGCGACCGCGAGCACTGGGAGGCGAAGCTGAATCAGGCCGAGGTCGACAATCCGGGCCGACTGCATCGCGATCCCGAACTCACCGTTCCCGAATACGCGTGTCAACCGATCCATCTGCAGCCCGGCGGGTATTGTCGCGACGAGCTGGCAGGCTATGTGTTTCATCATGGAACGCGCGTTTTCTACCAAGGCGAAAACGACAACGATCAGCACCACGAGTTGTACGCGAGCCTGTTGCGCGAACCAGCCGATGGCCAACTAAACACCATCCTCGACCTCGGTTGCTCGATCGGCCAAGGCACGACGGCACTGAAGGCGCGCTATCCCGATGCGAAGGTCACCGGCATCGACATTGGCTTGCCGCTGCTTCGCTATGCCCACTTACGCGCGACCGATCTCGGCATCGATGTGAACTTCCAGCATGCGCTGGCCGAGAACTTACCCTACGCGGATAACAGTCAAGACGCCGTGTTCGCCTTTATCTTGTTCCACGAGGTGCCGGAAACAAGCTTTGCGGAGATCATCGGCGAGGTCTTTCGCGTCTTGCGTCCAGGCGGCACGTTCACCGTCGTTGACGCACCGAACAGCCGCGCGATGCCAGCGCCGAATCGCATGTGGCTCGCCTTCGACGCCAAGTACAACTGCGAGCCCTACTCGCCGGCGTTTGTCGCGAGTGATTTTCGCGGCGGGCTAACGGCGGCTGGCTTCAGCGACATCGAGCAGCAACCAACACCGACCTTTTTATCGCAGACAACTGCGGTCAAGCCGGGTTAGCCGGGCTAGCGATCACCGTGGACTCAGCAGCAACAACGCTAGCAACCGGCGCGCCGGTCGTCGTGCAACAACTCGTCGCCGAACTCGGTGATGCAACGGTGCTTACCGATCCGGCGGTACTAGAAACGGCTGCCACCGATGTTTACCGGGACGGCAAAACACCGGCTGCGCTTGTCTTGCCGCGTACGACCGCAGAAATCGCGGCGGCGGTGCGCCTAGCTGCCGAGAACAAGCTGAGTGTCTATGTCCGCGGCGGCGGCATGTCGTACACCGATGCGTTTTTACCGCAAAGCACCGAGTCGATCATTATCGACATGAGTCGCATGAATGCGATCCGCGAAATCAATGCGACCGACCTTTACGCGACAGTTGACGCCGGCTGCACCTGGGAAGCGTTGGACAATGCGCTCACCGAACACGGTCTACGAGCCGCCTTCTGGGGACCGATGTCTGGGCGCATATCGACGGTCGGTGGTGCCATGGCACAAGGCGCTGTTACGTTCGGCTCAGCGCGCAACGGCCCTTCGGTTGCCAATATCCTGGGCCTTGAGGTCGTTCTCGCCGACGGCTCCCAGATAACCACGGGCAGCGGTGGTCAACCGGGCTTCAGTCCGTTTCTGCGCGAGTACGGTCCCGATTTGACCGGCTTACTCTGTAATGACGCCGGCGCCTTCGGCATAAAAGCCGCGATTACCGTTCCGCTCGAACCACGGCCGAGTCATGGCACCGGCATGTCGTTTTCGTTCGACGACTTCGACAGCTTGTTGGAAGCCACGCGAATTGTCAGTCGCGACAAACTCGCCACCGAGATCTTCGGTGCAGAAACAGCGCTGGTAAAAAGCGTAGCCGGCGCGCCGAACATCAAAAATGACGTTCGCCAGTTACTAACGATGATGCGAGCGGCAAATGGCATCGGCGCAGCACTGAAAACCGCGTACACGGCGGCCGTTAACGGCCGCCGCTTCTTAGATAGGTCCAAGTACTTGGTCAACTACCTGGTCGAAGCAAACAGCGCACAAGAGCTAAAGCTCGTTAGCGCTCGCCTGCGCGACGCAGTGTGTGCCCACGGGGTTGAAGTCGCCAACACCGTGGCCGAGTTTACCCGTGCCATGCCGTTTCCAGATCCGGCGGTACTTGGCCCCGGGGGTCGACGCTTACTGCCGCTGCACGGAGTCATTCCGTATTCGCAGGCGACTGCACTTAATCGTGCGTATTGCGGTTACATCGACGAGATCCGCCCGGCCTGCGAAAAACTCGGTATTGAGGTCTTTATTGTCTACGCAACGACCGGGCGCAATGGCTTCTTGTACGAAAGTGTCATTTATTGGTCGGATGAGTGGTTGGGCAGTCACCATGCGACGCTCACCGACGAACAATGCGCGATGATGAGCGAGCCAACGGCAAATCCTGAGGCGCGCGACATGGTCGAACAAATTCGTTTGCGGTCGATCGAGATTTTTTACGAACACGGCTGCACCCATTACCAGATCGGCCGCGCCTATCCGTACGCCCGCGACCGGGACGCCGGGGCTTTGCGCTTACTTCGGGCGATCCGCGCCGAGCTTGATCCGAGTAACACGATCAATCCCGGAGCGCTCGGCCTGTGACCCAAACGGTCATCGTCGGTGCAGGCATTGGCGGTCTGTGTGCCGCGCTTGGTCTTGCGCGCGCAGGTCGGCGGGTAACGGTATTCGAACAAGCCCCGGAGCTCGGGGAAGTGGGCGCTGGCATTTCATTGGCGCCGAATGCGATGAAGGGCCTGCGGCACATCGGCCTCGAATCGAACGTCGAAACCCTGGCCGATGAGCCGCTGGAACAATACACACGCCACTATCAAACAGCCGAACCGTTGGTCACGATCGATCGGCACAATACGCGTGACCAATTAGGGGCCGGCTACCTACAGATGCACCGTGCCGACTTGCACGATCTTTTGGTCGCTGCGTTACGCGAAGTGCAGGCGGACGCCATCAAACTCGGATACCGCTTGAGCGGTGTCGACTCAGCCGATGACGGTGCGACGCTACACTTCGACAACGGTGAGCAGCACACCGCCGATGTCGTCATTGGCGCCGACGGACTGCGGTCAATCGTTCGCGAGACCGTGTTCGCCGCTCGCGGCGGTGACTATGCCGGCGTCGTCGCGTGGCGCGGCCTGGTGCCCACTGAAGCGCTCGGAGACGTTGCTTTGCTGGATGGCTCCAACGTATTTGTTGGTCCACAGCGGATTTTCGTGCGCTACCCCGTGCGACGCGGCGCCATCCAGAATTTTGTCGCGTTTACGCGCGAACCCGACTGGGCCGCCGAGGGCTGGACCCAAAAAGGCAGTCGCAGCGCATTGCGCTCGCACTTCGAGGACTTTCATCCGGAAGTCTTGGCGACGATTGACGCATTGGGGGATGCTGCCTGCTTCCGCTGGGGTTTGTTCGAGCGCAAACCGCTCGATCGATGGGTCAAAGGCTCGGTTGCACTGCTTGGCGATGCCGCACACCCAATGCTGCCGTGGTTTGGTCAAGGAGCCGCGACCGCCATCGAAGACGGTGTCGTGCTGGCGCGTTCGTTGGTGGAAGCACCGACGATCCACGATGGTCTTCTCTGGTACGAACGTGCTCGGCGCGAACGGGTAACCGAGATTCATCGTGAATCATCACTCGGTGGTGAACGGCTATTGAACGCCTACAAAACGCTGCTGAAAGCCGAGCCGGTTCGCACCGAAGACACGCTTGGGATGACGCTTTACGACCCTGGAACGGTCGCATTGGCGTGACGAAGGCCATCACGGCCGCCGTGCTGGAAGCGCCTGGCGAACCGCTGGCCTTTAAGTCGCTGGCACTCGCCGAACCCGGTCCGGACGAGGTGTGGGTACAAGTCCTGGCGACCGGTATATGCCATACCGACATCGGCGTACAAGCGTTTCATCCATTGCCGGCCGTCCTCGGCCATGAGGGGTGTGGCGATGTTTTGCGCTGCGGCTCTGATGTGACGACACTCTCCCCAGGCGATCGGGTGGTTATCACGTTCGATTCATGCGGATCGTGCCGAAACTGTCGTAACGACCAACCGTCGCATTGCGAAGACGTCGTTGCGCTTAACTTCTCAGGCGTACGCAGTGATGGCTCAACCACGTTACTGGACGGCTCAACAGCGGTACACGGCAGCTTCTTCGGCCAATCGAGTTTTGCCACCGTTGCCTTGTGCAATATCCGCAATGCGATCCCGGTTAAGAAAACGGCGGATCCAACGTTACTAGCGCCGCTCGGTTGTGGCATCCAAACCGGTGCTGGCGCTGTCATCAATACGCTTGGTGTTACACCGGGCAGTTCACTGGTTTGTTTTGGCATTGGCGCCGTTGGCGCCAGCGCTGTGATGGCGGCCGTCGACATCGGCTGCGAGTACGTGATTGCTGTCGATATTAACGCCGAACGTCTCGCGCTCGCTGAAGAGCTTGGCGCCAGTCATTGTTTACCGAGCGATGCAAGCGTTGTTGAATCGATTCGCGAGCTAACCGGCGGTGGCGTCGATTACGCCTTCGAAACAGCTGGCGTTGAGCAGACCTTTCATAACGCGATTGCGTGCACACGAATCGGTGGCCATACCGCGCTCGCGGCGATCCCCAACTGGATGGAAGGCTTTCACTTTCGCGCCGGTGACCTCGCGATGGGTCGAACGGTAACCGGCGTCCTTGAGGGTTCGAGCGTGCCGCACACGTTCATCCCGACCTTGTACCAGATGATCGAGCAAGGTCGTCTGCCCATTGAAAAGCTGATCAAGACTTACCCGTTCAGCGATATCAACCGCGCCTTAGAAGACCTCGAAGCCGGCCGCGTCGTCAAACCGGTGCTAACGATGCCACCGCTAGAAGACCAGCCAATAGCCGACCGCGGCTAGCGCCCCCAGACCGACCAAACCCATCGCACGATTACCGGCGCGATAGCGGCGCTCCATCTCGGTAAATGCCATCGTATGGCGCTGACTCAACATGAAGCCGGGCATGTCGACGAGACCGAAGGTAGCTTTGTGGAGCAACAATTGCGCCAAAAATCGTACCGTCCACAGCTTAAGGCGCCAGGGTGTCTGGTTGTATTGGTAGGGATGCACCGATTGCACGAGCCGCACCAGCGAGGCGTGCTCAGGCTCACGTTTAGCGGCGTAGGCGCCGAGCGCGGCGGCGCGATCCGATTGCTGCAGATACGGCTCAAGCTCGGCCACATCCTCCAACGCACTATTAACGCCCATGCCAAGATCTGGGGGAAACGCATGGGCTGCATCGCCGAGCAATAGGCAATGCATCGAATTACCGTTCGAGCCAGCGAGGGTATGGTAGATACGCCGCGTGTACTGCGGCTGCGGGAAGCGGCCCGGCCGTGCCGCAACAAACGCTGCAAATTCCTCGGACCCAGCGACGGCCGGTACATCGATTTGCGGAAATCCTCTCGCAAGATATGCCGCGACCGCAGCCTCGCCGGTCAGAGACCAAAAGTCATGATCTTTCGGCAAGATGATATTGATGGACCGCGGGTCCTCCGCGGTTGCGACCGGCAGTGCGAACAACGACATTCGCTGCCGCACATCGCGATAGGTGCTTAGAAACGCGTAGGCCATCGTGTGATCGTTGACATCGATACGTCCATCGCACGCACTGAACGATGGCGGCATGCTAAGGACCTTATACGCAAGATCGGCTGCCGGCGATGGGTGGACGACCCGCTCTAACTCGGGGGCCGATTGCGGATCAAGCGCCAACAGTGCCTCGCGAACGGTTGAACTTAAGCCATCGCAGGCGAGGATAAGCGTGGGCGCAAGTCGCAGCGATTGATCACTATCGTTGGTGACAACGGCTACGTGGCCGTTATCGTCCGCGGCAAATGCGGCGAGCGCATGACCATCGAGAAGCGTTACCGCACCACTGTCGATGACCGGCGCCAGCGCCTCGTGCAGCAAGGCCAACAGCCGCGAACGGGTCATCCAGTAGGGGGTTTTACGTCCGGGGACAAGAATTGGCGGCTGCATCGTACTCGTCGAGCCGTCCGGCATCAGCTTGGTCAATGTGAAGTGATCGTTCGGCAACCCGAACCGACTGATCGTCGCCTGCTCAATACCAACCCGCTCGAGGAGGCGCTGACCACGACCCTCCAATTGGTAGTTGAACGCTCGACCGCGGTCGAAACCGGCAGCCGCGCTGCGCCGCTCGACGACAACGATATCGCGCCATCCCAGTGTGTTGAGTAACAACGCGGCGCCCAGTCCGGCGGGGCCACCGCCCACGATGAGGACGTTGCACTTCATGCGGTGTTGGACGCAATAAATCGGTTGACGGTTTTAGCAACGACCGCCGGTGACTCGTCAGCAAGCGTCAGCACCTCGACACTAGTACACGCTTTTCGGATGGGCTCAACCGCGTAATTGAGTGGCTCATCGACGTGCGCCAATAACGCAATTGGCTGTGAGACTGCGGCCAAACGGGTCAGGACGGCGTGGCGAAACACCGCGTGATAGGTCTTGTGGTAATGGCGAATGTTCTTCAGCACATCGACGGTCAACTCATGCAGGTAGTTGGCCGAGAGATTACCGCCGGCACGAATGTGCGCGGCATCTTTACGAAAGTGCGGGTAGAAGATCATTTGGTCGCGAATAAAGTGCCACGCCCAGTTCAAATGTCCGCCGATATCGTCCGGCGCTTTAATCGGCGCGTAATTGGCGAGGAATGCTTCTTGCTCATCGGCGTCCATCAGCGCAACACCGTGCATGGTGAGCGACTTCAGTCGATGGCCGGCCTGCAACGCGATCTCGATACCAACGTGCGAACCGGTATGCGACCCGTAGACGTCGAATTCCTCGATACCGAGTGTGTCCATCAGCCGCAACATGCTGTCCGCGTAGTAACCCAGATCGGGCGACTCGATTGACGGCGGGCACGAATCGCCGTTACCCAACGTGTCGGGTGCAATTACCGGTCGCTCACTGGCGATAGTCGCCATCACCGGTAACAACGCCCGCGAGCTCGCCGGCGATGGGTGCAGCATCAACAGCGGCCGAACGCCATCGGCAAGTCCCGCGTGGCGATAATGGATATCGCCCTCGTTAAGAGCAGCAAACTGACGGTGGATGCGCATTGCTGTTAACCCTCCGTTGCACGAAGTAAATCGGCGCCTTTTTCGGCCATCATCATGACGGTTGCGTTCGTGTTACCGCTAATCAACGATGGCATCGCAGACGCGTCGATGACGCGCAGGCCGTCAACGCCGTGAACGCGAAATTCATTGTCGACGACCCCCGCATCGTCTGAGCCCATGCGGCATGTCGACACACCGTGATAGCCAAGAAACGTCGTCCGGCGCAGGTAGGCGGCCCAATCCGCCGGTGATTTTACCGTTGGCCCGGGTAAGCGTTCGCCCACTCGATACGGATCGAAGCGCGCGTCAGCGAAAATACCGCGAACTTGCTCGCACGCATCGGCGAGCCGCCGGACATCCGTATCGCTCTGCAAGAGCTGGTGGTCGATCTGCGGTAGCTCAGCCGGATCGGCAGAGCGCAACGTTACGCTGCCTTCATTTGACGGGTAGGAAAGATTGACGGCCGCCGAAATAGCCGGCTTGTCGTAGGGGATAACGCCGTCTTCGGAAAAACTAAACGCGTACGGACCAAGCTGCACTTGGATGTCCGGATGCGCCAGTTCCTGCGCGGACTTTAGGAACGCAATCGCATGCGGGTACGGACTGGTCGCGGGACCGCGACCCTGCCACGCCCAACGCAGCACGTGCAGCGCAATCTTCCAGCTGTTGATCTCCGTGTTATACGTCGGCACGTTAACATCGATGCCGACCATTGCCGTTGGATGGTCCGCGAGATGTGCACCAACGTGTGGGTTATCGACAACCACCGGGATCTTTAACGTTGCCAACGAATCAGCGGCGCCAATCCCTGACAACTGCAATAGTTTCGGTGAACCCATCGCACCGGCTGAGACGACGACCGCGCGTCGGGCCGTCAGTCGTTGTTGCTGCCCTCGGCGGAGTACCTCGACGCCGCTCGCGCGACTTTTATCAAACACAATCCGCTGGCAACGCGCGCCAGTCACAATCGCCAGATTGCGGCGGCGTCGAACGGGCCATAAAAACGCGCGCGATGCGCTAAAACGCTGGCCACGCCACTGGCTGACCTGCGAGTAGGCAACACCGAGCTGGCTGGCACCGTTGTAATCATCGTTGTGGGAAATGCCGCGGGCCACAGCGGCCTCAACGAAGGTATGCGCTAATGGATGAATGGATCGCAATGCTCCGACGCGTTGCGGGCCAGTCCGACCGCGCTCCGCATCGGCACCGATATCGGTGGATTCGAGCCGTTTAAAATACGGCAGGACATCCTCGTACGACCAACCATCGCAGCCGTCTTGTTGCCAACGATCGAAATCGGCAGGCTGACCGCGAACGAACAACATACCGTTGATCGAACTGCTGCCGCCCAAGGTCCGGCCGGCTGGCCACAGATCGCGCTTAGATTCTCGACTGGCGTCGGGTTCGGCGAGGTAACACCAATCGAGACTGGGATTACCGATCGCTTTAATGATGGCTGCTGGGATATGAATGAACGGCGACCAATCCCAGCCGCCGGCCTCTACCAGCGCGACGGTCGTACCCGGATCCGCCGACAGTCGATTGGCTAAGACACTGCCAGCAGATCCGGCACCGACAATAATGTAATCGACGTTCATGGCAGCGCTGCGTGCTCGTCAGGTCGCTGCTGAGGCGCGCATACGCACCAACGCTTGCTCGTCAAGCCGATACGCCAGTAGCACTGGAATCGCCGCAAAACACAACACCGCCGGAACCAGCGAGAAAATACCGTGAACGGCGCGAACGGCACTGTCCGGCTGAGCGCTGGCATCCGCGCCCGCAACGAGACCCGCTGCTTGCAAAGCGATGCCGACGATAAACGGCCCCAACGCGCTCGAGACTTTTTCGACGGTCGTAAATACGCCACTCATAACGCCGCTGCGATTTTCACCGGATGCCAGTTGGTCATACTCCATCGTATCGGGCAGTAGGGATAACGCGCACAGCAACGTACCGTTGGATAGGATGCCAATAAGCGCTGCACGCAAATAGAAGAACACGTCGGGCTCGCCGGGTTGCCATAGAAACCAACTGGCCATCCCAAGACCGTATCCGGCGATCGAAACGATATAGGTATTGCGCTTGCCGTAACGCGCGATAACAAAGCGCCACGCCACGAGCGACAGCAGGCCAGACAGACTAAACGTGGCGAGGTAGTAGGAAATCTCGCCAGTCGCACGGTTGAGTACCAAGCTAAAGAAATACGGCGTGCAGGCAAGGACGACCGCGAGTACCGCCAACTGTAGCAGCTTCACGATCGTCAATTGTCGGAACGGTGCATTGGCGAACACATGGATGACGTTCGCTAAGCCGCTGCGAACCGCATGCGAAAACCCTTGGCTCGACGCGGCCCGGGTGATCGCCTCGGAAACACCGCGGGTACCCCAAAACGCCAGCAACCCACATGCGGTCGCCAAACCGCCAATCGCGACCCCAAGAGCCCGGTAACCCGCCACATCACCACCAGCCCACTCGACGACCTTTGGGCCACCGACCGATCCGAGCAAGACGCCGAAAATCAAAAACGCCACTCGGTACGACATGAGCTGCGCGCGCGAGTCGTAGGTTGGCGCGACCGTCGGCGGCATCGCCAAATATGGGACTGTGTAAACCGTGTAAGCCGTCGAGTAAACGAGCAGAGCGACGACAACGAAAACAATTTGTGCCACGCCGTCGACAGCAGGCAACGCGAAAAACAACGCAAAACTGGCACCTAACAAAACGGAGCCTAGCAGTATCCACGGTCGCCGCGGTCCCCAGCGGTGCTGCGTACGGTCGCTGATCGCGCCCATGACCGGATCAGTGACCGCGTCATAGAGCTTGGTGACGAGTAATAAGGTGCCAGCGAGCGCCGGTGAGATTCCTAGGACCGATGTCATAAAGAACAATGCGAACAATGCCATCGCATTGAAAACGGCACCGCTGGCGATAGAGCCAGCGGACCACAGCACCTGTGTACCGAGGGTCGGTGGCGAAGCCACGGCTAACGGTTCAATGGCACCGAGAAACCAGGTTCGGTCGTGCGTTGCAGAACGTAGAAGCCGCCGAGACCGCCGTAGTTGATGCGCAAGTCCTCGTCGACGTAGACGATGTCGGAGTGCAATTTCGGCGGGCGAAACTCTTTGCTGAGCGGCTCATCGCCCTCAATGCCGAACGCCGCCCGCAGATCGTCGTCCGAAAGACCATTACTGCTTTGTAGACTGACCTTTTGGAACGCGACAGCGTAACGCTGGGGATTTTCATCATCGCCTGAGTAGACGCCTTCCATAACGATAACGGCGTCGGTATCGCCAGCCGCATTGCTGACAAAGACGACGTTGTTATACGCCTTCGAGCTGACTTCGATTTCTTGATGCAGCTTATGAACCCGAGCGGGTGCCGATGGCAATTTACCGAAGCTTTGCAGCTTAAGGTTGGTGTCGTGCTGCAGCGGCTGCCCTTCCGTGTGTTTAACGCCGAAGCTCGCAAAGCGAGTCAGCCATACGCCTTGCGAAACCTCTTGTTGGTCGATTGGTCGGGGCGTAGGCGTATGCGGGCACAGTTGGTCACACAACGCGCGTAACTCATCGCGCTCTGCTTCGCTCGGCAAGACCGACTCGTCGAGACCGCGAGTAAATTCGAGTATTTGATGCTTGAGCTCTTCACGTGTTGGCACAGTTTTGCCCCTTCGTCGGTCGGCGTCAGGCCGCCGGCATGTGTCCATCGTTATTGTTAACGTACCACTCGGCCAACTCTTCGCGCGTTGGCCACCAAACATGCGGAAGCGACTTGGCATGTTCTAGAAACTCGCGCAGCGCACGAATCCGGTAGGCGCGACCTGACACGTGCGGATGCAAACCGACATTCATAATTCGACCACTTCGAGCGCCTTCCGCATGCAAAACATTAAGCTCTTCGATCAGAATATCGCGGTACTCGTCCGTCGTATGCCCGCGCCGCGTAATAATCGTGAAGTCGTTTATCTCGTTCGAGTACGGCACGCAGACAATATCGCCCGCAGCGGTTGAGATCGTGTACGGCTGGTCGTCGTTCATGATGTCGCAATAGAACAAAAACCCGTTCTCGGCGAGAATCTCGGGCGTGGCGAGCGTGCCGCGGAGTGAGGACGACAGCCATCCCCGCGGCGACTTGCCCACATAGTTTTTGTACGCGTCGATCGTTCGGCCAATGACGTCACGCTCTTTGGCCGGGTCGTGGGCGAAATCGGTAAGTAGCTCACCTTGTTCGTAGTTGTGCGCCAGCAACTCCCAACCACGATCAAGACAGGACTTGACCATCGGCTCGCGCCGTTCGAAGGTCACGGCATTGGTCGTACAACTGGCTCGCACACCCAGCTCGTCGAACAACTCGTAAAGGCGCCAGATACCAACACGCTGACCGTACTCGCGCCACGTGTAGTTCGGATAATCAGGCGTATTGCCAGGAAGAATGTCGGGCAGGATGGCTGGACCGCCAGCGTAATACGGTTTGGTCGTATCCTTCGTCAGGTCCCACGTTTCCAGATTGAACGTCAGGATTAAAGCGACCTGCTTACCGTCAGGAAAATTGAGCGGGCCCCGATCAGTGATCGGGACGTAGTCGTAACGCATCCAGCTAGTACTCCTCTAACAACCGCCCGAAACCGGCGATCTTGTCGTTGATATCGTTCGCGCGTAGCGCATGCCAGTAGGTAGCCGCATTGATGGCAATCACCGGTTTGTCCAGCCAACGCTCGGCGTTGGCCGCCAGCTTCATCATCGACAAATTGGTACCGACCTGAATCAGCGCATCGACGTCGTCGCCATTAAGATCGCGCAAGACCTCGATGAGTTTGGACTCGGGGACCTCCGCAATCGCGGTCCAACTTGGGCATTGCAGGCAAACATCTCGCACCGTTTCAAAACCGTAGTCCGATAAAAAATTGCGGACTGAATCGTTCGCCACGGGGTAGTACGGCGACAGAAAGGCGACTTTGCGAATACCGCCGAACGCCGCCAAGGCAGCGACGAGCGATTCGGAACCAATCGACAGTTTACGCTCGGCAACGGCCTCGATATTTTCACGCCACTGCCGACCGCCCTCGGCCCCGCCGTAGAAGGTCACCGCCGACATCCCCATAACCAGGTAGTCGGGGCTGCAGGTCAGCACGCCACGAACCGCCTCGACCGTGTTGTCAGAGATCTCAAGTGTGCCGGCGTGAAAGCTCTCGTTCGAGATCGCTTGTGCGTTCTGCACGACGATACGACTGTAGTGATTGGTAACCCCAGGGACGCGCAAATCGTCGAAATCGGGTTGAACGATCGTGTTCGTGGACGGCCCCAGTACGCCGAACTTGGCCCGCCAGCCGAGTGCATCAACCACGCTGGTACCCCTACTGAATAGCCGCTGCGTCGGCGAGGCTCTTGACCATCGACTGACGCAGCAAGAAGGCTCGGCGGCGAGTGTCGTCGTCGCGCGTCGCTTTCATTTTCGCGAATTTCCGTGCGTGCCCCTCGGCGGCACCGTGCTCAAGCAGCTGCTTGTTCTCCATGGTCTGCGCTTGGATGAAATCGTGAGTAACCGTGCGGCGCTGGCGATCGAATTGCGCGAAGAGATCCGGGCTATGCGCGCCTTTCAGGCAATGTATGATTTTATCTTTGAGATTCCACGCATCGTGGATGCCGCTGTTCATCCCAAAGCCGCCCAGCGGGTTGTTAAGGTGGGCCGCATCGCCGACCAAGAAGACGCGCCCATGATCGAATTTACGTGCAACGCGCTGGTGGACGCGATAGATCGTCCGGTGCTTCGTTTCTATGCCGGTCTCACCGATCAACCGCTGGAACACTTTGTCGCGAAACTCATCCGACAACAATTCCTCGTCGGAGAAGCGCTCATCCGCCGGTAGCAAGATGCGCCAGACGCTCGGGACTCGCAGCAAGACCAGCCATTCTTCTGGGTCCGCCACGTAATTTACATAGACCAGGTTATCGATGTAGTCGGCTAACTCAGTTTCTGTCGACAGACACAAGAATTTCTCGGGATAGGTGAAACCATCGAACTCGGCCCCTAACCACTTACGAATGATTGAGTTGCCGCCATCGGCAGCAATAACGTACTGCGCGCGTACTTGTTCGATGGCGACTGGTGTTTCGAATGCAATCGTTACGCCATCGTCATCTTGCGAGAAGCTATTCGCGCGGTAGTTAAACAGCACCTCGGCCTTTTCATGTTTCGCGATGCGATCGGCCAACAGGCCTGCCATGACATGCTGCTCGCATTGGATGCGGTACGGAAACCGCATTTCTTGATCGAGCTCACCGAGATCGAATTCGATGTACTCGCCGCTTTGGCGCTCGCGAAAATGGTACTTGGGTGCTTTCAGACCGCGCTCGATAATATCGTCAGCCACACCGAGCTCGTCGAGCATGTCGAGCGATGGCGGGTGAAACGTCGAGGCGCGTAAGTCTTGCGCGCAGGTCGGACCGGCCTCGCACAGCAAGACTTCAACACCAGCGTTCGCTAGCGCGAGAGCGGCAACGGTTCCGACGGGACCGGCACCAACAACGACTACTTGGGTTGATCGCATCCACTGCTTCCACAACGTAAGCTCAAGCTCAGTGTAGCGGCGGTATCAACGCTAGTTGATCCAATTTCGCGATGGTCGATTTCCCTAAATTGTATGGACCCAAGCACGCGCGAACAGGCACAGTGCAGCTATCGATGGTCGGCTAGATCGCGGAGAGCAACGAGTGAACAAAGTATTGTCCGTGGCGGAGGTTGCCGAGCAGTACATGCTAACGTTGCCGGATGTCGTCAAGCCGTATATCGCTGGCAAGGCGGTCGATGTCGCCGGTGATCCGTTTCGGCTTGCCCACGCAAGCCCAGCCACCGAAGAGCCGCTGTACGACGTTATCGAATGCTCGGCCACAACGGTCGATGCCGCTGTTGCCGCGGCGCGGCACGTCGCTGACAACAGTCCGTGGCCGCACATGGCCCATAACGAGCGCAAACGTGTCTTGCGCCGGCTTATCGACGCGATAGAGCGCCACGCCGACGAACTGGCCGCCATTCAATCGCTGGAGGTTGGCTTGCCACTCTCCGGTATCCAAGCGATGCACATGCCACGAACGATGGAGAACTTCGACTTTTTCATCGAAGTCGCCGGGACAATGGGCGGCGAAGCCTACACGCAGACCGGACGCTATACATCGATCGTGACTCGAGAGGCGGCCGGTGTGGTCGCGCTCATTTCGCCGTGGAATGCGCCGCTCGTCTTGTCGTCGATGAAATTGGCAGCAGCACTGGCGCTCGGTAATTCGGCGGTTATCAAAGCATCGGAACACTCACCCTACTCGATGCAACGATTTATCGAGGTCTTGCACGAGGCCGATCTGCCGCCAGGCTTGATCAATCTCGTGAATGGCCGCGGCCACGTAACGGGACAGGCGCTGGTCGATCACCCCGGTATCGATGTCGTCGGCTTCGTCGGCGGTACCGAAACCGGGAAAGCCATCATGGCGTCCGCCGCACGCGGCATTAAAAAGGTCGGGCTCGAACTTGGTGGCAAGTCAGCCAACATCGTGCTGAACGACGCTGACGTCGAACAGGCGATTGATGGCTCGCTGCTCGCGATATTGGCCGGCAACGGCGAACAATGCCTCGCCGGCTCGCGAATTCTGGTCGAGCAAGGTGTCGCCGATGCGTTTATCTCGGGCTTCGTTGAGCGACTGAGCAACATTCGGATCGGTGATCCATTTGCACAAACAACCGAGCTTGGACCGCTCGCCTTTCCCGAGCACCGCGACAAGGTACTGAGTTACGTCGAGATCGCGGCAAGCGATGGTGGCGAGCTGCTCTGTGGTGGCCGTGCGGCAGCAGGCTTCGAACGCGGCTTGTACATCGAACCGACGGCGGTGCGCGTTACCGATAACGAAGCCCGCGTTTGCCAAGAGGAGATTTTCGGCCCATTCGTCACGGTCCAAGTGGTCTCCGACGCCGATGAGGCGGTCCGCCTAGCGAACGAATCGACCTTCGGTTTAGTGAGCTATGTCTGGTCGAACGACCTACCGACTGTGATGGCGGTATCGCGTGCGATCAAAGCAGGAACGGTCTGGGTCAATACGCCGCTCACGCGTGACTTACGCGCACCGTTTGGCGGCTACAAAATGTCGGGCGTCGGCCGCGACGGTTTGCACGCATCGATCGAGCTGATGACCGAAGAGAAAACGACGATGCTACCAAACACCCCAGTGATGATGCCGAAGCTTGGCGCAACGCCCGACTGACTAGGCGCTTAGGAGTCCTCGCTCAGCCAACGATCCTCGAACGCGTGGACATCGCCAAAGCCGAGCATTTGGCACATGTCCTGAAAATCGAAGTGATCGATGTCGGGGTGGCGCGTCGTACCGGTTGTCTTGAAGTGCTGGTACGACTTCTCGACAGCCGCCATTGCCGATAACGCGCTCATCGCCGGAAAAATCGCGGCCGAGTAGCCAACATCGATCAATTCATCGCGTGACAGCAAAGGCGTCGAACCGCCATTGGCCATGTTCGCAAGCAGCGGCGCGTCGATCGTCGCGCACGCCTTGCGCATTTCATCGACACTCTCGAGCGCCTCAACGAAGACGATATCGGCGCCAGCCTCCGCGTACGCATGACCACGCTCAATAGCCGCGTTCAAACCGTGGTTGCTCCGTGCATCCGTTCGAGCGATCAAAAGCATGTTGGAGTCGCTGCGTGCATCGAGTGCAACGGCAATCTTCTGCACCATGTCTTCCATGGGGATGACTTGCCGCCGACCCACGTGGCCACACTGTTTCGGGAAGACTTGGTCTTCGAATTGGAATCCGGAGACACCGACTTTCTCATAGCCTTTCACGGTGTGATGCAGGTTTAGCAGCGCACCGTAGCCTGTGTCGGCATCGGCGATGACTGGCGCTTCAGCAAGCTCGCAGACCTGCCCGACGCGATTCACCATGTCGGTGTAGGTCGCGATACCGGCATCAGGTAGACCTAGGTACGACGCGGTGAGCCAGTAACCGGAGGCATAAACCGCGTCGAAGCCGACGCGGTTGGCGATCTTGACCGACATCATGTCGAAGACACCGGGTGCAGCAATGAACTCACCCGTCGAGATGGCTTGGCGAAGTGCAGGGTCAGCCATGGTCTACTCCGATAAATCGCTAATGAGACGTTCAATCAAGTCGGTTTTGCTCCGCAGTCGCAGCGCCTGCTCGTCGGCGTCAGGCGCATACGCGTCGATCTCATCCGCGCCGATCACCCCGTGCTCGACCAAAAGCTGCTCTTGGGTACGGACACGATCGCGCAGAACGCTGATCTCCATGGCCAACCGCAGCAATGCCGCAACGGTCTGATCCTGCGTAAGCTCGGTCAGTAACTGCGGCCTCGCCAAGCGTTGCGGGAGTCCGTCGTTTTGATCGGTCATTGCGCACCGCCGGCCATACGCGCGCCGAAAATATGGAAAACGCCGCTGCCCAGCGGGTCGTAGTCGGCGAAGACGCGATCTTTATCGAACCCGGCTGCCACCAATTCATCGGCCATTCGCATGTCGGCAAAACCGGTCCAGAACGGCTCACCGTTGTTAACGACTTGCCAATTGTTGGTAACTTGTTTCGGCACCGAGATTTGGCCCGGTTGGTACGGCGTATCGCCGTTTAAAAAGACGCCACCGGGCGCAAGCAGGCGATGGGCCTCACGTAAAATCGCCGGCACGATGTCGTGCCAGGTCTCGTGGAACAGGATGTTCGAGACGATCAGATCGAACGAGCCTGCCTCGAATCCGGTATCGCGTGCGTCGGCCTGGCGAAAGTGTATGGCGTGGCCGTTGTCCTCTGCCCACGTGTGCGCAAAGTTCAGCAGGGGCGCCGAGAGATCAACGCCATGGACTTCTGCATCTGGAAAGGCGAGCTTGAAGGCCACCGTCTCGGTGCCAGGGCCGCAGCCAAGGTCGAGAATGCGTTTCGGCTTAATGTCGCCGAAGCGCCGCTTCACCGCTTCCAGCAAATAAAAGCCCATGCCCGGCGAGCCCGTCTTGGCACCGGTCGACAAACCCTTGGCCGCTCGGTACAGCTCGACCGTACCGAAGTATCGGAGGCCCGTTAGCAGCGAATCGCCCACCGGGTCGAAGTAGCCGCCGGGTTGGCGATGTATCTCGACATCGCGAATCGGGGTGGGCAGTTCAAGATCGGGGTTCAGCGTCAGACTACCAATGGGTGAATCGATCGCTGCCCGGCGCTCCTGGAACGTTGGCAAGACCCGGCAACACGTGTCGTTGACCGTCTCCCACATCAAGTCCTGCGATGTAAATACCGCCGCGCCCCACAGTTGGTAGAGCAACCGGTCGGCCAATGCCTGGCTGCCCTCTTCGCGGTTACTTGGCTCATGACCGTGCTTGGCGGCGAAATCAGGCGCGGCAACACGGTCGTAGTCCGTGGCCAGTTTTTCCTCAAGCGGACCGTTGAGGTAGGCCTTCAATGCACCGACAAACTGCTGTCGTGCATTCTCGTCGTGGATCGGCCGGTACGCCTCAGCCAATGAAGCTTGCTGCGCCATCTGCTGTCTCCGTAGTCGTGTATCAAGGAAAGGATATACGGAACAGCGCCTGATCGTGAATCCGCTTGGCTATAGCTGCCATCGAAAACTTCGATGCAGAAGCCGATACGGACTGCATGGCTGGCCTGCACGCAATCTATACATAGAGGCCGCAGGGCCGGCGATAATCACCGCCCCCAAGGGACCGAGAGCAACCTGTTGGAAATCGTCGCCGCTCGATTTGTACCTGGCAGTGCCGCCTATTACTTCGATGATCAAGCCGCCATTCGAGACGACGCGGTCGAGGATGGCTTTCTCTACCGCGGTACACCAAAGACACATGGTTTCTCGAGCATTCGCCAACCCGGTGAAACGGTGTCGATCATGCTGCAGTTGGCCGATGGACGCTGGGCGATTGGCGACTGCTGCGCCGTCCAATACGCCGGCGCTGGCGGTCGCGATCCGCTTTTCAATGCCAACGAGCAAATCGCTGTACTCGAGAACACGCTAGCGCCAGTGGTCGTTGGCACTGACGCCGCAGATATTGAATCGACAATGCAAATCGTTGAGGCAATCCGCATTGCTGATCAACCGCTACACACGGCAGTGCGCTACGGCATCAGTCAAGCGCTGCTACAGGCCGCAGCGACCAACGCGCAAACGACGCTAACCGAAGTGGTTTGCCGACTCTACGATCTGCCTCTGCCCGACAGCCCGATACCGATATTTGCGCAAAGCGGCGATGATCGCTATCGCGGCGCCGACAAAATGCTGCTAAGGCGGGTCGACGCACTGCCACACGGCCTCATCAATACTGTCTCGGACAAACTGGGCGCCAAAGGTGAGAAGCTGCTGCAGTACGTCGATTGGCTCCGCCAGCGTATTGACAGCCTGGACAGTGACTACCGCCCTGTGTTGCACATTGATGTCTACGGCACGATCGGGCTCGCGTTCAATAATGACCCCGCAACCATCACCGCTTACCTGAACATGCTGGGAGACGCGGCGGGACCGTACGAGCTGTACATTGAAGGCCCGGTTGATGCCGGCAACCGCGACGCGCAGATCGACTTACTCGGCGAGCTTCGACACCGCATCGATACAAGTGGTACGCGCGTCAAAATCGTCGCTGACGAATGGTGTAATTCGCTCGCCGATATCCAGATGTTTGCTGCAGCCGGGTGCTGCCATATGGTGCAAGTGAAAACGCCCGATCTTGGCAGCGTGCTCGACAGTGTTGCCGCTGTTCGTTTATGCCGCGAATACGGCGTCGAGGCGTATCAAGGCGGAACGTGCAACGAGACGGACCTATCAGCGCGATGCTGCACACAAATCGCACTGGCCTCGCGACCGGAACGCCTACTCGCAAAACCAGGGATGGGTGTCGACGAGGCGGTACAAATCGTTCGTAACGAGATGCACCGGACACTGGCGCAAATCGATGCGCGGCTAAATCGATAAGGACTGAAAACAATGGAAGAAAACAACGGTCCGCTTGCAGGGCTTCTCGTGGTCGCCATCGAACAAGCGGTGGCAGCACCGTTGTGCACAGCGCGATTGGCGGAAGCCGGCGCGCGAGTCATTAAGGTAGAGCGACCTGGCGGTGATTTCGCCCGCAACTACGACAGCGCTGCCAAAGGCGAAGCGTCGTATTTTGTTTGGTTGAACCAAGGCAAGGAGTCGATCGAACTTGATTTGAAAGACGCGGCCGATGCCGCTCTGTTGCATCGAATCGTTGCGCGGGCTGATGTGTTTGTGCAAAACCTCGCGCCAGGTGCGGCTGAGCGTCTCGGATTTGGCTCAGCGACGCTTCGCGACGCGCATCCACGATTGGTCACGTGCGACATCAGTGGTTACGGCGAGCACGGCGAGTACCGGGCGATGAAAGCCTACGATTTCTTGGTCCAATGCGAGACCGGCCTCGTTAGTGTAAACGGAGCGCCCGGCGCCATGGGCCGTGTTGGCGTGTCCGTTTGCGACATTGGTACGGGAATGAACGCCGTCATCGGAATCCAAAACGCGCTGCTCCAGCGAGCTCAAACGGGTCGCGGATCGGGCGTTGCCGTGTCGTTGTTCGATACATTGGCGGATTGGATGAACGTTCCGGCGATTCATGAGCGCTACGGTCGCGGCGCGCCAGCACCGGCCGGCATGCAACACCCGTCGGTGGCTCCCTACGGTGCGTTTACGTCCGCCGACGATGTCACGATTGTTATCTCCGTCCAGAATGAGCGTGAGTGGCAGCAGCTCTGCGCATCCATTTTGCAAGACCCAGACGTTGCGACAGACCGTCGGTTCGCATCTAACAACGCCCGCGTTGAACATCGTGTTGAACTCGACGCGCTGATCCAATCAGCGTTTGCGACGCGATCAGCGCATGACCTGCGCGAGGCCTTGCTGGCCGCGGGCATCGCCTTCGGTGCCGTGAACTCAGTGGCCGATCTGTGGCAGCACCCGCAGCTGCGCCGCCGCACGCTGCAATTACACACCGGTAACGCGCTCGACATTATCGCCTGGCCGGTGCGACGCAGTGACGATCACGATGACAAAGTAGCGGACTATGTCGCTAGCGCCGGCGAACACAACGAGGCGCTGCGCAGAGAATTTGACGAGGTCGATGCTTCGGCGAACTAACGCTGTCCCAATCCGAATCTGCTACGCTGATCAGTAGCAAGTACTTGAGGTGAAAGATGCAACACCGCACTGTTTCCGGAACGATTCGCTACACGTCCACAAAGCCGGAATGGCAAGGCCGCGACCGTGGCCTCGAAGAGTTCACGTTCACGCACCACAGCGATGGCCGCATGATTCTGCGCGCGCGCTGCGAAATCGAGGAGCCGGAACCGACCGTCCTGCGTGACATCATTTACACAATCAACGGTGATGGCGTTCCTGAGTATCTGCACGTACACCTTACCGTTGGCGACCGTTTTCTCGGTTCTGGTTGGATCCGTCACGACGCGGCGACTGGTACGCTCGAGTGCGAGAGCTTCGGCCCAGACATCGGGCGCCTGTCGCAGCAGCGCGCTACCGGTGCCGCCTTCGACGGCATCGGCACACACCCGGTCGTTGGCGACGGTTACTTAACCCGCTGCATGGACTTATCGCGGGGTCCGCACCGGCGCGAGGTCCGTGTCTTTGTGCCATCGCCTGATCATCGCGGAGCGACTGCGCCGATGTTGGCCGAGGTGAAGATCGGTCTTGAATACGTGGGCGAAGAGACCCGCACGGTCGAAGCCGGGACCTTCGACTGCCGCCACTACCGCTACATCGATGACGTCGGTCCAGGCATGGGCGGCAAGACCCATCCTACCTACGACATGTGGGTCACCGCAGACGACGATTCGATTTTGGTCTACGGCAGCATCGATGGCAGCATGATGAACCGCTACGAGCTCGTGGCGCTGAGTCGTTAGGTCCAACTAAAAATCAACGACCAGGTCGTCGTTCCCCGCCGCGGGCAAAGGCAACGGTTGCGTTTCTGCGCGAGCGTTCGCCCTGGCCGACTCTGCGCAGACAGTTGATCCGGCAGGCTCGCACCCAGAGGTGGCTGGCCTCGCGGTTGCGAATCCGCCCAATTGAGCGGCGCAGCCGAGCGCGATCAAGCCCATCAGCACCAAAATATGAATCCGTAAACAATAACAAACGCTGCTGCATTTCATCACTAATCCTTATGGATATTAATCCAAGTAAACAGGTTTCGTGATGTATAGTCGTGGCATGTTCGACGAATTTCCAACGCCTTTTTGTGGCGCAATGGATCACGAGAATTGATCGATGCGAAACCTCGATATCACCGCCTTACGCAGTCTGGTCGCGATCGCCGATACGCACGGCGTTACCCGAGCAGCCGCGCGGGTCAATTTGACCCAGTCCGCCGTTAGCATGCAGATCAAGCGCTTGGAGCAGCAATGCGGCCAAGCACTGCTGCAAAAAGACGGCCGTGGCGTTGTCTTGACGCGGGCAGGCGAACAGTTGCTGGTCTATGCCCGTCAAATGATCGCACTGAACGATGAAGCGTGGCACCGCATGACCGAGGCGGACTGCGCCGATACGATTCGCCTAGGCGCACCCGCCGACATCGTTTACCCATTTGTTTCGGACATCTTGCGACAAGCGCGACTGCGTATGCCGTGCCTCACCGTGACACTGGTGACCGGTCTGACGCACGAGCTGAAGCGGCAATACGACGTCGGCGAACTTGACTTGATACTTGGGACGGAATCGAGCATCGGGGATGGCGGCGAAACGCTGCGCATCGCGAAACAGTATTGGTACGGCGCAGCCGGCGGAACAGCGCGACTGCAAACGCCACTGCCGATTGCGCTGTGTAACAACTGCGCGTTGATTCCAGGCATCGAACGCGTGCTCACGGCGGAGCATCGGACCTGGGAGCACATCTCGGACACCGACGCAGAGCAGGTGGTGCATGCGCTTGTCACCGCCGACCAAGCGGTTACAACGAAGCTCGATGACGAACCGGTAGCCGGCTGCGAGCGTATTGACGACGGCAGCTTACCCGCGCTCGAAGATGTACGGATTAACTTGTATGCGAATATCGCCGGTCGCACATCGGTCGAACAACTGGTCGCGATCTGCCGCGAACAGCTCAGTGGTAACATCGAGCCACGGCGCTTCGTTAGCGCCGTGGCTGGCGCTTAGTCCATATCCATCTCAGTGATGGAACCCGCCGTCACTGTCGCGTTTTTTGGCGAGCTAAACGCAACGTTGTCTTCGACCGTTAAGCTCGGCTGTGATGGATCAAGGACTCGGTCGTCAAGGCCGTTGCAGGTAAACGCGACTGTGTAATCGCCAGGTGGCAAAAATGCCGCGGTGTAGCTGTAGACCGAGTTGTTGATATCGAGAACGACGTTAGCGGTTGTCACCGGATCGGGATCGTTACCGTCGATGTCATCCGGCGTCACATTAGCGCCTTCGTAAACGTAAACGACGTTACCGGCCAATGTGTTGCTATCGGACGTACACGATGCATCTTCGACCAACGTATTTGCGACAGTACCTTGGATAACACCAAAGCCCGAACGATCCACAACGCGAAGTGTTGGTAACAGTTGATAACAGGCGTTTACGCCTGGTGCGAGCAACGAACGACGCAGATCCCAATCGACGACTAGGCTCGTTGTTTGGTCGGCGGATACCGTAAAGCCGTCGCTCACTTGCAGCACAGCATTATCGGTCAACGCCAACTCGACCCGCCCACCAGCGTTTGTGTCGACGTACGAATCGATAATTGCATCGCAATCGGCATTGACACTCAGGCGCAACCAATCGTAACTACCGGCGGCCAATGGCTCGGCGATAACCAAGTCGGCCGTAGTCTCACCGGTGAGGGTGGTTAAATCGATGGCGACCGGCGCCTCGAAATCGATGTTGATCGGGTCGCCGTTCGTTGGCTTGACCGATAGACCATCGAATTCGACGGTGACGGCCGTAACGCCATCGACGGGGGCATCCGTGATTTGCACCGTCAACGATCCGTTCGATTCAATCGGCGCCGGAGAATCTCCAGAGCTTCCGCCGCACGCGGCCAGAAAAACGGTGGTTACAGCAATTAGGGTCAGGGGCGCAGATGATCCATTCATGAGCTATTCCTAACAATACGTACCGAAACATGGCCGGAGTGTAGCGAACTTTTTTGTTAAGTCGGAAGCGCCAAGATCACAGGTGACGGCGATCGGCGACACCTAAATTGTCGCGCCCTATTTAGCTGATTTCGCCCGGCGTCAGCTCTGGCCGAGCATCCCGCGCTGGATCCCACTCAATAAGGTTGATCGCATGGCCGTCCGGGTCCCGAAGCGCCATTTCACGCTGCTTCGTTCGGCCCTCGTGAACGAGATTGATCGGCGCGGCTGTAATGACGCCGCCATACCGCTCCGCCTTCGCCACGACATGGTCAAGATCCGAGCAATAAAACACGAGCACACCTTCGCCTTGTCGCAAGGTCGCATCGCGGGCCGGTAGCGACGGCGGCGCCGGATTCGATAACTCGAACAAGCCGACCATGCCGTAGGCGGGCTCGTCGCGGACTTTAAGAATAACGGCGCGGCACAACGAGTCGTCGGCGGCGCCAAGCAAGTGCCAAACCGTTGGGTCATTTAGCTCGCCTTCCCAGTAAACATCGCCTAGGCCGAGCACGCTTTCATAGAAATCACGTGCGCGGGAAAGATCGGCGGTGATAATGGCGATACGAACAAGCGGGCTGAGTTTCATTGGAGCAACTCCAAGTAGCCTTTAACTAGCGACGTGATAAATCGACCGTGTGTACGGCCACGAGCTTACCGCCGGCCACATCGGCAGCGGCGTATTCGCGCAGCACAAGGCGCCGGCGCCATTGGCTGGGTCGGCGGCGTCTGGGACCGCTTATCTCACCGGTCCAAACCGATTCAAAATCCGCACTGATCGTCCCCGCAAACTCAATCGGCTCGCTAACCGGACGCCATGCTGCATCGTCGGCGCGTACGCGCCACGGCTGCTCCTCCAATGTTGCGACCAGCTTACCAACGCGGCCATCGGCTCCGGTATCGCCTTGCCCGGTCAAGGCCACCGACCACCGATCCAAATCCAGTGGTGATACGGTTGCATAGCGATCGGGCGAGAGCGGCACGAAATCGGTCAGTACGGTGGGCGATAAATGACAGTCATCGATGGCGTTGGCCTGATAGCGCGCCAACGCTAAGCGAACCATCGGCCAAGCGCTCGGTTGTGACTCGAAAACAATGTCGGCAAACGGGCGGCGATGTTCGTCACTGAAGGCAACGTCATGGACAACGAGATCGACAGTCTTGTCACCGATCGCGACAGCGTCAACCCGTTCCGCGTCGGCTGCGAAGTGAGTTGCGTTTAGCACGCCCGGCAACGCTGCCGCGCGCCGTATCGGGTCCACGCCCCACACCGACGTCGGGGCGTCAGCGTCATTCGTCGTAAAGACGACGGCGAGCCGTTCCCCATCGCCCGACGAGAACCAACCGCGTTGCAGGTAAACGCGCAACCCGAAGCCGCGCTCGGTCGACGAACGAACGTTGCCGTGCGAACGCTGCTCGGTTCGCGCCAACGTCGGTATTAGGTATGCAACCTCAGGCGCGGCTGGTGGCGCCGTGCTGTCGATCGACAGTGTTACCGGCGCACCGGCCAGCTGCATGTTGCTCGGATCGTCCGTTAATGACGCCGGGTAGTAATCGATAAAACGGCTCGTAGCCACCGGCCGGTAGGTCACCCGCCGGTGCCGCGTATCGCCGAAATCATGGGCGAGCGCCGGTCGTCGCTCAGCATTTACAGCGAACGGTGTCGGGCCATCTGGATCGATCCGCGTCCCGCCTGCGGCAACGGTATTTTGTGTCTGTCGCCAACCGGGCGCGCTGAGATCATCGCGCCACTCGGTCCACTCAGCCACGACATCGATACGGCCGGTACTCGGGTTGTCGAACTGGCATTGCGTGTCGATCAGCACCGCACCGCTAGCATTTCGATCACGCGCCTGAATCTCGGGCGCAACGAATTCGGGCGCTAACAATGGGCGCTGCGTCGCGTGGACAATGTCGATCGAACGGTGCGGTGCAATGGTTGGCGCGGCTCCGGTACGAACGGCGGTGGCGACACCGTCGACGTCATGACCACCGGTCCAGGCAGGGTTCGCTAATGCGCTTGTCGTAAGTCCAGTCGCATCTGGTGAAGCGGCAAGCTTCAGCGTCGTAACGCGGCCGCGCGGCACACGGACAGTGACCGCTCGACCCTTTGTTGTCGCGTCGACGGTGCTGTCGCCCGCCTCAATAATGAGCGAACACGCCTGCGCCAGCGTATGCGGTGATGTCTTACGTGAAAGGGCGTCGAAACGCGGCAAACTAACGTCGTCACCGCTCGGCAGTATCAGCACGGCCGCTTTGCCGAGTGGGTCCGGCAGGTAAGGAACGATCAGCGTTTTGTCAGCGATATGGTCTCGCGTATTACCGTTTGCATCGATACCGAGCGCCCCTTGATGCGCTTGGATGAGCGACCAACTCTCCTCGGGAGCCATGTCATCGAATACGCCATGCCGCTCTGCGGTTCGCAGCGAGACCTCGGCCGGTAACACATGTAAGCGCCGCCGCGGTGTCCGGTAACGGGTGAGCTCTGCATCGCGCACGACAATCGCGTCGCCAGCCTCGCCAGCCCCAGGCGGCTCGGCGGGGAAAACGACCGGTGGCTGCGCACTCTCGGTGCGAAGACACGGTACGGCCGGACTGGCACGCAGCGCCGGCGATAAGTCACCGCCCAGCGTCGTTGCATCATCAACAGACAAGCTGTTACCAGCGAGATCGACGGTACGGGCACGAAATTCGTAGCGTTGCCCGAAGCGCTGCGGTTGCAAACTGCCGGCCGGCACTTCGGTCTCGATGTCGATGCGCGACCTCGTCGTCGGCGAGACCTCACTCGCCTCGTCCACACCACTGTCCGGATGACCAACAACCAAGCTCCACCCATCCCAAGCGAATAACTCCGGTGGCAGGCGGAGACTCGAAACAGCCGCGTTGCGATCGACATAGGTGGTCGGCTCAACGACACCCTCGTCGGCAATACGCTCGTTGGTCGCCGGCCACGTCCAGCCGGTCGCCGCATACCGGGTTCGCCGCTGGCACAGCGAGCGCCATTGCCCCGTCTCGGCCGTGCGCACATCGATTCGTAAGCCACGAACAAGATCGTCCGCGTAAACCGTGTCGCCCGACACCGCATCGCTGGCGACAGCCGTCATCGTGCGTTGCCGCAGCGCCGCCGACTGCTTCATCCGTAGCGGCAAATCGTCGTCCATAAAGCGCATGCCGCCCGACAGCAAGGCTGGCAGCTCGGCGGCCGATGGCTCTGCATGCTCGGCCTGCTGGCTCAACGCGAGGAACGCATGCTCTAGGTTCTCTTGGACGACATTGCGTGGATCGCGCGGCAGTGCTTGCAAACCGGCATGCGTCGCCCCGCTTCGCCAAGCCGCACAAAAGCTCCGCGTGTCGCTCGTGCTCGCCGCACCAACTTCGATCTGCGTCCAAACCGAGTGCTCGACGAAGCCTGGCAGCGGATCACCGTCGGCGATAACGGCAATGCGGCTCGCTGTTTCCAGCATCAAGTCGTTTACCGGAACGTCAAGATCGATAACGAGCCCGAGTTTTCGCAGCAAGGGTCCGTGGCCACCGAGACCGGCAAGGATCGCGTGAAACTCATCCGTCTCTGCCGAATTTTGTCGCGGTGGAACGAAGCGTTGCTCGGCGGGCTGCAGAAACGCGGCGAAGCGACCGAGCGGCGAGCTGCTGGCTTGCAATACGCCGCGTCGACTGAGTCCAGCGAAGGCTTGCAGCGCAGACGCACCGGTGTCGCGCCGCGTTCGACTGGGTAACGATTCTGCGTACACGCGGCGAACGGCACTAACGACCGGTACCGCCCGATAATGCACCGCGCCAGCAATCTGTACTGCGGTGTCGTTATCGCGTGCTGCAGAGAACGACGTCACCTGAGTATCGGCTGGCACGATGGCTTGCCACGCAGCGCTATCCGGACTGAGGTCGGTAGCGACAAACAATGGCTCGGTCGTTACCAGGGTGTCGGTATTGGTCGCGGTAACAACGCGCCAGCGTCGCGCGTTTAGCACCTGCGGCCAGTCGAGCATCGCCGGAACCGCGCTTAATCGGTCCTGCCCATTCGCCACTTCAAGCTGCGGCGCGACAAAAACAGACAACCGTGCAAACCAGCCATCGCCGCTACGTTTGAGCCCGGCAGGCAGCGCTGTATATATAAGTGTCGACTCGGCCACGGGCTAGGCCGCGAATGCCTGGCGCCAGGCCAGCCATTCGTCTTTGCTGTAAACCGGGTCTGCGCTGGGGCGCGCATCCGTAAGACGGTCAGGGTTGCTGCTTCGTAACTCGTGGTTGAAGCGGACCGTTACAGTCACGCTGAAAAACGCGGCCTGCACACCGACCACAATTTCTGCGTGGAAGAAGCAGGCATCTTGCTGCCACGTGCCGACCGCCGTTAATCCGAGCGCCACATCGATAAACCCGGCGATGCGAGCATTGCCCTGTAATCGAATGACAAAATCGGTTTGTACAAACGATCCGGTCGATTGTTCGTAATACGTAAAAACGCCCGCTAAAGAACCCGAGCACAGCGCTTTCGTAAACCCGAGATCGAACTCGGCTCGGTAAACGACACCAACGCTAAACTGCACGCCGGTCACCGCCCGCGGCGTAATGTTGAGCGCCAGATGCGCAGTACCACCCCACGGTAACGATGTCAGCGTGATGGGCTTATCGATACTTGCGATCCGCAGGATAAACAAAGGATCGGGTACCGAACCCTCACGCGGGAAGAAGTACAAACCGACGCCAAGGTTGATCGATACGTCGCTGACAGCGAACTGCAGCCACTTGAAGTCGGGTACGTTAAACGGACCGATGCTCACAGACACATCGGCATCGCCGGCGTCAGGTAACGAGGCCGGGAACACGGCCGATGGCTCACCGTATTCAAGCGGCGGTGGTGGTGGCGGCTTCAGTGCGGCCATGATCGGGTTGATAAAGGCCAGCACGCCAACCGCACGAACTTCACCAAGTTCGAACGTAAACTCAGGTTTTACGGTGCTTTCGGCATCATCTTCTTCGTCATTGCTCGGCGGCTCGTCCGCCGCCGTTGCGGCGGCTTCTTTTGGTGGTCGTGGCCCGAGCGCAACCTCGAGCTTATTGACATCCATCGCCAAGCCACCCAGTTGGTCGACCTCAAGCGCCAACGTAAAGTCGTTTGCCGATGCGCTGACCTTCCAGTCGGTTTGCGCTACCTTGTCGTTCTCCGCATTGTCACTAGCGTTCGCGTCTTCGTCGTCTTGCGAAGGCGCATCGCCAACACGTCGCTTGGTCATCGCCGACACGGCGATTTTGGCTTGTTTTTCGGCGACTGATCGGACCCGGACGATATTTAGAAACGCGAACTCGGGCATGTCGAACGACCACTTAAGAGCCGTTGTAATTGTGTAAGCCTGCGAGCGCTGTTGGTCTTCCGCGGATTCAGACTCAGCAACGTCGGAGTCGCTGTCATCGCCGACCTTAGGTGCATCTGGTACCACCGAGACGACGAACTGCGGTATGTACGCCGATCGGCCATCACCGCTCGCGAAAACATCACCCGATAACGAAAACACGCCGAACAGTTTGGCGTCTTCGGAGAAATAGGTCGTCGGATCAATCGGGACACGGCGACGAACCGCTTCGGCGTCGCCGACCGGGCCTTGGATGCGCGACAGCCCATCAACAACCATCGCCGGCGTGATCAAACCACCGACCTGGTCGGCGTGGGTGTGGAACGACAGCGGAATACGTGCGTCACCAACGGCAACGGCAAAGACCTCACCGTCGTTATCGTTGGCATCAGGATCCTCTAAGCGAAACCTGCCAAGGTTATCGACAGCGTCGAGATACGGCTCCAACGCCGGGACCCGCGCTTCAACCCAGTCGGCTGTACACCGATAAACGTCAGCACCGTCCGCTCGCTCGCCGTCGCTGCGCAGCCGTGCACCGAGGAGTTGCAGCGTTGTGTCACCGGCGGAGCGCGCCGGTTCGCGATCGCTGCCGGTGAACGGGACAACGACCGTCGCTAAGCCATCCAGTTGGATCGGGGCACGGTTGTCATCGTCATAGAGCGCATCAGCGACGGACCGCGCGCCGGCCTTGGCATACACGGCGGCCGCCGAGAACCGATGCACGGCCCCGTCCCAGTCGATCGCCTCGAATTGAAACGCGAACGGCTCATCGACATTGGTATCAATCCAAAACGCGGCTGCATCGGTGTCTACGCCAACAAGCGGTGGCGTGGCGCTCGTGACAACGCGGATCGATTTGAATGGCATTGCGCCGACGGTTAGGTAGTCGACCACCGGCTCTTTAATAACAATGAATTGGCGTTGGAACAACGCAGCAACGCCGCCGGTCGTCACCTGTCGTTCGCTGACCGTGACGATCGTCGCACGATGGCCAAAGGGAAATAAATGCCCAGGCGGGCCTTCTGTTT
>JBCDBO010000035.1:0-30803 GCA_039183535.1 Pseudomonadota bacterium | reverse complement strand
GTCGGCGGCGGCTTTCGCGCTTGGCTAACTCGACGCCTTATTTTTCGCGCCGAATACAAAAGTTATGTCATCTTCACGAGCCAAGATGAGAACGAGGAAATAGAAGAATGGAAGATCGGCTTCGGGTTCTTTTTCTAATCGGCCTTGCGGTCGGCGCCTCCGGCTGTAGCTGGATGCCATTTATTGGCGGCGGCCAGTCGACGCCAGCCGGCGAACCCGTCGATGGCGACGATCGCCCGGTTCAAGTCATAGAGCCGGAGGTTGAGCGGCGCGATATCAAGACGGCCCGTATTGATACTGAGGATTTCGAGGTCGGCATCTACGGCGGCATCATGAGTGTTGAGGATTTCGGCTCAAACCCGTCCTACGGCGCTCGGCTCGCCTACCACGTCAATGAGCTCATTTTTGTCGAAGCAGCGGTCGGGCGAACCGATACCGAAGAAACGAGTTTCGAGCGCTTAGCCGGCGCAGCGGAGCTGCTGACCGACGAAGAGCGCGAGTTCATCTACTACAACATGTCGTTGGGTCTAAATATCTTTCCCGGCGAGGCGTTTTTAGGCGCTAACCGAGCGTACACACAGTCGCTGTACATCATTGGCGGTCTTGGCAGCACCCGATTCGCCGGTGACGACCGATTTACCATCAATTTAGGCTTTGGTTATCGCTTTCTTGTGACGGATTCCATCGCACTGCACGTCGACTTCCGTGACCATCTCTTCGATATCGATATTTTGGGCGAAGACAAAACCGTCAATAACCTCGAAGGCCATTTGGGCTTTACGGTGTTTTTCTGAGGATTTACGCATGCTGAAACCGTTAATTCGACTGTCCGCACTGCTCCTACTGACGGCAGGTATTACCGCTTGCGGCTCCATCGAGCCGTGGGTCAAACCGTACGAGCGCGATTTGTTAGCTGATCCGATCATGGCGCTCGACGCCGATCCGGTCTCGAGTGCTTACATTCATCACGTTCACGAGTCGCGCGAGGGTGCGCGGGGCGCACAAGGCAGCGCCGGCGGCGGCTGCGGCTGCAACTAGCTGAACGCTGCAATGAACCGATAGCGACCCATGCTCAACCAGACCCAAATACTAAAACCGCAACTTCGCCGCGAGCGCCGTCAGCTGGCCGGTGGTGTCGTTTGGTTGGCCGTGTTGATCGGTGCGATTTTGGCAGCCTTCGCAGCCCCTGCGGCCGAGGCCGCGGTGCTCCCCGAGGATCGCGTCGACGTCATGTATCACCGCTACGAGGGTGATGAGATTACGATCGAAGGCCCGTCCGTCCTCGTTCGCAAAAAAGTCGGTAAGAATTTCTCGTTCGATGCCAACTATTACGTCGACACGATCTCAAGTGCCTCGATCGATGTTCGCGTCGCGGCGAGTCGCTACGAAGAGGAGCGGACGCAGTACTCGTTCGGCGCGACCTACTTGCACAACAAGACCATCATGAATGCCGGTTGGGTCAAGAGTGACGAAAACGATTTCGAAGCGGAGACCTGGTTCGTTGGGGTCAGCCAAGACATGTTCGGCGATCTCACGACAGTCTCAATGAGCTACTCGCGCGGTAATGACATTATCCGTGCAACCGGTGCTCCCGACTTTGAAGAAACGGCAGACCGGCAAAGTTACTCGGTCGGTTTGACGCAGGTGTTGACGCGCAGTCTGATCGCGTCGGTGCAATTTGAGACCATTACCGACGAGGGTTTCCTCAACAACCCGTATCGTTTCTACCGATTCTTAAACGACACTGGCGATGGCTTCGAAACAGCGCGGGAGATTTACCCGAACACGCGAACGAGCAATGCAACGGCGCTAACCGCAAAATACTATTTGCCTTACCGAGCGGCTCTGCACGGCAAGTACCGTTTCTACACAGACACATTCGGTATCGTCGCCGACACGTTTGAGATCGGCTACACCCATCCGGTCGGCAATGATTGGATTTTGTCGCTGGCGGTTCGCCATTACACCCAAACGCAGGCGGACTTTTACGCCGATCTGTTCCCGTTCCAGAACGCGCAGAACTTTCTGGCACGCGATAAAGAGATGAGCACATTCCAGAACAACTCGATCACCGGTGGCGTTGTTCGCGAATTCGATAACATTGGTTTCGCTGGAATTGAGAAAGGCACCGTCAACCTGACCGTCGACTACACGCAGTACGAGTACGAAAACTTTCGCGATGCAACGGTCACCGGCGTTGTCCCCGGTACCGAGCCATTGTTCGAATTCGACGCGAGCGTCGTTCGCTTGTTTGTCTCATTCTGGTTCTAGTTGACGCTCGCTTAGGCAGCCGCTAACACGGTCCGCGGTTCGCGCCGCAACGAGCCAGCGACGGCGATCACGGCGTTAACCAGCAGACCGATAAGTCCCGGGTGAATGCCGGCGACTTTCCCACCAATAACGAATGGCCACGGGCCGAACGCCAGCACCAAGGCGACGGTCAGGCCGACGACCATGCCCAAGAGCACCGGACCCGCGCGCAATCGCTGCCAGTGAATCCCCAGCATGAACGCCGGCGCGAGTTGCACCAGGACGTCGAACTTGCGGTCGATTAAGGCCACTAGCGATGCTTGTTCGCGGAGCAAAACTGCCAATACCGTTAGGGCGACGACCACGACCAGCGAGCAGCGTTTGCCCAGTCGAGTGAGTTGCTCCTCGGGCGACGGCTGGGTGCGATTCGCGGCGACCAGGTCTTTCGTGACCATCGATGAGATCGACAACATGGCCGAGTCGGCTGTCGACATCAGCGCAGCAAGCAATGCGGCGAACAGCAGCGCGACCAGCGCGTACCCAAATGTCGAACCGGCTTGTACGACCCGTAACAAGCGCGCCATCGCTTGGTCCGTTTCCGGCCCGCTCAGGCCCGGCAGGTAGGCGACGGCGTAAATACCGGCGATCAACGTAATAACGACGGTGACAAACGGCATAAATACCATTAGCGCGAAACTGTGGTTAAGCGTTCGTCCCGACCGTGCGGCGTAGATGCGTTGAATCGCCTGTGGGTACAACGCACCACCGATGCCGACCAGAAAAATGTAACTCAGCCACAGCCGCAGCGTGGCGCTATCGGGGCGCGCGACTAGCGATGTTCTGTCGGTTGTGACTAAGCGTTCGGTGGCGGCGGACAACGGACCGAACTCGATCCCGAGCATCACCAGCACCGCAATAAAACCTACGAACAAGACGGACCCTTGAATGACATCGGTCCAGGCGACGGCGCGCATGCCGCCAAGCGTGCCGTAGACGAGCATGATCGCGGCGAGCGCTGCTACGCCAACCGGGTAGGCAAGGCCTTGCAGTGGACCTGCGAGTCCCTCAAACGCGCGGCCCATCGTCATCAATTGTGCGAGCAGGTAATTGCCGAGCGCGATAATCATGATCAGCGATCCGACGTTGGCGAGCGCTCGCGAGCCGTAGCGGTGCATCAAGTAGTCCGCGGGCGTCACGAATCGATACTGCGCCGCCAAACGTCGCAGTGGCCCCGCGTAGGTGCGGTAGAACACGATGATTGCAACCATAAAATGGGCGCTGACGAGCCAACCAAAGCCACTGCGGTAGGCGGCGCCGACAAAACCAAACAACGCGTTGCCACTGTATTGCGTTGCGTACAGCGTCAAGAACAGCACGATAAGCCCGAAGCCACGACCAGCGAGATAGAAGTCGGCCAGCGAATCGTCGCGACGTGCCCGGCGGCCCGCGTAGCCTATGACGAGCAACGAGCTAAGATACAGGCCGACGAAGAGCGCGGCGCCCGGTCCGAACGGCAGCAACTCACTCACTCGTCTGACCTCGCGTCGCGCAAGCACAGGCCCGCTGTCAGGATCGCGATAATCGCGAGTACGGCGAGGCTCGCCAGAGCCCATAACGGAAGACCAAACACGAGACGTGTGTCGTCGGCCGGCCAGTACCACGGGATCGCTAACACCAGTAGCGCGCCGTAAACGGCCGCGATGGCAATGTGTCGAAGCGTCATAACCGTCGATCGTAGCGCGAAGCGCAGCGCTGGGTGCGGGTTGCACGGCCGTGTGGCCAGCGTCGTCTGGCGGCACCAGAAACTTTGACATCAATTATACAAAACGCTTCAATGCCAGTTCGACCGCCTGCAGGGAGACAGTTAGATGGGTTACTCGATGACGCGCTGTTGGTTCGTTTTGGTGGCGACGATCGCGATAGCGCAACCGGCCGTCGCCGATGATCTTATGGCGTTATTCGAGCCGGCCTGTGCCAGCGTCGGTATCGATCCGGAGCGCTGCCAGTGTGTTGTCGAGCAAGTCGTCGAGCGCCACGGTGAGGCGGCGGCTCGTTATGTGGCGCTCGATATGAATCTTCGTTACGACGAAGCGGCGGCGGCGCTTGAGTCCGTTGGGGAAGATACGGCCTTTGCCGCATCGTCGACATTTGAGGTCGCGCAGAACAAGGCTTGTTCATCGTCTCGGCTCGCGCGTCAACAAGGATTGTCGCCGCGCGCTGGTTCTGCGAACGGTGCGGTCTCGGCGGCGGACATTGCCGCGCCGCAAGCCCCGGCGACCGGGGTGGCCGGCACGACCGACGTATTTGTACCGACGAGCGACGTGCCGCTAATTGACCTGACGGCGCACCGCAGCGGCGCTGTTATCGATGTGTCGGCGCGTTTCGATCGCGAAGCGTTGGCGACGGCTAGTACGACCAACTTCAGAAACTTTATCGGTTTCTATCCGGTCGTCGATAGCGACGGTGGCATCGATCTGAATGGCAACGGTGCGGCGGATGTGCGACCCGGCGACGACACCTACGTGGTGAGCGCGCAAGCGCGTGTATTGCCCAACAAGCTGTATTGGCGCGCGGATGGCGGTCAGCAACAATACGTGGGTGAAGTCCGCTTGCCCGGTGGCTCTCGGTACGCGCCAGTCATTCGGTATCGCAGTAAACGAAGACCGACGGTGCCGGCCATCGATAGCGCGTCGCAAGAACAAATGATGCGGGCCATGACCACCAACGCCAACCTGTTTTTCGGCTTTCCCGCTGTGCATGCCAATCGTCAACACATCCGCAAACTCGACAACAATGTGTTCGGTTTCCAGATCACCGGCTACGCTGATTCGACGGTGGACACGATCACGGTAATGATCGATACCTTGGTCTTCGACGAGTAACGCTGCTGGCGCCGTCGACACTTGTGTTCGCCGGTCCGCACGCGGCACATTGACGCCCATGCAATCAAAGTCATCAACGCAGACCGTCGTCGGTCTCGCCTATCGCCCGAAACCGTTGCAGCCGATGCAAACCGTGGCGGCGGCTGAGCTTACGTTAGAGCAAGGCCTGGTGGGCGACGCTCGCGGTCGACCGGGCAATCGTCAGGTCACGCTGCTGGCGGCCAGCGATTGGCAGACTGTTTGTCGCGAGCTTGGCGCTCAGTTGCCATGGACGCTACGTCGCTCAAACATTTTGCTCGACGGCGAGTGGGACTGGCCGAGTCTTAGCGGCCGCCACCTACGAGTCGGCGAAGCGCTGCTCGAGTTAACGATCGAGATTGACCCGTGTTCGCGCATGGATGCCCAGCAGCCCGGTTTGACCGGCGCACTGACGCCGAATTGGCGCGGTGGCATCGGCGCGAGCGTTATCGAAGCGGGCCCGGTCGCCGTCGGCAGTCCCGTTCAGCTGCTGGGCGCCGAGTAGCACACAGGGCTTGTACGTTGCGGCAAGGATATCGCGCCGCTTGATTCGCACGAGTTCGATGCGCGCTAGGCAGTGCTTCCGACTGAGGTCGACAAGCGAATCGGTCGACCATGTGCTGGGTCGCAATCGTCAACGCGCGTTACAGCGACGGCAGACGATCGATCGGGTGTTCGGTGCCCTATACAAGGGCTGTTACGTGGCGAACTCTTCTCTGCGCGCGCTGGTAGCGTGACGACCTGCGAGTGATCGTCACGCACCAGGCATCGATACAACCGAACCTACGCAACGTTGTTGCGCATGCCGCCGTCGACGCGAATTTCCTCGCCGGTGACGAAGCCGGCCTCGTCGCTGAGCAAATACGCCGCGGCCGCCGCAATGTCGGCGCCTTGGCCGAATCGTTGCAAGGGCACCCGGGCGCTCATGTGTGCGGCGAATTCATCGAGGGCCGCTTTTTCCATGCCGAGTTTGTCGTAGATCGGCGATTCGACTGGGCCCGGCGCGATCGCGTTGACGCGCAATCCATGCGGCGCGAGTTCCACCGACAACGAGCGTACCAGCGATCGCAACGCGCCTTTCGTCGCGCCGTAGGCAGACGCCGTACCGAGGCCAACCGCATTGATGACCGACGTCGTGAAAACAATAGCGCCGCCTTTGTTAATGAGCGGTGCCAGCGCTTGCGTCAAAAAGAACGGTCCTTTGACGTTTACGGCAAACAGCTGATCGAAATCCGCTTCCTGCCACGCCTCTAGCGGCATAAATGGCGCGATACCGGCGTTGATGAAGGCACCGTCGAGCTTGCCGTAGTTGTCCGCGATATGCGCCGCCAGCGCCGTGATATCGGCGAGACTGCCTGCATCGGACTGGACGATTTCGACATTGTCAGCCGCGCTGTTGCGGGCCGCTTCCAACGTGGCCGGTGACCGGCCGGTAGCGATGACGGTAGCGCCTGCGGCGGCTAAATACGCGACGGTAGCCGCACCAATGCCCGTCGTGCCACCGGTTACCAGGTAGGTCTTGTTTTCGTGACTGCTCATACCTATGTCCTTTTGTAGCAAAAAATACTACAGTTAAGTGCCAAAAAAAACCGCTCAACGCGGGCTTGATGTAAATGTAGTATTAAAAGTTACAGTTTGCAAGGGAGACGATCGACGTTTTTTGCCGGTGGCCAATTGTTGAACGGCAAAATGGCGTCAATACAATCACGTTATGAACATGACCGTCGCGCTACATATCATGGTGGCGCTTGCTCGCAACCATCCACGGCGCATGCCGTCCAATGAGTTGGCCCGCAGCGTTGGAGCCAACCCCGTGACTATCCGGCGCGTTGTCGGTCGTTTGGTCGACGGCGGCTTGGTGGAAACGCAACCGGGTATCGGCGGTGGCGTCGTCTTGGCTCGGGCGGCCGCCAACATCACAGTCGACGATATCCATGCGGCGCTCGGCCGGCCAGCTTGGATCAAGGCAAGTACAAAGGCACCGTATACGCCGTGCGAGGTGTCAGTCTGCATGCCAGCTGTCGTCGACCGCTTGAACGGTGCGATCGACTGCGAAGCGGCTAAGGTGATGAGTCGCGTTACGCTGCAAACACTCGTCGATGAAGAGATTGCCTAGACCACATCACGCGAGGCTCTACGCCAATACGCATTGGCGACCACGACTACCGGATATGACCAGACAGAGCCGCGCCGCAGCTGGACGAGCGCTCACCACCATCGCTGCCGTGCTAACCGCCGCGTGCAGCACGATAGAGCCGGCCCCAGACGCCGGTGTTGTGCCCGCTGCGGTTGTCGTTACCTTGCCAGACGCCATCGACTTCGTTCCGCTAAACCCGGCGCGCGGCGATGCCAGTCCGCAAGCCGGCGTGTTGTGGGGCGATATTCGCAGCGATGGGCCATCCGGCGTGCTGCTGAAATTCGCCGATGGTTTTTCGTCGCCACCGCACATTCACAACATCACGTACCGAACTATCGTCATCGATGGCCATATTCACAACGACGATCCTACGGCGGCTAAGCTGTGGATGGGGCCAGGCTCGTATTGGACGCAGCCCGCCGGCGAAGTCCACATAACGGCCGCTAAGCCGGGCGCCAGTGCAATGGTCTTGCTCGAGATCCTCGAGGGTCCGTACCTCGTCCAGCCGCCAGCGGAGCTGTTCGATAACGGCGAGCGGCCAATCAACGTGACGGCATCGAACGTGCGCTGGTTTGGACCGGACGACCTGCGTTGGCTCGATACACCGTGCGTGCGTGAGCAATGCCCGGCGGTGGCCTTTCTGTGGCCCGCACGGGATACCGTTGGATCACAGGCTTTACTCGTTAAATTACCGGTCGATTCGGTGGTGCGCGTGACGGGCGGTGGCGCGACGTTGCGTATGGTGATCGTTGCGGGTACTGCGGATTACGCGGCTGCGAATTCGCGCGTAGGCACCGAACTGCCCGTTGGCGCACACGTTGCCTCGTCGACCGAGACCGAGCATCGACTCGGTTGCCGCGACGCCAATGGCTGCATTTTCTACGTCCGATCGGCACGGCCATTAACGCTGCGCTAGTGTTTTCGTCAGCCGCCTATGCAGGCTACAACGGGCCCACAAAAATCTGCCCAAAGTCGAGCAAGCGGTTCAGTGCTACCTCGGTATCGGCTGCGCTACGACCAGCCGCGATAAATAGGAGACTGCGGTCCGAGCGCCGCACACCGTAAGCGACATAGCCATGGATCGTCACCTCGCGGCGTATCCGTGAAACGTCTCCGTCTGGGACGACGTCGCGTAACGCATCGAGTGTATCGAGCGTTGTAACTACGATGCCGGCGAGTTCGGGGTACCGGCGCAGCAGGCAACGCTCGGTACAGCCGTGGCTAATGTCCTCTTGCAACAGGCTGCCAGTGCGCACCTCACGGGCGATCGTCTCAGCCAGTGGCCACAGCGTCGGCGATGCATTGGCGAACACCATGACGCGCAGCCAAAAGCCTTGCTCCGTCGCGCGTGTACCGAGGGCTCGTTCCAGCGCTACGATGAATCGATCGACGAATTGCGCATCGATTGCGCGTCGCTCGGCCAAATACTCATCGAGTAGCGGCAAGGCAACGCGACCGGCAATGTCGATGTAGCGATCGGCATACAAGGATTGCGGTAGCGCGAACAGTCGCGCAAAGCGTTGCTCGCCGACCAACGCGCGCTCAACTATGCCGTTGCCAAACGCCGTCGCGATCGCCTCGTTAAACACTGCGTAGGCCGGCAGCGCCAGCGTCGCATCATGCTCGGTAAACCAACGACGGATCGTCGCGCGCTGGTCTCGGGTAAGTGCTGCATAGAGGTAATGCGCGATCTCGTGGGCGATGGTTGCTGCGCGCGCATCGGCCGGCTCGCCGCGCAGCGTTTCGACGTAGACGCTGCGGTCGCGGTATTCGCCGTGCGTACGGCCACGCTCATTGCCGGTGGCGACAAGCGCGATTGGAATAACGTCGATGGCGTTGCTGTCGGCCCCAAAAAATGCGTTCAAACCGACGAGTCGATCGATCAAGCGCGATCGTGCGACGCTGTGGTCGAGTCCGCGGACGAGGCGCGTTAAATCGTCGGCCGCATTGCTGTCGCGCCACCAGGCTGTGTGCCGAGCGCGAAACACATTGAGCACTTCTTGCTCGCCGAGCGCATCGGCGCTGCTCGGTGTTCCGGTCCCGGCGATTGCCGTGTCAAACGGTACTGGACTCGTTCCAGCCGGTTCCGGCCGAAAGCGGCGGGTGCGAAGCGGCTGGCGCAAGGCGCGCCAACGTTGCAGCCACGCCGAATCGGATTCGTTCGCTGGCAAAGATGCCCACAGCGCCGCGAACCCATCGCGGTGGCAATTGATAACGCGCGCGAGGCAATCGAGATGATAAACGAGGTTTGTATCTGCGCTGGCGTCGTAGCGCAGTTCTATGGCGGGAGAGGCTGCGCTGGCAAAGAGCACCAGCGCAGCGATGCTCAGTCGAGTAAGCGGTCTTCGACGACCAGTGTGTCCATCGCTTCTTCCATGATCGAGCGCGCGCGCGCGGCTGAGCCTTGGAGATAACGATGCAGCGCTGCATCTTTTTCGTCGCGTGCCTCGCATTGTTCGCTGTACACCTCAAACGCCGCTAGGCTTTGAATAAGATCTGCCAAATGCTGCGGGCATTCGCAGGCGATATCGGACTGCCGACGTAAAATAGCGGAAAGATCCGCTTCGGCGAAGCGTCGCGGTGGAATATCTTCTTCCAACAACCGCAACGCCGGATCGGCGTCCGAGTTGAACGGCTGGCGTTTCGGCGGCTGCGCAACGGTGCCGCCGGCGAGCAGCAAGTTGAGCAGCGATTCCATCGTCGTTGGCGAGCGCACCAGCTCGACTTTAGCGGCGGCCAATTCGGTCACCTCTTGCGGATGCGCGAAATTGAACAAGACGACATAGCGGCGCGTTCCAGCGATCGAGCGCAGATCGGCAATGCGGCGCAGCGAATCCGCATCGATAACTGGGAACTCGAGCAGGATGACGTCCGGTTGGGCTTGCTTTACGTCAGCGCGAAAACGGCTGTAGTCGCTTTCGATAACCGCAAGATCGATCCGATCCGGCAGCGAGACGCGACGTAAACGATTGATCGAGTAGCCTGCTAACGCGGCGACTTTGATCACCAGGTCGCTGTTGCGCTCTTGCATCACGTTTAGCTGGTCGGCGACCTCGCTGTGGCGCTCGCGCAGCTCCTCGAGGGTCAAGCCAGCGATCTGACCAATTGAAAAGCCATGATCGACCAGCAGCTTTAGAAGGCTCAACTTCTCGACGTCGGTCCGTGAGTAAATACGCCGGCCACTGGGCGTGCGACGCGCGACGACGGTGCCGTAGCGGCGCTCCCAGATGCGTAGGGCATGTGTTGAAATTCCGGTCAATCGAGCGACAGCACCAATCGAGTAGGCGTCACCGGCGCCGGTTTGTTGCGGAGTCTGTGTCTGAGTGGTCATAGCAGTACCGTTGTATTGAGTACGATCTGTCGAAAGGCGATTCTATACACGAATCACGTGTCTAACATTTTGTGCAGGTACTGTGCACTATGAGACTTCAACAAATTGTGAAGAAGCTTATCCGGCTTCCCTTGGAACACGATTCGGCCCCCGTCGTCGCCACCCTCTGGACCAAGATCAATCAGCCAATCAACCTCTGCGAGGACATCTAGATTATGTTCAATAACGATGACGCTGTGACCGGCATCGACCAGACGGTGCAGCGCTTCGATCAGCTTGCCAACATCGGCCATGTGTAAGCCAATGGTCGGCTCGTCGAGCACGTACAGCGTGCGGACCGCACGGCCACTAGCTCGTGTTTCATCGACCGGCCGCGCTTTCGCAAGTTCACTAACGAGCTTGATTCGCTGCGCCTCGCCGCCGGATAGCGTCGGCGATTGTTGTCCCAGGGTGAGGTAATCGAGACCGAGGTCGGCCATCAATTCGAGCGGGCGGCGTACCTTCGGGACGGCTTCAAAAAACTCGCGTGCTTCGGTGACATCCATATTAAGAACGTCGCCGATATGCCGATCGCGGTAGGTCACGCTGAGCGTTTCTGGCGCAAAGCGTTGGCCGCGGCAGGTTTCACAGGGGATTCGAACGTCTGGTAGAAAACTCATTTCCAGGCGCTGCACGCCTTGGCCGTCGCATTCGGGGCAGCGCCCCTCAGCGACGTTGAACGAGAACCGACTCGCTGTGTAACCGCGCAATCGCGCTTCCGCTGTGCCGGCGAACAAACGTCGGATTTCATCCCAAAAACCAATGTACGTCGCCGGGCACGACCGCGGGGTTTTACCGATCGGTGTCTGGTCGACTTCGAGGATGCGCTCTACGTGTTGAGCGCCATCGAAGCTCGCGCAGCCGAACGCCGGCGGGCGCTTCTTACCGCGCTGGCGCAGTGCTGCCATAACGTTTTTGGAGACGATATCGCGAATGAGCGTGCTTTTACCGCTGCCCGAGACACCGCTAACGCCCACCAATGCGCCGAGCGGGATTTTTGCATTGAGGTTTTTGAGGTTGTGACGATGCGCTTTGCTGATCGTTAATCGCGGTGCGTTCGCAGTGCGAACTGACACCGCGCGGCGCTTGCCGCGCAACGGATGCGCCATCGGCTCGGCGAGGCTTTTCGCGGTGACCGACCGTTTGGCGCGCAATAGCGTTGGCAGTGAGCCGCTGGCCAAGACTTCGCCGCCGCGAACACCCGCGCCGGGCCCGATATCGATGTTGTGGTCGGCCGCTTTAATCGTATCGGCATCATGTTCGACAACGACGACGGTATTGCCGTTATCCGTCAATTGCCGCAGCGTCGCTAGCAACCGGTCGTTATCGCGTGCGTGCAGGCCGATGGTTGGCTCGTCTAAGACGTAACAGACATCGCGAAGGTTGGAACCCAGTTGTGCCGCTAAGCGAATTCGCTGTGCTTCGCCGCCCGACAGCGTCGGTGCCGAGCGATCCAGCGCAAGATAGCCAAGACCCACGGTCTCCAAAAACTGCAGCCGAGCGGCGAGTTCGTCGACAACGCCAGCCGCCACTGCTTGGCCGCGGGCGTCGAGCGCCAAACCTGCGACAAACGCTCGTAGTGTTGCAATCGGTAGCGCCGTGAGCTCAGGCAGCGTTTTGCGGCTGAAGCGCACCGCTCGTGCGACGTCGTTGAGCCGCGTGCCATCGCACCGTTCGCAGGCTGTGTCCGCATACGTGTCGTCGTCGAGTCGTTCGGCGCCCGCGCCTTGGCATTCGTCGCACCAACCGAGCGGCGAGTTAAAGCTAAACAGGCGTGGGTCGGGCTCTGCGAAACTTCGTTGACACGACGGGCAAGCCCGGCGCGTGGAGTACAACTGCTCGCCGTTCGCGCTGGCAACGCGGGCTAGCCCTTTACCGTAGCCGAGTGTCGTGGTGAGCGCCGCACGAAGCTCTGCTTCGTTCCGCGGATCGACGGACACCGATGCGACAGGGAGGTCGATATCGTGGTTCTTGTAGCGGCTAAGGCGTGGCCAGTTGGCGGTATCGGTCGCCTCGCCATCAACGCGCAGATGCGTAAAGCCTTTGCGTGCAGCCCACTGGGCAAGGTCGGTGTAATAGCCTTTGCGCTCGACAACCAATGGCGCGAGCAATTCGACCTTCTTACCGCGGTGGCGCTTAATGAGCTGCGCGACGATCTGATCCTCGTCTTGCACATCGATTCGCGTGTTGCAGTCGGGGCAGTACCACACGCCAAGACGCACGAATAACAAGCGCAGAAAGTGCAGCGCTTCGGTCATCGTACCGACGGTGCTCTTCCGGCCACCGCGACTGGTGCGCTGCTCGATCGCGACGGTTGGCGGGACACCGGTGACGGCATCCACATCGGGTCGCGCGGCCGGTTGAACAAATTGTCGCGCGTACGCGTTTAGCGATTCTAGGTAACGACGCTGACCTTCGTTGAACAAGATGTCGAACGCCAACGTACTTTTGCCACTGCCGGAGACGCCGCTAATCACCGTGAATTGGTTGCGTGGAATACCGACGGCGATGTCGCGCAGGTTGTGCTCGCGTGCGCCGCTGACTTCAATGCGTTGCCGTGCGCGGCGGCGACGCCGTTTCGAGATGGCTTTCGGAGCGTGTGTACCCCCGTAGTCGTGCAATGCTTCGCCCGTCGGTGTCGCGCCAGCCGCTGCATCGGTCGGCGATCCCTCAAAAACGATACGTCCGCCATCCGCGCCGCCTTCCGGCCCCATGTCGATTATCCAATCGGCGGCGCGCAGGACGTCGAGATTGTGCTCGATAACGACCAGTGAATGACCGGCTTCAAGGAGGCGATTAAACGCCGCCAACAACACATCGATGTCCTTAAAGTGCAGCCCAGTGGTCGGTTCGTCGAACAAGAACAGCTTCGGACGCGGGTCATCGCGCGACGGCTTTTCCGCCAGAAAGCGTGCGAGCTTCAATCGCTGCGCCTCACCGCCGGACAGGGTCGGTACCGGTTGCCCAAGCGAGATATACCCAAGACCAACCTCGATCAGCGGCGCCAGTACCCGTTCAACGTCGCGCGCGCCGGCAAAAAACTCGGCGGCCTCGGTGACCGTCATATCAAGAATATCGGCGATGGAGTAGCCCTCGGGCGGCGCGCCGTCCCCATGCAATGTCACTTCTAGGACTTCCGCGCGGTAACGGCGGCCGTCGCAGGCCGGGCATCGTAAGTAAACGTCAGACAAGAACTGCATCTCAACGTGCTCGAAGCCACTCCCGTTGCACTCTGGGCAGCGGCCATTGCCCGAATTGAAGCTAAACGTACCCGGCGTGTAGCCGCGCTCTTTGGCGACCGGCTCGACAACAAAGCGTTTACGGATCGCATCGAACGCGCCGACGTAGCTTGCCGGGTTTGAGCGCGTTGTTTTGCCGATCGCACTTTGATCGACGAGGATGACATCGCTAAATTGGTCCGCGCCGTCCAAACCGCGGTGGGCGCCGGGCATCTCTTTCGCTTTGCCAAAGCGGCGCAGCATCGCCCGATGCAAGACTGTTTCGAGCAGCGTCGATTTGCCAGAGCCACTGACACCAGCTAACACGACGAGCCGATTCAACGGAATGCTAACGTCGACATCCTGAAGGTTATTCTCGCTGGCACCGAGAATCGTTAACCGCGGCGTCGCAGCATCGACGGCTTGCGGCGCGCGCTCGGCCTGGACGCGCTGCCGGCCATCGAGATACGGGGCCGTCGGCGATGTCTTCGAGCGTCGCAGCGCCGCTGGCGTGCCGAAAAAGATGATCTCACCGCCTGCTTTACCAGGGCCTGGACCGATATCGATGATTCGGTCGGCGCGCTGGATAATGGCCGGGTCGTGTTCAACCACCAAGAGCGTGTTACCGGCGTCGCGCAAGCGTTCCATGATCGTGACGATTCGCTCGATGTCGCGTGGATGCAGGCCGATCGATGGTTCGTCGAGCACGAATAACGTGCCAACCAGCGATGTACCGAGCGCGGTCGTCAAATTTATGCGCTGGACTTCGCCGCCCGACAAGGTGCGCGATTGGCGGTCGAGCGTCAGGTAGCCGAGTCCGACTTCGCTAAGGTAGCTCAGCCGCGTACGGATCTCATCGAGCAATTCGTCGAGTCCATCCCCAAGTTCGGCGTTCGGTCGGTACTTCGCAAAGAACGCGTGCGTGGCGTCGATCGGCCAGGTCTGCAGTGTGTAGATCGACGGGGCATCACTCGTATCGCCAAGCCGCCACGCCAACGAGTCCGGCTTTAGCCGTGCGCCGTTGCACGCTGTGCAGATCTCGTAACTGCGAAAGCGCGACAACATGACCCGAACATGCATTTTGTACGCTTTCGTTTCGAGCCAATCGAAAAAGCCGCGGATGCCGTACCACTTGCGCGAGCGCCGTTTGCCGTCGCCGGCGATGACCCACTCACGATCCTCCTCGGGTAACTCGCACCACGGCACGTCCATCGCGACGCCGCGTTCTTTTGCGAATTTGGCAAGATCGCGCTGGCAATTAGCGTAGCTCTTGGTCTGCCACGGCTTGATGGCGCCATCGGCGAGCGTTCGCGACTCGTCGGGAATAACGAGGTTGATGTCGATTCCCATCGTCCGCCCGAAGCCGCGGCAGGTCTCGCACGCGCCGAGCGGCGAATTAAACGAGAAGTGACTCGGCAGCGGGTCGCTAAAGGTCCGCTCGCAGGCGTCGCAAGTGAGCGTATCGGAGAACTTTAAAACGGTGTCGTTCGCGTCGAATCGGATAATCCGGCAACGGCCGTGACCGCGGCGCAGCGCCGCTTCGACCGATTCGATAAACCGTGTTTTGTTGCGCGCGCCGAGGCGCAGACGGTCCGCGATAACGACTAACGTGTCGTCGCCCTCTTCGGTAACCCGCAAATATCCCTGGGCCGCTAAGAAGCCGGTCAGCTCCTCGGTCGTGAAGTTGCGCGGCCGATCGATCGCGAAGGCGATACCGATCCGTTCGCCGTCCGCGGCGGCGACCGATTCGCGCCAAATCGATTCCGGCGTGTCGCGCGTAACGGGCGTATCGCAACCGGGGCAGCGCAGCGACGCCGCGCGAGCGTACAGCAGCTTAAGGTGATCGTTCAGTTCGGTCATCGTCCCTACGGTTGAGCGGGACGTTCGGACCGGGTTGGTTTGGTCAATCGCGATTGCCGGCGGAATGCCGTCGATTTGATCGGCAGCCGGCTTGTCCATCCGGTCCAAAAACTGCCGCGCGTACGGCGAGAATGTCTCGACGTAGCGGCGCTGTCCTTCGGCGTAGATCGTATCGAAGGCGAGCGATGACTTGCCGGAGCCGGAGACCCCTGTGACGACGATCAATTCGCCGAGCGGCAAATCGATATCGATATTCTTAAGGTTGTTTTGGGTCGCACCGCGGATGCGGATGGTTTCGTGGCTCACAGACTTAAAGGCGTCGACGAAAACCCACGACGTTACCACGCCGGTCAATGCGCCGGTGGTCTGTCGACAGTTTGACGTCTAGCCAGGCGAGCGTGAGTCGAGCTCGTCCCAGCGTGCGTAGGCGGCGTCGAGTTCCTCCATACGTTGATTGAGCGTCGCCAATTCGGCAGCGATTTCATCGTGCGGCCGCGCCGTGTAGAAATCGGTCGCTTCCGTCGCAGCGCGGCGCGTGTCGATGTCGGCTTCCAGCGCGGCGATTTTCTCGGGCAACGCATCGAATTCGCGTTGTTCTTTGTAGCTCAGTTTCTTTGTTGCGGCTTGTTTGCTCGTCGTTTTGGGTGCTGTCTCCGCGGTTCGTTCCGCTCGCGCTGGAGCTCGGTATTGGCGCAGGAAGTCACTGTAGTTGCCAACGAATTCCTGCACGCCTGTCTTCGCGCCGATATGGACGATGCCCGTAACGACGTTGTCGAGAAACGCACGGTCATGGCTGACGACCAGCAACGTACCTTCGTAGCTCACTAACATGTCCTCCAGCAACTCAAGCGTCTCAACGTCCAAGTCGTTCGTCGGCTCGTCAAGTACGAGTAGGTTGGCCGGTTTCGCCAGTAGCTTGGCGAGCAACAGACGGTTGCGCTCGCCGCCGGACAATGTCGATACCGGCGAGCCGAAGCGCTCCGGCGGGAACAAAAACTGCCGCAAGTAGCCGGCGACATGGCGCTTTCGACCCATGACCTCGATGTAGTCGGCATCGTCGCCCACGTTGGCGAACACCGATTTGGTTAAGTCGAGTTGTTCGCGGCGTTGATCGAAGTAAACGGTGTCGAGCCGCGTACCACGGACGACTTGGCCACTCAGTGGCTTTATCTCGCCGAGCAACAGTTTCAGCAGCGTCGATTTACCGGACCCGTTGCCACCGACAATACCGATTCGGTCGCCGCGCAAGATGCGAAGGTCGATATTGGTGAGGAGCGGTTTGCCGTCGTAGCCGACCGCGACGTCCATCGCATCGAACACGATCTTGCCGGAAACATCGGATGTCGCGAGCTGCATTGTCGCTCGCCCCATATGGCGGCGCCGGTGTTGGTGTTGCTCGCGCATCGCCTGCAGTGCGCGCACGCGGCCCTCGTTGCGGGTCCGCCTTGCTTTAATGCCTTGGCGAATCCACGCCTCTTCTTTCGACAGGCGCTTCTCGAACTCGGCGTTGGCGCGGGCTTCAACCTCCAGCGCATCGGCACGGCGGCGCAGGAACTCATCAAAACCCGTGTCCCAGGCGATTAAACGGCCGCGGTCGACATCGACGACACGAGTCGCCAGTCGTCGGCAGAATGCTCGGTCGTGGCTCACGAAGGCCATCGCGCCGGTAAATTCGAGCATAAAGCCTTCCAGCCACTGAATCGCATCGATGTCGAGGTGGTTGGTCGGTTCGTCGAGCAGCAACAGATCCGGTTCGGTGACCAGTGCTTTGGCAAGACTTGCGCGCCGGCGCCAACCGCCCGACAACGTGCCGAGTGTTGCCGACGGATCGAGGTTCAGTTTGCCCAGTAAGGCGTTAACTCGCTGGTCGATCGCCCAGCCGCCGTGTGCTTCCAAGGTCTGCTCGGCGCTTGCGAGCTCTGCCAACGTCTGTTCGGTGGCGTCGGCCGCCACGGCATCGAGCGCCGCGTAGTAGGCGCTCAGTCGCGGCTGATGTTCCGGCAGTCCAGCAAGAACGTGCTCGCGAACCGTCAATGCCGGGTCGGCGTCGGTGTCTTGCTCGAGCAGCGCGACACGATGCCCCGGGCGTAACCAGCGTTCGCCGTCATCGGCTTCGATCAGGCCGGCAATGACCCGCAAAAGCGTCGATTTCCCCTCGCCATTGCGGCCAACGACACAGACGCGCTCGCCAGCGGCGATCGTCAGTGCGACGTTATCGAGAATGGCCTTTGCGCCAAACGCAAGGCTAAGTTCGTCAAGTCTTAGGACAGCCATGGCAGTAACGGGCGCTGGTTCACACGGTGTCGCGCAAAAGCGGCTAAACTATCACGATGATTCAGAAACTCTTAGAGCAACTGAGGGGGCTCGGCACCCTCGGCTTGATGTTTCTGAACACGGTTTTCTGGTTTATCCCGATCATGATCGGCACCGTGTTCAAGCTGGTGCTGCCTATTGCGCCCGTGCAGCGCGCGCTGTCGCAGTTCTTGGTTGGCTGCGCCACCACCTGGATCTCTTTTAACCGCTGGATCATGTCGCGGTTGATGGGCTTTTCGCTGGAGATGAGCGGTGACAGCGATTTGTCGACCGAGCGTTGGTATCTCGTTATCGCCAATCACCAGAGCTGGATTGATGTGCTGGCGTTGCAACACGCGCTTAACCGCAAGATTCCGTTCCTGAAGTTTTTCATCAAACGGCAGCTCAAGTGGATACCGTTTCTCGGCCAGGCGTGGTGGGCGCTGGATATGCCGTTCATGCAGCGCTACTCGAAGTCGTATCTGATGAAGCACCCTGAGAAAAAGGGCGCTGATTTAGACGCGACCCGGCGTGCGTGCGAGAAGTTTAAAGACATTCCGACGTCGGTCATAAACTTCGTCGAAGGTACGCGGGCGACCGCTGAGAAAATCGCTGCACGCGGAACGACCTACAAACATTTATTACCGCCGCGCAGCGGCGGTATCGCGTTCGCGCTCGGGGCGATGGGACCGATTTTGCATCAGCTCGTTGACGTCACCATTTTCTATCCCAATGCCAAACGTCGGTTTTGGGATTTGTGTTGCGGCCGCGTCGGCAAGGTGATCGTCGACGTCCGGTTGCGTGAGCTGCCGGCCTGGTTGTACAGCGGTGACTACGCCACCGATATCGCCTTCCGGCAACGTTTTCATACGTGGTTGGCTGAGATTTGGGCGGAGAAAGATCGCCGCTTGGCGCGTCTTATCGCCGCTTACGAAGCCCAGTACTACGCCCAAGCCGCCTAATTTGTCGGCAAACGTCGACAGATGCCAAACCGTGATCGGTATCCCACAATAAACCGGTCGCAGCGCTAGACTGCGTTACCGTGAGCGTTTCAATGACAAGCTTCCGATCGGTACCGCTAATTCTGTTGGTACTTCCGGCTATCGCGGCGGCCGACTTCTCTGTCGGCGCGAAAGTCAGTACGGCCGGCACAGGCATCGAAGGTTATTATCACTTCGATCGACAGTTCGCGTTTCGGATCGGACTTGGCCAGTTCACGTACAACGATGTCCGCGATATATCCGGTATTAATTACGATTACTCGTTAACCGTTACCGGCGCCACCGTGTTGCTCGATATTGCCCCGCGTGGCGGTAACTTCTACGTAACCGGTGGAATTTTTGTGAACGGCAATGAGTTCGAAGCCGACGCTGAATTGATCGACACGATTACGGTGGGTAACACGACCTATACCGCTGCTGATGTCGGCGAGCTATCCGGAACGGTTACGTTCAATCCGATCTCCCCGTACGTTGGTCTCGGTTACCGGTGGCGGGCCGGTGAGCCGGGTCTAAGCATCGGCATCGAAGGCGGACTGTTGTTTCAGGGTCAGGGTGACGTTGATCTCTTAGCGAACGGACCGATCACCGACACACCCGGTTTCCAGCAAGACTTGGTCCGCGAGACCGATGAGCTAGAAGACAAGCTCGGTATCGCGAAGGTCTATCCGGTCATCGAACTTCGCGCTGCGTACCGATTCCGCTAGGCCCCTAGTTCACTTCGGCGACGATTCGCAGCGCAAAGCGCGGAGCGCCACTGCTAGCGATGCCGGGTAAGGTGCCGCTGAGCGTAACCCGAACATCAGTAATCGCCGCATCGTAGCCATCGGCGTCCGGTGTTGGCGTGTAGGCGAAACTTGCCCCGTTATCGTTCGAATAGGCAACACCGGCGATGGCCATGCCGGTCGGAATCGGCGAGGCAGAATCGTCGAACGCCACCGGTGCGTCGCCGAAACACGCCGTCGATACGCACATCGCGAGTTCCGTTGGAATCGCATCATCGACAATCAGTGAATTGCCGTCCGGCGACGTTGCGCCCGCGTTACTGACGTCGATCTCATAGCGGACCGTCGCGCCTGGGATCGCAAACGGATTACTTGCGCCATTGACCGGGTCGGATGTGACCGCGACGTTCTTGGCAATCGATAAACGCACGCCGAGATTGGCATGAAACGCGCGGCTCGCTGCGACGACCGCGGCCGTCTCATCAATGTGATTGCGCTCGGTATCGGTATCGATGTCCTCATCGACGCTCAAACCGACGCTCGCAGCCCCGAGACTGCAGCGACGCAACCAACCGCCGTTGCCCCCGTTGCGGGTCACCATCGAGGCGACGACCAGCGGTGTTGCGGTAAATGCCGAGTTGAATGAATTCGTAAAGCAGCCGTCGTTGAACCCTTCAATGTTGTTTGGCGTGATCAGCGCTTGCAGCTCGGCAGTGTTGCCGTTGGTATCAACCAGTGTCGCCGTTGTGTTGTTATCGATAGCGATGATGCCGATCGTCTCGGGCAGCGTTACCGAGCCGGCCGTCGACTCGGCACGCTCAAGTGCGAGATCGAAACCTGCCGCGTTGACGTTTCTTACCGCGACCGCGAGCAACGGTGTCGAGGCCGTGGCCGGCGGCGAGCCGGATTCGTTGCGCATCGTCTGTACGGCCGTTACAACGGCCGGCGCGCTCGCGAACGGGGTCGCGAATGACACGAGATCCCAGCTTTGCCCGGTGATTCGCGAGACCGTGCTTGTCGTTGCGCGCGTTAGGGCGATGATTCGAGCGCCACCAGGCAGCGTATGTTCACCCGGTTCGACAGCGATGTACGCGGTATCCATCGCGACGTGGGGACCGTCGTTGGCGGATGGCTCGGTTTGGACGACATCAAAACCAAACCGACTGATGTTGCTGATTCGAACCACCGCCGGATCGCCACCTTGATTCGTCGGAATCGACACGACAACCGGAGTCACATCGAACGGCTCAAGAAACGTCACACGCGTCGCCGTCGGCACGGCAAACGTGTCTTGGATCGTGACGGCGCCGATTTCGATCCTGCCAGCTGTCGCCGCGGCACTGACCAGCAACGTCGCGATGCCAGCGATGCGCGCGCACCATACCGCAGTGTGACCTTCCATACCCATCCATACAGTCTACGTACGCTTACACAGCAGCAACTTGCGCGTCATCACAAAATCGCACATGGTCGATCGCCGCAATAAAAAGCCGCCCCGTTGCCGAGGCGGCCGTCTGCAAATTGATGCCGCGTTAACCCAAGCGCGAGTCTTATCGCTCGTGCCGCGCGCTACCGAGAACGTCGCAGACTTACAGGCTGATACCAAGATCCTTGGTGACGTCGACGGCGATATAGTTCGTGCCGGTTGGCAGACCTTTCGCTTTCGCATACGCGTTCGCACTCGATAGCGTCAGCGGACCGATGATGCCGTCAACCGGGCCACGGTAGTAGCCAGCGTCCTTTAACGCTGTTTGCAGCGCGGTAACACCCGAACGGTCGAGGTTCACTTCGCACACAACTTCACGCCAGGCCAGTACTTCTTCCGTGACCTTCTCGCGTTTCGTCACGGTGGTGTACTCGGCCGGTATCGCGATGCGACGCTGCTCCGCTTTGCGGACCAATTTGGTGGTATCGACCGTGCCGTATTCCGCAGGAATGACGACTTCCCGCGTTGTTGCCGGTGTTGCTAGAACTTGCTTCTTCACGGTTTTGTAGACGGCGGGAATCGTGATCTCACGAGTGGTCGCTGGTGCGTCGACGACCCGGCGCGTTACTGTTTTGTACACGGCCGGCACTTCAACTAAGCACATTATCTCGCCCGTGTCCGTGGTGCGCGAATCGACTACACCCGCTGCAAAGCTCGACGCCGGGCCGCGCTTCCACTCTTTACGGGCAGGTGTAACCAGTACTTGCTCGGAAACATTTCGGTAGGTTGCCGGTACCTTCTCGATCCGCGTTGTTTCCGGTTGAACCAATACCCGTTCTTCAACGGTTTCGTAGCGAGCCGGTACCACTTCGAGGCGCGTTGACGCTTCTTTCATTAATACGCGTTCTGCCACCGTTTCGTATTGTGCTGGAATGATCTCCACACGCTCGCTCGCTTCTTTAGCGAGAACCGTCTCTTCCGACACTTTGTACTGTGCTGGCGTCAAGATACGTGCATAACAACGGCCGGGTTCCGCGTTTGGCGGAAACAATTCATTGTTAACGGTATTTACCGGTGACGCACTCGCAGCACGACGCGCATCCGCCAACTCTTGTTCGCGTCGGCTGAGTGCCGCCTCAAGACTGGAGATCTTGCTTTCCTGTTCGGCAATGACACGGCTGTCGTCGTTCGATATCGATGCAGTTCCGGCCGTGTCGTTTCCGCTCGATGCACACCCGGCTGTGACTGCGATACAGCTTAAGGTTGCAAGCACTTTTGCGGTTCTTGTTTGCATGCCCATTCCTCCCATTTTTCGAATAGTGGCAACGACAAACCGGATGACACCGTCAATCGCCGCCTACATCGCGTTTGTCGTGGATACAGACGGGCGGTGTGATCAAAAAGTCACAAATGAGACTTATTTTTCCTGACCGGTAGGCGGCTCATCGCCGAGGCGTTCTTGAAGTTCTTCCGTTGCGCGATACAAGCGCATCTTCGCCGCTGAGAGGCTGATCTCTAGCGAGTCGGCGATTTCTTGCAAGCTGAGATCGGCAACGTAACGCAGCGTTAGTACTTCGCGATTCGCCGGTTTCACATCGGCCAGCAGTTTGCCGACGTCGTAGGCGGTGGTGCTGATTTCGGTGACTTGATCGGCGCCGCGTTCATCGAGCCATTGTTCGCTAATTTCACGACGGCGTTTGTTGCGCGTTATTTGTGTGATACAGGTATTGGTCGCAACGCGCATCAGCCAGGTCTTAAACGATGAGCGGCCTTCGAAACGACCGAGCACGTTAAACACTTTCACCATGACGTCTTGCGCGGCATCCTCCGCGTCGGCGCGGTTACCCAGCATGCGGTAACAAACGCCGAACAGCAGCCGCTCGTGGCGACGCATCAGTTGCTCGTACGCAACCGTCCGGTACGGCAACTCACGTTGCGCGCGGCGCACCAATTCGGCGTCGGCATCCGCCGGGCGTTTGTCGGTCGGCTCGGTCACGAACCTAGCCCAGCCGGACCGCGCGCGTGCACGTTGCCCGCCGTCAATGGCGCTTTTTGTTCAGCCACGAGAACCATAGGCCAAGACCAGTCACCGTGCCGATACACGGTGCGGTCTTACGGCTTAATCGTGGATTTCGACCTGCTCGTCGAGCAGACGGCGGTTCGGGATCGTAACCGTCGTGTTATCCGGCGTGCGGACAATAAGACTGGTCGCACCGACTTCAACGATCTCACCGCTGGTCTCGCCCACACGAATCTTGCGGCCTGGCTCGTACAGGTCGCGGGCGTAAACGCCAGCGACGATGTTGCCTGCCACATCGCGGGTTCCGAGTCCCATGGCTAGCGCGATCGCTGCCGCCGCACCGAGCAAGACGATGACGATGACCTGGTTCATCAGGGCTGTGTCGACTTCTAACTGGTTAATTGCCAGCGACAACACGACGATGACAATAATGCCGTAAACGAGACCGCCGACGACCCGTTCGTAGCCGAGGTTAATCCCGGCCAATGCCGTTTCAACCAGCGAGCGAGCAAACTGGGCAGCAGCCAAGCCGATAACGAGTACCAACAACGCGCCGATGACCTTCGGTAGATAATCGACGAAGTCGTTGATCGTGGCCGAAACGTAATCGAGACCGAGCGCGTCGGCGGCAGAGATTAAAAACGTCAAAAAAACGAGCCAGTAAACGATCCGGCCGAAAATGGCGGATGGCGTCAACGTAAAGCTCTCGCCAACCGCCATGTCGTTAAGGCCAGCCCGGTCGCCGAGCTTGTCGAGACCAACGCGCTGCAGTAGGCGCGATATCAGGTAGGCCAGAATCTTGCCGACATAGTGGCCAACGATTAGTAATGCGATGGCGGCGATCACGTTCGGCGCAGCGGCAAGGACCGATTGCCAAAACTCGGTCGGGTCCGGGAGCGCGGCCCGGATGGCGTCTAGAAACGACATGCTGTTTTCCTCGTTACGGGTTTTTGTCGGTGGTCGGCGGTGGGTTGTCGTCCGACCGTCGAAGCTGGCCCAGGCGGGCGCGAGCGGCCGTTTCGGCGCGCCTCTCGCCCAATTGGGCAAACACGGGTGCCAACATCTCGGCAATCGCCGTCCAGATGCGCACGATGGCAAACAGCAAGGTGTCGCGTTGACCGACACCGGCGCGCACACGCGGCATAACACGGTCCAACGGATCGTGCTCAGGGTCCGCGTCGGGCGGCGGTGCCGCGTCGAACAGCGCTTTTATGCGGGTATCGTCGTTGTCGCTCATGCGAGTGTCGGGCTTGGACGGTGGCTCATGCAGCAATGACTCATAGTGTTTCCCCAAAGTCACAGCCCGCGCCGTTGTAGCCCGTATCGGTTTTGTCTATTTCCCAACATAATACCGTGCTCGTCGTTCAATGCGTCGAACGGCGATTTGGCGACGACGACCGGGCGTGCTGTGACCGGGCGCGTGTGCGACACTCGCGCCCTTTCCAACGTCGACGGAACCACCGATGCGTTTACCGATTTTTGCCGCTGCGCTGCTACTCACCGCCTGCGGCCAGTCTGAAGCTCCTACTGAGACGGTCACCGCCGCGCGGCCAAGCGCCGAGGAAACCGCCGCTGAAACGGCGCGCTTGAATGACTGGTTTGAAGTGAAATTCGAAGAGCAGATGCAACAGAGTCCGCTGCTGATGACGTTTCGCGGACGCAAAGATCGCTATACAGAAGTCGACGACCTGTCGATCGAAGCGGCTGACGAACAGTTAGAGATGGCCCGCCAAGCGGTTGCTGAGCTTGAAACGGAGTTCGACTACAACAAGCTCACGCCGGAAGCGAAAATTTCCTACGACATTTGGAAGTACCAATACGAACAAGCCGAGGCGGGCGTCGAGTTTCGGCGCAACAATTACGTCTTCGAGCAAATGTCGTCGATTCACACATTGCTCGTTAACTTTCTAATCAACTTCCACCGTGTTGATGAGGTCGCCGATTACGACGCTTACGTGGCTCGGATCAGTGGTATCTCGCGTGGCATCGATCAGCTACTCGTGCAAGCGAAAGCCAACGCAGAGGCTGGGGTACGGCCGCCGCGGTTTGCTTACGAGGAAGTGCTGAAGCAGTCAGAGGCGTTATTGACCGGTGCCCCGTTTACCGAAGAGGGCGATGCGCCGCTGTGGTCCGATGCCCAGCGCAAACTCGATGCGTTGCTGGATGCCGAGAAAATCGATGCAGAGACGAAGACGCGGCTGCTCGTTGAGACGCGTAACGCGCTGGCCGATGAGTTCGAGCCCGCGTATCAACGACTCATCGATTTTGTTGCGGCGGAGCTGCCAAAGACCGCTGAGATTGCCACAGGCGTTGGTGCGTTACCGAACGGCAAGGCGTACTACAACTACATGCTGGCGAGCTCAACAACGACGGACATGACCGCCGAAGAAGTCCATCAGCTCGGTCTCGACGAAGTCGCCCGTATTCGTAAAGAAATGGCCACGCTCAAGGACAATGTGGGCTTTGACGGTGACCTCAGCGAGTTCTTTACGTTTATTCGCGAAGACGAGCAGTTCTATTTCCCGAACACGGACGAAGGGCGCCAGGCGTACATTGACGAGGCGGAGGCCAAGCTCGCATTCATTAACGAGAAGCTGCCGGACTATTTCGGCCTGCTACCTAAAGCCGATCTGGTCGTGAAACGCGTCGAGCCGTTTCGTGAGCAGGACGGCGCTGCGCAGCATTATTACCCCGGCACGCCCGATGGTTCGCGGCCCGGTATTTATTACGCGCATTTGTCCGATATGACCGCGATGCCGATCAATCAACTCGAGGTCATCGCGTACCACGAGGGTAACCCTGGTCACCACATGCAACTGTCGATCGCGCAAGAGCTTGAATCGGTGCCGACGTTTCGAACCCAAGCCAGCTTTACGGCCTACGTGGAAGGGTGGGGGCTCTACTCCGAACTACTCGCCAAGGAAATGGGCGCCTACGACGATGTCTACGCCGATTTCGGTCGGCTAACGACGGAGATGTGGCGGGCTGTGCGGCTCGTTGTCGATACCGGTTTGCACGCCAAGGGGTGGACCGAGCAAGAAGCGATCGATTTCTTTGTCGCGAACACACCGGAGCCATTGGAGAGCATTCGCTCCGAGGTGCGCCGCTACATCGTGATGCCGGGGCAAGCGACTTCGTACAAAGTCGGCATGCTGAAAATCTTAGCCCTGCGTGCGAAGGCCGAAGCCGCTCTCGGCGATGCGTTCGATATACGCGCGTTTCACGATACTGTGCTCGGCGGTGGTGCTTTACCGCTGGCGGTTCTCGAGCGGCGTATCGATACCTGGATCGACGACGTAAAGACGGGGGCGTAAGCGTTAGTCGTCCGGTTCCGCCGGCTGCGGCCAGCGGTAGCGCTGTTCGTTGAGCCAGTCACTGTAAGCGTCCACCACTCCTGGGCAGGCTTGTGCGTGTACCGGTCGCGCCGCGTCGTACATCGCCTCGAGTTCCTCGGGGGTGCCCGGCTCTAACGCGACGAGGTCATCCCAGAACGACGCCTCGAGTCGCTCCAGCAACGCTTGGCGGTTGGCGCGGTCGTCGTCGGGCAGTTGGTCAACGTAGCGCGGTGTGTATTTTTCCCGGTAGAACAAGCGCCCGGCGATGTCGAAGTACAAGCGCCTTGGTTCGTACAACGTACGCAAGATAGGACTGAGCGCGTCGTAGCGTTCGCGCTCGATCCAGCCTAACGCTACCGGGTCTGGGTTTAGCCGGCTAAACAACTCGCCGTAAGAGCTAAGTGCGGAAAATTGACCATGGGTTGCGAGTCGGTAATACCAGTTCATCGCGCGCTCAAGCGCGCTGACTTGGTCGGCCGTTAGATCGCCGTGTGTATTCCGTAGGCTGACATCGAGACTCAAGTCTTCTATCCACGAATTGTCCGGTTTGCCGCCATGCAACAGCAGCGGCACGGCATAGCCCGGATCCTCGTCCGCAGCCTCCAACCGTGCGGCTATTGCCATAACGGTCATCGCCGCCATGTCCCCACCGTTAGCGCGCCGCTCCACGACGTCTAAGTCGACGTTCAGAAACGGCTCAATCGGTTCGTTGGATCCGCTCCAGTCTGCTTGGAGTTTGCGCAAGGCCGTTATGGCTGGGTTCGCGATGAAGGCGTCCAGCGTTAAACAGCTCGGTTCCGGTGGCGGTGCCTGTTCGGTGGGCGTTACCGGCGGCGGTGTCGTTTGTGGCGGCGGCGCTAACGCGTGTTGCTCAGGCTTAGGCTGTAAGAACACGATCGCAAGGCATACCAAAATCGCGACCATCGTCAGCCTCGCGATTGGTCGGTTCATTGGGCCTGTGTCATTGCCAGCGGCGGTCTAGTCGTCGAGATCAGACCAGAGCTCGCTGGCTTCGCCGCCGGGGCATGCGCGCTCGAGGAGCGCTTTGGCCTCGGCCTTGGAGATAACCGGCACCACGTCCGGTAGGTCGGCATCTGTCGCGGCGGTTTCGAACTCGGCGACCAATCGATTAACCAGGTCCTCATAGCGGCCGAGATACGGCTCGTCGAGTTCAAAACTCAGATTTGCGCCAGGTAGCGCGATCTTTGCAGCCACGGATCGGTAGACATTAGCCGGCCTGAATGCGCGTTTGACGCTACGCTCAGCCGACTCGAATTCTTCTTTGGTCAGCCAGCGAAGCCCGACCGAGCCACCCAGCTGCGCACCAATGACCTCGCCATAGACGCCCAACGCGCCTAGGCGGCCGCGCAACGCCGCTTCATAGAGCCAATAGTTTGCCTCTTGCAAGGCGAGCAACGTATTCGCATCGGCGAAGCGCTCTTCGTTGGGGCGCTTGGCGAAATCTTTGAGCAATTGCTGGCCGACGTTTAGCGTCGCCGCAACGTCGCCACCGGTGTCGGCGCCGTTCGCGCGCACGATTTGCTCGAAGGCCATCACCACCATCGCTGCGGAGTCCCCTTGGGTCGCAAGGTCGTTAAGGCCAGTCGCATCAATGCCGCGGAGCGCCTCAAAGTCGGTGCCTTGCAAATTAATCGCACGCATCTTCTCGACATTGCCAATAATGAGCTTGCCGATGCCGTCGTCGCTAAGGCAATTCTCTGGCGGTTCATCAGCGACGACCGTGGCTGTCGTTTCGACGGCGGCAGTTGGCTCAGGCGTTGTTGTTTCGGGCCGCGGTGTCGGTGTCGATTGGGCTGGCGGCGTCTCGGCTTCGACCGGTGCGTCTTGCCGGCTCGCCAGAACGATATACGAGCCAACAGCTACACCGGCGATCAGTAGCAGGAGCGGAATGACACGGTTCATGCTGTCAGTATCGGCCAGCGAGCGGTCCCGCGTCTATGTCGCCACGCGCCGACGCGTGGCGGTCCCTGCGGTTGCTAGGTCGTGGCGCCGCAAGCCGATAGCGTTGGCAGCACATACTGCTCAACGATATCGGTCGATTGTTGGTGCATACCGCGTGTGCCGTACAGCGTTGCCGTGACGACGATGGTCGCATCGAGTTCGTCGACAATGACGACCTTGTTGCCGCCGTTGCCGGCGAGGTACCAGCCACTGACGGTGCCGTCGCCGCAGGCGAAGTTCTCGTGCCATATCTGGTAGCCGTAGTGTTGCCGCTCGTTCGCCTGGACGTGCTCGGTCAGCATTTCGTCGACCCAGGCCGCCGGTAGGACCGTCGCATCACCGTGCCGGCCGTTATTTCGCAGCAATTCGCCAACGGCGAGCAGCGCTCGGGACGACAAACGCGTTCCGCCGCCGGTTTGTATTTCGCCGCTTGGCGATGTTGGCCACGTGACATCAGCGATACCGAGCGGCCCTAGCAAGCGCCGCTTCACATACTTGTCGACGCGCTCGCCGGTGGCCCGCTCGACGATTTGACCCAACATGAACGAGCCAGCCGTGCAGTAGCGGAACGGCCCGTAGCCGCGCTCATCGCGGGCGTAGCCATCCTCGACCGGCAGATCGAGAACGAAAAAGGTCCAGCGCCGTGCCGGGTACATGTGCTCTTCGTTGCCGGGCGACTCCCACTCGTTGTCGTTGCAGTCGAGCGCCGACGACATCGTTAACAAGTCGCGAACTGTGATGGCGCGTTTTTCGGGCGAGTCGAACCGGAACGGGGCATCGTCGGTAAACAAAGACCAAGCCGTCACATCGGTACCGGCGAGGTCGCCGTCGGCAATCGCAGCGCCGATCGCCATCGACGCCAGAGTTTTGGTGGCGGATCGAGTGTCATTTAGGAGATCGGGACTGCCATCGCCAAAGTAGAACTCGTCGCGGATCGTACCGTCGACAGCCCAGACCACACTGGTGATTTCCTTGAACGTGCCAGCGTCGATGGCGCCCGCCAGGGTCTTTTCGTCGGTGGCTGCCGAATCGGTGCTGCAGGCAGCGATGAGGAACGTGGCGAGGAGGGTGGTTACCGATCGCGTCATTGACGGACTCCTGGAGTTTTGTTCTTGGATGCTGCCAGATCGGGTGGGGTTTAGTCAGCTACGCTCATTTTCGGGTCGAACGCAGCGAATCGCGGTATTTACCGGCGTTTTGCGCTTTAGCGGCTTTCGTTCGTCGGTTGTGACCGTCACAATGGGCAGCGCTACACCAGTGACGCTTACTCATTCGTTTCAATGACCAGTGGTTTGACCGATGCAGCGTTAATGCTGCGGTTTCAAGAAGATGGGGACTACGATGCCTTCGGCGAGTTATTCAGCCGGCATAAGGACGCGTTTGTGGCGTATTTACAGCACTTGAGCGGCTCAACAGCGATTGCCGAGGACGTCTCGCAGCACTGTTGGCTGAAGTTGATCGAGTCAGTGGGTGAGGGTCGTTACCGCGCCGTCGCTGGTGCGTCGTTTCGTAGCTATCTGTACACCCTCGGCCGCAATCGCTACATCGACGAGTATCAACGCAAGCACGCCGAAGCGCGCCGCGGCACGATGCCGGACCTCGATCAGGTCGAGCATCCCGATGCAGCGCCCGGCGATGCGGCCGAGGCGGGCGAGCGCAAAGCGCTGTTGTCGACTGCGCTAGCGACATTACCGCTTGAGCAGCGCGATGTAATCGCCCTTTGGTCGGCAGGCGTCAGTATCGAGCACATGGTTGAAATCACCGCGGCCCCCCGCGATACGGTACTAAGCCGCAAAAAGTACGCGATGGCGAAATTACGTACCGCGTTCGCGTCGATGGGAGTACATACACATGACGGCTGACCAACACGATGACGATGCGTTACTAGCGTCTTTGCGCGAGTCGACGAGTGGTTCGTCGACCGAGCACGACGCAACCGTGTTAGCTGCGGCGCGCCAAGTTGCCAAGTCTCGGCGGCAGCGATCAGCGGCGCCGTGGTGGCGCCCGTTCGCGGTCGGTTTGCCGGTGCTTGCTGTCGTCGCTGTTATTGGTGTCTCGTTACTTAACGAGACACCGCCACCGCCCGATACCGTTCGCAGTCCTAGCGTGACGGTTGTTCCGGCGGACGGTGCCACCGTATCCGAACTCAATGCATTCTCGTGGCAAGCAGTTCGCGGGGCGAGCGAGTACCGCATCGTTGTTCGCAACGAGGCAGCCAACGTTGTTTGGGAAAGTGACTGGGCCGGCATCGACGCCGAGCAGAACTTACCCGCGTTTGCGCCAGGCGTGTATCTCTGGACGGTTCAGACC
>JBCDBO010000034.1:0-31605 GCA_039183535.1 Pseudomonadota bacterium | reverse complement strand
TGAGTTTTTTGAGTCGAGTACGATCAAAGCGTCATTGGCTGGCAGCGGAATCATTGGAACGCCGCTTGGGCCGCGCTCGCCGGGAACTGCGTACGTGTTGCTGCACCATTACATGGGCGACGTCGACGGCAACATGGGTGCTTGGGGGTTTGCTCGCGGCGGTATGGGGGCGGTCAGTGAAGCCTTAGCGGGCGCCGTCAAAGCAGCTGGCGGGGTCATTCGCACCGGCGCCGATGTCACCGATATCCGCAGTCGTGGCCGCCAGGTACTCGGTGTTGCTTTGGCCGGCGGTGAGGAAATTGACGCGACCACGGTCTTGTCCGCCGTCGATTTGAAGCGCACGTTTTTGCGCATGGCTGACACGGCCGCTTTACCCGATGAGTTTGTTCATCGGGTCCGCCATTTTCGCACCCGGGGCTCGTCGGGCAAGCTCAACATCGCGCTCGATGCGATGCCCGGTTTTCCGGCCTTGCCGAAAGGTCACGAGTTGTTAGCCGGAGATTTGCATTTCGTCGATTCGATAGACCGTTTGGAGAGCGCGTACCGCGACTACAAAGCGGGTCAGTTCTCGCGTGACCCGTATCTTGATTTGTTGATCCCGACATTAACCGACCCGACGATGGCGCCGCCTGGGAAGCACTATATGAGTGTCTTCGTGCAGTACTGCCCAGATACCCTAGCTACCGGTGACTGGACGCCGGCGGATAAAGCCGCGTTTGAAAAGACCGTGCTCGATCAGATCGCTCGGTTCAGCCCGGATTTCCTCGACAAGGTGCTGCACGTCGAGACGCGGACGCCCGTCGAGATCGAGGCGGAAGTCGGCTTGACGGATGGCAACATTTTCCAAGGTGAACTGACGCTGGATCAGTTGCTGTTCAATCGACCGGTCCCTGGCTACGCGCAATACCGGACGCCGCTACGTGGTTTGTACCTCGCTGGCTCAACCGCGCATCCCGGCGGTGGCGTCATGGCGGCGCCTGGTGCGAACGCAGCCCGCGAGGTGTTGATCGATTTACGGCGGCCGACGACAGTGCCGGAGAGCTTCAGTGACGACTAAACGCGATGTTCTGGTCGTCGGTGCTGGCATCAACGGTCTGTCGGCCGCGGCGTATCTCGCTCGGCGCGGTTGTCGCGTTGTCCTGCTCGAGGCGGCCGAGTCAATCGGTGGCGCGGCGCGGACGATCGAGTTCGCACCGGGACTGCGCGCGCCCCTTGCCGCACACCTGCTGCCCCCGGTGACAGGCCCGCTGCGACGGCTGCCTCTAGCGCGGTTCGGTTGGCAGGGCGATGGGCCGGCCGTTGAGTCGATCGCATTGTTGGCTGAACGGCGCTCGCTCGATATCGATACACCGTCCAACAACTCGATCGACGCCGATATCGTCAGCGGCTGGCAGCGTTTCGACCGGGAGACGGCTGCGATCGGCGCACTGCTGCGGCGACCGCTGCAACACGCGCCACTGTCGTTGGTGCCGACAACGTGGCGAGCGCGCGGTGAGTGGTTACGCGCTGGGGCTGCGCTGGCCCGTCACGGTCCGCGTCGCGTCCGTGAGGCGCTGCGGGTCGTGACCATGTCAGTCGCCGATTACGTGAGTGAGTTTGTTACCGAACCCGATGTGGCCGGTGTGCTGTGCCAGGACGGTTTATGGGGCACGAGCTTTGGTCCGCGTGCCCCTGGGACGATGCTCGGTCTTTTGTACCGGCGTGCGTTGCTCGGTCGGCAAAATCGTTGGCTAGGTGCCGCCGGCCGCAGCGCGTCGCTGCTCGATGCCATCGCGGCTTGCGCGCTTGATCGTGGCGCCGACATTCGTACTGCGAGTCCCGTTCGACGGATTCTGGTCGAAAGCGGTAAAGCGACCGGTGTCGAGTTGGTCGGTGGTGAGGTTGTCCGCGCGCTGAACGTCGTTAGCGCTATCGACCCGCGCACGACCTTATTGCAGCTCGTTGGCCCGGCTGCCTTGGAGGCCGGCGCCGTTCGTGCAGCGCGCCATATTCGCCGCAGCGCTCGGTGCGCCCGCGTATTCGTCGCTGTGTCGTCACTGCCATCGTTTGTCGCCAGCGACAAAGCGGCGCACACTCGAATCGTGATCGCAGCGACGCCGCCCGAACTCGAAGACGCGGCCGACCGCAGCCAACGGGGCGATGTCGCTCCGCACCTGTCATTGGAAGTCACCGTGCCGACAGCGGCGGATGCATCGCTTGCACCGGCTGGAACCCATATCTTGTCGATTTCGGTGCACTACGTTCCAGCGGGCAGCGCGAGCGAGCAGGCGGTTTTGGCTGCAACAATCGATCGGTTGGCCGAGCACGATCCAAACTTTCCCAGTACCGTCATTGCGAGCACTTGCCTCGGCCCCGAGTCGCTTGGGCAGCATCTCGGCGGCGATCTGGCCCACTGGCACCATAGCGATCTGACCATGGATCAGTTTTTGTTCACCCGACCGCTAGCGGCGGCGCCGCGGTACCGATCGCCGGTCGACGGTTTATTTTTCGCCAGTGCCGGCGCGCATCCGGGCGGTGGGGTCACCGGTTGGCCCGGGTGTTTAGCCGCCGAGGCGTTGTTGCGGTCGTGATTGCTGCAACGATCCAGCAGGAGCTGCGGCAAACGGCGTTGCACTGTCGGACCGCGCCAGCGAATCGACTGCATCGCTGGCATTCTTGGCGCGGCTGGCAAGTCGCCGATTCGTACGCGGACGCCGAGCTAGAGTACTTTGCCTGCCGGAACGCGGCAACGCTGTTCGATTTGTGCCCGATGAGTAAGTACCGAATCCACGGCCCAGATGCGCAAGCATTCGCGTCGCGACTCGTGACGCGCTCATTGGCTAAATGCCGGCCGGGTCGCGTGATGTACGTTGCGCTCTGCAACGATGCCGGGCAATTGCTCGACGACGGCACATTGTTCTGCTTGGGTACGGACGAGTTTCGGTTATGCACGTACGGGCGGCATCTTGATTGGTTGCACGCTAATGCGTTCGGCTTTGATGTCGCGGTCAGTGATGTGACCGACGCGGTTGCCGCGATTGCACTGCAGGGGCCGACGTCGTTTAGCGTGTTACAGGCACTCGGCTTGCCCGATATTGCCGCGCTTCGCCCATACGGCTTAGCGAGCGTGCACTGGCAAGACTTGGCGCTGACCGTGTCGCGCACGGGATTCACCGGAGACTTAGGGTACGAGCTGTGGGTCGATCCTGAGTCGGTCGTGGCGTTGTGGGATGCGCTGCTTGAGGTGGGCGAGCCGCACGGTCTTGTGCCGATGGGTACCGATGCGTTGGAGCTCGCGCGGATCGAAGCGGGGTTTTTGCAATCCGGAGTCGACTTTATCGAAGCCGACCACGCGATCCGCCCTGGCCGCACCCGATCGCCATACGAGCTGGGTTTAGGTTGGTTGGTTGATTTATCGAAGTCGGTCTTTAACGGTCGCGCTGCCTTGTTGGCTGAACATGCAGCGGGTGGCGGTCGTTGGACGCTGCAGCGTTTTGACGTAGATGGCAATAAACCAGCGCAGTCGGCGTACATCCAAACACGGCGCGGCGACGTGGCTGGGTTTGTTACGTCAGCAGCGTGGTCGCCGGTGGCAAAGCGTAATGTTGCCCTGGCGCATGTCGAGCGGCGCTTCGTTGGCCAACCATTGTTCGCTGATATCTACACACGCCGCGAGATGCACTGGACACGGACGCTCGCCCGCTGTCAGCCTGTCGACGGTCCATTTTGGAATCCGCCGCGTCGTCGGGCCACGCCGCCTGCGCGCTACTAGCGATGGCGTTTAGTCAGCAACATCTCGCCGAGCTTCGCGCCGTTGCGGCGCCGTTCACACAAGCGCGGACCCCGCCTGGTTGGTGGTTTACGGACCCGGACGTGCATTGCCTCGACACGAGCATGACCTTTGGTGACGCGTGGCTGTGCGCCGGCCATAGCAGTCAATTTACAGAAACCGGCGACTACCGGACGCTCGATATCGATGCGCTACAAGCCATCGTATTGCGATCTGCCGACGAGCGCTTCGAGGCATTTCGCAACAGTTGCCGCCACCGCGGCACACGCTTGCTCGACGGTACCGGTCATATTGCATCGCGGATTCGCTGCCCGTATCACGCGTGGGCATATACCCTCGACGGTGATCTTGCTGCCGTGCCGCACCCGGCTGGTCTCACGCGGCCCAGCGATGACGATTTAGCGCTCGGACACTTCGCGCTGGAGCGTTGGCACGATTGGTTATTTGTCGCCAAATCGCCCTCTGTTTCGTTAGCGCAGCAGTTGTTCGATTTTCCAGCGCTGCCCTGTTTGACCAGCAGCGATCTTAATCTTGTGGCTGAGCGTCACTACAGCGTCGGTTGCAACTGGAAACTGCTGGTCGAGAATTTCAACGAGTGTTACCACTGCCCCGGCGCACACCCAGAATTGCATGAGCGAAGTCGCGGGGTCGGCTATCGCGAGTACCCGCACCGCGGTCAAGCGTTCACCGGTGGGCCGATGTCGTTGGAGGACGGCTATCGGTCATTGGCCGAGCCTGATGCGTTCGTTGCACCGGGGCTCGCGGGGTGGCGACCGGACGATGCAAACATGGTGTTTTACTTCTGCCTGTACCCCAATTTTCTGCTGACGATCGCGCCCGACTATGTCCTTACCCATACCGTTTGGCCGGAAAGTGAGGCTCGCAGTCGCGTCGAATCGCAGTCGCGTCGAATCGCAGTGGCTGGTGTCGCAACAGCAACGCCGCCAAGCGGAGGCGAGCATCGAGCCAGCCGTCAGATTCTGGGACCGAACGAACCTGCAAGACTTCGCGCTTTGCGAGAACGCGCAACGCGGCTTAGCGACCGCGGGTCACCGCCCGGGCCCGTATCACGAGCGCGAGCTGTGCGTGCATGACTTCGATCGCTGGTATGCACAGCGATTGCTAGCGCTGGCGGCGCAACCGGTTGACGATCGGCAACAGGCGTACGATGGATAAACGCGACCAGGCAAACCGAAGCGCATCCGCACCGCAATTGGCAGTAATCGGGCTGCTACGCCAACGCCAATCGGCAATGCTGCGGTCTCGTGAGTCGTTGTGGGGCGTATCGCCGTGAGTGTTTTCGATTGGTTCCGCTTAACCGTCTTATCGATCTTATGGGGTGGGTCGTTCTTCTTCGTCGAGGTGCTCCTTGAGCATTGGCCGCCGTTGACGATTGTCGCCTTGCGCGTATCGATCGCCGCGCTCGTACTCTGGCCGATCGTATTGGCAAAGCGAATCGACTTGCCGCGCACGGTAAGCGGCTGGGGCGCGTTAGCGGTAATGGGGATGATCAATAACGCCATTCCGTTTTCGCTCATCGTGTGGGGGCAAAGTGCGATAACCGGTGGACTGGCATCGATACTGAATGCGACGACGCCGGTCTTTACTGTCGTTGTGGCGGGCCTCTTACTGACCGATGAGCGTTTTACCGTGGGTAAGGTCGTTGGCGTGCTACTCGGCTTGTTGGGCGTTGTTGCGATGATCGGCGTCGATGCACTGGTAACCATGGGTGATGCTGTTTTGGCGCAACTCGCCGTCGTCGGCGCGTCGGTTTCTTACGCGTTTGCAGCGACGTTCGGGCGTCGATTTGCGCGGCTTGGTGTACCGGCGCTGCTCGTGGCGGCCGGCCAAGTGACGGCAAGCGCCTTACTACTGATCCCGCTAGCGCTCAGCATCGAGGCACCATTGTCGATTCCGATGCCGGGCATCGAGACGTGGCTTGCGATCATCGGACTGGCCGTGTTTTCGACGGCCTTCGCTTACCAACTGTATTTCGCGCTACTGGCCACGGCCGGCGCGACCTACACATCGCTGGTCACGATTTTGGTACCGGTGTCGGCGATCCTATTGGGCTGGGTGTTCCTTGGCGAGCAGCTCGAACGCGAGCATCTGATCGGCATGGCGATCATCGGTATTGCGTTGCTGGTTATCGATGGCCGCTGGACGTCGCGGCGCCGGCGCGCGGCCTAGAAGGGTCCGTTTAACGCGACGACGTTGTAATTGAGTACGGCCGCGAACGTCACCCAAGCGAGATACGGGGTCAACAATACGCTCGCGAGACGCGACCGTGGCCAGCAGACGGCGATCATGACAACGATAGAGAGCCACAAAAACCCGACTTCTAATAACGACCAGTCCGGTCGTTTGATCCAGAAAAACAACGCACTCCAACCGACATTCAACAGTAGGTTGGCGGCGAATACGGCGACGACTCGCCATCGGCCAGCGGTGCTCGGTGCGGCTAACCAAGCGGTTGCGCCGGCTACGGCGATCAACGTGAAAATTGTCGTCCAAACGGGCCCGAACCACCGATCGGCAGGCTTCCAATCGGGCTGCGTTAGGTTCTGGTACCAATCACCGAGATCAGTGAGCGAGCCGCCGACCGACGCGGTTGCAAATGCGATAACAATCGCCAGTAAGTATACGACCCAAGGTCGTCGTTCCGTTGCGGTCACCGTTGTGGTGCGAGGCCGAGCAAGTGCGCCATGTCTTTAAAGAAGATACGGACATGGGCGAGCGGTTTGGCGCGAACCAATTTCTTGTTCATGTACGCTTCCCACGTCAAGCGTTGCACGTCTGGGTCGCGGCAAATGCTGACGAAGCGCTCGCGGCGTTTGTCGGAGGTGTACCAGAACCGTTGCATGATGCCGAGGATCCAGAAGACCCGGCCGTGGCCGCGCATGAACGTTTTGCGGGCACCTGCTAGACAACGGGCATCCTGCGTAGCGAGCGCTGCAGCGACCGCGTCGGCGGCCGTTTTGCCACTGAGCATTGCGTAGTAGATGCCTTCCCCCGATGACGGTGCCACCGCCCCTGCCGCATCGCCAGCGACGACGACGTCGCGGCCGTTGTCCCAGCGCTTCAATGCGCGTAACGGTATCGGCGCGCCTTCGCAGCGTACGGTGGGCGCATCCTCCAAGCCTGCCGCCGCGCGTAACTCGGACACCGAATTGCGCAGCGAGTGGCCTTTGACGGCTGTGCCCATGCCGATACTGGTGCGCTCGCCATGCGGGAATATCCAGCCGTAGAAATCGGGCGAGACTTGGCCTTGGTAGTAAACGTCGCAGCGTTGCGGATGAAAGCGCTCGGTTTCGCCGGCGGGTGACTCAACGATTTCATGGTACGCAAACACGTTCGGTAACTCGGCGGCGCCCGGAATGTTCTCACGGCGGACCCGCGACGCAGCGCCATCGGCGCCGATGACATACTTCGCCGTTACGCGTTGTTTTTCGCCGGCCGGATCGGTGTACTCAATGACGGCGCCCGCGTCGGAGCGCTCGACAATCTTGTCGTATTGACCGGTCACCCGAACCGCGCCGGCAGCGACAGCGCGCTCGCGCAAAAACTCATCGAACACTTCCCGATCAACCATGCCGACCCAGCCGCCAATCGGCATGTCGACGGCAGTATCGCTCGGCGCAATCATCCGGGCGGTCGTCACGCGCGCCTCGAGCAAGTGCTCGGGGATACCAAATTCGCGTATCAAGATCGGTGGCACGGCGCCGCCGCACGGTTTGATACGACCGTCTTTATCGAGCAGTAAGACCCGGCGATCAGACCGCGCGAGTCGCTGTGCCGCCGTTGCGCCACAAGGTCCACCGCCGATGACGGCAACGTCGTATGTTTGCATCGTTAGCGCTCCATTCTTATTTAATATCGAGGGCTGCGGCCGCATGCAGCGGATTCTGCTGGCGCTCGCCCGAGGGATTGTTTTTGCGGGTTTCAAGACCAACGACGACGGCCGCTGCCAAGGCGTACAACAGCCCGAGGACAACGAATACCGTGGCGTAGCTCATCGGTACGCTGATGCCGAATTGGCGCAACAGATCGACGATGGCGGCACCGAACACGGCGCCAGCCCCAAAAGCGAGTGCTTGGGCGGCGCCCCAGACGCCCATCCGCACGCCATCGCGGCCCTTTGTGCCCTCGCTGACGTAGCCCATCATGCTACCGATGGCTGCAACGGCGAATAATCCGTTGGTGAGTCCGACGCCGATGACCATCGTTACAAACAGCGCTCGGTCGATACCGCCCGCCGTGATCGCTAGGCCGCCAAGTCCGAGTGCCGACCCCAGGCAGCCGCACAACATGCACCAACGCAGCGCGCGCGGCCCGCCACTCCATCGCAACGACCCCAGCCAGGCGACCAGCAGCATCCCGGCCAGTAAGCCTTGGCTGTAGAGTCCGGTCAGACGCGTCGTTTCGGCCGGCGTCATCGCATGGACCGCGCCGGCAAACGGCTCGAGTAAAACATCCAGGCCGCTATACGCCAGCATCGAGACGAACACAAACAGTGCAAACCGCCGTGTCTGCGGCTCGGTAATGACGTCGCGCAATGCTTGACGAAAGTCGGCGGCCTGCGGTGCGGCGCTGACGGTAGCTGTTGGTGACGACGGCGCTGCGTGGCGTTGTTCGATGCCGGTCACGGCGAGGCAGGTCACAACGAACGCGATGGCTGCAACAACCGCCGTGACGATGAGTAAGCGATCGAGTGTGAATGGATCGAGAAACGCTGCCGATGCGATCGTCGTGACGATAAAGCCCGCGATCATCATTAACCAGGTTGTCGTCGCAGCGGCAGCGCGGCGCTCAGGGCTCACCGTCACCGCGAGCAAAACCAGCAGCAGCGTGCCGCTAGCACCGACACCGGCACCGATCAGAACAAACGCGACCGTCGACGCCGCCACGCCGATTAGCCACGAATACGAATATAGGTATAACGACAAGGTGGCGAGAACGCCGCCCAAACAAAGCACGCCCATGCCGACCACAATCCACGGTGTGCGCCGGCCACCGGTGTCGGCGCCGTGGCCAAAGCGCGGTCGTGCTAACTGCACCACGTAATGCAAACCGATCAACGCACCGGGCAAGGTCGCCAACAAACCCAGTTCGACGATCATGACCCGGTTGATCGTCGACGTCATCAAAACGACAACGGCGCCGAGCGAGGTTTGCACAAGGCCGAGCCGGATAATCCCTAACCAACCCAGTGGTCTCATAACCCGGCTCCTGTGCGCAGCGCGAACGCAGCGACCATCATTCCTGAGACGTACAACACGATACCGGTCGCGTTGTACCATGGGGCGAGACGGCGCGGATCGGTTAGCAATCGCACCATTAGCGCAATCTGCGCGACGAGGATTAACGCGACGACGCCAGCGTGTATCGGTGCTCCCCATGCCAACAGCAAGCCGATAACAACGACTTGCGGCACCGCCATGACCCAGCAGGCCAAGCGTGCCGCCCGTTCCGGCCCGAGTTGGACGGGTAACGATCGGATGCCGCAGCGCCGGTCGCCATCGAGCGCTTTAAAGTCGTTCAGCGTCATGATGCCGTGGGCGCCAATACTGTAAGCGAGTGCCAAGGCGACCGTCGGCCAGCCTGGAAAGCCTGCGACGGCCACACTCGTCGCGGTAAACCACGGCAAGCCCTCATAACACAGCCCGACAGCCGCATTGCCCCACCAGCCGTTGCGTTTCAGTCGAAACGGTGGTGCGCTGTATGCCCAGGCCAGCGCCAGGCCGACAATAGCGGCGGCCAAAATCCACGGACCGAGAACAGCGGCCAGCAGCAAGGACATTGCCGTCCAGAGCAGCGCAAAGTAATACGCACCGCGGCCGGGCACGCGTCCCGACGGGATCGGTCGATCCGGCTCGTTAATCGCGTCCACATCGCGGTCGTACCAGTCGTTGACGATCTGGCTCGTGCCACAGACGAGTGGCCCGGCTAAGGCTATGCCGCCAGCGATGAAAAACAGGCGTTCACTGAGCGCTGCGCCCGAGCCGACGAGTCCGCAACCGAACGCCCACATCGGCGGAAACCATGTGATTGGTTTGGTGAGCTCGATATAGCCGGACAGCGAAAATCCGGCGGTCGGCCCTATCGTGGCGCGCGCACGGTCCATAACCGCACGGTAACTCCGCCCGGCTGGAATAGTCAATCAAAACTGACAGTCAAGCAGACTTGACAGTTCTCACGAGTCCTCGGGCAGTGATTCTGGCTCGCCAATGCCGTAGCGGCGCAGTTTGACGTAGAGACTCTGCCGCGACAGCCCAAGCATGTCGGCGGCCGAGGCGCGATTGTTTGTGGTCAGTTTTAGCGCAGCTTCTATGCACATTCGCTCGATTAGGTCGGTTGTTTCGCGCACCAAGTCCTTAAGCGGCACGCGCCCAACCAGATCGGTCATTTGCTCCAGCGACTGCGACAGCGGCTGCGTGGCGTAATCGCGGCTCGCTTCGGTCGATTTCAGTGTCCGGCGAATAACGAACCCAAGACTGGGCAACTCGGCATCCGGTGCGGCGACCGCCGACAGTTCAACGTCGACCGTCGCGCCGTACTCGGTACGCAGCGTCGTAATGTACTGGCGCACCGAGCCGCGTTGCCGCAGGTTCTTACGAAGCACATTCATATCGACCCCTTGGCGTCCCAGCCAATTGTCGAGCGGTTGGTTACGAACCTGCATATCGGTTGCTAGCTGACACATTTCTAGGAATGCATCGTTGGAGCTAATAATGCGTCCGTCCATGTCGGTCACGACGAAACCGTCCGGTGACAGTTCGAGGATGTCGAGTACCGGCATCGCCGCCGATGCTGAGCGTGGTTCGGCGTGTTCGATGGCCGGTTGGGCGTGCAGCAGGAACAGCACGCCGTCTTCGTCGCGCAGTAACGACGTTGTCAAATTAAGCACGACGCCGTTACTCGTCGTCAGTTGATTGAGTTCCGCCGACCCAAGTGATTTCACGCTCGTTAGGTGTTCGCTAAGGGCCGACAGTTCGGCCGAGTCAAACAAGCTCCTCAGCGAGCGGCCTTGCAGTTTCCCGACCGAAAGTCCGAGCAGCTCGCTCGCTGCTGGATTCGCTTCGACAATGCTCTGTTCGTTCGCGTCGACAACCAAAACCGCCTCACGGGTCATCTGGAACAACAAACGATACCGCGCCTCCGTTTGAAAGCGCCGCGCATAGTCGCGTTCCATCGAATGCTGCAAATCCATCAGACTTTGCTGCATCGCCGCCATCGGTCTGAGATCCCGGCCAACCAACAAGACGCCGTCCGCGTCGGCTAGCGCGAATGCCCGATAGGAGATCGGCAAATCGTTATTGCCGCTGCTAGGGTGGTTCACTTGGCGCCATCGAGACGGCGATGCGCCAGCTTCGGTGCGTAGCAAGGCGTCGACTTTCGGCCGGCTTTCGACCGTAACGCAGTCGTTCAAGTTCTTGCGCAGCCAGCTGTTGGCGTGGCCTAACAGCTCCGCATCGCTGTCGGCGGCCACTTCGATGATAAGCCCACTGCCATCGACGATCAGTGCAAGATCACCACTGTGCGCAGCAATGGATGCAACGCTCGCGGCTGACAGGCCAGCAAACGCGTTGCCAGACAAAGTCTGTTTTTTGCGCACTCTTGCATCCATCGCGTAATCCGGTCCGCGCTGTGGGTCCTACTAACGTCTTAACTGCGTACTTGTTAGTTGGCGTTTACCATGTTGAACGCCAACGCGACGGCCTCCTGACCGTCACCTGCTGTCCCGTCCGCATCAAATTCTTGAACACGGCCAGGGTTGTCGGAAAGCAAGTTTCCGCCCAGCATGATCCGCACGCCCGGATTGCTAGATTTGCGTCGTACCGCCTCGATGGTTTGCGCAAGCTCATCAGTGTGTCGCTCAGAACCAATCGAGACGCCAACGACGTCAAAGGACTGCTTGGCCACGATGGCAGCTACTTCGTCGACGGACGTTGGAGCGGCGCTCCACACTGTCCACCCCGCTCGACGAAAGAACTCGATCACCATCAATTGGCCAAAGATATGCTGCTCTCCCGGTACCGGCAGAATCAGCGCTTTCAGTGCTGCATGTCGACCGTGGCCTTCATGCGCACAAAAACTGTGAGAATAAACGTGCAAGATACGGTGCAGGCGCGTGACGCCCACCGTTACATCGGTAAAGTTCGCCGAATCGTCTTCCCAGCGGCGGCCTAACTCGCGCGCGGCCGGGGCCAACAATTCCAAATAAATCTGTTTGAGCCGAAACCCCTCCGAACGAAGCTCTGCGATCTGCTGGACGACTGGATCGACGCCGTCATTGAGTAAGCCATCGACGAAATCGTTGAGGTCGACCGGTATCGGTCCGCTTACCAACGCGTTAGCCGACACCGTCTTCGGCTCAGGCGACGTTGGGCCAAACGCCAGCAATAGCCGAGGGATTAGCTCCGTTTCAATGGTTTGCGTGAGCTGGCGCATGCGGCGTTTGTAATCTCCATGAGTGACTTGCGATGGCTCGCTGCCCTCGCAAGCAGACTCATCCGTGCACCCTTCGGTGCCGTCCGGAGGCTGTGTCGCCGTCATCGTGTCTTGCCTGGTGTACCCCGTCTATTCGGCATCATACACACAGGGCCGCTAGCGGACGTACTTCGCGGCAGTAAAGCGCTTTCTATGACGACGCTTATACCAACAAGGTAACCCAAACACCCCAACCTTTGTCAACACATTTAGACGTAAGGTCAAGTTGACACACTGCGGCTCGAATTATAGATTTGTCAGACGAAATGCTGCGTCTTGACGCAGTGACGGGAGCTTTCGCCAGACATGGCCGTATCGACCAACAAAGCCCATCCCGGTGCGATCTACACACCGGAGCAACGCCGACGCCGCGATGCGTCGATTTGGACGCTGGTGCAAGCCGTTCTGGCGCCACTGCAATTTATGGTGTTCATCGTCAGCCTCGCCTTGGTTGTGCGTTTCTTTGTTACCGGCGCCGGCGAGCTGTTGGCGGCCAGCAGTATCGTCGCCAAAACCGCGGTGCTGTACACGATCATGGTGACCGGTGCTTGGTGGGAGAAAGATGTCTTCGGCCAGTACCTGTTTGCTGAACCGTTTTATTGGGAAGACGTTGTCAGCATGGCCGTTATGGTGTTGCACACCGGCTACGTCGTCATGCTGATTGGCGGGTTCGGCAGTCCCGCTACGCAGTTTGTCGTCGCACTCGTCGCCTACGCGTGCTACGTCGTCAACGCGGCACAGTTTTTCTGGAAATTTCGCTTAGCCCGACGGCATGTCGAACGCACCGTCCCGCGCGGCTTGGGGGCGACATGAGCGCTGCTGCTGATAGCCTCGATTCCATCCGCCGCTCGATTGTTCGTGAGCGCGGCCAGCGCGAAGTCTTCTGCGGCCTAACTGGGATTGTCTGGCTGCATCGGCGCATTCAAGACGCGTTTTTCTTAGTGGTTGGCTCGCGCACCTGCGCCCACCTCATTCAATCGGCGGCCGGCGTAATGATCTTTGCTGAACCGCGGTTCGCAACGGCGATTATCGATGAGCGTGATCTCGCCGGTTTAGCCGATGCCAATGACGAGCTTGATCGTGAGGTCGACCGGCTTTTGGCGCGTCGCCCCGACATCAAGATGTTGTTCTTGGTCGGCTCGTGTCCGAGCGAGGTCATCAAACTCGATTTAGCGCGCGCCGCCGAACGGCTCTCAGCCCGGCATCTGCCATCCGTTCGTGTACTGAACTATTCTGGCAGCGGCATCGAGACAACCTTTACCCAAGGCGAGGATGCCTGCCTCGCGGCACTCGTGCCGGAAATGCCTGCGACGGACGAGCGTCAATTGCTCGTCGTCGGGGCGTTGGCGGACGTCGTCGAGGATCAGTTCCGGGCCTTGTTCAAAGAGCTTGGCGTCGGCCCTGTGGATTTTCTGCCACCGCGGCGCGCTGCCGAACTGCCCGCGGTTGGACCCGGCACCGAGTTTTTGTTAGCACAGCCATTCTTGGCTGACACCGCCGAGGCGTTGCTCAAACGCGGCGCAAAGCGGCTTCCAGCACCGATGCCGATTGGCGACGAAGGCACAACCGCGTGGTTGCGGGCCGCGGCCAATGCGTGGTCGGTCGATTCCGGACATTTTGAGCGGACCGTCGCACCGGCACGGCGCCGCTGCCAAGTCGCCATCGATCGAATAAAACCGGAGCTTACCGGTAAGCGATTATTTTGTTTTCCCGACTCGCAGCTCGAGATTCCGTTGGCGCGGTTTCTTAATCGCGAGCTGGGTATGACGCTAACCGAGGTAGGAACGCCCTACTTACACGCCGAGCATTTGGCGGAAGAGTTAGCGTGGTTACCGACCGATATCACGCTTAGCGAAGGCCAAGACGTCGAACGGCAACTCGACCGCATGGTCGCGGCTGCACCTGATCTCATTGTTTGCGGTTTAGGGCTTGCCAATCCACTGGAAGCGGAAGGTTTCGCGACCAAGTGGTCTATCGAGCTGTTGTTCACTCCGATTCACGGCTACGACCAAGCGGGCGATTGCGCGCAATTGTTCGCCCGGCCGCTGCGCCGCCGTGCGGCACTGGAGTTCGCATGAAGCTGACGTTGTGGACGTACGAGGGGCCGCCGCATATCGGTGCCATGCGGGTCGTGGCATCGATGCAAGGCGTTCATTACGTGCTGCACGCGCCGCAAGGCGACACCTATGCCGATCTGTTGTTCACGATGATTCAACGCGATGCCAAGCGCCCACCGGTTACATACACAACGTTCCAGGCGCGAGATCTCGGTAAAGATACGGCCGGTTTGTTCAAGGGCGCGGCGATTGCTGCGTACGAGCGCTTCAAGCCCGAAGCGATGGTGGTCGGCGCGAGTTGCACGGCCGAGCTAATTCAAGACGACCCAGGCGGCCTTGCCGAGGCCGCTGGTTTGCCAATACCGGTTGTTCCGGTGGAGCTACCGGCCTACCAACGTAAAGAAAACTGGGGTGCGGCTGAGACGTTTTACCACCTGGTGCGGGCCTTGGCGGGTCCGTACGCACCGCAGCAAAGACCGGAACGCGATCTGGTCGCGATCGCCAAAGAGCGGCGTCTGCGTTGCAACTTATTGGGTGCTACGTCGCTCGGGTTTCGCCATCGCGACGATGTTATCGAGGTCACGCGGCTACTTAATGAGCTCGATGTGGACGTTGCCGTCTGCGCACCGCTTGGCGCATCGCCCGCCGACTTAGCGCGACTCGGCGAGGCTGATTTCAACGTCAATATGTATCCGGAAGTCGCAACGACCGCGGCGAAGTGGTTGAAGTCGCGGTTCGGCCAAGTGGCGACGACGGAAATACCGTTCGGCGTTGCTGGGACCGTACGCTTCGCTCGCGAGGTTGCGGCGTTGGCAGGGCGGGAGTTACCGGAGTCGATCAATGCAGCGCGCAGTCGTCTGGTGTGGTACTCGAAATCGATTGATTCCAATTACCTGACCGGCAAGCGGGTGTTCGTTTTCGGTGATGCCGTCCACGCTGTGCAAGCAGCGCGCGTTGCCCGTGATGAATTCGCGTTCGAGGTCGTCGGTATTGGGACCTATACGCGCGAGTTTGCCCGTGACGTTAGAGCGCTCGCGAAAGAATTCGGTATCGAGGCGCTGATCACCGACGACTACCTCGAGGTCGAGGCGCGCATCAGCGAATTGCAGCCGGAGCTTATTCTCGGTACTCAAATGGAGCGCCATATCGCGAAGCGGTTGGGGATTGCCTGTGCGGTAATTTCAGCACCGGTCCATGTTCAAGATTTTCCGGCGGCACACGCACCGCAATACGGCTTCGAGGGCGCCAACGTCCTGTTCGATACATGGGTGCACCCGTTGATGATGGGGCTCGAAGAGCATTTGCTCGGCATGTTCCGCGAAGACTTCGAGTTCAATGAGTCGCAGGCGCCGTCCCATCTTGGGCCAGGCGTACGTGCGAGCAGCGATGCACAGCCCACGAGCGAGTTGGCGTGGTTGCCTGAGGCCGAACAAGAGCTCGGCAAAATTCCGTTTTTCGTTCGTGGTAAAGCCCGTCGCAACACCGAGCAGTTTGCTCGCGATACCGGTGTGGCCGAGATTTCCGTCGAGACACTTTACGATGCCAAAGCGCACTACAGCCGCTAAACGCGTTGATTATCGCGTAACGCTCGTGACCCTCGATGGTCACTTGGCGGCGGCTGCCGAGCGTGCTGCCCGAACACTCGCGACGCGTCTACCCGGGCTTGCGTTTACGCTGCACTGCGCCGGCGAGTGGCGTGATCATCCGAATGCCTTGCAGCGTTGCCATGACGACATCGCCGCTGCCGACATCGTTGTCGTATCGATGATGTTCATGGACGAGCACATCCAAGCGGTTTTGCCAGCGCTTAGGGCAAGGCACGACGCTTGTGACGCCATGGTTTGCTTCATGAGCGATGGCGAGATTATGAAGCTGACGCGTATGGGTGCTTTCCAAATGGATAAGCCGGTACGTGGCCCGTTGGCGTTGTTGAAACGGCTGCGTGGTAGCCGCGGTAAAAAAGGCGGCACGGTCGGTGCGCGTCAAATGGCGATGCTGAAACGCCTGCCGCGACTGATGCGATTTATTCCCGGAACCGCACAAGACGTGCGCGCGTATTTCTTAACGATTCAGTACTGGCTAGCTGGGTCGGAAAACAACATTGTCAATTTGGTCGGACTGCTGGTCCAACGCTCCGCGCGTATAAGCGGCGAACTCCTCGCGCCCGATTTCACTGTCGCAGATCCCGAAGAATACCCGGACGTCGGCTTGTACCATCCGCGCGCCAAGCGCGGCATTGTCAGCGAGGTTGCGGGGCTACCGACACCGCCCAGCGATGATCGTCCGACCGTTGGCCTATTGGTGATGCGCTCGTACGTCCTCGCCGGTAACACGGCCCACTACGATGCCGTTATCGAGCGTTTTGAGGCGGCGGGCTTGCAGGTACTACCGGCGTTTGCCTCGGGGCTCGATGCGCGCCCAGCGATCGATACGTTTTTCCGCCCAAATGGTGTCCGCGAGGTTGATGCGATCGTATCGCTCACTGGTTTTTCGCTCGTCGGCGGCCCAGCGTTTAACGACTCGCAGGCGGCCGAGGATTGTCTTGCCGATCTCGATGTGCCGTACCTCGCAGCGCACGCGACCGAGTTCCAAACCGTCGAACAATGGACGGGATCGTCGCAGGGCTTGCTGCCGCTTGAGTCGACAATGATGGTTGCAATACCGGAGCTTGATGGCGCGACCGCGCCGACACTCTACGCCGGGCGCAGCGAATCGGCCGATGGTCATGATCGCGAAATGCGACCGTTGCCAGCCCAAATCGACCGTTTGGTCGAGCGTACCCGCCGCCTCGTGACGCTCGCCGCAAAGGCGCGAGCGGATCGGCAGATCGGTATCGTGCTATTCAACTTTCCGCCGAACAGCGGTGCGACCGGCACGGCCGCCTTCTTGGCTGTCTTCGAATCGTTGTTCAACACGCTCCGCCATCTTGCTGCGGAGGGCTACAAGGTCGCTGTACCAGACTCCGTCGATGCCTTGCGAGAGACGATTCTGCATGGCAATGCAGCCGAGTACGGTGCTGATGCCAATGTTATCGACGTCATCGCCACCGACGACCACGTGAAGCGCGAGCCGTGGCTCGCCGACATCGAGGCGCGCTGGGGTGCTGCGCCCGGCAAACAGAACATCGTTCGCGGCGGGATCGCGATCATGGGCGCCAGCTTCGGCAATGTTCACGTCGTGGTGCAGCCAGCGTTCGGGTTTGAAGGCGACCCGATGCGGCTTTTGTTCGAGCAAGGCCATGCACCGACTCACGCGTTTAGTGCGTTCTATCGCTACCTCAACGAAGACCTGCAGCTCGATGCCTTACTGAATTTCGGCACCCACGGCGCCCTAGAATTTATGCCGGGTAAACAAACGGGCTTGTCGCGCGACTGTTGGCCCGAGCGCTTACTCGGCTCGATCCCAAATTTCTATTTGTACGCGGCCAATAATCCGTCCGAAGCCACGGTCGCCAAGCGCCGCTCCGCCGCAACGACGATTAGCTATTTGACACCGGCCGTCACCGAGGCCGGTTTGTATCGCGCTCTCAGCGATTTACGCTCGTCGATCGATCGCTGGTGGCGACAAGACCCGGGCGATGCGTCCGACTCGTTGCTCGATCTGCTGCGCCAGCAAGCGGCCGAACTTGCGATCGCTGTCGATGTTGACGCGACCCCCGACGACTTCGTAACGAACCTCCGTCGGTCGATCGACGAATACGAGCAAACGTTGATTCCGGACGGTCTCCATATAGTTGGTGAACCGCTCAGCCGCAGCGAGCGTCAATCCCTCGTAGCAGCGGCCGTCAGTGCGGCCAACGACAGTGACGCTGGTGCGATGTCCGAGCGCATCGATGCCGAGTTGGCCAATGTCCACGTCGCCGAGTTGGCGGGGCTGACGCAAGCGCTGGACGGACGCTTCGTCCGGCCGGTTGTCGGTGGCGATGTGTTGAAAACGCCCGCGGTCCTGCCGACCGGTCGCAACATTCACGGTTTCGACCCGTACCGCCTGCCGAGCCGTGCTGCACTGATCGAAGGTGCGCGGCAAGCGGAGCTGCTACTGGCGCGCCATGCCGAGGACCACGACGAGCCGCTGACAACAATCGCGTTTGTATTGTGGGGCACCGACAACCTCAAGACAGAGGGCGTGCCGATCGCGCAAGTCCTGCACCTTTTGGGGACGCGACCACGTTACGACGGCTACGGACGGCTCTGCGGTGCCGAGTTAGTCCCGCTCGAAGAGTTGGGTCGGCCGCGAATCGATGTCGTTATGACATTGTCTGGAATTTTCCGCGACTTGCTGCCGCAACAAATCGCGATGCTGGCGCAAGCCTGCGAGCTGGTCGCACTCGCCGATGAGCCGCCCGCCATGAATCCGCTGCGCGCAAACGCATTAGCGACGGCTGAACAACAAGGGTGCACACTCGAGCAGGCGGCGCTGCGGGTTTTCAGTAACGCGGATGGCACCTACGGCAGTAACGTAAACCATCTTGTCGACAACGGCCGTTGGGACGATGAAGACGAATTGGCCGCCACCTACAGCCGTCGTAAGTGCTACGCGTTCGGCACGGACGGTCGCGCCCAACGACAACCCGAGTTGTTGCAAGCATCGTTGGCACGGGTCGATATCGCGTACCAAAACCTCGAGTCGGTCGAAGTCGGCGTTACGTCGCTCGATAACTACTTCGATACCTTGGGCGGAATTACCCGGGCCGCGCGCCGCGCGAGCGGGCGCGATGTCGACGTTTACATCGGCGATCAAACGGCAGGGCGCGAAACGGTGCGCACGCTCAAGGAGCAAGTCGCTCTTGAGACCCATACCCGCATGCTAAATCCGCTTTGGTATGAAGGTCTTTTGAAGCATGGCCACGAAGGCGTTCGGCATATCGAGTCGCACGTAACCAACACGATGGGTTTGTCCGCAACGACCGGGCAGGTCGATCCGGCCGTGTATCAGCAATTGACGCAGTTGTACGTTCTCGACCCTGAAATGCGTGAGCGCCTGGCGGCGCTCAACCCGACCGCGTCCGCGCGCGTCGCCGGTCGACTGCTCGAAGCGTACGAGCGCGACTACTGGAAACCCGACGAGGAAACGCTGGCTCGACTTCGCGAAGCCGGCGATGAACTCGACGATCGATTAGAAGGCATCAATAAGGCGGTAATGGCATGAGTCAGACCCCATTTCCAATGCCGGTGCGTGTTGAGAGCAATGCAGCTCTCGACGGACCCGGTTCCCTGCAAGTACAGCTTGATCCGAATGACAAGATTTCTGGCGCGAAGGTTTTCGCGATCTATGGAAAGGGCGGCATCGGCAAAAGCACGACGTCGTCCAATTTGTCGGCGGCGTTCTCGAAACTCGGCAAGCGCGTTCTGCAAATAGGATGCGACCCGAAACACGATTCGACGTTCACGTTGACCAAACGGCTTGTGCCGACGGTCATCGATGTCCTCGAGTCAGTGGAGTTTCACGCCGAAGAACTCGACACTGACGACTTCGTCTACGAGGGCTATAACGGCGTCATGTGCGTTGAGGCCGGTGGGCCGCCGGCTGGCACAGGCTGCGGCGGTTACGTGGTCGGTCAAACGGTGAAGTTGCTAAAACAGCATCACCTACTTGATGACACCGATGTCGTTATTTTCGACGTACTCGGCGACGTCGTTTGCGGTGGCTTTGCAGCGCCACTGCAGCACGCGGATCGCGCGCTCGTCGTGACCGCTAACGACTTCGACTCGATTTTCGCCATGAACCGCATTGTCTCCGCGATCAAAGCGAAGGCGAAAAACTACAAGGTTCGCCTCGGCGGCGTTATCGCGAATCGCAGCGCAGCGACCGATCAGATCGATGGCTTCAACGACCGCATTGGGCTCGCACGAATCGCGCATTTCCCCGATCTCGACGTCATTCGCCGCAGTCGACTAAAAAAATCGACGCTGTTCGAAATGGAAGAGAGTCCAGAACTTGAGGCGGTGCAAAACGAATACCTCAGACTCGCTCAGCATTTGCTCGATGGGACCGAACCGTTAATCGCTGAGCCGATGCGCGACCGTGAAATTTTCGATTTTCTTGGATTCGATTGAGCGCAACGGTGACTAGCCAATCCACCTATCTGCAAAAGCGCGAAGAGCTAACGACGTACTTCGATAAAACGGCGGCGGCGGCGTGGTCAAAGCTGACGTCGGACGCGCCAGTGAGCGGTATACGTGCGACGGTTCGCGCAGGCCGCGACAACATGCGGGCAACGCTATTGGATTGGCTGCCAAGTTCAATGGACGGGGAACGCCTACTCGATGCCGGCAGCGGTACCGGAGCGTTGGCCATCGAGGCGGCGGCTCGCGGCGCGCAGGTGACAGCCGTCGATGTTTCGCCGACGCTGGTTGATCTGGCGAGCGGCCGGACTCCGAGTGAGCTAGCCGGGCTCATCGACTATCGGGTCGGCGACATGCTCGACCCGGCACTCGGGCAATTCGATTACGTCGTCGCTATGGATTCGCTGATTCATTACAACGCTGCTGATATCACCGAGATGTTGGCGACGCTGGCGAAGCGTACCCGCAGGATGATGGCCGTTACGTTTGCACCGCGTACGCCTGCCCTGGCGGTTATGCACGCCGTCGGCCGGATGATTCCGCACCGCGAACATCGTGCGCCGGCGATTCAGCCGGTCGGCGAGCAGCGATTGCGCACGCTGATCGATCGTGAGCCGCGACTCGATGCGTGGTCGATCACGGCAACCGAACGAATCAGCGGCGGCTTTTACACCTCGCAAGCCATTCGACTGGAGCGACTGTGAGTCGGACTGACCTACATTCGCATGGCGCTTGGCGCCGGATGGCGCAGCGCTTGCTCCCACTCGCAGAGGCGTCCGGCGGCGACCTGCCGATGCCGCGCTTGCTGCGCTTGGCGCTGTTCCAGGTATCGGTGGGCATGGCGGCTGTGTTACTGACCGGCACGTTGAACCGAGTCATGATCGTCGAGCTCGGCGTGCCAACCACGCTGGTCGCGCTGATGGTCGCGTTACCGGTACTCGCCGCACCGTTCCGAGCGTTGATTGGGTATCGCTCCGATCGGTTTCGTTCGTTCCTCGGCTGGCGCCGCGTGCCCTTTATTTGGGTGGGCTCGCTGCTGCAGTTCGGCGGCTTCGCGATTATGCCCTTCGCGTTAATCATTCTTTCCGGTGACACCCAAGGCCCGGTTGTCGTTGGTCAATGGGCGGCCGCGTTGGCCTTCGCGTTGGTTGGTATCGGTATGCACACGACGCAGACCGTGGGACTGGCGCTGGCGAGCGATTTGGCGACAGAAAAACAGCGCCCCTATGTCGTTGCGTTGCTGTTCGTCATGTTGTTGCTCGGCATGTTGGTGTCTGCGCTGCTGTTCGGCGGCCTGTTGCAGTCGTTTAGCCAATTTCGGTTGATTCAAGTTGTTCAAGGTGCCGCCGTCCTGACGTTGGTTTTGAACGTCGTCGCGGTGTGGCGGCAAGAGGTGCGCCGACCGGTCACACCGAGTAAGTCTGACCGGCGTTCCGGCAGTTTTTCGACCGCTTGGCGTGCTTTGCTGGATCAGCCGGGCAGTAAACGGCTTTTGGTCGCCGTCGCGTTCGGTACCAGCGCGTTTACGATGCAGGATATTTTGCTCGAGCCGTTCGGCGCCGATGTGCTTGGACTCACGGTCGATGCCACTACTCGACTGACCGCTTTGTTCGCCGGCGGTATGTTGACCGCCTTCCTGCTGGCTGCCTCGTGGTTGGGCCGCGGCATCGATCCGCATCGCTTGGCCGGCTATGGCGCGTTGTTCGGCGTCGTTGCATTCGCCTTGCTGAGTTGTGCAGCGATGCTAGCTTCGCGGGCGTTGTTCCCCATCGCGACGTTGGCGGTCGGGTTCGCTGCTGGTTTGTTTGCGGTTGGCACTCTGGTCGCCGCCATGCAACTCGCTACCGCTAACGCGAGCGGACTTGTCCTTGGCGCGTGGGGTGCCGTGCAGGCGACCGCCGTTGGCGTAGCGACGATCGTCGCGGGCGCGATCCACGATGCTGTGGAGTCGCTGGCCAGCGCCGGTCACCTTGGCGACGCGTTAACCAGCGCGTCGACCGGATATGCAGCGGTCTATCAAATTGAAATCGTTTTTTTGTTTGTCACGCTGGCGGTTATTGGCCCGCTAGCGCGCCTTAGCGCTCAACCGATGACCACCGATGACGGTCTCGGGCTGAGCGAGTTTCCGGCTAGCCACTGATCTAGGAGAGTGCGCATGGACATCGGATCGATCGATCTTGTGGAAATTCTATTCACACTATTTTGGCTGTTTTTCATCAGCCTCGTTCTTTACCTGCAGCGCGAAGCGAAGCGTGAGGGGTATCCAATGAGTCATGAGCTTTCCCGTGGTCGTACTCAGAGAATTATTAAGTCCGGCGGGCCAAAGAAAAAGACCTTTAAGCTGCCGCACGGGGGAACTAGTACCGTTCCACGGCCAATCGTCGATACACCGATAAACGCAGAACCGGCGGCCGTCTTCCCGGGAGCTCCATTAATCCCGACCGGCAACCCCTTGTTGGCGGGTGTGGGCCCCGGTGCTTACGCCGATCGCGCGGATGAGCCCGACTTAACGCTGCATAACGAAAACCGGATCGTTCCAATGCGCGTTGCGACTGATTTTGTCATTACCAAAGGGGATCCAGATCCACGCGGTATGTCGGTTGTGGCCGATGACGGTGAGGTGGCCGGTACCGTCGCCGATCTATGGGTAGATCGCTCAGAGCCAATGATCATGTTCTACGAGGTCAAGTTGCCGGACGGTAAGCACGTTTTAGCGCCGGCTGGTTTTACGCGGATTAAGCCGGCCCGCGGAGAGATTCATGTGCAATCGCTGCATGCGCATCAGTTCGCCGATGTGCCGCCGTTGAAGTCGAATGAGTCGATTACGCTGCTTGAGGAAGAGAAGATCTACGCGTACTTCGCTGCCGGAAAATTGTTTGCTGACTCCGCCCGACAGGAGCCGCTGCTATGACGGGTGCGGTGCCGCGCGTTAGTGTCTTGGGCAGCAAGCCCGCTAACGAGGAGTCGGCCGAAGCGATCCTGTGGGAAGGGCAGCCAACCAACAGCGGCATGTTTTGGCGGGCGTTCGGTGCACGTTGGATCGCATTGTATTTGGCCGTCCTGTTGGTCTATCGCGTCGTCGACGCACTCGGCAGCAATGGCGGGACCGCTGCCGTAACCGGTGCGATTGTTTCGGTGGCCGTTCTAACGGCGATTCTAGCGACGATTATCGGCGGGCTGGCCTACCTGACAACGCGCGCATCGGCTTACACGATTACCGACCGGCGGGTCATTATCGATCTTGGTGTCGCGCTGCCGATGCGTGTCGACGTGCCAATCAGGCTGATCCAACGGGCAGATCTGCTGCGCCACAGCGACGGTAGCGGCGACATCGTCTTTACGCTAACCGGCGAGGATCGCGCGAAGTACTTCGTATTTTGGCCGCACGTACGTCCATTTCGGTGGTTGCGAGTACAGCCCACGTTGCGCTCGATCGTCGATATTGACGGCGCAACCAGAGCGCTCGCGACCGCCAGCGGCAGCCAACCAGACGTTCGCGTCAATGCCGCGACCGTTGCGCCACTCGCCACTGCCGATTCACAGGGAGTAGTAGCCGGATGAGCATAAAGCCCCACCACCATCACCACCACCATGACATACCGATTCCGAAACCGATGTTGGCTGTCGCCGGCGCCTTGGTGTTCGTGACCTTAGTCGGTGTTGCCTTCGTTACGCAGACCGGAATCGGCCGTCAAGACGCTACGCCGATGTCGCTCATCGTCGCTGCGCGGACCGTCGAGTTCGATGACGCGGACAACGGCGAAGTGATTGTGCGCGATACAGCCACCGAGGAGGTCATCGATCGCCTCGCCGCTAGTGAGGGAGGTTTCGTGCGTGCCGCCGTACGAGCTCTGGCGCGCCGTCGCGCCGGCACACCGCATGCCGATGATCATACTTTTCGTATCGAACGGCGCGAGAATGGCCAGGTCCTCTTGATTGATCCGTTTACCGATTCAATCGTGGACCTACGCGCATTCGGCCCTGACAACGCTGCGGATTTTGCGCGTTATCTCGACAACGCAGGCGTTCCAATGCGTTCTGCTCAGGAGATCAACCAATGACCGAGACAGCAAAAAACATCATCAACGAATCGACCGAGAAAGCGAATACCGAGTCGTTACTCAACCCGCGCTTCTACACAACTGATTTCGATGCGATGGACAAACTCGATCTTTCTCCGGTACGCCGCGAGTGGGACGAGATGATGGCTGAGTTTCGAAGTGACGGAAACATCGATCACTTTAAGCGGGATGATTCGTTCAAGGACGAGATCAAACCGCTACCGAAAGATCTTTACGATGAATTTGTCGGGTTTATGGTGTCATCAGTGACATCGGAGTACTCGGGACATGCGTTATACGCAGATATCCGCGATGCCGTCGACAATAAGGATATTAAAGATGTCATGGCCTTTATGGCCCGCGATGAATCCCGCCATGCTGGCTTTATCAATCGGTCGCTGAAAGACTTCGGTATTCCCGTCAATCTCGGATTCTTGCGCAAGAAAAAAGATGTAACGTATTTTCGGCCTAAGTTCGTTTTCTACGCGACTTACCTGTCCGAGAAAATCGGCTATGCGCGCTATATCACGATTTACCGGCAGTTAGAGCGTCACCCAGAGCTGCGCTTCCACCCTATGTTCCGCTGGTTCAAAGACTGGTGTAACGATGAGTTTCGCCACGGTGAGGTATTTGCACTGATCATGAAGGCGAATCCGCACCTGTTGCGTGGCCATAACAAACTATGGATTCGATTCTTTTTGCTGATGGTCTACGCGACGATGTACGTTCGCGACCATACACGCCCGGCGATGCATGCTGCGATGGGTTTGGATCCGACCGAATACGATTACCGCGTGTTCGATATCACGTCGCGGATTAGCCAGCAGATCTTCCCGTTCACGCTAAACATTGACGATCCGCGTTTTCGTCGTGGTATGGACCGATTACGTCGTTTGTCAGAGGCCAGTGAGGCCGCTAAACAGCGTGGCGGTCTCATCGGCCGGGTCAAGCTGGCTGGTATCGGCGTTGCCGCGATGGCCACCTTTGCACGGATGTATATGTTGCCGGTCAATCGAAACGTGCTGCCCGACGAAGTCCGCATGGTGCCGACCTGGTAACGCAGCAACGATGACGATCGTGCTCGCAGTACTGGCCGCAGTTGCCGTTTGGTGGCTGGCAACCGCGCTAGCGATGTATCGCTTGCGCAAATCGCCGGCGACATTTCCGGCGACATTCGCGGCCAGTACCCTTGTTGCGATTATCAGCGTCTGGTTGATTGTCGGGAGCGCCGATTCGGCCAGCGTTCTTGGTGCTGTGGCCGCGTTCATTGGCGCTGTCGGTGTCTGGAGTTGGCACGAAATCGCCTATTTGATCGGCTATGTATCGGGCCCGGAGCCGGCCGCGTGCCCGCCCGGGGCGAGCGATGGTGAGCGTTTTCGGCGCGGTGTTAACGCGTGCCTTTACCATGAAATAGCCATCGTCGTGACGGCGGTGATGTTGGTCGTCATGCTCGCAGGTGCGGCCAACTCGGTGGCGGCATGGACGTTTTCTGCGCTGTGGTTAATGCGCTGGAGTACGAAGCTCAACATCTTTCTCGGGGTCCGCAATCTACACACCGAGTTTTGGCCGGGCCATCTTAAGTACCTCGAGTCCTATACGCGCCAGCGCCGGATGAATGCGCTGTTTCCGTTATCGCTGGTTGCGGCTGCCTTAGGAATTTGGTGGGTAATCGATGTCTGGTCTGGCCGCGGCCCCGGCCTCTACGCCAACGTCGCTGCCACCCTTGTCGTTACGCTGCTCGTCCTTGCCGTGGTTGAGCATTTGTTCTTGATGATGAAAGTACCGGACGAGTGGTTATGGCGTCCGGTACTGCGTCTGCCGACCGACTAATTCAGCGGCACAACATCGATGAGCGGGGGCTTTCCATTCACGGCGATTGTCGGCCAAGACGACATGCGTCAAGCACTGTTGGTGAGTGCCGTCGATCCTAACGTCGGTGGCGTATTGGTGTTCGGCGATCGTGGTACCGGCAAATCGACCGCCGTTCGCGCGCTGGCCGGCTTGTTGCCAAAGATTACCGTTGTCGATGGCTGCCCCTACAACACCGAGCCCGGCGAGAAGCGCGGCAAAGCGGCCGAGCAGAAAACGAAACAGATACCGATTCCCGTCGTCGACTTGCCACTCGGTGTCACCGAGGATCGAGTGGTCGGTGCACTCGACATCGAAAAGGCGCTAGCACACGGCGAAAAGTCGTTCGAACCAGGATTGCTAGCTCGCGCGAATCGCGGTTTTTTGTACGTTGATGAGGTCAATCTTCTTGAAGATCACATCATTGATCTACTCCTGGACGTTGCCCAATCCGGTGAGAATCTGGTTGAACGCGAAGGCTTAAGCGTCAGGCACCCCGCCCGCTTCGTGCTGATCGGCAGCGGCAACCCGGAAGAGGGCGAGCTGCGGCCGCAGTTGTTAGACCGCTTTGGCTTGTCGGTCAGTGTGACGACGCCCACCGATATCGACCAACGTGTCGAGATCGTCCGCCGCCGCGATGATTTTGAGCGTGATCGCGTTGCGTTCCGCAAACGTTGGTCTAGCCGCGAAAGTAAAGTTCGGCGACAGATCTTGGCGGCGCGAACGGCCCTCGATGCCACCCAGGTTCCCGAAGACATCGTGCGCCGCGCCGCTGAGCTTTGTGTTGCGGCCGGCACCGACGGTTTACGCGGCGAGCTGACACTGGTGCGCGCAGCACGTGCCCTTGCGGCACTGAATAAGGCGAGTTCCGTCACTGAGAAACACTTACGGCAAGTCGCGCCGGCGGCACTCGGTCATCGCTTGCGTCGGGATCCGCTCGACGATTCATCGGCCGGTGTTCGCGTTGAGCGTGCCCTTGAGTCGGTGTTCGGCCAATGACCGAGGCGCCTGACACGAATCCGCACGAGTCAGCTGTTTTGGCAGCTACTTTGTTGTGCGCGGCGCCAGTCGAGCTTGGCGGTATTGTGCTTGCCGGTATGGGTGGGCCGGGCCGGGACTGGTTGCAAACGCAGCTCGCGCGCGAGCTCGGCAATTCGTCGTCGGCCATACGTTTGCCCCCGGGTACCGATATCGACGCGCTACTGGGAGGCCTCGATTTGGCCGCCACGTTGGCCGCTGGTCGCCCGGTCGCGCAGCTTGGATTGTTAGCCCGAGCCGACGGCGGTGTCCTCATCGTACCGATGGCGGAGCGCATGACTGAAGACACGGTTGCGACCCTCGTGGCCGCACTCGATCTTGGCTCGGTCAGCGTGCAGCGCGATGGCTTGGCCGAGCAACACTGCAGCCGCTTCAGCGTCATCGCGCTCGATGAGTCGCTGGGCGATGACGAATCATTGGCGGCAAGCTTGGCGGACCGGCTGGCATTGCGAGTGGATGCGGCTGAGCTTAGGCCTATCGAGCTCGCTCGTTTTTGGCCGAGCGCCAAGTCGCTTTCCGCTGCACGTGCATGGCAGCAAAGCGTCACGCTAACTGACGACGACCGGCGTACGCTGTGTGCTTTAGCGATGGCATTCGGGATTGGCTCCGCCCGCGCGGTGCTGCACGCCAGTGTCGCTGCCCGTGTTCATGCAGCGCTGCACGGACGGCGTTTCACCACCGACGACGACGTTCGCGTTGCGAGCCAAGTCGTCTACGCTCACCGAATTCGGCAGCTCCCAGCCGACTCGCAAGATCCGCCGAGTGCGGAGCCGCAGCCACCGTCAGAGAGCCACGAGAACCGTGCCCAAAGTGAGCAACGCGACAATAACCCGGTCCTCGATGAGGAAGTATTAGCCGCTGTCGCCGCGGCTGTGCCGGATGCTCTGCTGGCGAAGCTCGAACGTTCCGTGAGTTCACGAAATCGTGGGCCACGCGGACGTGGTAACGATAGCGGTCAAGTGAGCGAGCGCGGCCGGCCAGCCGGCATACGCGCGTACCGGCGTGGTCGTGATCACCGACTTAATGTGCTAGCGACGCTGCGCGCCGCCGCGCCCTGGCAACGGCTTCGCGGTGCTGCTGACCGTCTCAGTATTCGTAGCGACGACTTGCGCGCAACCCGGCGTCTGGCGCCAACGCGGGCAACCACGGTCTTCGTTGTTGATGCATCGGGTTCGACAGCGGCCGCTCGACTTGCGGAGGTCAAAGGCGCGATCGAATTGTTGCTGGCGGAGTGCTACGTCCGGCGCGATGAGGCCGCACTGATCGCCTTTCGCGGGACCGAGCCTGAGTGTATTTTGCCGCCGACTCGGTCGCTGGCCCGCGCCAAACGTGAATTATTGGCGCTACCGGGCGGCGGCGGTACACCGCTCGCCGGGGCGACTGACATGGCGACGCAATTGTGTGGGTCATTGCTTCGCGACGGTCGCCGTGTACTGGTCGTCTTTCTAACGGACGGGCGCGGCAACATCGGCCGCGATGGCACCCCTGGGCACGTTGATGCGAGCGAGCACAGCATTGCCGCTGCCAAAGACTTTGCGGCACTCGGTTGTGCAGCGCTGGTCATTGATACGGGCCGGCGACCAAGACCGGCATGCCGCGAGTTTGCTGATGCGGCCGCGGCCGAATATTTGCCGTTACCGTTCGTCGATGCGGGCGGTGTAGCGGGTGCGGTGCGGCGAATGGATGCCGCGAGGGCGGCTTAAATGATGAGCGCTACTGCAATCCCCGTTGGGACGCGAGTTGCGGCGACGTCTGCCGATAGCGATTCGTTCTGGCAGGGCCCGGTTACACGACATCGCCGTGCGCGTCCTACCGTCGATTGGTCGTACGCTGTCGCCGGCGACGGCCCAGCGATCGTGCTGCTGCATGGAACAGGTTCGGCGATCCATACCTGGCGCGGCCTTGGCCCCCTGCTGGCCGAGCGATTTCAGGTAGTCGCGATTGATCTGCCCGGGCATGGCGATAGCGACGTACGGCGGCCCGATGTTTTAACCCTCAACGGTATGGCCGCTGCACTAGCGGATTTATTGGTCGATATGGCGATCGAACCGCAGCTGATCATCGGCCATTCGGCGGGGGCAGCGGTCGCGGCGCAACTGGCGATCGGTTACGGCGTCACGCCGCAGAAGTTGGTCGCACTTAACGGCGCCTTCCTGCGTTACGGGGGACCCGCTCAAAGTCTGTTCGCTCCGTTAGCGGGTGTGTTGGCGGGTAGTCGCTGGGTAACCGAGTTGGTGGCCAGCCGCGCCGATGATATCGACCAGGTTGATCGCATGATCCGCAGTACCGGATCGAAGCTCGACGCGACCGGTCTGCGTGCGTATCAACAGACGTTGTCATCGCCTCAGCGGATTTCAGCAACGTTGACGATGATGGCTAAGTGGCGGGTCGAGCCGTTGTTTAACGCGCTCAGCCAGCTTACGACGCCGCTGCACCTGATCGTTGGCCGACGCGATGCTGCGGTCACGCCGTGGCAGTCGGACCGTGTCATCCGCGCTTGCCCGGCCGCGTACAAATCCGAGATCGATGCTGTCGGTCATTTAATGCACGAGGAGCAACCAGCAATGGTTGCGGCCGTCATTCTCGCCGATATCGATCGCGACGGCGCCAACGCACAGCAGGTTTCGGCGCCGAAGCCGGCTAACTACAATAAACGCTCGGAGAAATAACTCGTGGTCAGATCCGCAGAATCGATGCAACGCCCAGTTCACTACATTGATGACATGGCCGATTGCCGTGAAATTCTCCGGCAAGGTTCGCACTCGTTCTACGCGGCGTCGCATCTATTGCCGCGAGATATTCGCGAGCCCGCTTGTGCGCTGTACGCGTTTTGCCGCGAGGCTGACGATGCGATCGATACGTCGGATCGGCCGGACGATGCCGTGGACGATTTGCTGGCGCGCCTTGAGGGTATCTACACAGGCCGGCCACGTGGACGACCGGCCGATCGCGGCATGACGATCGTCGTTGAGAGTTACGACATACCGCGTGCGGTACCAACGGCCTTGATCGAAGGGTTCGTCTGGGATACCGAGGAGCGCCGTTACGCCGATGCATCGGCGCTTAATGACTACGCGGCGCGAGTGGCCGGTACGGTAGGAATCATGATGGCGATGATTATGGGCATTCGCGAGCCAGATACGTTGGCCCGGGCGTGCGATCTCGGCGTTGCTATGCAGCTCACTAACATCGCTCGGGATGTCGGCGAGGACGCAGCGGCAGGGCGCGTGTACTTGCCACTCGATGCGCTGGCGGCTGAAGGTGTCGACGTCGATGCCTGGTTGGCGAAGCCCGTTTTTACGCCGGCGGTCGGTCGCGTTGTGGCCGATTTGCTTGAGCGTGCAGAGACGCTTTATCGCCGCGCCCATATCGGTATCGCGCAGCTGCCTGTTCGCTGCCGCCCAGGCATTTTTGCCGCGCGGCGAATCTATGCGGAGATCGGTCGGGTTATCGCGGCTAATGGTTTTGATTCCGTGAGCCAGCGCGCTTATGTCAGTTCGCAGCGAAAACGGTCTTTGCTAGCGCGCTCGGTACTGTCGACATTGCGACCCCGCAGTCGCGATCGCTCCCCACCGCTCGCCGAGACCGCTTTCCTAATAAACGCTGTCGATACTCGCTAGTTATTGCGGCGACGTACTACACTCAGCAGCCCGAGTACGAAGGTCGAGGCGACCGTGACTGAGCCCCCTGTTGATTTATCGATTGAGACACTCGATGCGTATCTTAGTGCGCATGTTGCCGGGTTTCGAAGGCTCCGCTCGATTCAAAAGTTTGCCGGTGGACAGTCGAATCCGACTTATCGGTTGAACGCCGAATCGGGGATTTACGTATTGCGCCGTAAGCCTTTCGGTGAATTGCTGAAATCGGCGCACGCTGTTGATCGTGAGTATCGGGTAATGCGGGCCCTGGCCGATTCGTCTGTTCCCGTGCCCGAGACATTGCATCTTTGTGAGGACGACAGCGTCATTGGCGCCATGTTTTTCGTCATGGCGTTTGTCGACGGGCAGATCCATTGGAATCCGGCCTTACCGGACCTCGATGCGTCGCAACGTACAGCGATGTTCGATGAGATGAACCGCATTCTGGCGGCGCTTACCGCCGTCGATCTCGATGCCGTCGGGCTTGCCGATTACGGTCGCCCCGGTAATTACTACGAACGGCAGATCGGTCGTTGGACCAAGCAGTATCGTGCCAGCGAGACAGCGTCGATCCCTGCTATGGAGACGCTTATCGATTGGCTGCCAGCAAACGTTCCGGCTGACGATCTCGGGGTTAGC
>JBCDBO010000033.1:0-32051 GCA_039183535.1 Pseudomonadota bacterium | reverse complement strand
GTTGGCCGGCGGATGCTTTTTCGCGGGGCGAAGGCTTCGCGTTGGTGACGCTGAACCGGCGCCTGCCGAAGCAGTTAGCGACGTTGACGATACGGCACCGACGCCTGTTCCGGAACTGACGTGGGATGACATCAGCCCTGTCGATGCGGTGGGTCTTGAGGTCGGTTACCGGCTAATTCCACTCGTTGACAAAAACTCCGGTGGACCACTGATCGGCCGCATTAAGGGTGTGCGTAAGAAACTGACCGAGCGCTTCGGTTTTCTGATTCCAGCGGTTCACATCCGTGACAACCTAGATCTACAACCGGCGAGTTACCGCGTGACACTGATGGGCGTCACGGTCGGCGAGGGCGACGTCATGGTCGACAAAGAGCTCGCAATTAATCCCGGACAGGTATACGGCAAGGTCGAGGGTATCGCGACTCGCGACCCAGCGTTTGGGCTCGAGGCCTACTGGATTAATACATCGCAAAACGAAGAAGCGCAGATGTACGGATATACCGTCGTCGATCCCGCGACGGTTGTCGCGACGCATCTCAGTCAACTCCTCACCAAAAATGCCCATGAGTTACTCGGTCATGAAGAGGTGGAAGCGCTGTTCGAGCGCCTGGCCGAGCGGTCGCCGAAATTGGTCGAGGAGCTAACACCGAAACTGCTACCGATGGCGGTCATTGTCAAAACTCTGCAGTCGCTGCTTGCCGAAGGTATTCCGGTCAACAATTTGAAGCGAATCGCCGAGTGTCTCGCCGAGCACGCGGTTCGTACGCAGGATCCCGACATGCTGGCCGCGGCTGCGCGCGTGGTGCTAGGCCGTTCGATTGTTCAGAACATCACCGGCCTAACGGATGAACTGCCAGTCGCCACTTTGGACAGTGAACTGGTGCAGTTGCTTGAGAATACGACAAGCGGCGGTGAGCCGATGCTCGAGCCGGGTTTGCTGGAGAAATTGCACGCCGACCTCGCGGCGTTGGCGGAGCGCCAGGAAACGGCCGGCGAACCTGCTGTTCTATTGGTCGCGCCGAAATTAAGGCCGTGGCTTGCACGCGCCTTTCGCAGTATTCGCAATTTGCATGTTCTCGCGTACAGCGAGGTTCCCGACGATAAGCGGATTCGCATGATCGAAGCCGTCAGCCGATAAACCAGGACAAGCCATGGAAATACGACGATTTGCAGCTTCCGATACGCGCAGTGCTATGCGTCTCATTCGCGCCGAGATGGGCTCTGACGCCGTGATTTTGAGCACGCGCCCGACGGCCGATGGTGTTGAGTTGATATCGGCGCGTAATTACGACGCTGAACTGCTCGATGGGCTTGGCGAAACGAACCCGGCGACCGCAACCACACCACGGACTGAGCAGGACGAGGAAAGTGAGCCCCGCCATTCAGTGGATCTCGAAGTACAACGAGAGCTAACCGACACGGTCAGAGATTTGAAACTGTTGCTGAATCGCGAAGCACAGCGTGGTCAAATAGCGCGGGTGACGCCACGGTCGCCTGAAGCGGCCGCCTGCGCGAGTCAGCTCGAAGCGCTCGGTTACAGCGACGCGGCGGTGCGCCGTTTGCTCGGCGCGCTGCCAAATCAACAGGGCTTCCAAATTGACGAAAGCCTCTTCGAGTCGGCGCTTGCCGCGACAGTCGGTGCGTTGCCACTGCCAGAGACCGATGGAGCGAGCACGCTGGCTGTTGTCGGTCCGACCGGCGTCGGCAAGACAACGACGATCGCAAAACTTGCGGTGCGATTAGCGCTGCGCGCGAGTACGGACGAGATCGCGTTGATATCGACAGATGCCAGCAGGCTCGGGGCGCATGTGCAATTAGCCAGTCTCGGTCGCCTGCTCGCCATTCCGGTAGTCGAGATCGATGACGTTAGTGATCTTGCCGCATTGCTGCCAAGCTTGGCGACGCGGCGCTGGGTCCTAATCGACACCGCCGGGACCGGCGACACCGCTGCACGAACTGGACGCCTGCGCCGTATCGTGGAGCAAAGCGATCGACAGTTGAACGTGTTACTGGCGGTTGCTGCCAACGCTCAGCCGGCGTTTATTTCCGACACGCTTAACGCGCACAGCAGCGTCGGTGTCAGCTCGCTAGCGCTGACCAAGCTCGATGAAGCGCCGACGGTGGCACCCGCGCTTGCGGCGTTGGTCGAGCACGGCAAGTCGGTCAGCGTAGTAACAACCGGGCCGTCGATACCCGACGACTTAGTCCATGGCCCCGACACGTTGCCGTTGCTGGCACGGTCTGGGCTGCGGCAGCGCCGGCAGACATCAACACACAAATTTACTGCCACGAGTGAGCAGGGAGGCCGGCCATGAACGCAGCCGAACAGACAGCGTCAACACGTATACGATCCGCGCGCCCGGTACAGGTATTAGCGGTCACCAGTGGAAAAGGAGGCGTAGGCAAGACGAACGTGTCGTCCAACATCGCCGTCGCATTGGCGCAGAAGAAGCTCCGCGTATTGCTGCTTGATGCCGATTTAGGTCTCGCCAACGTTGATGTTTTGTTGGGCCTACAACCGGAGCAAACCTTGGCGGATGTCATCGCGGGACGGGCCGATATCAACGCCACGTTACTGGATGGGCCGTGCGGGTTGCAGATCGTGCCAGGTGCGTCCGGTGAAAAGTCGATGATGGACTTGGATGCCGTTGAGCGGGCGGCGATTATCCGTGCGTTCGAAGGACTCGACTACCATCCGGACATATTGCTGATCGATACAGCCGCCGGCATATCCGCAAGCGTTGTCGAGTTCGTTAAGGCCGCACATCAGGTCTTGGTCGTTGTCTGCGACGAGCCGGCATCGATAACCGACGCCTACGCGATCATCAAGGTGCTCAGTAAAGACTTTGGTGTTCGACGGTTTCAGATCGTTACGAACATGACTCGCAGCGCGGCCGAGGGCCGAACGCTGTTTCAGAAAATAGCGAAGGTGGCCGATCGTTATCTCGACGTCGTCCTGCACCATCTTGGCAACGTGCCGTACGACGCGAAACTGCGTCGCGCCGTGCAAGAGCAACGCGCCATTGTTGATTCAAACCCGGACTGTTGGTCTGGACGGGCGTTTCGAGACATGGCCGAGCGGATTCGCACCTGGCCGGCCCCTAGCGCTGACGCTAGCAGCGGCGACCTTAGTTTCTTTTTCGAAAAACTGTTGTCGCAACCCGACGGTAACGGTGCAGGAGGTGGGGCGTGACGCTTTACAGTCAAGCGAAAGCCGCGGCGTTATCGGACGACGATATCGTGCTCGAACATGTCGAGCTCGTTAAACGAATCGCCCATCATTTGCTCGGTAAGCTGCCGGCGACCGTCGATGTCGACGACTTGATGCAGGCGGGACTCATCGGGCTTATTGAGGCCGCGAGCAACTACAACAGTGCGAAAGGGGCGAGTTTCGAAACCTACGCCGGTATACGCATCCGCGGTGCCATGCTCGATGAGGTGCGCAAACTCGATTGGACGCCGCGTTCGGTGCACCAAAAACACCGCCATGTGTCGGTCGCTATTCAAAAGCTCGAAGGCGAGCTCGGACGCAATCCAACGGAGCGCGAGATTGCCGCTGAACTGAACGTCGATATCGACGAGTATCATCGGATACTTGCGGATTCGAGCAGTTGCAAACTTTTCAGTATCGAGCAACCGTCCGAGCATCATGAGTCGCGCATCGATGTGGCCGACGATATCGACGAAATACCGGACGCCTATCTTGCCTCCGACGATTTGCGCGGCGCGATCGCGGCAGCGATCGGCAAACTACCGGAACGCGAAGCACTGGTGCTTAGCCTTTATTACCAACGCGAACTCAATCTAAAAGAGATTGGTGCCGTGTTGGACGTCAGCGAATCCCGCGTTAGTCAGATTCATGGCCAGGCCTTGCAGCGACTCCGGGCGCTGATCGGCTTTGATTTCACGGATCTTCTCTAATGCCCGCATCCCACTAAGGACTGAATCCATGCCTTATCTGATTCCACTAAGCGTTATGAACGCCTGTTTGTTGGTCGCGGTTGCTGCGTTGCTCTGGTCCGTATCTCGTGACAGTGCGCAACGCGAGGCGAATACGGCGTCACAGCTCGAGACGATCCATGCGATGTTAAAGCGAACCGCGGCTGGTTATGCCGATGAGCTGCACGTTATGCAGCGCATCAGCGCAGAGCTTCGTATGACAGAACACAGCCCGCGGCAGGCGCTTGCCAGTGAACTCGCGGCCGACCACGTCGAACGACTCGCAAGTACAGCGGCATCGGTGGATGAATTGGCTGATCTCACCGGACTCGGTCACGCCGAAGCGGCCCTGGCCATGAGTATCCGCTCAGCTAAAGCTGCGGCTCGATCCGCCGACATACACTCTGCGGCGCTGTAGCCGGAGGTCTCTATGAACCAGAAGTACGAGTTCGTTCAACAGTTAGCGATGGACATCAACCGCGGTGAAATCACATTGCCGTCATTCCCAGAAGTTGTAATTCGCATTCGGCAGGAGCTCGAGGATCCCGATTGTGACGGCGATCGGCTGGCAGCAATCGTCAGTACGGAAGCGGCGCTTGCATCGCGAATCCTGTTGTACGCCAATTCGGCGTTTTTTAATCCGACCGGCGTCAAAATCGTTAGTCTGACCGCGGCCATCGGGCGGATCGGCTTTATCAAGCTGCGCAGTGTTGCGATTACCTACGCTGTCGAGCAATTGCATTTTTCGAAAGAGTTATCGGGGCTGCGCGACGAATTGGGCGAGATTTGGAACCTGTCGCTCCGTTCAGCAGCGATGGCGGAGTCGATCGCCAGCGAGAATCGTAAGATCGACACCGAGTCTGCCTACCTGGCCGGTTTGCTAATTCGTATTGGTGTCCTCTACATACTGACGCAACACACGCGGTTCCCGGATTTGATTAACGATCCGGAAACCCGCAATGAATTAATCGGCGAATGGAGTGCGGCAATCTCGGAGAGTATCGTCGCGTCGTGGGAGTTCCCCGCGCAGATTGTGCAATCGATGAATCCGTCCGATCAGATCGGTGCGAGCACTGACGACCCAACAATCGCCGACGTTATTATGGTTGGCGAAGCAGCCTTAGCCGCGGACGAGCTAACGTTCGCCGATTCGGTCCCGCTGCGCCGGCTTGGACTCGACGAATCGAAGCTTGAGCGCGTGCTCGAGCGCTACGATGCGAAGATGGAGTCTTTCGCCATCGCGGCCTAGTCCCTGATTCCGGATAACGCGTCCAAGTCGAATGCGTTGCGGCTACAGGTCTAGATATCGTCGTCGTCGAAGTCGGCGTCGGCTTGTGCGTCCGTAACTTCCTCCAACTGTTTGCGTTGTGCCCGAATCGTCTCGGACTGACGACCCAGTAGGTGCTTGATCAAACGGTCTTTGTCAGCTTCGCGGATGCCCCGGAACCGGACGGCGGCTAGTCGTCGATCGGCATTGTCTGGATCTGCTTCTATGCGCACCACCTCACCGAGCGCCTCGAAATAGAACGCATCGGCGACCAACAACAGCTTAAGGTGTATTTTGTCGCCCTTAGTGAACGCCTGACGCGTCGAGAACCGCACGCCGTTTGCACTGATCTCGCAGGTCCGGATCGGGACTTCGGTGAATTCGCCTTGTTGCTGTTGCAAAGCGACCACTTGGTCTACCAAGGTGTCAATCTTGCGATTCAGTAATTCGAGCGTGCTTGCGAGCGTCTCGGACACGCGGTGCGCCGCGATCAACTTTCGTTGGATATCTAGGCTCACGTCCGCGACGGCGGATTTGGCGTTGTGCACCGAAGCGGCCGTTATGGCGAGTAGGCTCAGTCGATTAACCCAGTCATCGTCGTCAACAGGTTGAAAGGACAGTCGTATCGCTTCGGTAACGCGAAACGCCGCGCGCTTGTTACCGTCGCTCATGGTACACCTGCCGTGCCTTCCGGCAATTGCTCGACCAGCGGGGAACCCGGCAGCAGCGGTTCAAGGGCCGCTTCCTCGAGCTCGGGGCGTTGTACGATGCTAATCTCGACACGTCGGTTGCGTGCGCGATTGGCGGGCGACGTGTTTGGTAACAGCGGTCGTGTATCTGCGTGCCCGGATACCGTGAATCGTATTGGCTCCAGTTCCGCCTGCCGGAGTAGGGCGTCGAGCACGGTTACCGCCCGAGCCGAGGATAAATCCCAGTTTGACCGGAAACGGTTGCTACGAATGGGTACGTTATCGGAATGGCCTGAGACGTTGATTGATCCTGGCGTTGTCTCGAGGATCGTGCCGATCTTGGTCAGTACCGGGACAAACTCGCGAGCCATTTGGGCGTCACCGCTCGCAAACGTCGCTTTTTCGCGTAACTCAATCACGACGCGGCGACCTTCGACGCGCACGTCAACTTTGTTCTCGGCGATTTCCTGACTGAGCTCGGCCTCGAGCTTTTCAGCAATGAGCTCGGCTTCGAGCTTTTCAGCAATGAGCTCTGGAGAGCGTTCGCGACGCCGGTCATCTTCGTCGATGATGTCATCGGCTTCAAAGTCCAACGAGTTCTCGAGCGTATCGACCGTGTGCTGCTGCACAACAACCAACGGCGTCGGCTCTGGAATCCCCGGCGAGAACTCCTGCGCGATGATGCTGGTCCCTTTGGGGATCGTTTTCGCCTCAATTTGCGCTTGTACGCCGAACGCCTCGCGAACCGATCCTGACAATTGCTTGAACTTCAGAACATCCATTTCCGAAAAGGCGAGCAGTAGTACAAAGAAGCACATGAGCAATGTCATCAGGTCTGCGAACGTCATTACCCATGCTGGTACGCCACCGCCGCCATCGTCATCGGCAGGTGCCTCCTCAAGCGCCTCGCTCACTGCTCTTCCTCGCCGCTACTGCGCGCCGCCGGCGGTAAATAGGCCTCCAGCAGGCTTTCGATGATGCGTGGGTTCTGGCCTTCTTGAATCGCCAGCAAAGCGTCTATTATCAATGATTTACGTAGGCTTTCTTCCTTACTACGTAATGCAAGTTTATCGGCGACCGGTAAGGCGACCATGTTAGCCAACATGGCGCCGTAGAGTGTCGTCAGCAACGCCACCGCCATCGCCGGACCGATCATCTTGGGGTCGTCCATGGCTGACAGCATTTGTACAAGGCCGATCAGCGTCCCGATCATGCCCATTGCGGGACCGACATCGCCGAGCGCTTTGAAGATGTTCTGACCGTTGGAATGGCGCTCGAGCGTTTGCAGCTTGTCTTTCGTGAGCATCGTCCGGACCACTTCCGGTGGATGCCCGTCCACCAATAAGCCGATTCCGGTCTTCATGAACGGGTCCGGTACCTCGGCTTCCTCAAGCGCGAGCAATCCGCCTTGGCGGGCTGTTTTCGCGAGCTCGACAGCCGTTTCTATCAGCTCGTTCGGGCTAGGCAGCTTATAGACAAACGCTTTGACGGCGATTTTGGTGGCGCTCAAGAATTGGCCGAGACTGAACTTCATCATCGTGACAAGAATCGTCCCGACAAAGACGATCAGCAGCGACTTCACATCGATGAACGCACCGGGCGAGCCGCCGAGCACGATTGCTGCCGCCACGGTCGCGCAAGCGCCTATTAAGCCGATTAGCGTGGCGAGATCCAACGCTTGCTCCTCTAATTCGCTCTAGGTCGGTGCAGTTCGCCTCGTGCGACTGCGCCTCTGCCTCGTGTATCGGCTTAATTGCGATGGGCTTTAGCGCGGCGACGCAAGTTAGCGCTGTAGTTGAGAAAACCGGGGTGTCTGTCTATATTCGTAGGTTATGCAGACGTTTGGCGAAACGTGAACGTCGTCAGCGGAGTAAACGCGTGTTTGCTGCTCGGCGGGCGGACAGGATGACCGGCTGTAACTTGACGTGTCTCGGAGCTTAGATTTTTGGCCGCTGATCAATTGGCCGGCCCGATGAGTGGAAACGGGCCAAACGTGATCAAGCCAGTGTCGGCTGGGCAAACCCTTGTCGACGGCTGATCGCGTAATCCTCGTTATCGACGAGCGCACTGACCGGGCGTCAGCGCTCAAGGAGATGATCGAGTTTATGGACGCACCAGAGGTTCGCGTAACGAATCCAACCGAGTGGCGCTCATCACTGGGTACACAGCGTCCTGCCGCTATCTTTCTGACCGAAACAATCACCGATTCTCATGCCGACACGATCGTCGCGGAATTGGGTGAGATCGACCCGAACATTCCTATCGTAATGTTGAGTGATGATGGTGAGTGAAGCGACGACGGCCCATCCGTGGGCGAAGATTTATCGACTGAGGCAACCGCTGCAAATCGACGAACTCGGTGACGTGCTCGATGAGATTTGGGCGCACCACTCAAGCCATCGGCGGCAAAACCGCATCGATCGGACGAGCGCGAGACTCGTCGGCGAATCGGACTCAATGCAGGCAATTCGGCGATCCATTGAAAAGGTTGCCCCGTCTAGCGCGAATGTCATGATTCGCGGTGAGTCGGGTACCGGGAAAGAGGTCGTCGCGCGGGAAATACACCGACAGTCGGGGCGTCGTGGAGAGTTCGTCGCTGTTAATTGTGGGGCAATACCAGACAAGCTGCTCGAGTCGGAACTCTTCGGCCATGAGCGGGGCGCGTTCACCGATGCGGCCAGTCGGCGTATTGGTGAATTTGAACGCGCTGATGGCGGTACGATACTGCTCGACGAAATCGGTGATATGCCGGCGAGCATGCAAGTCAAGTTGCTACGCGTGTTGCAGGAACGGTGTATTGAGCGCGTCGGTGGGACGACATCGATTCCCGTTGATGTGCGTGTCTTGGCCGCCACGCACCGCGACTTGCACGAGCTTATCGAGCGCGAGCAGTTCCGCGAGGATTTGTTTTATCGGCTCAACGTCATTCCGCTGGAAGTGCCGCCGCTGCGTGATCGCAAAGACGATATAGAGCGCTTGGTGGACGAGTTCCTGGCGCGGCTCAGAGACGAACATCGTGTATCGATTTCGCTGACACCGGACGCGATGGGCCGGCTCACCGACTACGACTGGCCCGGCAACGTGCGCGAACTGCTTAATGTTATTGAGCGGTTGTCAGTCCTAAAAACGCACGGCACGGTCGGTGTCAGCGACTTGCCGCCGCCAATCCGGCCGACTAACGATGCCGCATTGCCTGGCGAGCAAGCACCCATCCAGTTGGTGGATACGTCATTGAAGCAACATCTCGCGGGTATAGAGATCGGTCTCATTCGGACGGCGCTGACGCAAAGCAACGGGGTTGTTGCGCGCGCGGCCGACTTGCTGCGTGTTGGGCGGACGACACTCGTCGAAAAAATGCGGCGCTACGATATCGCCGCTGCACCAGAAACCGGCGCGCTTGAACAACCGGAAAAGATAGACCCAAGCCAGCAAACGTAAGCTCGCCGCGGGGCTCGTTCGTCGTTACGACGAGCGTTTGTGCTGGTCGGCGATCTTTATCGAGCCGGACTTGGTGTTCATCGCCAAGGCTGCCGTGATTTCTGCGGTCGCGATTAGCGTCTCTGTAGACCAATTGTTCTGATTGGCAAACACGACGCCGACGGCGCAGGACCGCTCACCATTGATGTCGAGCGGAGCCAATACCGACTCTGACTCGACGCGGTAGGCAGCGCGGGCAATAGCGGCTCGTAGTAGACGCGCATACGTGAGCGCTTCGTCGCGGGTTGCGCGCGGTAGCCAAATCCCAAGCTTGTTCGCTGTGATCTGGCCCGTCATCGCTTTAGCGGGCAGCTCAGCAATCGCCGCAGCGATGGCTTGCGCCGCGCGTGCTTCGGTGTCCGCATCGACGTCGGCAACAATTACCACGCACATGGCATGTTGCTGACCTGGGCGCAGCGCGTCCAAATCGTCACGAATCTTGTCGGAGAAGCTACCAAACGTCGGCAACATTGTGCCGCCTCCATGTGGCGCCTCAGCCTGAGTGTTGGTTGTCATGGCGCAAGGATGCGGCAGGCTGGGGTATGCGTATATCCGTAAAGATACGCATTGCATCGTCGAAAGCAGAAAAACGTGACGGAATCGCCGCCAGTTCGGTGCTACGAGCGGCCAAATGTCGCCATTTGGCTACAGTTCTGTCAGGTTAAACTCGGCGCGAGCCAACATGATGCCGAGCATAGCCACCGACTCAGCGCCAAACTTTTCGAGAACACTCGAGCGGTGCTGTTCGGCCGTGCGCGGGCTGATGTCGAGTACCGAACCGATTTCTTTGCTGGAAACCCGCGGCCGCTCGCCGACCAGCAGGTTAAAAACGTCACGTTCGCGGCGTGTTAGCGAATCGAGTCCGGCCTGGATTTTGCGCCGTAAATGCTGACGCTGACGCGCGTAATCGAGTCCGTCTTTCGCCTCTCGCAGCCGATCAACCAGAACCTGGCGGCGAAACGGCTTCTCGAGAAAGTCCACAGCACCGCGCTTAATGGCGAGAACGGACTGCGGCACGCTCGCCTTACCGGTCACAAAAATGATCGGTAAATCCGCGTCGAGACCGCCGAGCCGTTCCTGCAGCTCCAGCCCTTCAATGCCCGGCATGCAGACGTCAAGAATCAGGCAGCCGTATGTGTCGGGTTTGAATGCTTCCAAAAACGCTTCTGACGAGGCGAAGGTCGTGACGTTGTAGCCGTCGTGGCTGAGGGTGAGATCCAGGGCGCGACGAACCGCTGCGTCGTCGTCGACAACGAACACCTGGAATTCGTCCGGAACCGACGTCGAATCGGCCTGTATGTCCGTGTACGGCACCTCGCGCATTACCGGGATTGTCGCGGATACACGCGGTCATGTGCAAACCGCTTAAAGCAGACAGTCGAACTGCCGATACCGAGAGTCTGCGACCGCCCACAGATCAGGCCAAACCCGCTTGTCAGACACGACCGAACCAACACAGCGCCATCGCGTTCTAATTCTCGCCCCCGAGTCCTTTGATTCATCGGCGGGAGAGCGTTTAGAGCAGCAATTGGCGTCTACTGAGACTCGCGTGGTACGCAACCTGGACGAAGCGATCGCAATGGTGAGCGAGTTCGCACCCGACGTCGTTTTGATTATGGTAAATCCAGACGTTGAAGCCGATGCCGAAGCGTTCGAGCTGCTCTGCCAATGCGTGCCGGAAACGCCCTTGTTGGTACTTGCCGAATCGCGCGCGCCGGCATCGGTTCGCGAGTCGGCGTCGCTTGAGAATCATGACATTATCGTTTTCCCAAGCGATGGCATCGAGCGGGTTGCCGATAACATTCGCCGGGTGGTGATGAGCTCGGAAGATCGGCGCCGAGCGATGCGCGTCGATGCCAAGTTCCGCCGTTTGTACGAGAACTCCATCGCCGGAATATTTACGCTGACTCCGGCCGGTGACTTTTTGGCGGCGAATCCGTCGACACTCGATATCATCGGGTTCAGCAGTGAAAGCGAGGCACTGGTCGCTAATTTCGCGCAGGACTTGTGTGTGCCGACCGATGTAGGTCGCGAGTTTCTGCGTACGATTGCCGAAAGCGGCAGCATACGCAACGCGGAGCTGACACTGCGAACCCCTGCGCGCCGGGAGATTACTGTTCTCGTGTCAGCAACCAGTGTGCTGACACGGTCGGGAACGGTCAGTCATATCGAAGGCTCAATGATCGACGTTAGCGAGCGCAAGCGAGCCCAGGAGGAGCTGACCTACCTCGCAAAATTCGATCGTCTGACCGGGCTCGCTAACCGCTACCTTTTTAAAGAGTCGTTACGGCGCGAGCTCGCCCGAGTTGCCCGCGACGATCGACGCATCGCGCTGATGATCATCGACTTAGATCGATTCAAAGAAATCAACGATACGCTCGGCCACGATGCCGGTGATGCGTTGTTGAAAGCGGTCGGTAATCGACTACGGCGGTGTACGCGCCAATCGGACATCGTGGCGCGCTTGGGCGGCGACGAGTTTGCGCTACTGATCGAAGTTGGTAGCGCGGGCGCCGATGATGCCGCGCAAACGGCTAGCAAAGTCGTCTCAACGCTGAGTCAAACCTATCGCATCAATGGGCACGACATCCAAACAACGCCGAGTATTGGTATCGCGCTCAGTCCTGAGGCCGGTCTGCAAAGCGAAGCGTTATTGAAGTCGGCAGATATTGCCATGTATCGCGCGAAGGCAGAGGGCCGCGCACAGTACGTTTTTTACTCGGAGCTTTTGCATCGGGAAGTGATGTCGCGGGTCGCGATGGAGCAGAACCTTCGCCAAGCACTTGATAGAGATGAGTTCCGACTCGTCTACCAGCCAAAAGTCGATCTGCGTAGCGGTGAGATTCGCGGGCTTGAGGCCTTGCTGCGCTGGCATTGCCGCGAAAATGGTCTGATTAGTCCGATCGAGTTTATCCCGGTTCTCGAGCGCACCGGCCAGATTAACGAAGTCGGGCAGTGGGTCATCGAGAACGCGGTCAAGCAGCTCGAGTCGTGGCAACAGTCGCTTAATTTGCCGACCTTGGGTTTATCGGTCAATTTAAGCGTCCGACAGCTCGGCCAACACGCAGTACTCATCGAGTTTATAAAAAATGTACTGGCGTCCTCGAAGATCGCACCGCAAACTCTTGAGTTCGAAATAACCGAATCGTCATTGATGCATGATCCCGACCGTTGTATCGAAACGGTGCAACGGCTTCGTGATCTCGGCGTACGGGTCAGTATCGACGATTTCGGCACGGGTTTTTCGTCAATGCAGTATCTTAAAACTCTGCCGCTGCACGGACTAAAAATCGATCGAACGTTTGTCCGCGACATCCCCGACACACCCGACGATACGGCGATCGTTAAAGCAACCTTAGCGCTGGCGGCCAGCTTGGATTTGGAAGTGACTGCCGAAGGCGTGGAAACCGCCGAGCAAGCGGTATTTTTGAACGATCACGCCTGTGAGTTAGCACAAGGTTTCTATTTCGCGAGACCGGTCGAACCGGACGTTGTTACCCAACTGCTGATGTCGGATCCCGCCGATCTGCCGCGTTTGGCTGCCGAAGCGGACTCAAACCCAACGCCGCTGCCGCCATTGGCCACCGCGCAGTGATGCAGTCACTTTACGTTGCATCCAGCGCGCGTAGTGCGGGCACGTAGGGCAGATCAAGACTATCCGCGACCGCTTCCGAGGTGAGCTGGCCGCGGTGTACGTTTAGACCCGCCAAAAAGCCAACGTCGCCGCGAAGGCCTGCGAGGCCGTCGGCGGCTAAGCGCAGCCCGTAGGGCAATGTCGCATTGTTCAATGCTTGCGCCGATGTCCGTGGCACAGCGCCCGGCATGTTTGCCACGCAATAATGAACAATCCCGTCGATTATGTAGGTGGGTTCGGCGTGAGTTGTCGGTCGCGACGTCTCGAAACAACCGCCTTGGTCGATAGCGACGTCGACGAGTACCGCGCCTGGCTTCAATTCGCTAAGCATTGACCGCGAGACTAGCTTCGGTGCGCTCGCGCCAGGCAGCAGGACAGCGCTGATAATGGCATCCGCTCGGCTAACCTCATGCGCGACCGTTTCGGCCGTCGAGTAGCTGAGCCGGACCCGGCCGCGAAATTCGGTGTCGAGTTCGCGTAAACGGTCCAGCGAGCGGTCGAGTATCGTCACCTCAGCACCGAGTCCAACCGCCATACGCGCCGCCTGCGTGCCAACCACGCCGCCGCCGAGTATCGCCACCGTCGCTGGCGGTACGCCAGGAACACCGCCCATGAGCAGGCCGCGGCCACCACTCAGTCGGGTTAGCGCGCTCGCGGCGGCCTGGACGGAAAGACGACCTGCGACTTCGCTCATTGGCGCGAGTAACGGCAGTCGTCCGTGGCTATCGGTGACGGTCTCGTACGCAATAGCCGTCGCTCCCGAGTCGAGCAACCCAGCCGTTTGCTCGCGATCGGCGGCCAGGTGCAGGTAGGTGAATAGCAGTTGTCCCGCCCGAAGTTTGGCGATCTCGCTCGCCTGCGGCTCCTTGACCTTGACGATCATGTCAGCGGCGGCGAACACGGCATCGGCGTCAGGAACGATGGTTGCGCCTGCGGCACGGTACCTAGCGTCGTCCTCGGCGATACCGAGACCGGCGCCGGCCTGAACGCTCACCGTATGGCCGGCTGCCACGTACTCACGGACCGCGCCCGGCGTTAAGCCAACTCGAAATTCGTTGTTCTTTATCTCAGTCGGTACGCCGATGTGCATGCCAAGTCCTCGTAAGGTTTGGTTTCAATCGTAACGGCACATACGCTATATTTTTTTGTTATTTTTGCTACAGAGACCACTGAAGAGCGCAAAAATTGCGTTACATGTCGATACAGAGGGAAAAGTTTGCAGCCACTAGACGTAATCGATGCTCGCCTTGTGCGCGCACTGCAGCGCAATGCGCGCCTTTCGCTCACCGAGCTTGGCCAGCGTGTTGGCCTGTCAACCAGCGCGTGCTCGCGGCGCATCGCACGGCTGGAGGCATCAGGTGTGTTGCTCGACTATCGGGCAACGGTCGCTCCCGCCATATTGAACGCGGGGACCGAAGTTCGCGTGCAAGTAACGCTAGATTCGCAGACCGAATCGACGCTGCAAGCCTTTGAATCGGCGATTCAACAAGTGCCGGAGGTGTTGAGTTGCGAGCTGATGGCCGGGGGTGTTGACTATGCGGTTAAGGTGGCGGTTGCCGACTTAGCCGCCTACGAGCAATTGCACCGCCGTGTGTTATCCGCCTTACCGGGGGTTGCCCGCATCGAGTCGAGCTTCGTACTGCGCAATATCGTCGCTCGGTCACAACCGTCGTTATGAACCACGTCGCTAGCCAGCGCCGACGACACGACGCACAATATCGACTGACGCCCTGTTGGCGATGACCTTAGCAATGACCGATCATCTCGATGAAGCCCCACGCGGCGATCAATACACCGCATTCTTTGATCTCGACGGCACGCTCGTATCTGGTTTCACCGTCGTATCGTTTTTATTCGAGCGCTTTCGCGATGGCGGCGCGTCGCCGCGCGACGCGCTGCGCCAGCTTCGATCGTTAGTCGGTAACCGTATCAACGGCAGCGGCTATGACGAGCTGCTCCGCACAAGCGCCGACGATCTTGTCGGCGAGCAGGAAGCGGCCCTGGAATCGCTTGGCGAGCGCGTATTTCGCCGCCATACGGCTGCCGCCATCTACCCAGAGGCGCGAGCAATCGTGCGCCGTCACCAGCGTCTTGGGCACCGCGTCGCGCTCGTGACGTCTGCGACACGGTATCAGGCTGAGCCCGTCGCCGATGAGCTCGGTATCGATACCGTTTTTTGCAATCGTTTCGCCGTGCAAAAAGGCCGTTTCACCGGCGGCATCGAAAACCCGATTGTCTATGGCAAAGGCAAACTTGATGTCGCCTCTGAGTTTACAGCCGCAAACGGAACGAGCCTCGATGATGCCTATTTCTACAGCGACGGTTTCGAGGATTTACCGCTACTAAACGCCGTTGGACAACCGCGGCCGATGAATCCCGATGCGGAGCTCACGAAGTTGGCGTTAGCCAAGCAATGGCCAATTTTGCGTTTCGAGTCACGGGGTATGCCGGGTGTAACCGAATGGTTGCGAACCGGTCTGTCATACGGTTCGTTTATCGGGGCTGCGTTATCGATAGCGCCAACGTGGTTTCTGAACCGATCGAAGCGTGAAGCCGTTAACTTGGCGACGACAATCTGGGGCGAGGTCGGTAGCTCGTTGTCGGGGATCAAGCTCGACATCGATGGCGAGGAACACGTCTGGTCGCAGCGCCCAGCGGTTTTTGTTTTCAATCATCAAAGCGTCACAGATGCGCTGATCGTCGCCCGATTGCTGCGCCGCGACTTTACCGGCATCGCTAAGAAAGAATTGGCGATGCACCCGCTGGCAGGGCCCTTGTTTCGCATTGCCGATACTGTGTTTGTCGACCGCAAGAACGCGGAGAAAGCCGTCAAGAGTTTGAAGTCGGTGACCCACACGCTGCGGCAAGGGATTTCAATCGCGATCGCGCCTGAGGGCACCCGCAGCGTTGGGAATCGACTCGGGCCTTTTAAGAAAGGGCCATTTCATATCGCCCGCGAAGCCGGCGTGCCGATCGTCCCAATCGTAATCCACAATTCCACAGATGTGTTGCCCAAAGGCGGCGTGTTTTTGCACCCGGCACGTGTCCGCGTCGATGTTCTGCCGCCTATCGATACCAGCGATTGGCGGGTTGGCGACATCGATACCCACGTCGCTACGGTTCGACAGCAGTACCTCGACGCGTTAGACCAACAGTAGGCGTGGCGACCGGTCAATGTGCGGCGAAGTCGAAGCGAAACCGCATCTCATGGTCACGACTGATAACGGCTTCGCCATCGACGTGGCGAGCGCGAAACTTCAATTTGCGGGCCGCGCGCAATGCAGCGTTGGTAAAGACAGCGTCGCTCGCGAATACGACAACGACATTGCTTGTCGCACCAGATTCCAGCACATCGAAGCGCACATCGACATAGCCCGATAACGCCTGCCGAATGGCGATCGGCGGGAATTGCGGTTGCGGCCGGCGCACCAGTAGGGCTGGTGCGTTGTCCAGTGGTTCGGGCGGCACGAGCGGTCCTTGTGTTGGCGGCGCTGCTTTCCCGAGCATGAATCCGAATTCACCAGCGACCGGCGGATTAACCCGCGTGACGACGGGATCCTGGCTGTGTTCTGCAACGCCGATCGGCGGTTCTGGGATCTCGTCCATGACGATGCGTTCAATAGTTGGATCCGCCGGCGGTTCACGGTCTGGACTAATCTTGATGATTTTGATGGGCCGGCAAAACGCTGGGTCAGCGCAGCCAATCGACGGCGTCGGTAGTCGTTGTTGGAGCAATGCCGCCATCACGTAAAGAAGGGCGCCAGTGACAGCAATCGCGAGGGGCGCTGAGCGGATGTGGTCCGGAATCGAAACGGTCATGCCAAATACCTCGTGGTTAAAGGTATTAGTATGAGTGGCAGCCTCGCCAAATCAATATTGACATACTATTTAGTTACAGGTATACGAGGTAGAGCAGTAGGAGAATTGTCATGGCTAGAACCAATCCGCCGTTCATGACCGGTGTCCCGGAGCTGCTCGTCCTACGATTGTTGGTCGACAGCGAGATGTACGGCTACGAAATCGTCCGCAAGATCCGGCTCGCGACTGGCGAGGCCATTGCGTTGGGCGAGGGCGTCGTTTATCCCGCTTTGCATGCGCTTGAGAAAGCCGGTGCGCTGCAGTCACGGCGCAAAAAAGTCGATGGTCGTGAGCGGGTCTATTACTCGCTGACCAACTCGGGTCAACAGCGACTTGCGGCGCTGACCGGAGAATGGGACCGTATCCGTCAAGGCATTAATGCCGCACTGGATCCAAGTCATGCGTAACGCAGAGACATCACCTACCCAATCGACAATTGACTGGATCGCGCTCGGTGGGCAATTGCGCCGCGCGAATATCAGCACAGCTTGGGCGGACCGTTTGACCGAAGAATTGCACGGTCATTTTGAGGATACGCGCGATGCGGCGCTAGCACGCGGGCTATCGGCTCGCGAGGCTGATCACGAGGCGATCCGCTCGCTCGGTCTGGGCGACGACTTTGTTGCCGCTTGTCGGTCGGTGCATGGCTGCGCGGCGACAGCCCCGCTGCTCTCTGTTGCCGGCCGCGGCCACACGGCCGGGCCAATCGTCTTGGGCCGATGGCTGGCGGCGACGGTTGGAGGTAGTGCCATCACTGCCGCTACGTTATTCTGCTTGCACACCTTGCTTTTCGTCGGAAACTAAGGCTCATGCCCAACCCACTCGCCCGAGCTGCCATCGGTAGTCTGCTCTCTGTTGTTGTTATCGCCGGTTGCGACCGGAGCACCGTGAATTCGGAATCCACGCGTCAAGCCGACGCTGAAAAACCGGCCGTAACGGAGTCGGCACCGTCGTTACCAAGGACACCAGCACCGGAAGGCGCACGTGTGTTTATCGCAGAGCCCGCCGATGGTGCGGTTGTGTCGTCGCCGTTTACGGTGGTGTTTGGCGCAGAGAATTTAACGATCGTTCCGGCCGGCACCGAGTCGAGTGAGGGCGGACATCACCATTTGCTGGTTGATGCACCGTTGCCAGACAATTTGGGCTTGCCCATTATCAACAACGACAGCTACCGGCACTTCGGCGGCGGGCAAACCCGTGTTGAGCTTGAGCTGGCTCCCGGTGAACACACGTTGCAACTATTGCTCGGTGATCATCTGCATGTGCCACACGATCCGCCGATTCAGTCTGACGTCATTACCGTCACGGTCGAATAGAAGGTACAGCAAGAAAAGTCGGTAATGCTCTGATTAGCCAATAAATATTAGGCGAAATCGTGAAAAACAAGCGGTAATATACGGCTTGTAATAGGCCGCTTACAAATGTGCCCCAAGCTATTGTTTAGCAAGCAACAACTTTGTCTGTTTTTCAAGGCTATCAAGTCGGTCTTGCATCGTATCGCGGCCAGTCTCTAGATCGGTCTCACCGATTCCGCGTGCCGGCTCGACCGGCTCACCAACGGCGACAACAACGCGGCTGAATGGCTTTGGGATCATAAACTTATCCCAACGACGCAACGTCCAGCAGCGTTCTGCAGCGCAACTGATCGGCAGCATGGCAGCGCCATTCAGTTTCGCCATGAGTACGACCCCCGTTTTGAAGACTTTGTGTGGGCCAAGCGGTCCGTCGGCTGTGCTAACAATGCCGATACCGTTACGTCCCAATTCGCGCATCTCGCGCATAGCGGCCGCGCCGGTGCGATTTGCCGAGCCGCGAATCGCTAATGCGCCCCACGATGTGGCTAGACGGGCTGGGACCTCGCCGTCGACCGAATCGCTGATCAAAAACGCTCCCTTAAACCCGCGCTGCAACCACCGGCGGATCAAATACCCACAGAGCACGTGCTGCTGGTGCCAATAACACGGCGCAACGCCCGTCGCCGGCGGCGTTGTGAGTAGCGCTTCCTGATCCGGCAAGTAGCGGAATCGGTAGCTGCGCCACAGCAGCCACAGTATTAGCCGGACGACGGGCAAGCCGAGTTGATAGGTCAGGCGGCGGCGCCAGTCCATCCGTCGGGTCGACGGCCCTTGCGGTCGCTTACTGGCGGCGGGCGGTTTGTTATTGGTGGAAGCATTCGACATGGGCGAGCATCCTACCGTAGCCGTCGAGGCCACGTTAGACTTCGCGCTTTGGCGCACCGCTTCTCGAATGCAACCCGCTACTTTACGTACCGTCGCACTACCTGGGCCGACAGCGCCGGTTGACTTGAACGTCGGGGTCGAGACGCTGCAGACGCTGCGGGCGGCGGCTAACGATTTTGGCTCGATCGTCGCGTTTGACGATAGCCGACGAGGGCCTACGGTATTCGTCAACTCTCCAGAGCATGTTGCTCAGTTGTTGCTCCGCCAGCACAAAAAGCTCCGCAAAGGGTCGGACTTTGAACGCGTTCGCATGCTTCTGGGCAACGGCATTATCGTCAACGATGGCGAGCTTTGGCGCCGGCATAGGCGGGCGCTACAGCCCGCATTTACCCGACGGCGCATCGTTAGCCATGTTGCGTCGATGGATAAAATTACCGAGCGCCTGGCGGCGGAATGGCGTGCGGCGGCCAGTGCTGGGACCGCTGTCGATATCAACACGACGATGAGCCAATTCGGTCTCGAGGTGATTCTACGCGCTATCTTGAGCGACGATTTCGATGCTCGGTTCGCGGACAGCGCAACGAATCCGTTTCGATTCTTGAGCGAAGAGTTTGCGCGCGATCTGCGTGCCGTTACGAAGCTGCGCAGTGCTCGGCGCGACGTCGAAGCCATTATTGAGGAACGGCGCCGGACCGCACGACGAACCGATGATTTTCTCGACGAGATGCTCTTTGGCGACCAGGCGAAGGCCGCCGAACTGAGCTTGAAAGAGATCGTCGACGAGGTGATGACGCTGGTTGTTGCCGGGTACGAAACGTCGGCAGCAACATTAACCTTTGCATGGAACGAGCTCGCGGTAAGGCCCGAACTTGCGGGCCGGTTGGTCGCCGAGTTTGCCGCCGCCGACGAGCTAGCAGAACAACCGCTCGAGTGGATGGCGGCGGTGCCGCTAATGCGTGCCGTGCTGCACGAGACGCTACGCTTGTACCCGCCCGTATGGCTGTTCTCGCGGAGCAGTGGAGAGCGTGTCGATGTGCTCGATTTATCGCTACCCGCGAAAACGACCATCATGTTGTCGCCGTACTTGCTGCATCGGCATCCCGCTTACTGGACCGACGCCGAGCAATTTCTACCGGAGCGGTTCGTAGACTCTGCCGAACAACCGGCCTACATGCCATTTTCGCTGGGGCCACGCCGGTGTATCGGCGAGTATTTCTCGCTGTTGGAAATGTGTCGCCATTTTCGCGTCTTGCTGAGTGCCTTCGTCCCGCAACGGGCGCAGGAAACGGTTGCGGATTTGGCATTCGGCATTAATCTACGCCCCGGACACAATGTCGCTTTGACCCTTACACCGCGAGCTGAGACTAGACCATGACGATGACGACGCACCCTGATCTCGGCAGCTTGTTTCGGGCCAATTGGCGGGAGGATCGTCACGTACACCTCGTTCGCGGCGCCGATGACGAGACCACGCTATCGTTTAGTGAGCTCGGCGCGCTCGCCGAGCAGGCTGCGCTGGCGTTAACGGAGCGCGGTATCGAAGCGGGCCATGAACTCGTTATCTGCACGCGCTCCAATGTGACGTTTCTGGCTGGCTTTTGGGGTGCCGTGCTGGCCGGTGTTGTCCCGGTCCCGATCGCCGTCGGCAAAACCGACGAGCAACGCCAAAAACTGACACGAGTCATCACCCAATTGCGGCACCCTGCATTACTCCACGATGGTGGCGATGACGCGATGGTCGGTCTCGATCGGCAGCGCTGCGTCGACCACGCCATGATCGAGGCCACGACGGGCACGTTTGCAGCCATCACCGAACGGGACGCCGACTCCTTGGCCTTTATTCAATATTCTTCCGGATCGACCGGCGATCCCAAAGGGGTTCGTATCTCCCATCGCAATGTCACCGCGCATTGCGGAGCGATCCGCACGGCAATGGGTTGGAGCGATGCGGACCGCGGCTTGTCATGGATGCCATTGACTCACGATATGGGCCTCATCGTCATGCACGTCAGCCAATTAGCGGCCGGAATGACGCACACGATTATGGACACCGACTTGTTTATCCGTCGTCCGCAAATGTGGCTAGAGCGCGCCTCAGAGGATCGCGCTAGCGTGCTCTGTTCGCCCAATTTCGGCTACAAGCACTTCCTGAAGTTTTACGATCGGCGACCGAGCAATGCGTTGGCGCTCGGCGCCGTACGGACTATTTTTAACGGGGCGGAACCGATCTCGCGGACGATTTGCGATGAGTTTTTGAGCAAAATGTCGGCGCACGGTCTCGCGGCGAGTGCGATGACGCCGGTGTATGGCCTCGCCGAAGGTACCGTCGGCGTAACGCTCAGCCCGCTCGGCGAGTCGGTAAGCAGCGTCTGCGTCAGCCGCCATCAGCTGAAGATTGGCGAGCGCGTCCTACACGTCGAGGCCGACAGCCCGGATGCACTTGAGTTGGTCCATGTCGGTACGACAATTCCAGAGGTTGAGTTGCGGGTCGTTGACGACGCCGATAATGAGCTTGCCCACGAACATGTCGGTCACCTGCAAATCCGCGGCGCGTCGGTCACCGATGGCTTTTACGGCTTGGCCGAACATACACGCGCTGCGTTGACAGTTGACGGCTGGTTTAGAACCGGTGATTGCGGCTTCATCGATGCCGGTCAGTTGGTCGTTAGTGGTCGGATGAAAGACATCGTTATCGTCAGCGGCCAGAACTATTACGCGCACGACCTAGAACGTTTTGCATTTGGTGTCGGTAAGCTAGAGCTTGGCAAGGTTGCTGTTGCCGCAGCCCAGCGCAGCGCCGATGCGACGGAACAGACCGTCGTGTTCGCCTTGTTCCGCGGTTCGGCCGATGAATTCAAAACGCTCAGCATGACCGTGGCCGAGCGCATCGCGACGGGCACCGGCGTGACAATCGATTACGCGGTACCTGTTGCCCGCATACCGAAGACGACGAGCGGTAAGGTGCAACGCAGCGTTCTGGGCCAGAATTTTGCGATGGGTGAATACGACGCCATCGCCGTAGCGTGCCGGCAGGGCAGTGATGACGATTCGACCGGCAACTCGTCGGAGACGGCACCCAAATCCGCAGTCGAGACGCTCGATGTCGTGCTGGCGATCTGTCGAGAGCATGCGGCGCCCATTCCCATCGACGCGGACGACGATCTGTTTGATGTCGGCATCAGTTCATTGACGCTGACCGAAATCTCGCTAGGCGTCGACGAGCGATACCCCGGCGTCGTCTCAATCGACGATTTATTCGACTGCCCAACGCCACGGCAAATCGCCGCACGTATCGACGAAAGCGGCTAATCGGCCGCGCTAGCCACCGTCCAGTCGCAGCTTGCGCAGTCGATTGCGAAGCCGTGCTGATCGAGCGTGGTGCGCATAAATCGCAGCCACGTATCATTCGGGCGCCACACCGCATCGAGCGCCGGCTTCGCGTCTGCAACGGTGACGCCTTGGTAGATGACGCGATACAGGAAACTGAATGCACTGGCGCGGTAATTGAGCTGGCAGTGCACAAAGGCTTTGTCATCGGCCGCGTTTAAGATCGCCGCGAACGTTGCGAAGTCACTCGGTCGTGGGCTGTCCCAGCGCACCGCTATTTGCACGTAGTCCAGCCCAGCCGCATGCGCGGCTCGATCGTTGGCGATATCAGTCTCGGGCTGATCCGCGTAGGCCAGGTAAATGACCCGTTGAAAACCCTCGTTAGCAATCGCTTGGTAGTGCTCCGGTAGCGGTTGACCGGCGCTCGCGAAGCCTTCCGGGTACTCGGCGAGGTTAATGATGTCGGCATACGTTGCCGCCGTAGCGTCCATTGCGAAAAAAGCGAAAATCGCGGCGGTCACGGCGAAGAACCGAGCATTCGTTCGTTTGTTCATGTCGCCAGTGTACCGGGTTTAAGTGGCCGTCTCACCGCGACCACCGGTGCCAAATACAGGGCCAGTGTCCGTTAGATCGCTTCTCGGCGATTGGATTCAGCGTGTTAGAATTGACGAGTGAATGTAGGGTCGAAGTGCCCACCCCAAGGACTGTAAAACCATGAAACGATTTGGAACCGTTTTCGCCGCGTCGCTATTAGCGCTCATCGTTGTCGGCTGCTCCGGCGACAAAGACTCGTCGCCGGATGAAGCGACGGCGAGCGCGTTAAAGAGCTCGGCCGGGAATGCACTGTTGGAGTACATACCGGCCGATACGCCGTACTTTTTCGGTACGTTAGCGCCGATGGACGACGACATCATCGCCGCGATGCGCGAGATGAACGAAGACGTCCTAAAGAGTTACGGCGATGTCATGAAGTCTGCGCTTAATGATGCTCGCAGCGACAGCGACGAAGCCGATGAGTTTGCCGATTCGGTTGGACCGGTGCTTGAGAAACTGGCGAGTTATTTCGAAGACGGTAAGCTCGATGAGCTCGGCATCGGCGACGATGTTACGGGTGGGTTCTACGGTGTCGGACTGCTGCCGGTGCTGCGTATTCGGCTTGACGACACGGCGCAGTTCGAAAAAGGCGTGGCCGAGCTTGAGACGAGCGCCGGCCAAGAGATGGCGTCGGCATCGATCAAAGGGGTTGATTACCGCTACGCCGGAGATGATGAAGCGAAGTTAATTATCGCTAACGAGTCCGACTTCGCTGTCGTTACGTTTCTTCCTGGGGGCGCGTCGGACGATGCACTTGCCAGCATTCTGGGTATCGACAAACCGGCCAATTCGTTGGGTGACACGGATCGAGTTACGAGTTTGTCAGCGAATCACGGCATGTTGCCACAAGGCCTAGGCTTTATTGATCTGACGGCCATCGCGGAGACATTTTTGACCGAACAACAAGGCGTAAATGCTGAGTTGATGGCGATCGGAGGCTACGACCCGAGCAGCATCAGTGACGTCTGTAAGACCGAGATCCGAGCGATGTCGCAAGTGATGCCGCAAATCGATATGGGTTATACCCGGATCGAGACAAAGCGTTTCGACTTACTGACCGTCGTCAATCTTCGCAATGACATTGCCACCAGTATGCAAGGTCTAACGGCCGCCGTTCCCGGTCTCGGCGGTGCAATGGAAGGCTTGTTCTCGTTTGGCGTTAGCATGAACATTCCAGCCATTCGCGATTTTATTAGCGAGCGGGCCGCAGCGCTTGACGAAAATCCGTTTGAGTGCGAGTTCTTTTTCGACCTCCAGGATTCCGTTGCGCAAATGGATGAAGCGGCTAACCAGCCCCTGCCACCCGTTGCTGACAGCCTGCGCGGATTCAAGCTTATCGTCGATAAGCTCGAGAACCTGGACTTAGCCGGTGGTACACCACCGGATGTTGCTGGGCGCGCCTTGATCTCGATTGACGATGCACCCAGTCTGTTGATGATGGGGCAGATGTTCTTGCCACAGCTGTCTCAATTGCAGCTCGAGCCCAACGGCGAAGCGGTTGAATTGCCGCCAGGCCTCATTCCGATGTCAACCGACCCAGCGTTTGTTGCCCTGACTGACAGCGCCATCGCACTCGGTTTGGGCGCCGATGCCGGCGATGGCCTAGCTGCGTTGTTTGAGGCACCCGTTGCGAACGCGCAACCGATGCTAAGTGTCAGCTACGACATGGGCGAATACATGGCCTTAATGGGTTCCGTCGTCGATCAGGCAACGGCGGACAGCACAGAGCCTGGGCAAGTGGCAGTGGCCGATATGTTCGAGTCGATGCAAGAATATATGGACAGAACGTGGCTGGACATCACCGTTACCGAAAAGGGTATTGAGATGCCTTATGCGGTCACATTGAAATAACCTAAAACCGCTTCAATCCATAAGAAACCGGCTGCCACTAGGCGGCCGGTTTTTTTTGGTCTTCATTAGCGCGCTGTTACGCGGACTGTCGGCCGGTAAGTTTTGTCGAACCGGCAGCGCTCGCGTCATACTGGCCACTCGTGGGACTGTGCGTCTTAGTCCGGTGCGATCGGCGCTGCAGTTCTAACAAGCCGCGGCGTATCCACGAAACAGTAGGGATGGCAGGAATACTCAATGACATTGCCCGTGTCATGCCAGTCGGTCAGTCGCTATTATCAGCGAGGGCCGCATCGCGAGTCCGTGTTGGAAAATGTCAGCCTTGACGTGTCCCGCGGTGAGTCCGTCGCGTTGTTGGGTAGAAGCGGCACTGGCAAATCGACACTACTTAACCTGATAGCCGGTCTCGATAATGTCGATGCCGGTGAAATACGGATTGGCGACTTTCGTATCAGCGACGATCGGGAACCCATGCGTACCCAGTTTCGGGCCGCAAACATCGGTTTCGTGTACCAGAATTTCAACCTGCTGCCGACATTGTCGGTCCGCGACAATATCCATCTAATGCTTGATCTCGCTGCCTATTCGAGTGGCGATGCGCAGCCGCTTATTGACGAAGCGCTTCATTGCGTTGGGTTACAGGGCGTCGACACACGCGAACCAGACACGCTGTCGGGCGGTGAGCAACAGCGTGTTGCCATTGCGCGGGCATTAGTGCATCGACCGGGATTGATCTTGGCCGATGAGCCAACCGGCAATCTCGATGATGGCAACGCGAACCGCATTGCCGACCTTTTGTTCGAGCGTGTTCGTGCCGCGGGTACAACACTCGTCCTCGCTACACACAGTCGTTCGTTAGCGGCGCGATGTGAGCGTCAGATCGACGTCGGCCAGTTATCCCGTCACGATTGATGCGACGGCTAACGAAAGCGTCCCTTGGTTTTTACCGACAGCGGCCGACCCTCTGGCTAGTGACCCTGCTCGGCGTCACGCTGGGGGTTGCCGTAATTGTTGCGATCGACATCGCCACATCCAGCTCGCGGGCGGCCATGCGTGTGTCGCTAAACACGTTGTACGGCAACAGCACCCACCAGATAGGTGCGGGTCCTGCCGGGCTGTCGCCGCAACTGTTCGGTGCGTTGCGACAGCGTTTTCCGACCATGCGATTCGCACCCGTCATTGAAGAGCGCGTGCGTGTCGGAACAACGACGCTCACGGTCTTGGGTGTCGACCCACTGTCAGAAGCCACCATACGTCCGGGACTGCTGACGGCCACGGGAGACCCAGGTGCTTCATTATCGCCTGCGCAGCTGCTGACCGAACCGGGCGGCGTGCTTGTTAGCGCCACGACGGCCGGCGCACTCGGATTGGCCGCCGGCGATGTTTTTGCGGTGCACTATCGAGGAGTCGCGTCCTCGGCCAAGGTGCTAGGGCTCGTCGGCGCCGTACCGGCAGACTTTTTAGTGACCGATCTTGCGAACATCGACGCTTGGCGCGGCGGGCAGGGCGAGCTGACCCGGGTTGACGTAAACGCTGCCGAGCATCCGAACGCGATCGCTGCATTGCGAGCCTTCCTGCCGCCGTCGGTCACCGTCGTTGCCACCGAAGCGCAAGCCGATGCGACGCTTGGCATGACCGAAGCGTTCACGATCAATCTCACAGCGATGAGTTTACTGGCATTGCTGATTGGCGCTTTCCTGATTTTTAACGCCATCAGTTTTTCGGTCGTGCAACGGCGCGAACACTTCGCGATCTACCGTGCCTTAGGTCTGGCACGGTCCCGTGTCACCGCCGTCGTCATGCGCGAGGCTGTGGTGTTCGGGTTAGTTGGTACGGCGCTCGGTCTCGGGCTCGGTGTGTGGTTGGGGCAAGGGTTGACGACACTGGTCGCACAAACGGTTAACGACCTGTACTTTCGCGTCACGGTCACCGGCCATACGCTGGCGACGACAACGCTCCTCAAGAGCCTGTTGCTGGGTATCGGATTTACGCTGCTTGCCAGTGTTCCTGCAGCCTATGAGGCCGCTAGGACGCGACCCAATCTAGCCATGCGGCGCTCAACCGTCGAGCGTGGGTCGCGCCAGCTTAGTCAACGCTTGTTACCTGTTGCGTTGGGCATTGCCGTTCTCGCACTCGTAACGTTGCTCGTCTCTGCTCAGCAATTGATCGCCGCGCTTGTCGGCTTATTCTTGGCCATCATGGCGTACGCGTTGGCCTTACCGGTGCTACTGGCCGCCTTGCTGCGCTACGTTTTTCTACCCGCGGCCGAACGGATCGGCCGCATTGCGGCGCTGACTGTCGGCTCGATCACTCGAAACTTCAGCCGTACGGTGGTTGCAATGGTTGCATTGGCGGTCGCCGTGTCGGCAACGATCGGCGTCAGTACGATGGTCGGCAGTTTTCGCGGATCGGTCGGCACTTGGTTAGCCGGTGCCCTCGACGCGGACATTTACATCGGTGCCGGACCGGGCGGCTTGACCGATTCTGATCGCACCGCGATCGCGCGTGTTACGGGCGTTACAGCGACTGGTGTTACCCGGCGTACATGGATGGAGACGGCAGCGGGTCGGGTCAGAATCCAAGCCGTAGATCTATTAGGTCCGCGTGGCAGTCAACAACTTGTCAACGGCGACCCAGCCACCGCATGGCCAGCGTTTGCGCGCGGTGACGGCGTCCTGATCTCCGAAAGCCACGCCTACCGAACCGGCTTGTCGGTGGGCGATTTCGTCGAACTACCGGTACCACTGGGGACCGCGCCGTTTAACGTCGTCGGTGTATATCGCAGCTACGATGTAAACGGTGGCGCGGTTGTTATGTCATTAGCTCGATATCGGTCGATTTGGCAGGACCCGGTTATCGATGCAATGGCCGTCCGGCACATACCGGGCAGCGACACTGACGCGCTTGCGAACCGGATCTCGGCGGTGTTCGCTGGGCGCCGCGACGTCGGCGTCACGGCGCAGCGGACTCTGACGGAGCGCTCGATGGAGGTATTTGACCGGACCTTTTTGATCACCGACGTGTTGTATTGGATCACGGTCGGGATCGCCTTCGTTGGCGTTACCGGTGCGTTGTTCGCGCTGCAGTTGGAACAACGTACGGAGCTTGGCATGTTACGTGCGATGGGTATGTCGCGGTGGCAAACGGGTCGCTATGTAATCGGTCAATCGATCATCATCGGCGCGCTCGCTGGTCTCGCGGCTGTCCCGCTCGGATTGGGTCTGGCCTGGTTGTTGGTAAACGTGATCAACCGGCGTGCCTTCGGCTGGACTATGGGCTTTGAAACCGATGGTGGATTACTGATCGGTGCCGTTGTCGGCTCGATCGTGGCCGCTGCCATTGGCGCCTTACTGCCGGCCATCCGAACAAGCCAATTGCGCCCGGCTGACGCTCTGCGGAGCGCAGCATGAGACGTTGGGCGGTACTCGGTGTGTGGTTGCTGGCGAGCTGTGAACCGCGTGCGGTCGCACCGTCTCAAGAACCGGCACTCGCAACCTTGTTGCGCGCCGATGACCCTGGCTTCGCGACTGCAGCAGGGCCGCGGACGTTCGAGTTCCCTGAGGACCACGGCCCGCACGACGGTTTTCGCAATGAATGGTGGTATTTCACCGGTAACCTCGACGATGCGGCCGGGCAGCGTTTTGGTTACGAACTTACGTTGTTTCGGTTCGCCTTGGCGCCGCCGTCGCTGGGCACGGTTGCTCCAGGGCCATGGCGCACTCAGCACGTATTCGTTGGCCACTTCGCAATCAGTGATGTCGCCAACGATGCTTTCTACACCGCCGAACGCGTGTCGCGGCAACATTCGCAATTGGCCGGTGCACAAGCGGACCCGTTACGTGTGTTTATCGACGATTGGGAAATTGCGCAAACCACTGGCGCAGATGCCAACACGTGGCGTCTGCGAGCTGCACATGGCGATACGGCGATTAATCTAACCGTCAGATCGCTGCGAAATCCGGTACTGAATGGCGATCGCGGCCGCTCGCAAAAATCGTCAGACCCGCAAAACGCGTCGTATTATTACTCGATACCGCGTTGGGCGACGCACGGCCAAGTTACGGTGCAGGGTAAATCGACGGCGGTCACCGGCGAGTCGTGGCTCGATCGCGAATGGAGCAGCAGTGCGCTTGGCGACGATCAGTTGGGTTGGGATTGGTTTGCTCTGCAACTCAACGACGGCAGCGAGCTCATGTTGTACCAACTACGTCGGCGGGATGGGTCGATCGATCCATTCAGCTCCGGCACGTGGCGCCGTTCAACCAACGACGTACAACGTCTTAGCCACAACGATTTTTCGTTAACCGTAACCGACGAATGGCGCAACGATACTGGCGCAATCTATCCGGCGGGGTGGCATATTGAGATTCCAGGCGAGAGCGTTGTGCTCGACGTTACACCCGCGATGGCGAATCAAGAGCTGAAAACCATCGTTCGGTATTGGGAAGGTGCCGTCGATGTGACGGGTAATCACGGTAACGACGCCCTGCAAGGCCGCGGCTATGTCGAGTTGACAGGGTACGCCGATAAAACTCGCCAAGGACTAGGTCGGCGTTGAGCGATTGCCCGGCAACGCAATTCGCACTTCTAGGCCATTGGCGATGTTCGCTAACGATAACCGGCCGCCATGCGCCTCGACAATCTCGCGGCATAACGGCAGCCCGAGCCCGGTACCCGTTTTTTTGGTGGAGTAGAAGGGTAACAATGCATGTTGTAAGACATCGTCCGTAAGACCGCCACCACGATCACTGACGGTAACCAGAACGCTGCTCCGGCGTTGCTCGACTGCGACCGAGATGGCTTCGGGCTCTGACCCTGACTCGTGCGCGTTCTTTAGCAAATTGATCATGACCTGCTCGAATTGCACGGCATCAAGCGCAATGGGTTGTATCGGTAACGGCTCCTTGATACGAAACGCGACCGTGCCCTGCAGCGTCGTTAGAAACTCTGCCCACGTCACGTCGCTGAGTCGTGGCGCCGGCAGTCGCGCAAATTTTGCGTAACCCTCAATAAATCCTTGCAAGTGCTTAGCGCGCTCACCAATCGTTGCAAAGACGCCGTCGAGTTGCGGATCCGCGCCGTGCTTTTCAATTAGTCGGCGGCCCGAGTGTGCCAACGACGAGATCGGCGCGAGTGAATTGTTGAGTTCGTGGCTAATGAGGCGGATGACTTTTTTCCAGGTGGCGACCTCTTGGCGATTAAGTTCTTGGGTCAATTGCTTGAACAGCGTCAACTCGTGTCGCTGGGCGTTCAGCATAAATTCCGACTGAGCGACGTGGTAGGTCTGCGGCTCCTCACCGTCGACCGTGAATAGCCCTTGCCCGCCAGAATCGATCGCCGTACGGAACGCCGATGGTACGTCGTCGAGAAGACCGGCGAAGGCTTCCCCGTTAATCGGCCGGCCGCTGTTAAGAAGCTGCCGTGCCGCCGTATTCGAGTACACAACTCGTCCGGTCGCGTTGCACAGCACGAGGGCGATGTCGGTGGCTTGCATAACGGTATCGAGCATCAGCTCGCGTTGATACAAGCTCTGCCGCTCAGTCCGTAATGCCTCGCCGAGTCGATTGTGCGATGCAACTAAGGCCGCCAATTCGTGGCCGCGGGGCGATGCGATCGTAACGCTGAAGTCGGCATCGCGCAGGCTGTCGGCGCCACTGGCAACAGCGTCGATGACGTTGCTAGCGCGCCGCCACCAGGCGTCGAACGCGAACGCGATTAGTGTCAGACCGGCGATGAGTCCGAGCAGCCACGCCAGCCACCACGGTGTAATTTGCTGTGCCAACCAGGCGGAAGCAAAGGTAACGACAACGAAGACAGCGCCCACGAACAGGACAGTTAGTCCGGCAAACGAGGTCCGCGGTGCACGTGGTTTCGGTTCAGAGGCCACCATGGCGGGCAGTCTAAAAGGCTTCAGGGCTTCTGGATACCGTGTTTTTCCATGCGCCGGTACAAGGCTTGCCGACTGAGCCCAAGCTCACGCGCTGCTTGAGCGACAATGCCGCCGGCCCGGGCTAGGGCGGCTTCGATCGCCGCTCGATCCGGAGCCGCGCCCGTTGCTGGCGTAGACGGCAGGTCGGTGGTGCTTAGCGTCGGCAGCGCCAGTGCCGAGCGATCAATCCGCTCGCCATTGACCAGGAGTCTGGCGCGGCGGATGGTGTTCTGCAGCTCGCGAACATTGCCTGACCAATCGTGCGCCAGTAATGCGGACTCGGCATCAGGTGTTAACGCGAACTCGTTGCCGAGAAAGTGGTAGGCCAATGGCAAGATGTCGTCGCGCCGCTCTTTCAACGGCGCCAGTTCGAGTTCAATAACATTGAGTCGGTAATACAGGTCCTCGCGAAATCGGCCAGCGGCTACCTCAGCGGCCAAGTCGGCGTTCGTCGCGCTGACTACTCGCACGTCCGACGAGCGGGTCTCGCTGCTGCCGAGTCGTTGAAACTCACCTGTTTGTAAGACCCGCAGCAATTTCGCTTGGCCGTCAAGATTGAGATTGCCTATTTCATCCAAGAATAACGTCCCGCCATCGGCGCTCTCGAAGTGACCAACACGGCGCTTCGTTGCGCCAGTGTACGCACCGGCTTCGGCGCCGAATAACTCGCTTTCTATAAGCTGCTCGGGTAGAGCGCCGACATTGACCTTGACCAGCGGCCCCGTCTTTACCGCCGAATTGTGGTGAATGATGTCGGCGATTTTCTCTTTACCAGCGCCGTTAGGGCCGGTAATGAGTACTGGCACATCCGCCGGAGCGACCTTCACGGCAACGCCGATTAACGAGGCCATCTCCCGGCTGGCGAACACGGTACCTTGCAGATCAAAGCGTTCATGGAGACGATCGAGCTCGCGGCGCCGCGTTAGGTCGGCCGCTTGCACGCGTCGTGTCGCATCGCCAAGTTCGAGCAGGTTCTGCACGGTTGCCAGCAATTTATCGTCATCCCACGGCTTGCTAAGGTAATCCGCGGCGCCGTCGCGTACTAAACGAACCGCCGCTTCGAGATGCGTCCAGGCTGTCAGCAGAATAATCGGCAGGTCCGGGTCACGTTCGCGTAGCTGTTGAAACAGTACTTCGCCTTCTTTACCGGACGTCGTGTCTTCAGTGAAATTCATGTCCTGGATCACAAGACCAATGTCTTGGCGGTCAAGTGTTGCGAGACCACTCGCCATGCTATCCGCCGTGACACAAGGCAGATCGTGGACGGCGAACAGCACGGAGAGCGCCGTTCTCACACCCTCGTTGTCAT
>JBCDBO010000032.1:0-33328 GCA_039183535.1 Pseudomonadota bacterium | reverse complement strand
GCGAGCGCCGGACAATACGGCACCGGTTTGGCTGTAGGTACTGCGACTGTCTGAACCACGAAGCAGCCGGAGTAGCTTTTCGGTGTGGCGTTTTCGCGTTGCCAGTAACGCGCCATTCGTCAGGTTCGCATGGCGACATTCCTCGGCTAAGCTGAGTACGCTGTCCCAGTCGGGCCCCAGCGAGTCGCGCTGCGCGATGTAGCGTTCGACATCTGACGCCTCGAATGCTTGCAAGGCCATGCGCTTGCGCACCGACGCACGGTTGAGTTCGTCGGCATCCGGGTCGGTCAGCGCGCGCCGCTCGGCGACGAGCGCGTCGCGCAGCTCCATCAAAGCGTGCTGGACGATTCGTAACTCGCGTTCCGACGCCTGTGAATTCAGCCTTCCTTGACTGTTCATTGGCTTACGCTAGCGGATCGATATCGTCGTCGAGCTTAATCAGCGCTTCGGCAATCTGATCGGCGTCAATTTGGTAGCTGCCCTCGGCAATCGCGGTCTTGACAGATTCAACCCGCTGCGCATCGACGTCCGGTACATTCGCGAGCGCCTGGTCGAGGCGGCCCAGTAGGGCCGCATTCGACGTTATATCGACACGGGTATTGTCAGTATCGGCGCCCTGCGTTTGTGCGGGCGTATCCTGCCGAGCGTTGCGAACGGTGTTATCGGGCGTTTGGCCGACCGATTGGCTGACCTGACCCGGGCTAACACCGTCTATTTTAGTGTTCATGGCCTAGAACCCTCGTTATCTCCTGGTGACGTTATCGACCGTCTGCTAGGGAACTTTAGGCGCTGAACACCGCTGCGATCAATGGCTGGCGCCCAGTGCAACAACGTGACGCTCATCGACAACCCGAGCCTGTATCATCCGCCCACTGCTGAGATTGCGAACGCGAACAACGCCGCCGGCAGCGCCCGCCGATTGGACGATCCCGTTCATATGGACTCGGAACTGCGAGGACCCGGCGACAATGGTCACTGACTGGCCGCGTGTCAGTAGTTGCGGCGCTTCGATCTGATAGCGCCTCACCACGTCACCGGCGCGAAGCGGCTGGCGCAATGCCTGGCCGAGCAATGCCGGTATCGTCGTCACGGTATCAGTGGGTATTTCGGTGACTGCACGCCGAACCAAGCGCAGGTCATTGGGTTTGAGTCGATGACCCCGTGGCAATGGCCGTACCACGACGGCCACATCGCTATAGCGATCGACACGAACCGTGACATAGAGCTTCCACGGCTGTGGTCCGCTGCAGGCGACCCGTACGACAGCCCGCGCACTTCGATTCGTTATTGGTGCTGTCAGCGTTGCGTGCAATGCGGTCGTACAGGGGTCGAGGCGTAAGCGATTGTCGAGCGCCTCAGCCGCGACGACAGCCTCAGTGTCAGCAGCACCTAGCGCTTCGGTCACGTGCATTTCTGCCGTATGCGTAATCGCCCGCAGATCTTGCACGACAGCCTGCGCGGCGCTCGTCGAGAGGAGCAATGCCAGTGGAATGGCTATTACGGCCACCATCGCTTGACGTCGTGTTCGTTGCATTAGGTCGACTACCGTTATCCGTGTGGTCTTACACCAAGCAACTGCCATGCCAGGTGATCCGTTGTCGGCAATCGCTGGTCGACCGGCGGCGAAAGCGGCAGTGGATTGCCTATTGGCTGCGAATAAACCGGCAAGTCATTGCCGCTTCGGTGAGCCGCTGGCGTATCTGCCGTCGTTCTGCATTGGCCGCACACAGTTGGCACGGCCCTTGCTTCGTAGATCAGCAGTTTCCGATCGATCACGCGTCTTCGACCCGCTTATGGACAATGAATTTTTCGGCTTTCACGCCATCGCTCTTCAGCATCGCTCGAATCGCAACGAGATTCTGGCGCGTAATCTTGCGCATGCCGACACACCGGGGTTTCAGGCTCGCGATCTCGATTTCGCTGAAGTGCTGGCGGCAACTGAGTCGCCAACGACGCTGCGGCGAACACACAGCACGCATTTGGCGGCGAACAGCAATGCGATGACCGACCCCGCCTTGAAGTACCGTATTCCGACACAGCCGAGCGTTGACGGCAACACGGTGGAAACCGATGTCGAGCAGGCGGCCTTCGCTGAGAACGTCGTCCAGTACCAAGCGAGTCTGCAATTCATTAACGGCAAAATTCGCACCCTTCGTCACGCGATCAGCGGAGAGCGCTCATGAGTATGTTGAACGTCTTCGACATCGCTGGTTCCGGCATGACTGCGCAATCGGTACGACTCAATACCACGGCAAGTAACTTGGCGAATGCTGGTGACGTGGCGGGCAGTGCCGATAGCGCCTATCGCGCAAAGCAGCCGGTGTTTAGCGCTGTCTACGACACGTTTGGTGACGGCGCGAATGTCGCTGTTCGCGTTACCGGTATCACCGAAAGTAACGCGCCGGTGCGCGCGCTTTACCAGCCGGAACACCCCGATGCCGATGCCGACGGCAACGTCTGGGTCTCGAACGTCAACGCGGTCGAAGAGATGGTCAACATGCTGTCGGCCTCTCGCTCATACCAGAACAACATCGAAGTGCTGCAGACCAGTAAGGATCTGTTGCTACGCACGCTGTCGCTTGGCAGCTAAGGACATCCTGTGAATATTCTTGAAACGAACGACTTTCTCCGCTCGCTCTCTGAGTCGACGCCCACTGATGAGCGGCCCCGAGATGAGCTCGGACAGGCCGAATTCCTCGAACTGATGATCGCGCAATTTCGCAATCAAGATCCGTTCGAGCCGATGACCAATGGGGACTTTCTCGGTCAGCTTGCGCAGTTCTCGACGGTTAACGGGATTACCGAACTCGATACGTCGTTTAGCGATCTAGCGACGGCCATCAGCGGCGAACAAGCCCTGCAAGCCGGCAACATCGTTGGCAAAGATATTTTGACCCAATCCGAATTCGCAACTCACAGCGATGATGACCCGCTACGCGGCGTGATCGACCTCGAAGGGTCTGCGAGCAACGTGACCGTCGACGTTATTAGTGTAACCGGCGAACTGATCGACACCATCGCGCTCGGTGAGCAGTTCGGCGGCGAAATTGCCTTTGAGTGGGACGGCACGACTCTCGATGGCGATACGGCTGGTGAGGGCACCTACCAACTGGTGGCGAGCGTGCAGCGCGGTGACTTCATCGAGACGGTGCCAGTCTTGGTGCGAAGCGGCGTCGATAGTGTGTCCCTCGGCGATCCGCGTGGCGTGTTGATTGATACGTCAAACGTCGGGTCCGTCTTGTTCGGCGACGTCCGCCGAATTCTCTAATTCTTTTATCGAATGTGACAACGGAGCAAAACAATGCCCTTTCGAATTGCCCTTAGCGGTCTGAACGCCGCCTCAGATGACCTGGCGGTTACCGCCAATAACCTTGCAAACGTCAACACGGTCGGCTTTAAGGAGTCACGCGCCGAGTTTGAGGCCGTCTACGCCAATTCGGCGCAGTCGACGAGCTCTGCCGCCATCGGCAACGGTGTTCGGTTGAACGACGTTTCACAGCAGTTCTCGCAAGGCAACATCGATTTCACTAACAACGCTCTCGATCTCGCTCTGACCGGTGAAGGGTTTTTCGCCTTGAGCAACGACGGTGCGTTCGAGTACACCCGCGCCGGCAATTTCCGCATCGATAACGAGGGCTTTGTTGTCGCATCGGACGGTAGTCGTTTGCAGGGTTACTTGCCGACCATCCCTGGCGAGTTCAATTCTGGTCAGTTGTCGGACTTACAGGTGTCAACCGGCGCCAACCCGCCGACCGCGACGACCCAAGCCGACTTCGATGTCAACGTACCAGCCGACGCCACTCAACCGACCGTTACGCCATTCGATCCAGACGTGCCTTCGTCCTACAACCACTCAACGTCGATCACGATCTACGATTCGCTGGGTAACCCGGCGACATCAACGTTGTACTTTGTCAAAGAAGCGGCGGACAACGCCTGGACTGCACACGTCACGATTGACGGTACGACGGTCGGCTCAGAAGCGGTGACGTTCGATGCATCGGGTCAGATTGCTACGCCGGCTACGGGCACGTTTGCGTTGCCGGCCTACGATCCGGCCAACGGCGCATCGCCAATAAACCTCACGATTGACATTGCCGGGACGACGCAGTTCGGTGGCGCCTTTGCGGTCAATACCATTTCGCAGGACGGCAGCGCGAGTGGAACACTCACTGGCCTAGCCATTGATCGCGACGGTGTACTGGTCGCGCGTTTCACCAACGGACAGTCGACCGCGCTCGGCAAGATCGCACTGACGCTGTTCTCAAACCCACAAGGTCTAGAGCAAGTGGACGGATCGTGGACGTCAACGGTGGCCTCCGGCGAACCGATTCTCGGTGATGCGAACGTTGGCCGCTTCGGCAGCATCACATCGGGAGCGCTCGAAGCGTCGAATGTCGATTTAACCGAGCAGCTCGTCAACATGATCACCGTGCAGCGGAACTTCCAGGCGAACGCCCAGATGATCTCGACGGCTGATACGACTACGCAGACGATTATCAACATCCGATAAGCGCGAACGGTTGACGGTGCGGAGCACACAAAATGGATAGGCTGGCCTACATCGCGATGACCGGTGCCAAGCAGACGGAAGTGGCGCAGGCGATCACGGCGAACAATTTGGCGAACGTTAGTACGCCAGGTTTCCGGGCCGATCTGCATGCGTTCTCGCAGCGTGACGTCGAAGGTACAGGTTTGCCGACGCGGACCAACGCGGTCGTGGACGCCTACGGCATTGATCTTCGTGAGGGCGCGTTGCAGTCGACGGGTCGTAGTTTGGACGTTGCGATCAACGGCGAGGGTTACTTCGCGGTGGCGACAGCCGATGGCGGGGAAGCCTATACCCGCGCCGGTAACTTTCGTGTCGGCAGCGGTGGGATGTTGATGACCGCCGACGGCAATCCCGTCGTTGGAGAGGGCGGCCCCGTGGCCGTCCCACCCAACGAAACGCTGTTAATCGGCAACGATGGGACGATTACGGTGCGAACGCTCGGTCAAGGTCCGGAGGCGTTGTCCGTCGTCGATCGTTTGAAGTTGGTGCGACCGCCGGCCGAGTCGATCGTCAAAGGACCTGATGGTCTGCTGCGCGTCGCCGACGGTGAAATCGCGCCCGCCGATGCCGCGGTTACCGTTCAGTCCGGCGTTCTTGAGTCCAGCAATGTCAACGTCGCCGATGCACTCGTCTCGATGATTAGCCTCGCGCGACAGTATGAAAGTCAGATCAACATTATCCGCAATGCGGAAGACAACGCCGACGCCGCAGCAAGCCTGCTGCGTAGCGGTGCGTGAACTAACAGGGTAGCAATACGATGAATCAAGGACTGTGGATTGCCAAGACCGGCCTAGATGCGCAGCAGACGCGAATGAGTGTCGTGTCGAATAATCTCGCGAACGTCGGTACAACCGGCTACAAACGCTCGCGCGCGGCGTTCGAAGACTTGGTGTACCAGAACATCCGTCAAGCCGGCGGTCAGTCATCGCAAGACACGGTGCTGCCCTCTGGCTTGTACCTTGGGACTGGGGTTCGCGTCGTCGGTACGGAAAAGACCTTCGACCAAGGTAACATCGTACAGACCGGTAACAACCTCGATATGGCCATTCTCGGTCGTGGTTTTTTCCAAGTGGACCTGCCCGATGGTACGGCCGGTTACACGCGTAACGGTGCATTTCAGATCAATGCGCAAGGCGAGTTGGTGACTACCAGCGGCTATCGTGTGCAGCCTGCTATTACGATTCCGCAGGGCGCGCAAAGCGTCTCGATCGGCTCGGATGGTGTGTTCTCGGTAACGCTAGCGGGTCAGTCGCAACCGACCCAGGTGGGCAATTTACAGCTTGTCGACTTCATCAACCCAGCCGGTTTGCAGCCGCGGGGAGAAAACCTATTTATCGAAACGACGGCCAGTGGTGTGGCCCAAGCCGGCACGCCGGGGCTGACCGGCCTCGGCACGTTATCGCAAGGCTCGCTGGAGAGCTCGAATGTTAACGTGGTCGAGGAACTGGTCAATATGATCGAGACGCAGCGCGCCTACGAGATGAATTCGAAGGCGATCTCAACGAATGACCAAATGCTGCAATACCTCAACAACAACCTGTAGAAGGCGCCGCTATGACCCGTGTTCTTGTCGTCACCATCGTAGCGCTCGGTCTAGCCGCGTGCATTAGTCACTCGCCGCGGCACGAGCCAATGCCGCCGTCAGCAACGACAGTCATCGTTGCGCCGCCCGCCGAATCGGGTGCCGTCTACCGCCAGGGCTTCGATATGCGAATCTTCGAAGACAACCGCGCACGCCGGATCGGCGACATTCTGACAGTACGGCTCAGCGAAGCGACAACGGCCAGCAAGTCGTCTAGTACATCGATCAGCAAAGACTCAGCGGCGGACTATCAGAATCCCACCGTATTTGGTCGTCCGGTCACGCTCGATACGATTCCGATCTTGTCGAGTTCGTTGACTGGCGGGCAGAGCTTCGACGGAGAGGGGGATAGCGCTCAAAGCAATTCGTTACAGGGTGACATAACCGTCACCGTTGTTGAGCGACTGCCGAATGGCAACTTGCGAATCGAAGGCGAAAAATGGGTAACGCTGAACCAAGGCAAAGAGTTTATTCGCTTGTCGGGAATTGTGCGTGGTATCGACATAGCGAGTGACAATTCAATTCTGTCGACGCAGATCGCTGATGCACGTATCGCATACAGCGGTAAAGGTGTTTTGGATGCTGCTAACCGCATGGGCTTATTGCAGCGCTTTCTGTCGTCTGTTCTGCATCCCTTCTAGGTCAACACGATGATGACACCCATAAAAAAATTCCGTACCGCAATCTGCCAAAGCATTGCGGTGTTCGTTGCGACGCTTGTGATCAGCGAATCGGTTGTCGCGGACCGTGTAAAAGACCTCGCTGGCGTCGCCGGCGTGCGCAGCAATCAGCTAGTCGGTTATGGGCTAGTCGTCGGTCTCGATGGTACTGGCGATCAGACAGCGCAAACCCCATTTACCATTCAGTCGCTGCGCAATATGTTGACGCAATTCGGTATCACGCTGCCGGCCGACGTCAATCCGCAGTTGCAGAACGTTGCGGCGGTCTCGGTCCATGCGGAACTGCCAGCGTTTGCAAAGCCCGGCACTAAAATCGATGTGACTGTCGCATCGATCGGTAATGCCGGCAGTCTTCGCGGCGGCAGCTTGTTATTGACCCCGTTGCGCGGTGTCGATGGCGAGGTCTACGCGTTAGCGCAGGGCAATCTCGTCGTCGGTGGCTTTGGTGCCTCAGGACTCGACGGCTCAAGTGTGACCGTCAATATACCGAGTGCGGGGCGGATACCGGGCGGCGCGATGGTTGAGCGCCACTCGCCAGCTGGGTTACCGACCGATGAGCCGGTTTTTTTGAACTTGCGCACCCCAGACTTCACAACGGCGACGCGCCTGGCGAGTGCCATCAACACGAAGCTCGGTGCCGATACGGCGGCTGCCGTCGACGCCGTCTCTATTGCCGTGGCCGCGCCGAGTGATCCGGCGCAGCGCACCTCGTTCATCGCGATGCTCGAGAACCTCGACGTCGAGCCGGGTGATGCACCAGCTAGAGTCATCGTCAACTCCCGAACCGGTACCGTGGTCATCGGCTCGCATGTTCGCGTCACCCCGGCTGCCGTCGCGCACGGTTCGTTGGTCGTTACGATTAGCGAAGAGGCGTTCGTCAGCCAGCCCGGTCCGCTGGCACAGGGGCAGACGGCGGTCGTCGCCGATAGTGAAGTGACGATTAACGAAGACGGCTCCAGCATGTTTTTGTTTGAGCCCGGTGCCAGCCTTAATGACATTGTCGAGGCGGTCAATCAGGTCGGCGCCGCGCCGGGCGATTTGGTCGCAATCCTAGAGGCCCTACGCCAGGCTGGCTCGCTGCGGGCCGAGCTGATCGTCATCTAGTCATGAACGAGTCGGTTATCGATTTTACGCGCTTCGCCGCTTTGCGACGCGATGCCACGAGTGGCGCTGAAACGGCGGCTGAGCAGACGGCGCAGGAATTCGAAGCGCTGTTTATCGAGACCCTACTGAAGTCGATGCGTGAGACCTTGCCGGACGGTGGGCTCATGGGTGGCGGCGACGATGCCAAGCTGTATCAGCAACTGTTCGATCAGCAGCTCGCCGGCGCGATCGCGAACGGTAAGGGTCTCGGACTCGCATCGTTGATTGCGGCGCAAATATCAGGTGACACTGGGTCGATCACGCGGACGTCTACAACCTTAGCGCGAGCGCCGATTTCGAACGCGCCGACGAGTTCGGAACCGATATCACCATTCGAGTTCGTTCGCGGTCTTTGGCCGTATGCTAAACGCGCGGCAACGGCGCTCGGTGTCAGTGCGACGGCCATCGTCTCGCAAGCGGCGCTCGAAACCGGGTGGGGTCGGCAGCAACTCCAAACCGATAGCGGCGGCGCCGCTCACAATTACTTCGGTATCAAAGCCGACAGTCGTTGGCAAGGCGATGCCGTGGCGCGCAGCACACTCGAGCATCGCGACGGAATTGCCATCCGCGAGAATGCCCGCTTTCGCGCCTACCCGAGTCTCGCCGCAGCCTTCGACGACTACATCGCATTTGTCGGTGACAACCCGCGCTACGCCGCTGTCCGTAACAGCGGCGACGATGTCGGTCGTTTCGCCGACGCCTTGAGTGCTGCCGGCTATGCAACCGATCCGAAGTACGCCGCCAAGCTTCGCGCGGTAGCGGCAAGTGACACGATGCAGCATGCCATTCAGCACCTAAAGGTTGGCGCGCTAACGCCGATGGACAAAACAACACCGCCCTAGTGCGGTGCCAATCAACTCTGTGAGTATGCAACGATGAGTGGATTTTTCACCGCTGGTTTGTCGGCGCTAACCGGCATACGGACCGCGCTCGACGTGACGGGCCAGAACATAGCGAATGTCAATACACCCGGTTACTCGCGCCAACGGGCCGACCTCATTCCATCGCAGCCGCAAACAACGCTTGGCAACAGCGTTGGCAATGGTGTTGTGGTTGACGGACTCACGCGTATCTATAACCAATTTGTGTTCGACAGCATCGTTGATACGACCTCCGCACAAGGGCGATTGTCGCAGTTGTCGACGTACTCAGATCGGGTTAACAACCTCTTGGCCGATCCGGAATCCGGGATCGCGCCGACAATCCAAGCATTTTTCGACAGCGTTCAGGATGCGACCGCCGATCCGTCATCGATTGAGCTACGCCAAGCTGTGCTGGGTGAGGCGGAGGCGCTCGCCAATCGTTTTAACCGCATCGGCGATGAGCTTGAGAACATCGCGGCGGAAATCGATCGAAACATCGGCGCGACGGTTGACGAAATCAATGCGTTAGCAGCCGAAGTCGCCGACCTAAACAACCGCATTTCTGCGCGTCAAAACGGGCCGATTCCACCGAATGATCTGCTCGATCAACGCGACCTTGCACTAACCCGGCTGGCCGACTTGTTGGGAATCGAGACGGTCGAAGACGGTGATGGCAGCGTCAATGTGATCGCGCTACCTGGCGTGTCGCTCGTGACCAGCGGCGGAGCCAATGAACTGGTGGCGGCCGAGGATCCGCTTAACCCGACGCGCCGCCGCCTTGAGCTTCGCTCCGGCCAAACCGGTGCGTCATCGCCAATCGATCTGTCGAGCGGCCAATTGGGCGGGCTATTGGCAGCGCGCCAAACGATTGTCGATAACACCCGTGATTTGTTGGGCCAAACGGCGCTAACACTGGCAACGACATTGAACGCGCAGTCCGCCCGTGGCCTCGATCTTGCGGGGAACTTTGGCGGCGAAATTTTCGCTGTGGACGGCGCGCTGAGCGCGCGCCCGTCCGATGAAAACGCGGGCAGTGCTAGCTTGACGGTCACGATCGATGACCTCGCGACATTTACTGGCGATAGCTATGAGCTGCTATTTAACGGCACGAGCTATCAGGCGATCCGTCAAAGTGACGGCGAAGCCGTCGCGGTGACTGGGACAGGCACGGGTGCAGACCCGTTGCAATTCAACGGTATATCGATCGTCGTTGCCGGTTCACCGGCCGCAGATGACCGGTTTGCCGTAGAACCCACCCGTGCGGCGGCGAGCGGAATTCGTTTGGCCATCAGCGATGCGCAGGATCTCGCATTCGCGGCGCCGGTTAGCGCCGCAGCGGATCTTGGCAATACGGGAAACGGTGCGATTGTCATCAACGCAACGGTCGATATCGACGATCCCGATTTATTGACCGCTAGCCTTATCGAGTTCACCAGCCCGACTACCTACACCGTCAACGGCGCAGGCAGCTTCGCCTACGTCGATGGCGATCCGATAACGCTGAACGGCACTGAATTTACGATCACGGGTAGCCCCGTCGCCGGTGATACGTTCACGCTACAAGCGAACACCAATGCGTTTGGTGATAACCGTAATGCGTTGGAGTTGGCGGGCTTTCGCGATCGCGGCGTTCTCGATAATGGCCGCACCGGTATCGTTGGCAGTTACGGGCGAATTGTCACCGATAGCGGTATCCGAACGCGCAATCTTCAAGCTGCGGTCGAGGCGCAGGATGCGCTGCGCACGGCCGCTGTGCGCCAGCAGCAAGAGGTGAGTGGCGTCGATCTCGATGAGGAAGCCGCTAATCTCGTGCGCTTCCAACAAGCCTACCAAGCGGCGACACAACTCATCGCGATTTCGGACTCATTGTTCGATAGCTTAATCGGAGCCGTCAGACGATGACTCGCGTCGCGACACTGGATACGTTTAATCGTGCTTTGCAGCGCATTACCGACGCCAACGCACGGGTAGCGCGAGCGCAGGAGCAGATTGCAACCGGTACCCGTATCACGACACCGGCCGATGACCCTTACGGTGCCGCACAGGTGTTGCTGTTCGAGCAGAATCTGGCCGCGCTTAATCAGTTCACCCGTAACGCCGACAGCGCGGAGGTGCGCCTGCAACGCGAAGAGGTTTCGCTCACCAGCGCCGGCGACCTATTACAACGCGCACGAGAGCTGCTAATACAGGCCAACAACGCGAATCAGAGCGATGAAACGCGCCGCTTCGTTGCAGTCGAGCTTCGCGAGATTCGCGACCAATTGGTTGATATTGCAAACAGCCAAGATGGCCGTGGTCGGTTTCTGTTTGCCGGTAACCGCGACACCGATGCACCGTTTGTGCTCAACGGCGGCGTGGTTACCTACGGGGGCGATCAGGGCACGCGTAATATTCAAATCGGCGAAGGTCTTTTTATCGAGGCGGGCGATGACGGTGCGAGTGTCTTTATGCGCGTACCACGTGGCAACGGCACGTTTGTGGCGCAACCGGCGATTGGTAACACCGGTAATGGCATCGTTGCCCGCCAGTCGGTCGTTACGCCGGGCGTCTACACCGGTGAGCCGCTGCGAATCGTGTTTAGCGCTACCGATGCCTACGATGTCATCGACAGCGGTGGTGCAACGATCGCTACCGGGGCTTTTTCACCAGGGGATACTGTCATTGTTCAGGGTCTTGGTGTTGAGATCAACGGCGAACCGCAGGGGGGCGACGAGTTCGAGGTAGCGACGGCCGGTTTCCAGAGCGTTTTCGCCGCTATTGAGAATGTCGCAAGCGCATTAGACGCGGGCGCCGCCACTGCAGCGTCACGGGCTGCACTGTCGTCGACACTGAATCGGGGACTCGACGATCTCGACCAAGCGCTAGGTGTTGTGCTTGAGACGCGCGCGACCGTTGGTACGCGATTACGCAGTATCGACACGCAGCGTGATCTTAACGCCGGCTATGCCTTAATCACCCAGGATGTCCTGGGTGATATTCGCGATCTAGACTACACGCAAGCGATCAGTGAGCTCAGCCAACAATTGACGGCGTTAGAGGCAGCACAGGCGTCATTTGTCCGGATTCAGGGCCTCAGCCTGTTCAACGTGTTGTAGCGGCCCGCACCGGGCAACTTCGCGACATCCGCCGTGAACTTCGTCACGGTTTCTGCTCAGAACCTCAAGCCGATTCCTAGTTGGCCGATAACACCCCTGAGCGGCCACTTCGCACCCATAGACGAGGACGCCGACTTCAGCGCCAGCAGGTTTGCCTGCCGGTGATTTTGAGATTTGAGGAGCTACAAACATGCCACAGTCGATTAACACCAACGTTGCGTCGCTTAACGCGCAGCGCAACCTCAATCGTACGCAGGGCACGCTGTCGACGGCGTTGGAACGGCTGTCGACCGGTCTGCGTATTAACAGTGCTGCAGACGACGCAGCCGGCCTTGCGATTTCCGAGCGCTTTACGACCCAGATTCGCGGTCTTAATCAGGCCGCTCGAAATGCAAACGACGGTATCTCACTCGCACAAACGGCCGAGTCAGCCATCGGTGAGCTGAGCAATAACTTGCAACGGATTCGGGAACTGGCCGTGCAATCGGCGAACGCCACTAACTCGGCGTCTGACCGGGCGGCGCTCGACGCTGAAGCCCAGCAACGCATCGCTGAGATCGATCGAATTGCGACGCAAACCTCGTTCAATGGTACCAAAGTGCTGGATGGTACTTTTGGTACTGCGCAATTCCAGGTTGGCGCCAACGTCGGCGAGACAATTTCCGTTAACCTGACTACCGGCTTGCGCTCAGGTCAGATTGGCCAGATCGCTACAGCTACCGGTACGGCAACGACGACGGCGTTGACGGCTGGTGGGCTTACGATTGCTGTCGGCCAAGGTGAGGCGGTTTCCGTCGGCGCGTCCGACACCAACAGCGCACAGGACAAAGTCGCAGCCATCAATGCGGCCGGTGTTGCGGGTCTGACTGCTACGGCGACGACTGAGGTGACGGCTGCATTTACGGCAGTCACTGGGACATCGGCTTCTAGCGCTTACTCGTTGACGATCAACGGCGTTGATATTTACGACGGCTTTGATGTCTTCACGGACTCACAGGACGGCAGCGAAGTCGCAACACAGATCAACCTGTTTGCGAGTCAAACAGGTGTCACAGCCGAGTTCGACAGCGGTAACGTTATCCTGACCGCCGCAGACGGTCGGAATATTGTTGCCGAAGAGACCCTTGCCACGGGTGCTGCAGGCGGTATTGACGACGCTGTAGCGTCGCAGGGCGGTGCTGCAACAACCGTGGGATCCGTGACGCTGACAGCCGCGGAAAATATTACGCTGACCGGTGAGTTCGCCGAGCTCGGTCTGACCAATAGCATCGTCAAAGACTCGAGCACACTTAACGACATCGACGTCACCACGGTTGCCAATGCAAACGATACGATTTCGCGTATCGATGCCGCATTGACAACGGTCAGTAACCTGCGAAGCGATCTCGGTGCTATCCAGAACCGCTTCGAGTCGACGATCGTCAACCTCGAAACGGTAAGCGAGAACTTATCCGCCTCACGTGGACGGATTCTGGATGCTGACTTCGCTGCTGAAACGGCTGCGCTGACACGCGCGCAGATCCTTCAGCAGGCCGGTGTTGCCGTACTGTCGCAGGCCAACGCCCAGCCGCAGCTGGTCTTGAGTTTGCTGCAGTAATAGGCAACTGATCATCTGGATCGTGGAGGGCAGGGAAGCCCTCCACCTTCTCCTCGAACGAAACGGAGAGGATGATGAAACCAGACTTGGCAGCCACGAGCACGCTTCCCACACAATCAACGCGGACCGCGGCACAACCTACTCGCAGACCGGTAGCCGACTCTCAGGTTGAGCCGCAACCGGTTGGACTTGAGGCGGTCGACCGCTCACGCGAGCAGGAAGCGCCCGAAGCGCGACCAACGGACATTGATTCGGAGCAGCTCGCTGCGTTCGTTGAATCGTTGAATCGTCGCGCCGGCAACATCGCTCGGCAATTACGCTTTCAGTTTGACGACGATGCAAATAGATCGGTAATTAAGGTCTACGACCGCGAAACCGAAGAGCTCATTCGGCAGATACCGTCCGAAGAGGTTTTGGAACGGCTGCGCTTTCGCAACTCGGACGTCTCGCTGATTGATGTAGAAGCGTAAGCAGAGGGCAGTATTCATGGTTGGGATTGTTTCGACAGGGATTGGCTCCGGGCTAGACGTCGCTGGGCTCGTAAGCCAACTTGTCGCCGCCGAAGCGGAGCCGGCACAAGCGCGCTTCGCACGTCAAGAAGCCGGCTTGTTAGCTGAGGTCTCGGCATTCGGCTCCCTGAAATCGGCACTCAGTCAATTCCAAGCAGAAGTCGACAAACTCGCCGATACGGATCAATTGTTGGGCCGGCAGGTTCTTTACGACGAGGAGAACGCGCCATTCAGTGTTGCTATCGACCCGAGCGCGCCACCGTCGCAGTTCGACGTGACGGTCGAATCCGTCGCGACGGCGCAGCGCCTGGCGAGCTCCGCGTTTGTCGACGCGACCAGTGAGGTTGGCTTCGGCCAACTGACGATCAGTGCAGGGGACGACGCGTTCGTGTTGGCGATTAACGCCGATGCGACGTCACTGGCCGACATTCAAGATGCGATCAACAACGCGACCGACAATACGTTTGTTCGGGCCACACTGGTTAACACGGACGCCGGTACAACGCTATCGCTCAGCGCCTTGAGCACCGGTAGCGCTGGTGAAATATCAATCGTCTCTAGCGGCGGCGATGGTGGTCTCGCGGCGCTCGATTATGATGCGGCGAGTAATACCGGCGCGCTGACCGAGATCCGTGCTGGAACGGACGCAGAGATTACCGTGGATGGACTTTCGCTGACGTCGTCGTCCAACACGATCGCCAACGCCGTAGAAGGTGTGACGCTCGAGTTACTTCGCGCCGAGCCCGGTGCAGCGCAAGGGGTAGCGATCGAATTCGATCAAAATGCGTTGCGGGCTAACGTTGACGCGTTTGTCAACGCCTACAACGCACTGATCGATACCATCCGTACGCAAACCGCCTTCGATTCTGAAACGAACACGGCCGGTATTTTGCTGGGCGATAACACGTTACGGAACATCAGCACGCAACTGCGCCGTGAATTTACGGCATTGCAAGGCGATGCCTTTGATCCAATCCGTAGTCTTGCAGATGTCGGCGTGACCCTAGACGTCGATGGCAAGGCGAGCCTGGACGCTGACGTTTTTAATGAGGCGGTCGACGGTGGTTTTGTTGCGATTGGCCAATTATTCGCAACGACTGGCGGTGTCGCGGAGCGTCTAGGCGAGCGTTTAACGGCGTATTTGGACGATGCCGGACCGATCGAGACACGCACTAACGGACTCAATGCGTCCATCGACGATATTGACGAGCAGCGCCAGTCATTGAACGAACGACTGGTCATCTTGGAATCGCGCTTGTTCAGCCAGTTCAACGCGCTGGACTCACTCATTAGCCAGCTGAGCAACACCAGTGCTTTCCTGACTCAGCAGCTTGCTCAGCTGCCAGGCTCATCGGGCAACAACAGCTAAAGCCGATCTGTCGGCCGATTAAGGACTATCCATGACGTACTCACCGCAAAGCATGGCACGCGACTATCGCCAAGACTCATTGGAGTTGAGTGTCGCGGCTGCCAGCCCACAGCAGCTCATTCGGATGTTGATGCAGAAACTGCTGGCGAACTTGTCACAAGCGCGAGCGGCTATGGAGGCGAACGAGGTCAATCGTAAGGGCGAGTTGATCGGCAAATCTGTCTCGATCATCGATTGCTTGCGGGCCAGTCTCGATCTCCCGCAGGGCGGTGAGGTCGCGGAGAATCTAGAGCAACTGTACGCGTTTATGCTGCGCGAACTGACGGCAGCCAACTTGCACAATCACGTGCAAGGCCTCAACGCCGTGATCGTTGTCGTCGAGGAGCTCAAAAGTGCTTGGGATACCCTCGACGGATGAGCGATCCATCGGTCGATGCTGACGCTTTGACCCGTGCGGTCGCCTCTGGCGATTGGGCATACGTGGCCACGTGGCTGCACCAAGCGGAGCAACAGACTCGATGTAGCCAGGACCGCGAGCGGGTCAGGGCATTGTTAACGACCTGTGACTGGTTGCGGGATCGAATCGAGGCCGAACGTGCTCGTGTTGCAGCGGCTTTGCGCGATATTCGCATCGCTGGCTCGGCGGCAAGCGCCTACGACACGGTGGCCAGTCTCTAACAGTGATTTGTGAGTAAAGTCACATTGTCCATTGATTGAACTGACTATCCTGCTTCCATCTTATGTTTAAGACGGATGTTGAGAAGCGCTCGTGAACGCCGAATCTGCACCAACAGCGGCCGCACCCCGGGTCGCCGTATTCGAGGCCGATGGGCAGGTGGCGGCGACACTCGATGAGCGTCTTCGCTATCTTGAAGCCGCGCCTGTTGTCATCGACGAGTCGTCGGCAACCGATACGATAACCGCTGAGAATTGGGACGCTGTCGTTCTCGGCCAAATCGACGATAGCGAATCTCTCCAAGATCTTTTTCTTGATTTATCAAAAACTTGCTCGAATATTCCAGTGCTGGATCTCGGTAAGGGGCAACGCTCGCAGCAATTGCTGGTCGATTGCCGTCCGGATCACTTATGGCCCCTGGAAACGCCATTGCGCCGTGCCGATCTCAGCCGCTTGTTGGAACGGGCCCGTCGATATTCGCAATTGGATCGCCGTCGCCGGCTCACCGGCTCGTCTACGTCGATTCGAGAAGTGCGCGCGGCTATCGAGCAGGTCGCCGAGCGCGACACCACAGTTTTGATCACCGGCGAGTCTGGCACGGGCAAAGAATTGGTTGCACGGACTCTGCACGGCTTATCCGACTATGCCGACGGACCGTTTGTCCCTATCAATTGCGGTGCGATTCAGCCCGAGCTGTTGGAATCGGAATTGTTTGGACACGACAAAGGTGCATTTACCGGTGCCGTAACCGCACGCAAAGGGCGTTTGGAGCTCGCCGCGAACGGGACGCTGTTTCTCGATGAAATCGGCGATATGAGCCTCGAAATGCAAGTCAAATTGCTACGAGTCTTGCAGGAGCGCGAATTTCAAACCGTTGGCGGAGGCCGTCGCTTGGCCGTGCAGTGCCGAATTGTCGCAGCGACGCATCGCGAATTGCCGGGTCGGATCAGCGATGGCCTGTTCCGCGAAGACCTGTACTACCGCCTCAACGTCTTCCCGATTCATATGCCGCCGCTGCGCAAGCGGATCGAGGACCTACCGGGTTTACTCGACGATTTGATGCTCGGACCGGATCCGGCAGCAAATGAGCATGGCCTGCGCCTTACCGCACGGGCAACGGAAGCCCTAGCCGCATACAACTGGCCCGGAAACATCCGCGAGTTGGCAAATCTTGTGGAGCGCTTAGCGATATTGATCCCGAGTGGACTGGTCGATCTTGAGGACTTGCCCGAAAAATTTCACGGTGTTACGAGCGACGACGCCGATGAAACGTCGAGCCGGCCCAGCTTTGCTGAGTTCAATGACGCACCCAAAACGCTGGGCGACGGTGTGGATCTCAAAGAGGTGCTGGTCAGTGTTGAGGTGCGGATGATTCGCCAAGCACTCGACCAAGCCGCTGGTAACGTTGCCAAAGCCGCACGATTGCTGCAGTTGCAGCGCACGACACTCGTCGAGAAATGCCGCAAATATCGACTGAATTCTGACGATTCGTCGGATATTTGACGCTCTGCTCGAGCGTCAAAAAATCATAAACTACTGTTTTTGATTGTTTTTTGAGTTTGGCACGGAGTTTGCTTTGTGTTAGTTGACCGAACTATCGCAAGGAATACTCCATGGAACAGCTGCGCGATGACGTCCAATTGGCTGCCGCCGAAGCGTTCGACGATCGTACCGAGGCACTAAACGCAGAATACTTGTCGATGCAGCAGCAATTGGCTGCTGTTGCCGATGACTTATTTAGGGCCCGCCAACTTCGTATTGGTGAATTACTTGAGCGCGAGCGGCTCGCCGAACGGCTTGAGCATCTCGTCGAAGCACTACCCGGTGCCGTACTGGTTACCGACACGGATGGCATTGTCACGGAATGCAACGCATCGGCCCCGGCTTGGCTTGGTCGGCCGCTCGTCGGTGCATCGGTCGATGAAATCTTTGCACGTTTGGATTGGGTCGACTGCGACCAAGCGGCACGACTGCGCACACCTGATGGGCGTTGGCTGGCCTTGTCGCGCCGCCAACTACCAAACGCCTGCGGCGAATTGCTTCTGCTGACCGACGACACCGAGGCAGAGGTGCTTCGCCAGCATCTCGCGCGCCAGAACCGCTTGGCCGAAATGGGTGAAATGTCGGCGCGATTGGCGCACCAAGTCCGGACGCCGCTGAGCGCAGCGGTGTTGTATCTAACCCAGGCGCAGACCTACGAGAATCCGCCGAGTGACTATCAACACTATGTTGGCAATGCGGTGGAGCGGTTGCGCGACCTTGAACGGTTGGTCAATGACATGCTGTTGTTCGCGCGAGGTGTCCCCGCTGTTGCCACACCCGTCGACATCGGTAGCGTTCTAGACGACGTCATCGATACCTTTGAGCCGCAGCTTGACGATCCACTGCGGCTGCAATGGACAGGTAATGACGGCGCGGTTTGCGTAAACGGTTCGCGCCACGCGCTGTTCAATGCTGTGTCGAACCTGATCGCCAATGCCGTTCAGTTCTCGCCGGCGGACGACCCCATCGCCATTACGCTGACTGCAACGGATAATCAGGTTTCTATATCAATTCGCGATCATGGGCCCGGCGTACCTACGGAGTTTCAAGACCGCATCTTCGAACCGTTTTTCTCAACGCAAAGTAGCGGTACTGGCCTGGGGCTCGCCGTTGTTCATTCGGTTGCCCAAGCACATGGCGGTGAGATTAGCGTCCACGATCACCCGGATGGCGCTGAGTTTGTATTGACCTTGCCAGTGCCCGCTTCGCTGCCGAGCGTACCGCCGCAAACGCCGGTCGGGGCGAGCTTGTATGCCTAATCAACGCTTACTGGTTGTTGATGACGATGTCGGTATGCGCCAAGCGTTGTGCGATACCTTGTCGGCCGAAGGTTTTGACACACTCGTCGCCGACGATGGTGCCGCGGCATTGCAGGTTCTTGAGACGCAGCCCATCGATTTGGTGCTAACCGATATCCAGATGCCCAATGTTGACGGTATGCATTTGATGCGTGCAGTGCGGGAACGCTCGCCGGAACAACCGATCATCATGATGACCGCCTACGGGACGATCGATGAGGCTGTTACCAGCATGCTCGACGGCGCGTCGAATTACCTCGTTAAACCGTTCGCGTTTCGGACGCTACTCGAGGAGATCGATCGACTGTTACCGGCGGAGCAGGACGCGGCGCAACCGGTCGCCGTCGATACAAAAACACTAGACGTTCTTGCGCTGGCACGGCGTGTCGCGGCGCGGGATACAACGGTGACACTCACTGGTGAGTCGGGCACCGGTAAAGAGGTCATTGCGCGCTATATCCATGCGCACTCCCCACAACGACCGCACGACATGGTCAGTATCAACTGCGCTGCGATACCCGAGAACATGCTGGAAGCGGTGTTGTTCGGTCACACTCGTGGCGCATTTACCGGTGCCAATGCCGACACGCCGGGGAAATTCGAAGTTGCGAACGACAGTACGCTGCTGCTCGACGAAATTTCCGAGATGAGTCTTCCGTTGCAAGCGAAGTTACTGCGTGTCCTGCAAGAACGCGAGGTCGAACGTCTGGGCAGTCATCGGAAGATTGCATTGAATGTCCGCGTTATTGCGACGTCAAACCGAGATTTGCGCGCCGAAGTGGCCGCTGGTCGATTCCGCGAGGATCTATACTACCGGCTCAACGTGTTCCCGATTCATATCCCTGCGCTGCGCGAGCGTCGCGGCGATATTTTGCCACTGGCCACATCGCTGCTAGCACGACATTGCCGAGGGCAGCGCATTCCCACGGTCACTGCCGGTGCGCGAGAGGTCTTGCTGACGTACGACTGGCCGGGAAACGTGCGTGAACTCGACAATGTTATGCAACGCGCTTTGGTGCTGTGTGCAGATGCGGCTCTCGATGAACACCACCTGCGTTTGACGACGACCGTCGTCGACACAACGTCGAGACGCGATGACAACCTGCAGGCGGCGCTCGCAACCAGCGAAGCTACGACGATTGCAGCGGCGCTGGCTAAGCACAACGGCGTTAAGAAAGCGGCCGCAGCCGAACTAGGTATCAGTCCGCGAACACTTCGCTACAAGTTGTCTCGTCTGAAGCGCGATGGAATTTGGGAGCGTGTATCCGATTCGGAGAATCGACGATGAACGATATTTCAGCGGCGTCAATATTGGCGCAGATTCGTAGCCTTAACGAAAGCGCGGCGGAATTGGCCAGCCCGCCCCCGACGCAGGCGGTGAGCTTCGCTGACGCGATGCAGGACTCGCTACAAAACGTCAGCGAATTACAAATGAACGCCAACGAAAAAGCCGTGGCGTTTCAACGCGGTGACGATGACGCATCGTTAGTGGAAACGATGCTGGCGTCACAGCAAGCTGGACTTGCTTTCCATGCCGCGACGGAAGTGCGTAACAAACTCGTCACGGCGTACCAAGAAATTATGAACATGCCGGTTTAGCGGCAAGAGCTAATTCACTATGGCAGAAAATGCAGCACCAGCGTTGCCAGAGACCCTGACAACGCTTGAATTAGGCGCGATCGGTCGGATTCCAGCTGTGCGGCAATTGCTATTGCTGATCGGTGTCGCCGCCGCCGTCGCCGCCGGCTTCGCAGCGTTCTTGTGGGCGCAAGGTCCGGATTATCGGCCGGTCTATCAAGGCTTGGATGGTAAGGATGTTGCCGAAGTTGTTGCGTCACTCAATGCGGCGGGAATCGATAATCGGGTAACGACCGATGGTGCGGGCGTCATGGTCCCGAACACCGATATGTCGCGCGCCCGGCTAGAGCTCGCTGGTCAAGGCTTGCCGGGTGGCTCATTCGATGGGATGGCCAGTCTGGATGAACAGTCAACGTTTGGCGTAAGCCAGTTTATGGAATCAGCGCGGTACCAGCATGCGTTGGAAGCTGAGCTGGCCCGCACAATCGGCAATATCCGCGCTGTGCAAGAAGCGCGCGTGCATCTCGCAGTGCCGAAGCAAACCAGCTTTATCCGCAGCCGCGATCTGCCGAGCGCTTCCGTAATGGTGACGTTGCACCGCGCGCAGCGGCTCGAGGCCGGGCAGGCCACGTCAATCGTCAATCTCGTTGCCGCCAGTGTCCCTAATTTGACCGCCAGTGCTGTGACGGTTGTGGACCAGCAAGGCAATTTGTTGAGCGACCGTTCCAGCGATAAACAAGCCGGGCGACACAACTACCAATTCGAAGCAACCCGCGACCTTGAGGCGCTCTATCGGCAACGGGTTATCGATTTGTTGGCGCCGGTCGTCGGCAGTGAGCGAGTCAGAGCGGAAGTCGTTGCGGATCTCGACTTTACCGTCACCGAGCAAACGCGTGAGAGTTTCGATCCGGCTCAGACCGTGGTTCGCAGCGAGGCGGTGAACGAAACGGTCAATACGCGCGTCGGCCCGGACGGTGTCGGAATTCCCGGTGCGCTGAGCAACCAACCGGTCGAAACGGGCGGAACGATCAATGGGGTCGAGGTCGATGAGGACGGTACGCCGCTCAATCGGCAAAGCAGCGCGACACGAAACTTCGAAATCGACAAAACGGTCAGTGTTACGCGCGAGCCGACCGGTCAAATACGCCGGTTGAGCGTTGCGGTGTTAATCGACAACACGCCCGTTGTATCGCCGGGTGACGCCGACGGACCGGCGGGCGCGGGTGATGCCGACGATGATGCATCAACTTCTGCGGAACCGATTGTTAATGATGAGGACATCGCTAAATTAACAACGCTTATTCGAGAAGCTATTGGTTATAACGAAGCGCGTGGCGATAGTGTCAGCGTGGTAGCGGCAGAGTTCTTGCCGCGTCAACCGGCGAGCGAAATCGAGCCGCTACCGCTTTGGCGACAGCCCGATATCGTTGCGCTCGCCCGCACGGTATTGGGTATTTTACTGGTCGCCGGTATTGCGTTCGGTGTTGGACGCCCATTCCTACGTAGCCTGCTTGCGACGACTGTCGTTGCGACCGACACGCGAAGTAATGCGAGTTTGGCGGAGCCAGCGACGGGCGAGGTATTACCCGCGGGGACGCCAATTCCGACGGCCGGCGCTGCTTTCCCAGCCGCGCCCGAGTTTAGTTATGACCAGAAGATTGCCGCAGCGCGCTCTATCACTAATCACGACCCAGCGCGCGTTGCCCAAGTGCTGAAAAAGTGGGTAGCCAACGATGAATGACGTAGCCGTTAGTGGGGCCGAACAGGCGGCCGTTCTGTTGATGACCCTCGGCGAAGGGGAGGCAGCCGATGTCCTTAGGAATCTAGAGCCGCGCGACGTGCAACGAATCGGTGTTGCGATGGCCGAGCTCAAAGATGTCACACGTGATCGCGCGGAGCACGCGCTGGACGCGTTTATCGGTGTTGTCGAGAGTGAAACTTCGCTCGCGATCGGGACTGAGGATTACATCCGGAAAGTCCTAACCAACGCGTTCGGTGAGTCGCGTGCTCGCGCTCTGATCGAGAGGATCATAGCGGGTGACGAAACACCGGGTCTTGAATCACTGAAATGGATGACACCAGACTCGATTGCTGCACTGGTTGAGAACGAGCATCCGCAAATTATCGCGATTGTCTTGACGTGTATCGATGAAGAGCAGGCCGGTATTGTCGCGAGCTTACTACCGGAGGAGTTGCGTGCCGACGTATTAATGCGGGTGGCTCGATTGACCGACGTGCAGCAAAGCGCCTTGGCGGAAATCGAAGCACTGATCGCCGCGAAATCGGAGACGACCGATATGTCGCGGCCTGCCAAGATTGGCGGCGATAAAACGGCCGCCGATATTTTGAATGCGATGCTAGGCAAGCTCGGCCCGGAAACCCTAAACAACATCAACGAAGCCGACGCCGAACTGGGCGAGCGCATTCAAGAGATGATGTTCGTCTTCGACAGTCTCATGGGTGTGGACGATCGGGGTATTCAATCGCTTCTGCGGGAAATTTCGAATGCCGACCTGTCGGTCGCCTTGAAAGGAGCAGACCCCGCGCTGCAGGACAAATTCTTTAACAATATGTCGAAGCGTGCGGCGACCCTGATGCGTGAGGACATGTCGGCAAGCGGTCCGGTGAAAGTGTCAGAGGTCGAGGAAGCGCAGAAGAATATCGTTACGGCCGCTCGGGCAATGGCGGAGAAAGGCGACCTTAATCTGGGTAACTCTGGCGATGACTACGTCTGACACCCAGCGCGCGGACGCGTGGCAGCCGCCGGCGATTGATACGTCGGACACGCCGGCCAATCGGCGCCAAGAAAAAGAACGCGCCGCCCATGAAGCGCAAATGCAATGTCAGTACGAAAGCGCGAAGGCGACGGGCTATGCGGACGGTAAGGCCGAGGCCGATCGCGAAACTGCTGATTTACGAGCCTGTCTGAACGAGATTATCGACTGTATGACAGCGCCGCTCGCGGAACTGAGTGACGACGTTGAGGCGGCCCTCGTCGATTTGGCATTGCGAATTGCCCGGCAAGTCGTCCGCCGCGAGCTGCAGACCGATCGCGCTCATGTTCTGGTCATCGCGCGTGAAGCGCTAGCGGCGTTACCGATCAACGCTCGGCAAATCCGAATGAGTCTGCATCCTGATGATGCACTGCTACTGCGTGAATCGCTCGCCGAGTCCGACGGAACGCCGCAGTGGACATTGGTTGAAGATCCGTTGATGACTCGCGGTGGTGTTCGTGTCCAAAGCGAACGTTCGGTCGTCGACGCAAGCGTTGAGAAGCGATTGAACAACATCATCGAAAATTTGATCGACGACGAGCGGCTTGTACCGCGTCCGGGGGGCGATCAGTGAGCCGGGCGGAGTGTCACGCGGATTGGTTGTCTCGCTTGGCTAGGCAAGGTCGGCGCGTTGTGGCAACGCCCGCTTTTCACAATGCCGGTACCCTGCGTCGTGTTGTCGGGCAAACGATTGAGGCCGTTGGTTGTGAAGCGCCGCTTGGTACGCACTGCGATATCGTTGAATCAACCGGTCGCCGTATCGATACGCAAGTGGTCGGGTTCACCGACGATCGATTGTTTCTTATTCCGACAAGCCAGGTTGGCGCAATCTCGCCTAACGCCAGTGTCGTACCACGCGGCCATGGTGCGATGCCCGCACTCGGTCGAGCGATACTCGGCCGTGTCGTGGACGGCCGCGGTAATCCGCTGGATGGGCGCGGTCCGATTGATGGCGACAGCGTCTGTGACCCGACACCGGACGACACCAGTCGCAACCCGTTAAGCCGCGCGCCCATCGATGTACCGCTCGATGTTGGTGTTCGAGCAATTAATGCGGTGCTAACGCTGGGTCGCGGGCAACGTGTCGGTCTTTTTGCGGGCAGTGGTGTTGGCAAAAGTACGTTGCTCGGGATGATGACACGCCACACGGCGGCGGACGTGGTTGTGGTCGGCATGGTTGGTGAGCGCGGTCGAGAGGTCGGCGAATTTATCCATGAAACGCTCGGCGAGAGCGGTTTGGCGCGTGCCGCCGTGGTTGCTACACCGGCCGATGAGACGCCACTAATGCGCCTGAACGGTGCTTGGTTAGCGACTCGAATCGCCGAGTACTTTCGCGATCACGGGCAAAATGTTTTGTTGTTGATGGATTCGCTGACGCGCTTCGCCCAAGCACAACGCGAGATCGGGCTGGCGATTGGCGAGCCACCGACAACCAAAGGGTACCCACCGTCCGTGTTTTCCCGATTGCCACAATTGATCGAGCGAGCTGGCAATGGGCCGATCGGCCACGGCTCGATTACCGCGGTCTATACGGTATTGGCGGAAGGCGACGACCCGAATGATCCGATCGTCGACGCGGCGCGGGCCATTCTCGACGGTCACCTGGTGCTGTCTCGTTCGGTTGCTGAATCCGGTATCTACCCGGCGATTGATATCGAACGATCGGTGAGTCGTGCGGCGCATCGACTCATGGACTCCGTGCAACAAGGTGAGGTCAATGAGTTACGTGAGCTGGTCGGTGCGTATCAGCAAAACGCCGACCTTATTCGAATCGGTGCTTATCAGCGCGGTGCCGATCCGGTGATCGATCGCGCGCTCAGCGTGTATCCGCGCGTTCGTCATTTTCTGTCGCAGGCATTGTCCGAGCGCGTCACAATGGCTGAGTCGCGCGATTCTCTGACTGAGTTGCTGGCGTTCGCTGACGCAGACGTGTTGACGAGCGGATGACGCGATTGCAGCAACGCATCAAACGGTTTCGACGTCTGCAGCAGCTGGCCGAAGCAGGCGAGCGTCGTGCTGAGATGCTCGTTGCCAACGCGCAACGTCGGTTGTCCACCGACCAACAACGGCTACATGAATTAAAGTCCTACGCGTTTCGCGATACACCGCGCTTTGCGTCGGCGGCGCACCTGGAGAACAGCGAGTCATTCGCGGCTCGCTTACGATTAGCCGTTCGCCAACAGGCGGATGTCGTTAAAGAGACGAAACAGGCACTCGATCAGTCGCGCAGTGAATGGTTCTCAGCGCGCCAATCGACCGAGCGTTTTCGCGCCGCGCTGCAGCGACTCGACGATGAGCAGCAAACGGTCGCGGCTCGTGAGTTGATGCGCCAATTGGACGATCACGCCGCTCGTGTGTTCAGCCGCTCGCAGTCGCGCGATACATAACTGGCACGGGAGTTGCTAGGTGTTTAGCGACTCATTGACGATAGGCTTGCCGATGCACGCCCTGTTTACTCCCTTCGCCTTGTTGTCGGCGGAGGCAACACGCGCAACTGCCACTATTGAAGTACCGCCACACCCAGGGTTTAGCGGCGGCGTTGATACAGCTGGCGACACCGAATCGACGCCAGCAATCGCGCCGTTTGCAGTGCTGTTATCGACAGCGAACAGCGGCAATGAATTACCGCTTAGCGGCAAAGGCTTGCCGGATATGGCGGTGGGGCTACCCGTCGTTGATCCGGGTAGCCGGGTAGCCAGTGAGTCTGGAATCGCGTCTCGTCTGACCAATATCGATGGCGACAGCCAGTCGATCTCGATACCGCCGGCGAGTGTCACGCCAGCAGGACGCGATCGCTCGGATAGCGCGGTGCGGGCGCCGGTTTCCAACACTCTGGTCCTACCGCCTCAGCAACGCTTGGCCGCAACGCCGGTTGAATCCGCCGTGTCAGCAGCTATTCGGGACGCGAAGCAACGGTATTCCAATCCGGCCCCGACACCGAGCCATGCTGCTCCCGGCATCGCCATGCAACCGCTAGGGACTGCACGCCAAACCGTAACTGCCACGCCGAGCGAATTGACAACGTCAGACACGCCTATCGTGCCAAGTCGTTCGCAGCATCGGCCACCCCCGGCGTTCGCGGCTGCGCCGTCAACGCGCATACTTGAGCGGTCGTCGTCGCCCTCGGTGGCCAATACGGTGGCGCCAAGGGACATTACGATCGAGCCCGCATCCTTGCGGACGTCGGTGCCAGTCAGCGCTGTCGAAACATCGACTCGACAGACGCGGCCTACGGTCGCGACGCTAAGCGCGGCGGCCACCTCTCAGTCTTTCGAAAACACCGCGACCGCTCCGGGCCGTGATCTACCGAAAGCCCCGGTTGCCGCCGCCAATGCCGCTTCTGCCGCCGTCCGGGCTACCGACGTAGATGTTGTTGTGGAGGCCGGTCGCGACTCCGGCGACGGTGTTCGCGATGCGGCACCGCTGCCGCGATCCACCGATCAATTGGTGCTGCAAGATCGTGATGATGTAGCAGTCAAGGACTCTCGGGCGACGCCGCCCGCCGTCAATGAGGCACGCGCGCAAATGCCTGTTAAGCGTGACGCATCGCGGACTACCGAAAAAACACCTTCGGTACCGCCGACCCAAGCCCAGTCCGCGGTGCTCGAGCCGCGCGGCGAATGGCCAAGTGCACGCTTGCTCAGCGCTACGCCGGTGCCGGCGTCAAATTTGCCACCTGACAGCACAACAACGCAGTACCAGCAGAGTTCGCCGATCCCGACGCCGAACAGCGCGCAGCAACGGCCGCTTGCGCCGACGCTACCCAACACCGCGACAGACGCGACGGCGCCAACGGATGCGACGGCGCCAACGCAGCCGGTCAATACGATTGCAGTGACCGTGGCTGCGTCAGCAGCGCCAAAGTCGCGTCTGGAGGACTCGTTTCGCGTCGCGACGTCTACCGCGGGTCAACGCACTAAGCCAGATCAACAGCGCGACGGGGCAGTACCAAGCACGCAGCGCTCGGCCACGGCCGCTACCGTTGCTGCTGCACCGTCCACGTCCGCGGCACTACCGATTGGACCCGCACCGGCTCCAGTGTCGGCCACGCTACCAGCGGCAGAATCTCCAGCCGTCGTAGCGGATCAAGCGACGTCGAGGTCGGTCGAGCGGGCCACACCGGACACGTCCGTGCTGCAGAAAAACGCTGCACCGGTCACGAGTGCCGACGGGCGTACTGCGGTGAGCCGCCAGGAATCGAGTCTGCCCATGATTGCAGCGGATCGCGTAAGCGACGACGCAGCCTGGATCGACCGGCCCAAAGCCGACGCGCCGGCCACCCACACAGTCACACAGACCGCTTCGCAGCGTGCGCCAACCGTAGCGACGGGCCCGCGGTTTGTGGCGCCAATGAATATGCGTCAGCCAGATTGGTCGAACGAGCTGCTACAGCGTGTCGAAGACGCACGAGCTGCAGGTCTTGCGCGGTTGGAAATTTCAGTGAGTCCACGTTCGTTGGGCCCGATTTCGATCGAGTTTCAGCAACAAAGCGATGGCCTTGCCGTACAAATATCGGCCGGGCAGGCCGCTACGCGGGAATTGCTTGAGCAAACGGTCCCACGGCTTCGCGATGCCTTGGAAGGCGCTGCTGTCCATGTCAGTAAAGACGACACCAACAAGCAGCAAGACGGCGCAGCGCGCGAACGCGCGACCCAGGGACCATTCGACCCTACGGAACCTGATAGCACGAGCACCGCAGACGCGATGCCAAGTCGTCTAGCGGCTCCGACTACGCCACACGGTGGCATCGACACGTTCGCCTGACGCGCGCCGTCAAAAAGTCGTCAGCGAACAGTCAAGCGATCGTCGATTTTCCGCTTTAACCGTGGAGCATTCCCAATAGAGATTCATAAGTTATTGTTTTATATGATCTAGAAGCAACTCTTCGGTTATGGCACAGCTGTTGCAAGTAGTGCTTTGTCACGCAACGGAGTCGAGACATGGCCGACGAAGAGGCTACCGCGGAAGAAAAAAGCGGCGGCAAAAACAAAATGTTGATGTTCGGGATCATCGGCGTCGTTTTGGCGGCGGGTGGTGCTGTTGGCGGGCCGATGATCATGAACATGATCAACCCGCCGGCCGAGGAGGCCACCGCAGCAGCAGAGGACGACGCACCGGCGGCGGCCGAACCCGGCGCGCCGGCGCATTACTATCCGATCCTACCGCCGCTAACCAGCAACTTTGCCGATGAGCAGGGTCGCCGTCGGTTCATTCAAGTCGGCCTTGAAGTTCGTGCCAGCGAGCAACGTTTCATCGATGCCGTAAAAGAGCACAACGCCGTTATTCGCAACGCCTTGCTACTGGCCTATTCGGAGCTTGACTACAACGAGGTCATTACGCGCGACGGCAAAGAATCTCTGCGGCAAACGACGCTCGATGAGATTCGCGACGTCATGACCACCCACGTCGGTGAGCCAGGCATCGAGGATGTCTACTTCACCCAATTCGTTATCCAGTAAGCCGATGCCTGAGAAGATTCTGACAGACGGCGAAATGGACGCGTTGATGGAAGGCATGGCCGATGGATCGGTCGCGGTTTTGCGCGACGGCAAGACAACCGTCGGCGCCGTAACGCCATTCGAAATTCGGCCTCATTGTCATCTCAGTTTCGGGACTTTGCCCGAACTGCAGCGATTCAACGAAGCGTTCGCAAAGAACGTGCAACGGTATCTACAGCAAACGCTGGCATGGACAGCGAGCTGCGACCTTAAGCGTCAATACGACTGCACCGTTGTCGATCTGAACCATGCGTTCGCTGGCCTGCAGCACATCATGGGTTTTAGCGCCACGCCGCTCGACGGTTTGATCGGTTTCATACCGGATACCACACTGATGCAAGGCCTGGTCGAGGTTTTTTTCGGTTCGACAGAAATACCGGCACCTGATCCCAGTATTGACGAATATAACGTCGGGCAAAAGCGCGTCGCACAGCGCTTCGGCGCAAGCGTGCTGGAAATCCTGCAAGATGCCTGGGCGTCGGTCGCAGCGTTTTCACCGGATTTTGCTGACTCGTGGAGCAACGTCGAACGGGCTCCGTTCGGATCAGCAAAAGACCGCGTTATTGTCTGCGAGTACCAAGTCGTTGCCGATGGTTTCGCTGCCGTGTTTTCCATCGTACTGCGCCGCGAAGCCCTAGCGCCTCACCTGGATCGACTCGACGGCGCCGAACGGCCGGGAACCGAACAACAGAATTTGTACTGGCGCGAAACGTTATCGCAACACGCCACTGACTTACCGGTACGGATTTCTCTCGTCAATGCAGCGCGACCGGTGTCATTGGCGATGCTCCGCCAGTTGACGCCGGGCAGTCAATTACCGATCGCAGCGCCGAACCCGGTCGAGTTGCGCTGCGGTGAATTGCCGCTGTATCGCGCGCAGTTCGGTATCTGGGATCGTCGCCGTGTCGCACGTGTCAATTCCGCCGTAAACCCCGAGCCGAACGAGGCGCTAGAACATGTCTGATGAGAACGAACAAAATGATAACGATGAGGTTATCGACAACGCGGCCGACACCGGCTCTGATGCTGCGGCGACCGATGACGGTGTGATCGCGGACGGCGCCACGCCAGAAGCCGCGTACGAGCCTGACGAACTTGGTGCCGCGCAGCCGGTACCTGCTGGCGCCGATATCAATCTAGATGTCGTACTCGATGTTCCAGTCAACGTCGCACTCCGGGTAGGGCAGGCATCGATTTCGATCCGGCAGTTGGTTTCGCTGGTTGAAGGTTCAGTGATCGAGCTTGACCGCGAGTCGACCGACCCGATGGACGTATTGGTCAATGACACGTTAGTCGCTCGCGGTGAAATTGTCGTTGTCGATGACAAGTTCGGTGTTCGCCTAACCGATGTGGTTAGCCCTAACGATCGAATTTCGACATTGAATTGAGTCACTAAGTAATGACCCAGCGAACCTTACAAAAGTTGTTGCTGATCGCATTGGCTGGGGCACCCGCCGTTAGTAACAGCGAGCCCGCCGAATCAGCCATTGGGGCCGGCGTGCCGTCATGGATCTCGATCGCCGGCAATCTGTTTATGTTGCTTGCGCTAATCGTTGCGGCGGCGTGGATTCTACGGCGTTTGACGTCTGTCCAACGCGGTAATGGTTCGATAATTCGCGTGCTCGCGGCTCAAAGCCTCGGTGCGCGAGACCGCTTGCTGATTATCGATGTCGCTGGTCAACAACTGGTCGTCGCACAAACACCGCAGGGGTTATCGACACTGCATGCGCCGGTGCAACCATTGTTGGCACAGCCGGCGGATGAGGTGCCGGTGCGGTTTGCCGAGCGCTTAGCCGAGGCGTTGCGGGGGAAGGCCACATGAGCGTTCGGGTAGTAGTGGCTCTAGTAGCGATATCGTTGCCAGCACTCGCATCCGCACAAGTTACAGAGCCTGCGACAAGCGCGGCATCGTGGACCTTGAGTGTCGAAGTGCTGGTCGGCATGACGCTGCTGACCGTTCTACCTGCGTTGGTTCTTTCGATGACGTCGTTCGTCCGGATCGTCATCGTTCTATCGATTCTTCGTCAAGCACTGGGTACAGCCCAGACACCACCGAATCAACTGCTGATTGGTATCGCGTTGTTTCTTACGCTTTTCGTAATGCATCCGGTATTCAATGAGGTTTACGAGCACGCCGCTCGACCGTACATCGATGGCAGCCTTGATATGAGCGGCGCACTCCGCGCTGGGTTGGAGCCATTACGTACGTTCATGCTGGCGCAAACCCGTGAAACCGATCTCGATATGTTTGTTCGGATTGCTGGCGATACAACGTACCCATCCCCTGCTGATGTTCCGACCAGCATTGTTATTCCGAGCTTTATCGTATCGGAGCTAAAAACGGCGTTTCAGATCGGATTTCTTATCTTCGTACCGTTCCTCGTTATCGACCTAGTGGTGTCGAGTGTCCTGATGTCGATGGGCATGATGATGTTGTCGCCGATGCTTATATCGCTGCCTTTCAAGATCATGCTATTTGCCTTGATCGATGGCTGGTCGATGTTGATTGGTACGCTCGCCGCGAGCTTCTACGTTTAGGTCTAGCGATGGAAGCAGAAGCGATAACGAGTATCGGTCAACAAGCACTGTGGGTGACGGCATTGCTCGCCGCACCGTTACTTCTCGCCGCACTGGGCGTCGGCTTGATCGTCGGCATGCTGCAAGCGGCAACGCAGATTAACGAGATGACATTGTCGTTCATACCGAAGCTGCTGGTTTTGGTCTTGGCGTTGTCATTGGCAGCGCCGTGGATGTTACAAATTATTAGCGACTTCGCGACCGAGCTAATAACGTCCATCCCAGCGAGGATCGGTTAGTAGTGGCCGACTCACTCGCACTGCTGCAAGCGGCGTCCGTACTGGTCGTCGCATTGCTGTGGCCGCTGCTACGGATTAGCGGCATGCTGCTTGTTTTGCCGGCCATCAGCGGCGCCTACGTACCGATTCAGTTACGCGTCGTCTTAGCCGTCGCATTGTCTTTGGTGGCGTTGCCGTATGCGCAACCGCCGGGCGGCATCGAGTTCTTCACGCTAGGCGCTGTTCCGATAATGGCGCTCGAACTAGGCTTTGGTGCGGCCATGGGCTTCGCACTTAAGTTGGTACTCGACGCGGTCGCCTTGGGCGGGCAGTCGATAGCGCTTAGCATGGGACTTGGTTTTGCGATATTCATCGATAGCGCGCGGGGCATAAACGTACCGGTCGTCAGTCAGTTTTTAATGTTGCTGACGACGTTATTGTTCCTTGCTTTCGATGGGCATATCAGCGCAATCGCCTTGTTGGCGAACAGCTTCACGGCGGTGCCCATTGGTGGAACACCAGACATTGGTGCGATTGCCGGTGGCCTACTGACGCTGAGTGCGATCGTGTTCGCAGGCGCGGTTCAAGTGGCGCTACCGGCCGTGGCGTCACTGGCGATCGTCAACATCGCATTCGGTGTGATGAGTCGGGCGGCGCCAACGCTAAACCTCTTTGCCGTCGGCTTCCCGGTCTCGCTGCTGTTCGGCATATTGGCGTTGATGCTGACGCTCGATGGCTTCTCGAGCGTGGTGAGTCGGCTTGTTGAGCAGACCCTTGATTTTGCCGCCTCAATGGCTTCGGGGCGCTTGCCATGAGTCAGCAAGAGACCGCGCAAGAGCGTACCGAGCAAGCGACCCCTAAACGTCTCGCCGACGCCAAGCGAAAAGGGCAAGTAGCGCGTTCCAAAGAGCTGGCGACCGCGTTGGTCATGATGGTGGCAGCGCTTTACATGCTACTTGGCGGGCCAAGTATCGGTGTAAGGCTTGGCCAAGTCATGGAACGCATTCTAACGTTACCGAGACAGCGTTTACTAAACGCAGAGACGATGCTGGCAGAGTTTTCCGCCGCTTTGACGGCGGCTGGAATCGCGCTGATCGCATTGTTCGCTTGCTTAATCGTTGCAGCCGTTTTCGCCTCCGTCGCCCTCGGTGGTTGGTCATTCAGTACGCAAGCGTTGGGATTTAAATGGGAACGTCTCAACCCGATCAAGGGCCTTGGCCGTATTTTCTCAGCGCGAGGTTTGGTCGAGCTTGCCAAGGCGATGGGTAAGTTTGTTCTAGTTGGTGTAGCGGCCGTGATCTGGCTGCAGTTGCTGTCACCGCAGTTACTGTCGCTGAGCTATCGCAGTGTCGGCGAGGCGTTATCACGGGTTGGCGAGCTGGCCGCGTGGAGCCTTTTGTTGTTGAGTGCAACGCTGATTCTGATTGCTCTTGTCGATGTTCCTTTTCAACTGTGGCAGCACGCGAAAAATTTACGGATGACTCGTCAAGAGGTGCGCGACGAGCAGAAAGACACCGACGGGCGACCCGTGGTGGCGTGCGAGCTCCTTGATCCTCTGCGCAAGCTTATCTCGACCGCGGGCAACAACGACCGGCGCGGCCATTGAGTCGGCGTCGTAACGAATCGCCACGGCGTAATGCTCAGGGTTCGTTATAACGACACTGGCATCGGGCACTGCGTCCATCATTCGCGCGTTGGCCTGTTGCTGCTGAAGTTGACGAATTCGCGCTTTAACCTCAGGTCGCCCGTCGGTGTCTTTCTGCTCGTCGCGCACCTC
>JBCDBO010000031.1:0-33738 GCA_039183535.1 Pseudomonadota bacterium | reverse complement strand
GTCACGTAGCACAGGTGTTGCGCTTTGGTGTGGTCTGCCATCCGAATGACCAGTGGGTCATCGGCGTTGAGCACGGCGGTATCCTCAGCGACTTCGACAACGACGCGCTTGATCTCAGCGAGTTGCTCCAACGTGTTGATACCGCGTATGCCAAGGTGATCGGCGGCGACGTTCAGCACGCAGGCGACATCGCTGCTTTGATAGCCGAGCCCGGCGCGCAATATTCCGCCGCGCGCTGTCTCCATAACAGCGATGTCGACGCTCGGGTCGCGCAGCACGATTTGCGCGGCCGATGGTCCAGTCATGTCACCTTTCACGGTCAAGTGGCCGTCGATGTAGACGCCCTCGGTTGATGTCGATCCGACGACGTGGCCAGCCGTCTTCAGGATATGCGACAGCATCCGCGCGGTCGTCGTCTTGCCGTTCGTACCGGTGATGCCGGCAATTGGGATACGGCTGGGTGAGCCTTCCGGAAACAACATGTCGAGCACTTTGCCGGAGACGTCGCGCGGTTCGCCCTCGGAGGGCGCGACGTGCATCCGAAAACCCGGCGCTGCGTTTACCTCAACAATGGCACCGCCGATGTCCTTGTAGGACTGCGATATGTCGTCGGTAAGAAAGTCGACCCCACCGACGTCGAGCCCAACCGCCAGCACGGCTCGCTCGGCCATGGCCCGGTTGTCGGGATGGACGCTGTCCGTGACATCGATGGCGGTGCCGCCGGTCGAGAGGTTTGCCGTGGAACGTAAGTAGAACACGGCGCCGTCGTCGAGGACGCTATCTACCGACAAGCCCGCGAGGTTCAACAGTCGCTCGGCTTGCTGATCGACTTCGATCTTGGTTAGTACTTTTTCGTGACCGATACCGCGACGCGGGTCTTCGTTGACGATGTCGATGAGCTCGGCGATGGTGTGTTTACCATCACCGACGACATGTCCTGGTACCCGCTTAGCGACAGCCACCAGTTCACCGTTAACGACAAGCATGCGGTGGTCCATACCGGTAATGAACGACTCGACCAGCACAGCGCGCGACTTGCCGCGTTCACGCGCCGTCTCAAACGCGCTTGCAACGGTCGCATCGTCGCTGAGGTTGATTGACACGCCGCGGCCGTGATTCGCATCCAGCGGTTTGACGACAACCGGGTAGCCGATCCGGTTAGCGGCACGCACCGCCTCGCGCGGTGAATAGACCATGCGCTGGTGCGGTACGGGTAGGCCAAGGTCGTTCAGTAGATTGTGCGTGTCTTCTTTGTCGCAGGAGATCTCAACAGCGATATTCGTCGTCTTGCTGGTGATCGTCGCTTGGATGCGCTGTTGGTATTTGCCATGACCAAATTGCACCAGCGAGTAATCGTTCAAGCGTAACCACGGAATATCGCGCGCCTCGGCCGCCGCTACGAGCGATGCGGTACTCGGCCCCAGTTCTTTGCGTTGTGCGAACCGTATAAAGCTGTCGCGATCTTCGGCGAAGTCGAAATCCTTCTCGAGTTCGGGGCGAAACTCGTCGCGTAGATCGTTCGGCAGTAACGCGTAGATCAGCTGCCTGGCAATACGTGCGGCTTCCAGGCCAACGTCGCGTTGCCGGTACTCGAAAACGACGTTGTAGCAACCCGGCTCGCCCTCCATCGAACGCGTGCGACCAAAGGTGACATCGGAGCCCGCCATCGATTGCAGCTCAAGAATAAGATGCTCCCAGACATGACCCATCCAGGTGCCATCGTCCTCTCGCAAGCGGCGTAGAAAACCGCCTTCGGTCCGGTACGAGCAACCGTGCTCGGCGAGTCCAGGCAAGGCGGCGACCAGGCCATCAACAAACTCAGTACCGATTTTCGCCGAGGGCCATTCCTCCAATACGCCAAGATCCACCTGGTGCCGGATCACCGGAAAGTGGGCGTACAGATTGGGTCCACGGTAAACGTTCGTGCTGAGTATCTTCATGCCTGCTCCCCTTGTTTTTTCTTAGAGAGTAACAGGCGGGTTTACTGAGCGGTAATACGGGCGGTCTAATGCCGTTCGATGCGTTTCGCGATCGCTTCGCGGGTTTCCAAGTTGTAGCGGTCGCCGGCAACCAGAATGTGCAAGGTCAGACCAACGAGACTGATCGGGTCCGCGTCGCCGGCGTCGTACATCGATGAATGCGTCAGTCTGGCCGGGTCGACGACGGTGATGGCGCCGCTGCCGACCACTTCCAACTCGCCATGCGGGTCAATGAACGCCGCCGTGTCTTCATCGATACCGAGACCGGTACTAAATGGGTTGTACGACAGCGCTGTTAAGAGGCGGCCAAGTCGGTCGCGTTGGCGAAAGTGCTGATCGATAATCGCCTTGTTCGTGAGTCCCAGCCCGGGCGCCATCGTGACGCCATTTTCCGTTGGGGTCGGGCCGGTCGCGCCGCCGGCAATCATATGCTCCGGCACGATTGCTGCGCCCGCTGACGTCCCGGCGACATGGATGCCGACGTTATGGCGCTCACGGATCGTTTTCGCGACCGGTGTTCCACCCAAAATGGTCGAGAGTCGCAGCTGGTTCCCGCCTGTCATAAAAATGCCGGTCGCCCGTTGCAGCGTGCTAACGAGGTCGTCGTTAAAGCAGTCTTCGCGTTCGTCGATAGGCATGTAGCGTGAGCGAGCGCCCATCGACTCGAATAACTCAACATAATTCGGACCGGTGTCCGCAAGTTCGGAGGCGGTCGGGATGACCAAGATCTTGGCCTCGTCGCCGCCGCAGAGGTCGCTAAAGCGCCGCAATATCTCGGCGTTGGCGTGACGTTCTTCCGCACCGCCGATCGGGATCAGCCATCCCCGTTTTCCTAACGTAGACACGTAACCTGGTTCCTTAACTCTGTCGAACGCGCTTACTCGAACGTACCGCGTTTAATGATAGCGCGGTCTTTTACCATCCAATTGCCGAGTGCCATCACACTGGAAACGCCATGCGCGTCGTCCAGCAAGACCAAATCGGCATCGCCACCAACCGCGATGCGGCCTTTGCGATGAAACCGCATCAGCGTTGCTGGATTGAGCGTGTAAGCCGGCAACGCGGCCTCTAATCCCAGTGCTGCGGCCGATCGCGCCAGCGCGATGGCCATCAGTTCGGCGCGACCGTAATCAAGGCCATCCGCCTGGCCCTGCTCGTCGAAGGTTGCGAGGCAACCTCCAGAGTCGGTGCTGACGGTAAAGCGAGTCGGGTCGCCGCCAGCGTTTAGGTAGTTAATCAGGGCCGCGTCCGCTTCTAAGCCATCTTCACCGTCTTCGACTGGGAATGCGGTAATGTCGATATAGCAGCCTTGCTCGGTCAGCGCGCACGCTTCGTCAAAAAGCGCCAATTTGCGATTGCAGTGGGTCGGGTTAAAGACCCGTGCCGGAATCTCCGTGTCGGCCAGCGCGCGGCGGACCATCTCGAGACCCGCTTCTCCGTCGCCCAGATGCAGGTGACAAATACCGGCTTTACCGGTGATTAGGCCGGCCACATGCGCCTCACCCGCTGCGCGAGCGAGCTCCGCTTGGGTCATTTGCGACGATCGATGGTCGCTGATCGCAAGTTCGCCGAGGCCGACAATCGCATCGACGCTGACGATATCGCGGGCGACCGATCCGGTAAGCGTTGTCGCCGGCCAGTGGTAGCCACCGGTGTAGCACCAGGCCGACAGGCCTTCTTCGCGCAGGCCGCGCACCCGCGCAACGAGCGAGTCGGTCGAGCGGGTAATGTCATCGGTGCCGAGCAGGCCAACGACCGATGTGATGCCGGCCTGCGTGAAGTTACTAAGCGGAACCGGCGGCACCTGGGTCGCGAAACCCGCTTCGCCGCCGCCGCCGGTCAGATGTGCGTGTATGTCAACGAGCCCCGGGATCAGTGCGGCGCCGGCGGCGTCCGTTGTGCTGGTCAGCAGGCGCGCGCTGATGTCGGGCGGTGTGCTGCCGACATAGGCGATTTGCCCGCCGGCGACCAGCACATGCCCTAGACCCTGAGCGTCAGGGGCAAAAATCTGGGCGTTGGTAATAAGGTGGAGCACACAAGGGACCGGCTGACGGGCGCGCGGCATTCTAGCGCTGTCGTCGAGCGGGTGCCATCGGCAGAGCGCTGTATCGACGCCTCGCCGGGTCGATTATTCTCTCCTCCTGGCTTTTTCGGCGGTGAACGCGGCGACGGTGGCGCGATCACGGTAACTGCTGCATCGGATAAGGACGCGTATGTTTGTTGTATGTGCGGCTCTGCAATTAGCGCTGTTACCCGCGCTCGTGCTGTTCGCCGGCGCGATCGCCGCGGCCATTCAAGTGTTGCCGAGCGGGGATCCCGAGCGTATTGCCGGTGAGTTCTCCTCTGGCGTTGTGTCGTCGGTCATGTTCGTGTTGCCCGCCTTGGTCGGTGTGATTGTCAGCTGGTTCATGATTCGGACCAGTGCCCAAATACCGACGTGGTTTGCGCGGGTTACGTATTTATTGTCCTGGTGTTGGCTCGTCTACTTACCGTTGGGGACGCTATTCGGTGCCATCCAGTTGGTGTTGTTGCGGCATGCCCGGCGGCAGGGCCGTATCGCGACAGTGCGAACAACGTCTTGATGTTGGGCACTTTACGTCGCGCTGAGCGGATATGAGCGAGCACGCACCGATCCAAAACCTCGGCAGTTTGGATCTGATCGGCCAACGCAATGACGGCGGGGTCGATACTGTCATCGTCGTCTCGTCGCTGCTGCAGGCGACGCCGGCGCACGAAGCGCTCCTGCGTTCCAAAATTCAGGCATATACCGACGCTATTTTTTCCGACGGTTGGCAGCAACAGTTCGGCGACGGCGCCGTATCGATTTACATTCGCGCCGTCGTTATGCCCGAGCAAGGTATTGTCGATTTGATTGGTGCTATCAAACAGCATCTACATGAGTTCGGCATCACGCTGTACTTGGAAATCACGGAGTCGTCATGACGGACCCGCTGCAATGAATCAGATTCGCGTACGACCGCAATACCATTTTCGTCGAACGACAGACGGTGTCGATGCCTGGTTCGTTGCCCGCTTAATTGACCTTGCTGCCGATCTTCCTGTTCAGCAGATCGATCCGCGAGCGGTTGTCGAGCTCGATGAGGACCACTGGTATTCGGTTGGCGACATGACGCCGACGCCGCGCAGCGTTATTGAGCACGCGAGCCTGATACGGTCCTGTGATCTGTCGTACCCAATTATTCTCGATGCTGCCGGCCGGGTGATGGACGGCATGCACCGGGTCTGCAAGGCGGTTATGGACGATGTTGCCTCTATACCGGCAAAACGCTTTATTGCGGACCCTGCGCCGGACTATGTGAATTGCGACCCTGCGACACTGCCGTATGATCGCTAACGTGGTTAACAAATGCAGACTAGCGCGCTCGTGCCAGCGCGTCGTCGTCCCAGCGACTCGAATTGGATATGCGGCCTGAGGTTTTTCGTGTAGCTGGCTCCCACGCCGACCCCTGTGACGGGCGTGTCGTCTGGGCGCCGTTAAAGTCGCTGTGGATTAATGGCTGTTTAATCGTATTTGTTGTCGGTGCACTGTTCGCAACGAGCGCATCCGCCATCGTCCTTTTTTTAGTGACGACTTATCTATCCCTGTTGCTCGGTCATTCGATCGGTATGCATCGTAAGTTGATCCATCGTACCTTCGAGTGCCCGAAACTATTGGAGCGTTTGCTCGTTTACCTCGGTGTCCTCGTCGGTATGGCTGGGCCATTTGAACTGATTCGCGTGCATGACGTGCGCGATTGGGCACAGCGCGAACCTGACTGCCATGACTTTTTTTCCCACCGTCGATCGCTGTGGCAAGACGCGTTGTGGCAGTTGAACTGTACGTTCGAGTTTGCTCGCCCGCCGACGGCTTGTATTGAGGCAGAGGTCGCGAATGATCCGTTCTACCGTTTCTTGGAGCGGACGTGGATGCTGCAGCAGTTACCGCTAGCACTCGGGTTTTTTGTCGTCGGTGGTTGGCCGTGGGTAGTCTGGGGCGTCTTTGGCCGTATTTTCGTCAGCGTCGCTGGACATTGGACAGTTACGTACCTGACGCACAACCCGGGACCGGGCCAGTGGGTCGTGCCGTCGGCTGGCGTCCAGGCGTCGAACCTGCGCGGAGCCGGTTTAATAACGATGGGCGAGTGCTGGCACAACAACCACCATGCGTTTCCTGAGTCGGCGCGCATTGGTTTGGCGCCGGACGAGATTGACCCTGGCTGGACGGTGCTGCGTTGGTTCGAGGCTACCGGACTCGTCTGGAATCTCGGTGAGCCACGCCCGCGTGCGTGTCAGGAGGATCTCGTGCAGAGCGTCAACCGCGCCCAGTCCTACTGCGAGAGTTGAACGCGTCGTGATCTTGTACGGCGAGTCATTTTCTCCCTGGACCAAGAAGGCGCGCTGGGCGCTCGAGATCTGCGGGCACACCTACACGTACCGCGAATACACGCCAACGCTGAGTGAACCGGGCTTGCGTTTCAAGCTGCGCCAGTGGCGAGGTTTGGTGTCGGTGCCAGTCTTATTCGCTGATACGCAAATTGTTCGTGGCTCGTGGGACATCGCTAGGTTCGCCAGTGACCGGTCCCTAACTGCAACGCTTGGTGATTTTGGTGCGAACGAGGCTTGGAACGTATTGAGCGAGGCTGCCTTGGCGGAAGGACGGACGCGTGTCGTGCGCGGCGTCTTGGCAAACGATGCTGCGCTGGCCGAATCTCTGCCCAGTTTCGTGCCGGACCCGCTGCGACCGTGGCTGCGATTCGTCGCGCGCGATGCCGTACGCCGATTGGATCGAAAGTACGCCAATCTGGTGCGACCCGGCAGCCTGCGTATCGCCTTAGAGAAAACTCGCGATGCGTTGGCCGCGGTGCCGGGTGATTACCTGCTCGGTGATTTTAGCTACACCGACATATCGATGGCGGTTCTGCTCGAGGTGGTTGCCCCGCGTGCTAAGGCGGACCCACCACTCGGCGCGGCGATGCAGGCCTGCTGGATAGATGAACGGCTAGCCGCCGAGTTTGCCGATCTTGTCGCGTGGCGCGATCGACTCGCGGCATCGCCCGCAACGACGTTCTCGCAGTTCCACGACGATGCTGCGTGATCACCGCCGATACCACCGCCAGTGTTCGTGCGATGTCTGCGCTGCTGGCAGCACGCTGGGCCGTGATATTGTCCGAGTCGCGAGATCTGATTTAGCGACGGCCGATACCAATGGAACAACTGGGACTGATTTCCGCGGTACTGGGTGGTTTTGCCTTCACATTCCTGTCGGCGCTGATTGCCATGCCGTCGGGGCGTCGGTCGATTGACGTTTTGTTCCTGTTCGCCGTTCTAGCGTCGGCACAGTTTTTTGTCTGTGCACTCGGTTGGTCGCTGATGACCTGGGCCAGTGGTTCGCCAGACATTAACCCTGCCAGCGGCGTTCCGACCGAGCTCGCCGCCGAACATCGCTTGTTGTCGATATTGTTCATCGGCGGTATTGGTGCACTGACCGTTTGCCTTGGTGTCGTGGGTTGGGTGCGGTCGGTGTCGGCTGGTGTCGTCACCGCACTGATCGCGCTGGCAGGCTCTATCGCTAGTGTCTTCGTGTTGCGCAATTTTATTGCGTAACGGCGCGAGCGATTCTGTGCTGCGTCAGGGTCGCGTTGCATTGCACGCAGGAGCACGATGTGCGTTTTCGGTATCGATCACGCGCAGCCATCATAAGTCTATGGCACGACGTTGAGTTGTGAGGCTATCGTGGTTTGGTGTTGCGGGCTTGCTTGTCAGTCACTGCAACTCGTTACACCCAGGGTAGTCGCCGACGCGCTCACTCAACGACCGGCACAGTTCAGCGGCTTGTGTTGCATCGCCGGCGGCCGCCAACAATCTCGCCAGCCGCACCGTGGCTTCCGGCTCATACGGAGCCGCCGCAAGCGTGCGCCGGTACCATAATTCCGCTTCGGTGGAATCGCCGAGTTGCTCGTGCTTTTCACCAATCGCGACGCCCATGGCTACCTGCCATGGACCCACACGTTGCGGCTCGTAGGTATAGGCGCGTGCCATGGCCTCGTAGGCGCGCTCGAAATATCGGACTGCGGCCGGTGTGTTGCCGCGAATCGATTCGATTTCGCCGAGATTGATCAGCGATGGCCAGGCGTCGTCATCGAGCGCGATTGCTTGTTTGTAAATGGCTTCGGCGCGCTCAAGGTTGCCCTGGGCCGTGACGGTGAATGCCAGTGATTTCAGTGCGTCTGGATTGCTTGGATCGAGACGGACGGCGCGCTCTGCCATGGCGGTTGCTCTTGCGAGCACCGCTTGCGCCTCGGGTCCTTGCGTCAGACCTTGCTCAAGGGCGTCGCTTAGCGAGTCTGCGCCAGCGACCGTTGCTCCGGTGCTCTTCGGCCAGCGAACAACACGTTGTACCAAGGCGTTGGCGAGACCTGCCTGGGCACCGGCATTGTCAGGTTGCTCAGCAAGAACGCGCTCGTACAAGCCGATCGCCGCTTCGTTATCAGCCCGTGTGAAACGCATGTATAAATCGTCCGCCCGCTCGATCAGCAACGTCGACGGGTCGGGGGGTGCTGTGACGCGACTGGTTGTTAGCCACAGTGCGGCGATGCCGGCGATGACTATACCGGCGGCAATCGCTGCGAATCGCACGGGTTTTGTTTTTGGATGTTTTGACGTACGCGCAAGCGTGACCGGCGCGATGAGCCGGTAGCCGCGCTTCGGCAACGTTTCGATGTAGCGCGGTGATTGTGCGGAGTCGTCCAAGGCGCGGCGCAGTCTTGAGACGGCGCGCGCTAGCGTATCGTCGCCGACGATCGTGTTTGGCCACAAGACGGTCTCGATCACCGATCTCGACAACACGTCGCCGGGATTCGCGGCGAGTAGACTAAGCAGCGTCATTAGCTGCGGCTCCAGCGTGATGTTGGCGTCATCACCGGTCAGCTCGCCGGCCTCAGGGTCGACAAGCCACGGCCCTAGCTGGAAGGCGCTCGGCAGCGGTGGCTGTTTCGCCGCGGTATTGTCACTGGTTACATTCATCGCGGTATTTTCGCATAAGCCATTGATTTGGCGCGTGTCAGGAATTCGTCAGAACTTTAGGAAGCTCCCGCCATGGCCACCGGTGCCACTCGTAGGCCCTACTGTAGGCCCACGTTTCCAGAGGATGTACTCATGCGCTGCCTGTTTCTCGCCATCGTTGCTTACGTGTCGCTGACTGCCACCGCGGCACTCGCCCAAATTGACGATACCGACTGGGACGCTCTGCTGCCGGCGACCGAGATTGTCGCCGATCTCGATGTACTGTATTCGGGGCTTCAAAGTGCCCATGCCGATCTGTACGCGAACCGAAGTCGCGACGAATATGACGCCTACTTCGATGCGCTGCGCCGATCGGTCGATACGCCGATGCGCCGCTTCGACGTGCACCGATTGTTGCAGCGGTTTGCCGCGTTCGGCAACGTCGGCCATGCCCGCATCGATTTCCCTGCCGCGGCCTACGACGCTTTTCGTGAAGCCGGCGGCAAGAGCTTACCGATCTACCCGCGAATCGTCGGTCAAGCTGTCTACGTTGGTGAAGACTACTCCGGCAATACGGCCATACACGCCGGCGATGAAATCGTTGCAATCGACGCAACGCCGATCGGAGTCTGGCTCGAACGGCTCCGCGAGCACATCGCGGCAGACACGCCGTACATCGCGCATTCGTTGCTCGAATTCACGTTGCCGCGCGAACTGTGGGCGATCAGTGGCGAGCGGGATGAGTTCGTTCTGACCTTACGGCGCAATGCGGCATTGTTCGATGTCGTGGTCGCGGCGAAGACAAAGGCACAGCAGCAGTTGGCAGCGGAGCAGGCGCCCCACGGTTTTGCGCTTGCCAGCGACAAGCGCGAGTTCCGGATGCTGGATCAGAGGGTTGCGTACCTTCGCCCAGGTCCGTTTTACAACGTCGAGAATCTTGCTGAGCCGTGGGACAACACGGCCTTTGTCGCCTTCATCGACAGTGCGTTCGAGCGAATGCTCGACGACGACGCGACGGATCTGGTCATCGATCTGCGGCAAAACCCGGGCGGCGACAATTCATTCAGCGACGTGATGCTCGCCTGGTTTGCGACCGAGCCGTTTCGGTTTTGCTCGGCGTTTATTATTCGGTCCAGTGATGAAGCGGCCGCCTCCAATGCCGCTCGCTTGGCGGCGAAAGCGGCGGCGACCGACGACATTTCGACCTTATTCGCGCGTCAGTACGCGACGACGCCACGGGGCGAGACGTTTAACTTCGATATCCCCTTCGCCGAGCCTCGTGACGGGCGGCGCTTTGCCGGGCGTGTCTACGTGCTTGTTAATCGGCATTCCTATTCGAACGCGGTCAACGTCGCTGCCATCATTCAAGACTATAAGCTCGGTGTTGTTGCCGGCGAAAAGACGGCTGACATGGCAACGACCTACGGTGCTATGGAGCAATTTACCTTACCGAATACCGGTATTCAGGTCGGGTTTCCAAAAGCCCACATTATCCGGCCCTCGGGTGATACCCGGCCCGATGGTGTGACGCCGGACTGGCCGATCGCATCGCCAATCGTGGCGCCGACCAGCGATGTGGTACTCGAGGCGCTGTTGGGAAAAATAGCGACGGCAATGGACTCGGCGCCTTGAGGGTTGCGACCTAAGCACCGTCGCCGGGTTGTAGGGTCCAAACGCCGATCGCGCGACTTAAGGGCGTCGCTACACTACCATGGCCAGTTCGAGTCTCGGGTTGTTTGGCGGCGTGCGTATGAGAGACATCTTGAGTCGGGCGTTCGGTGGTTTTTTGTGCCTGAGCGGAATCGTCATCGTCGCTGGCTCAGCTTGGTTCGTTCATCGGTCCGGCGAGTGGAGCGCTGCGGCCCCGGCCCTGTTCGGTCTGTTCGTATTACGGATGGGTTGGCGTCGATTGAGTCCAGACTATTTTTCGCCGCTACCGGTCGCTACCGATGATCCGCTGATGCTGGCAGCGATCGCACAAGCGCGGCGTGAGCTGGGCCGGTTCAAAGCGGGTCTCGAGGAGACGAGCAAACAGGCCTTCATCAAATTTCCGCTAATATCGCCTGGTGGCGATACCGAGCATATTTGGGGCTTGGTCCATGCATTGGACGGTGATGAATTCGTGGTATCGCTCGCCAACGATCCGGTCGAGGATCAGGGTGCGTTGGGCGTGCACCAACACGTTGCGAGCAACGCGCTAGAGGATTGGATGCTCGTTGGTGCTACCGGTGACACGGAGGGCGGTTACACGATGGGCGCGATGGCGGCGATTTACAAACGTGACCGCGGCCGGGTACCGCCGCCGATCAAAGCGGAACTGCGCCAGTTTAAGGACGTCGATTTCGATGCGTTATGAGCCGAGGTCCGATCGGTATGGGGATCGACTAATCGCGCCAGCGCAGCATTACGGCGTATCGTGCGTTCCAGGAGGGGGTTATGTACGGACCTGTCGGCAAACTCAGCGCGAGATCCGGAACTGGACGCTAATGGGCAGCCATCTTGCTGGCAGTTTGCCGAGATAGGCCGGGCAATCGCGCCTACCACGTTGCGTTTGATCAGAACAACAGCGATCACCTTTGGGTATACGAGCAGCGGGATAGCGCGGACGAACACAAACGTTGCCGTTATCGTCCGTACAAGAAACCATCGCGCAAGGTCGCTCACTTATTGAGCGGTTTTAGATGGCAATAGGCCTTCAGCCTGTTGCCCGATAACTTGGAAAGAACACAATGGGTCGAAACGAACATGCGGCGAGTTTTTTGGCGACGACACAGCGGGTGTTGGTTATGCTCGGTGCGGCGTTCTGGTCGTCCTTGAGTGTCGCGTGTGAGAAGTATCCGCTCGATTTTTTGACGCCGCTGGTGGGCGAGTGGAACCAGTTTCGGGTTGATGGTACCGAGCGAACATTTTTAGGAACTTTGCGTTCAGAATTAGCGGCCGGTGGTTGCGCGCTCGTTCAGTACTTCGAGTCACCGAATGGCGAATTCTCGTACGTCTCGCTCAGCGCTTTCGAGGACGACGGCGTCTTCGTTGAGCGTTACGCGCTCAGTACGGGCCGTATGGCGGTGTATCAGTGGGATAACAGCGCAGAGCGCTTGCAGCAGATTCGGCTCGTCAACAAGCCCAACGAGAAGCGCCATTTCGTCTTCTTGGATATCACCGACAAGAGCTATTTTATCGCTGACGAGCGCTCGGACGATGGTGGCGACACGTGGCGCAGGGTCGAATTGGTGCAATTGGTACGCCGCGCCGCCGCCGGGCAACCGAGCTCTGACTAACGACAGGTCAGTATTGACGGAGTCAGTCACCATGAATCTACGCGAAAAAGCAGCAGCATTGTCCGAGTACTGGTCGCCGAAGGTCGTCGGCCAGCTCAATAATCAACACCTATTTTGGCGGGAGAGCTTGTGATTCAGTACGAAGATAAGCGCGTGGAGCTTAGCGCAGGGGATTGCCATATCGTCCCTCGCGGGGTCATGCACAATCCGTCGTGTCGCGATGAGTGTCTTCTGGCGCTTATCGAGCCGGTAACAACGGCGCATACGGGTGACACCGAAACTGAATTCACGAAAACGCTTGCCGAGCAACTTGCAGAGTAGGAGAGTTAGATAATGGCTAAGAACCGCATTGTCCACGTCGAAATCGGTGGTTTCGATGGTGAGAAAAATCGCCAATTTTTTGGTGAGCTGTTTGGCTGGGATATCAGCGATAAAAGCGCGGGCTATTCGTTCGATCTTGCGCCGCCGGCGTCGTTAAGCGGGCATTTGGTTGAGCTCGGCGCTGAGTGGGGCGCGTACGTTACGTTCTACGTTGAGGTGGAAAGCGCGGATGCGAGTTTGGCGCGTGCCGGCGAATTGGGTGGTAAGACGCTGGTGCCGCCGCAGTCATTGCCCGACAACAGCCGGTTCGCGTGGCTGGCTGCACCCGAAGGTCAAATTATCGGGCTGTGGGAGGCGCCAGCGGACGCGTAGCGGTGCCGATATTGCGGTTGATCGCGGCGGGACGGTGAACGCAGATGTAGGAGGGCCGTCTCGGCCCGATGAATGCGTGGTCGTTGTTAGCCGCGGTTGATCGCGGCGGGGACGCCTCTCCTACAGTTGGGGTTGGCGGTGACGGTGATGTAGGAGGGCCGTCTCGGCCCGATGAACCCGTGGTCGTTGTTTGCCGCGGCTGATCGCGGCGGGGACGCCGCTCCTACAGTTGGGGTTGGCGGTGACGGTGATGTAGGAGGGCCGTCTCGGCCCGATGAATGCGTGGTCGTTGTTAGCCGCGGTTGATCGCGGCGGGGACGCCGCTCCTACAGTGGGGATCGGCGGTGACGGTGAACGGTGATGTAGGAGGGCCGTCTCGGCCCGATCAACTCGGAACTGGCACTAACATGCCGTGCCACGTGGTGCATTCCCCCGTCCAGCGCAACGCGGTATTCTCAGCATCATAAGATCGGCGTAAACGTCGACCGCAGTCGCGAGGGGGTTCCATGCACGTCATTCTCGGTTTCCTTGGCACCATCGTTACGATTCTCTGGTTGCTGCACCGACTGGCCGAAATGGGTATCGACCTGGGCGGACTGAACCCGTGGGCTTGGGCGCGACGTCGTCGTTGGCGCAAGGCGTACGAGGCGAATCCTGTCTTCGCTATCGATGGACCGATGGATGCGGCAGCACTTCTGGTGACCGCTACCGCCAAAGCAGACGGCGACATGTCGTCCGAGGAAAAGCAAGCCGTGCTTGGTTTGTTTGCCCGGACTTTCGAGCTCAGTGAGCGTGATGCGACCGCCTTACTGACAGCTAGCGTGCATTTATTCGGTAGCGGTGAACAGGTCGCTACGCAGCTCAAGCAGGTGCTCGCGCCAAGCGTTGCAAAGTTCAACGAGGAACAAACCGAGCAAACGCTCGACATGATGCGTGACATCGCGATGATCGGCGGTAGCGCTTCCGAAACACAGCGAGCGCTTATTCGTGAGACCGAACGGGTCTTCGCCGAAAAGGCGACACCGGCGAAGGCGTGGTCGTAGATGCGCCGCGCCACCGTGGTGATGACGGTCTGCGGCGTTGCGATGCTACTGGGAATGGCGGTTTTGCATGCCAGCGGTACACGGATGGTGGCCGACATGTTGGTTAGCGCTAACGTATCGGTAACGATGCAGCGAATACTGCCGGTGTTGTATTTGTATCCGTCGGTTCTGTTTATTTTGCTATCGGGCATGGCGCTCCTGGCCCTACGTTGGTGGACAGTCGTACCGTTCGCCTTGTCGGCCATTGCGGTGATTGTCGCGACGAACGGCCTGTTGGGTTTTTATTTGGGTGGCTGGCTGCCCGGTGCTATCACGACTGTCGCGGCCGCGTTCTTTGCCATGGCGGCTTACTGCGCGCAGCCAACCGAACATCGCTTGTAGCGTGCTGGCTGCACCGCGCGAATTGGTTTCGTTTCGACGGGCCCACGTTGACGATTGCGAGCGGTTGAGCGATTTGGCGTTTCGCTCAAAATCCTATTGGGGATATTCCGAGGCATTCATGGCGGCATGCCAGACGGAGCTGGCCACAACGCCGGCTGACATTAAGGACCCAAAGCAGCAGTACGCGGTCGCGCACATTGCCGAGGCCTTGGTCGGTTTTTATGGACTGATCACGCTCAGTACGACGATCGTTGAGCTCGATGCGTTGTTCGTCGAGCCCGACTCTATCGGTCAAGGCATCGGCCGTGCTCTTATCACGCATGCGATTGACGCAGCCGGCGCCCAAGGCCACGTAACGATGCGAATCCAAGGTGATCCGCATGCGTCGCGCTTTTACGAGGCGGCCGGTGCGGTGCGGGTCGGTCAGCGGGAGTCGGGCAGCGTTCCTGGGCGATGGTTGCCCGAGTACGAATTGGCGATACCGATCGCGGCTAGAAGGTCGAGCTGACTTGGACGGCTTGTTTCGCTTTTCTGAGGCGCAACGCAACAACCCGGCGGTGCGGGCCTGGTTCATGGCTAACGACAATACACTCGTCGACATAGCGGAGCTGTGGTTCCGCGTCATCGAAGGGGTGGCCGATGATGTGTGGTCTGTCCTGCACGATGGGTATCCCACGGCCTGCTGTTGCGATGTGGCATTTGCGTATGTTGGCGTTTTTAAAGCCCATGTGAATGTTGGGTTCTTTCGCGGGGCCGAATTGCCGGATCCAGACGCGTTACTAACGGGTACCGGCAAACGGATGCGTCACGTGAAGCTCCGCCGTCATGGTGCATTGAATGAGGCCGCCTTGCGGCAATTGATTGTTGCGGCGTACGAGGACATGCGACAACGGGTTGAGGCGATTTCGTAGGCTGGGCGAACGTTTTATTTTTGCGAGGGTTGTTGGGTCTGGATCGGCCGTGGTGTGGCGTTTTGGTTATCGCGGCGGGGACGCCGCTCCTACACCGGGGTTTTGCCTTTACGACGAATCTAGATGTGGGCGGGCAGTCTCGGCCCGATGGTGTGCTCGTCGCGGCTACTCTTGCTCGAAGAAAGCAAGAATCTCGCGCAAGACGAATCGTTCTACCGTGCGATCCTCGGGTTCTGTTGTCTCGACAACAACCTGCGTGGTGTGTTTGCCGACGGACGTCATCGACACAATGACCGTTGTGCCTGCGGCGAGGCCGTGGCCGGTGACTATTCCCTGAATCGTCATGCGATCGGAATTCGTAACGTCTATATCGAGCGCATCGAGTGCCGACTCAACCGCCACGCGCACGTCATCGACCGGCGAGTCGGTCGTGGCATCGGTCGCTGCCATCGCTGTTTGCGCTGACAGCGCCAGTCCGATAACCGCAAGAATCACGTGCTGCATAGCAGGTACCACTGAGCGTTGGAATACGAGCAACGGTAGAGCGAAGCGCCGCTAAATTCCGTGTCCAGGTCACAGACTAGACAGGTGCCTGCACGCGGTCCGCTTGCGGCTTCGCCGTCACAATGTAGATAAGCGGCCCTAGCGAGCCGAGAAACAGTGTCAACACGACCCAAATCGGCACCGACCGTCCGTGTCGCCGTGCATCGGGAATCAACCACGTCAGTACCAAAACCAACGCCACCACTAAGTCGGTAAACACTTGCCAGCCGGCGGGGCTATGCCGGTGATAGTCGAAAATGCCAACGTAACCGACGGCGTAGACCGCGTAGGCGGTTAAGCCGGCGAATGGAATCAGTAAGATCCAAGCGATCGTGCGTTGCGACGGCATAGCGAGCTCCTCAATCGATCCAGCGCGCAGTGTCCTTGCGGCCACGGACCGCTGGCAATTACCTCGGAGGTTATTGCTCAGCGATACATTGCCGCCGCATAGTAGTCATAGGCCTTGGAGATCTCGATGAGCGTATCGGCACCGACATTCCCTGCGGTTTGTCGCCATTGGCGCCAATACCGCAAGTTATCGCAGTTGGAGCTGGCACTCGCGGCCAACGTGTCGCAGCGACACGTTAGCTGGCTTGAGACCGGCCGCAGCCAGCCGAGTCGGCAAATGGTGACCCGCCTCGCGGAGGCGATGAATATACCGCTGCGCGAGCGCAACGTGCTGATGCGAGCGGCCGGTTTTGCGCCGCTTTATCGGGAATCGCAGCTCGACGAACCGGCAATGGCGCCCGTCCGCGACGCGCTGCAGCGGATGCTGCGCCACCACGAGCCATTACCGGCCTTGGTTGTTGATCGATACTGGAACGTGCACGAGCAAAACCAAGCAGCGGCGAACGTGCTTGCGTTGGGTGGTGACGTAGCGGCGCTTAATGCGACGGTCGGCGGCGGCGAGCACATCAACTTGGCGTTGCTGACTTTGCACCCGGATGGACTCCGTCGGTACATTACCAATTGGAACGAGGCGGCACCGCGTTTCGTACAACGACTACAGCACGAAGCGGCCGCTACCGGCGATGCAGCGCTAGCTGCGCGATTCGAACAGTTTGTCGACATCGCAGGTCCACTCGAACACGTTGACTCGCCGGCGGACCCGCTGCTACCAGTATTACCGTTGGAGCTCGACTTCGGTGCTCAGAAGCTGAGTCTATTTTCGGTGATCTCGACTTTCGGTACGCCGCAAGACATCACGACCGACGAGTTGCGTATCGAAGCGTTTTATCCTGGCGATGCCGCGACCGCCGCTTTTTTCGGTCTCAAGTCATGATCCGGGGTGCTGTGCCGGCCGCGTTAGTCCTGGTCGCGTGTATTCATTGGTTACCGGCGGTTGGCGTACTGGGCGGCGAACGTTTGCTGATGTTGTATGACGTCGCGGCCGATGAGGTGAATCTTGCGTTGCTGCTGCGCCATCGCGCCGTGTTGTTTGGTGTACTTGGGGCGCTGTTACTGGCAGGTGCGTTTGTTCGAGCCTTGCAATGGCCGGCGCTAATCGCGGGGTTGGTCTCCGTTGGGAGTTTTTTGTTGCTCGCAGCGGCAGCGGATTCGCCAAATGCCGCGATTCAGCGGGTTGTGGTGGTTGATCGATGGGCGCTGGTTACTTTGTTAGCCGCGATGGTTGTGAAAGTTGTTGTTTATCGCGGCGGAACGCCGCACCTACAGTTGTAGCAACGGCTGGGCCGCGTTCATCTTGGCGGCGGTGCCGTCTCTACGCGTACGGCTGTCGTCTTGCGGTGCGCGCGTACGTAGAGCACTAGCGTTAGCAACGACAAGCCGGATGCACAAATAAACGGCAGCCCCGGCAAATAGAACGAGCCTGATTCGTCGGCGCCGACGTAAAACAAACCCATGTACAGCAGCGGCGATAAGATCATGGCGATGCTGGTTAGCGCCGCGAGTCCACCCTGCAACTCACCTTGCGCATCCTCGGGCGTATTGGCAGACAGTTCTTGGCGAATGGCCGGATCTTGCATCGTTGAGATGAGCGCGAGCGTGATAAACGCATAAACCATCCAGGTTGCCGAGGCGAGTCCGATGCAGGCTAAGGCGACAACCTCGACCAATAAGGCGATCCAGATCGCTTTGACGATACCGAGTTTTGGCAGCAACAGCTGGATGACGAGTGCTTGCGAGACAAACGCGATGATCCCGTAATAGGCGATCGAGTATCCGATCTCCGTTTCGGTCCACGCAAACTTCTCGATGGCGACGTAGGACCAGACGGTTGGATAGACCCATGATGACAGCGTCGCGAAGAAAAACACCGGGAGCAGCACACCGACGGCCGGCGTATCGAACAAGCGCCACAGCGTACCGAGCGCGTTAGCGCGCGCCCAGCTGAAGTCGCGGCGACGCGCCATAGGCAGCGACTCGCTGACGACGAAATAGCCAAAAACCGTGTTTAAGGCGGCCAAGGCAGCGCCCGCGAAAAACGGTACGCGCAGCCCGATTTCGCTGAGCAGCCCACCGATCGCAGGCCCAAACACAAAACCAGCACCGAAAGCTGCGCCGATAATGGCGAACCGTTGGCCGCGCTTTTCTGGCGGCGTTACATCGGCGACGTAGGCGTTGGTCGTCGAGAACGTCGCCGCAAAAATGCCCGATACGGCGCGGATGACCAGAAAACCCCACAAGGATTCGACCAGCGCCAAGACCAGTAGATCGATGGCGAATGCAGCGAGTGATAGCAGCAGAATAGGCCGCCGACCGTAGCGGTCCGACAACGCGCCAACGATCGGTGAAAAGATAAACTGCATGATCGCGTAAACGAATACACCAATGCCGCCCCAGATCGACGCTTGAGCGATATCTTCGCCAGTGATCGTCATGACCAACTTCGGCATAACCGGAGCTGCAAGGCCGAAGCCCATCGAGCTTATAAACGCGGTTAGTACCAGAAAAACAAACGCGCCGGCGGAAGGCGTATGCGTCTGGCTAGCAGGCGTGGCGATGGCGAAGCTTCCTGTCAGTGGTCAGTGCGGGGCGAGATAGCCACCGGCTGTCGACAGCATACTGAGGTTCGGCGATGAAAGGCAGCGCTGGCGGAGCGCGAAAATACGGACGGATGCCAGTCGTCGGGTTTTGGGGGTTGTTGATCGCAGCGTCAAAGTCGGCTGTCGTTTGATCGCGGCGGGACGCCGCTCCTACAGCGGGGTTTTACGGTAACGAGGAACGACGTTGTGGGAGGGTTGTGTTGGCCCGATGATTGCGGGCGCGGTTGATCGCGGCGGGACGCCGCTCCTACAGCGGGGTTTTACGGTAACGAGGACCGACGGTGTGGGAGGGTTGTGTTGGCCCGATGATTGCGGGCGCGGTTGATCGCGGCGGGACGCCGCGCCTACAGCGGGGATTTTCGGTAACGGTGAACGATGGTGCCGGTGGGTTGTCTCGGGCCGATGGTTGCGGGGTCGATGTTGGTCGCGGCGGGACGCCGCTCCTACAGCGGGGTTTTCCGGTAACGGGGAACGGTGGTGTAGGAGGGCCGTCTCGGCCCGATGAATGCGGGGTCGATGTTGGCCGCGGTTGGTCGCGGCGGGACGCCGCGCCTACATTGTCGGGCTACAGCGATTTCCAACAGCGAATGATCTCTTCGCGATACCCGACGTGTTCGTACAGGCGTCGTGCTCGTTCGTTCGTGCCGAATACGTGCAGCGTTATCGATTGGGCGCCCGCTGCTTTGGCGGCCGCTTCGGTCGTGTCGATCAACGCGCGTCCCAAGCCGTGGCCTTCGGTCCCTGGGGCGACGGCGAGTGCCTCCAAGTGCGCACTGGGTGTTTCGCTCAACATCTCTGGTCGTAGCGAAGTTATAACGACCCCGACAACGACGTTGTCCGCATCGCAAGCGACATGTACCAGGCTTTGCGGCGCCTTGCCCGCCAGCCACTGTTCAAGTAAAGCCGCATCGTGGCGCCACAGGTCGCGTGAGTCTCGTCCCGGTGGCAGTGTGAACGAGCCAAGCCGTGGCAATAACGCCAGCATGGCATCGCCATCGGCGGGTGTTGCCGGGCGTATCGTCATCGTTGCATCAATCAAGTTCGATGTCCTTGTCGAGCGTTTGGCAAATGAGGCGGCGCGGTAGCTCCAGTCGGTCGGCCACCGAATCAAGCACCGCGCGTTCCGCTTCGCCGTGTTGTTCTTCGGCGCCGGCGATTAGGCAAAGATCGCGCAGCAGCTGAGTTCGTTGCGACGAACTCGCTTGCTCGCGAACTTGCTCGAGGCGCGTATCGAGTTCCGCAACGGTCTTATCGATGTCGATGCGGTCACTGAAGCTGCCCTCGCCGAAAAATTGCTCAAAGACCTCAATTTCGGCAGCGCTTATGACGCCGTCGGCATGAGCGACCGCGAGTGCACCGGCGAACAAGGCGCGCCGCATCGCTTCGGCGACCTTGGTGCGCCCTTCGAGGTACGACGGTTCCATCAGGCTCATTAGCGCTTGTACGGCGACCTCAAGGTCTTCTTTAGCGCTACCGCCGGGAATTTTCAGTTCCGATTTGTAGTAATGCTGCAAGGCCTTAACGCGCAAGGGGCTGAACGGGTGGGTCGAAAACCAGTCTTCTTTCGGCGCGCTTTGCCCGGGGTCACCGTCGTGCAGCTGCATTTCGTCGACTTGCTGGAGAAAGTCGTCGAGACTGAACTGTATCGCATCGTCGCTGAGCCCCGATGCGAGCTTAAACAGTGCCTTGGCAACGCTCGCCAACTCCTCGGTGCAATGCGCTCCGGCGCGATCGGCCGAAATCTCTGCGTAACGTGACCAAGCGAACAGCTCGAGTGCGAGACGAGCATTCGGCTTACTGGGGCCGCGCAAAATGTACCCGATCGGAATGTCGTGGTGGCGGTAGACGTGATGTCCCAGCTCATGTCCGATAACAAAGCCGAGCTCATCGTCCGTGAATTTCTCCAAAAGACTCGACGCGAACATGACGAACAAGCGCCCGTCCTCGGGTTTGAAGCACATCGCGTTGTATTGCGGACTGGCGAAAACATACAGCTCGACCGGTATGTCGAGCGCCAGGGTATCGATACAGCGTGCCGTTAAGTGGTGAACATTCGGTGCCATTCGTTCACTGAGCCGCACCGAGGTTGCCAGCAAGTGCCGGCGGATCTTCAGCGACGACTTATCCTCCGCCATTTTTTCGAGCTGCTCATTAACGCGGCGTACGTCGCGATGTTTTTTGAGTTGTTCGAATAGCCTAAGGTCGTTGCTGCAGCGAATGTCGCTTGCGTTCATTGTTACTGTTCCCCACGCCCCGCCGCGTATTGTGCCAGACCAAACAGGGCTGGCGTGTCAGCGGTTATCAGGTACGTAGGAACACGGTCGAGGTAGCTCTCGTAGCGGCCTTTGGCCAAAAAGCGTTGTCGAAACGGCGACTGGCTTAGCAGAACGGCATTTTCGAAAACCACACCGCCGCCGATGTAGACGCCGCGTGTCGCGCCAAGAACGAGGGCAACGTCGCCAGCGACCGAGCCGAGAAACGCAAAAAACTGCTCAAACGTCGCGCGGGCGCGAGGCTCACCGGCAAGCGCGGCTGCGCTGATCTGCTCGGCCGGTGTGCCGGGTTCGTCGTGCAGCAACTCGTGCAGTAGCTCAAGACCCGCGCCTGACAATAAGCGCTCGCCTGAACAGTGCCCGAAGCGCTCGCGCACGGCGGCAACCAAGCGTTCTTCGGCCGTGTTGGTGGGTGCCAACGACATGTGACCACCTTCGCCGGTAATCGCGATCGGTGGCTCGTGGGTTTCAATGAGCCCCGCCACACCGAGGCCAGTGCCGGGCCCGAGCACGGCGGCGGTGCGGCCGGTCGGAGTCCGTTCCGGTCCTACAGTGCGCCGTTCCGTTGCGCTCAACGATGCGATCGCCAGCGCCTGCGCTTCAAAGTCATTGATGAAATCCAGCCGCTCGAGGCCCGCCTGCTGCGCGATTTCCGGTCGCGAGAACTGCCAGTTGCGATTCGGCATGTCGATGACATCGCCCGTGACTGGCGCGGCGATCGCGATGACGGCTTCGCGGGGACGCGCGCCCGGGACCCGGTCCAAATACGCTTGCACCATGCTGGCCAAACTCTGGAAGTCGTCGTTCCGGAACCGAGTCACGGCCGCGACATCGCGTGGTGGCGTACCCGGTTGCCACAGCGCAAAGCGGCAGTTGGTACCACCGAGATCCGCGAGAGCGACTGGGGTGTCGGAATGCAGGGTTAGGGTCATCGTGATGTCAGAAGGTGTCGCGTGTGGGCAATCGGAAACCCGCGCTATGGTGGTCGTTCCCTTGAATCCAATCAAGTGGTTCAAGTACTTACGTCGGTTTCGTGGCCACACAGCGGGCATCGGCGCATAATTCGTCCATGTTCGTGACCAGTCAGTTGCGGCGGTTTGCCTTTTCCGCAGCGGTGCGAGTGGCATCGTTGTGGATCCGGCCGCAGGTATTGCCGGAGACGCCCTCCGAGACGATTCCGGCACCAGGCCGACGGGTGTGCTACGTCTTGCCTGATAATGGCTTGGCCGACCGGATCGCGCTGGAAATCGTCTGTCGCCGACACGGATTGCCGCTGCCGAGCGACGGACTGACGGTCGGCAGTCTAACGGAGCGAGCGGCCGTTATCGCCTTGCGTCGCTATCGCGGCACCTTCATTCGAACAGCCGCACCCGGTACCTCCGCCCGACTCGCGCGTTTGACCACGCAAACAGACGCTGCCGATACGGTCATCGACTTGGTACCGGTTGGGCTCTACTGGGGGCGCTCCCCGGGGCGCGAGGGTGGTTTTTTCCAATTGGCATTCTCCGAACGATGGGAGTTTGTCGGCCGGTTTCGCAAGCTCGTAACGACATTTCTTGTTGGGCGCTCGACGCTCGCCCAGTTCTCGCCGCCGCTCGCGTTGGACGAAGCGCTGGCCGAGGGGCAATCGCCCGAGCGGACAGCGCGCAAGATTTCGCGCATTCTCAGGGTCCATTCGCGGCAACGGCGTACGGCCGTGCTCGGCCCGGACTTGTCGCACCGGCGCACGCTTGTCGATCGCGTGTTGATGAGCGAACAGGTCCGTCGCGCCATCGATCGACGCAAAAAGCGTCACGAAAGCTACGGGCGGGAGGATGCCGAGAAGGATGCGCGCCGTTATGCGCTCGAAATCGTCGCCGACTTCTCGTACTCGACCGTACGCATTATGGACAAGGTGCTCGGCCGAGTCTGGAACCGTTTGTACGACGGTGTTCGTTTGCACGGCATCGAACGTTTGCACGGCATCGCCGATGGCAACGAGATCGTTTACGTGCCGTGTCACCGTAGCCACATGGATTACCTGTTGCTCTCGTACATCATTTATCACCAAGGTCTATCGATTCCGCATATCGCCGCCGGGATTAATCTCAATTTACCGGTAGTCGGCTCGCTGCTGCGCCGCTGTGGTGCCTTCTTTTTGCGTCGGAGCTTTCGTGGTAACCGCCTGTACGCTGCCGTTTTCCAAGCGTATTTGCGCGAGCTGCAAACCACCGGATTCTCGATCGAGTACTTCGTCGAGGGTGGGCGCTCCCGTACCGGTCGGTTGTTACCCGCGAAGTCGGGCATGTTGTCAATGACTGTCGCCAGTTTTGTTGCTGAGCCGACCCGCCCGCTGTATTTCGTGCCGGTGTACTTCGGCTACGAAAAAATGGTTGAGGGGCGCTCCTTTGTTAGTGAGCTGTCAGGTGCCGTTAAGCAAAAGGAATCTCTGTTCGGTCTGACGCGCGCCGTGAAAAAACTGTGGCAGCGGTTCGGCGAGGTCTACGTCAATATCGGTGAGCCCATCGCGCTGGCCGACTATCTCGACACGAAAGCGCCTCAATGGCGCGACGACGGCGTAACGATCGATACCAATCCGGACACCAAGCCGGATTGGTTTTCGCCGGCGGTCAGTGATCTTGCCGAAACCATTATGCAGCGCATCAACGCAGCTGCCGCTGTAACACCGATTTCGCTCGTGGCGACCGCGCTGCTCGGCACGCCGCGCCGTACACTCGACGTCAACGATCTAGAACGACAGCTCGAGTTCTTTCGTCGTTTGCTACGCGTTCGACCGTATTCCGAAACCGTCGTTGTTCCCGACGAAACGGCCGCCGAGATGATCGCTCATGCAGAGAGCCTAAATGTCGTCCAGCGTGAGCGGCACGCGCTCGGGGATTTGATCTCGATGGATGATCGCGATGCGGTGTTAATGACCTATTTTCGCAACAATGTGGCGCATTTGTTTGCGATACCTGCATCGATTGCTTGTGCATTTGGCAATGGACAGCGGGTTTCTCGTGCGCAGTTGCAACGCCTTGTGCAGTTATCATTTCCGTTCGTAAAACAAGAACTGACGATGAATGTCCGCGTAGAGGATCTCGAGCGTCATGTGGCGACCAGTATCGATGCGTTGTTGGAGCTTGGTTTACTGATCGCGGCTGACGACGGTGTCCATCTGGAGGCGGCGCCGGGCGGCAGTAGCGAAGCCGTGCAATTGACCTTGCTCGCGGAGGTGTTGGTGCCGGTGTTGCAGCGCTACTACCTCACCATCGCTATTTTGGTTGGCCGTGGCCAAGGTGCACTAACGCAAAATGCACTTGAGATGGCGTGTGAGCTGTGCGCGCAACGCCTGGCGATGACGTATGGACTGCGTTCGCCGGACTTTTTCGATCGGCGTTTGTTTCAATTGTTTATCAGCGGTTTGCGCGAGCGTGGTACGGTTTGGCGTGACGAAAATCATCGTTTGTGCTTCAACGAAGGTCTCGAGCGGGTGCAACTCGATGCGCGGCTCATGCTGGGTGAGCAAATTCATCATGGCATTCTGACCATTACACGGGCCGAGCTGATTACCGATATCGTTGCCGATGGCGGTGTGAATCGTTCGTCGGAAGCGGCGTAACACGCCTAGACGCGAGATTCGCTAAACTCGGTGGATGAGCGCCGCTACCGTTACCGTCTGCTCGTTCTATCGGTTTGTCGCGTTGGACAACGTTGCCGATCTACAGCTGCGCCTGCTAAACGCAGCCGCTGAGCGACACTTGCTAGGTACGGTGTTGTTGGCGGCTGAAGGCATTAACGGTTCGTTGTCTGGGTCGGAGTCCGATATCCGTTCGTGGTTCGACTGGGTAGGCCGCTCGGTCCCGGCTTTGGCGAATTTGGATGGGCATTGGAACGAGGCGAGCGCCGCGCCTTTTTCGAAAATGCGTGTGCGGCTGCGCGCTGAAATCGTGACACTTGGCCGGCCAGACATTAATCCCGCGAATGGTACCGGCCAGCATGTCGATGCCCGTACTTGGAATCAGCTGCTGGACCGCGATGACGTCGTGATCATCGATACGCGCAACGATTACGAAATTGATGTTGGGACGTTTCCGGGTATCGAGAATCCTGATACGAAGAGTTTCCGCGACTTTCCCGCCTACGTTGCGGCGAATCGCGAACGATTGCGCACGCAACCAGTCGCGATGTTTTGTACCGGTGGTATTCGCTGCGAGAAAGCAGCTGCCCTTTTAATCGAGGAGGGTTGCTCAGAGGTCTACCAACTCGAGGGCGGTATTCTTGGCTATCTGGCGTCCGTCTCCGACGATGACAATCGTTGGCAAGGGGAGTGTTTCGTCTTTGATACACGGGTTGCGGTCGATCAGTCATTGGCACCGGGTGGCCATGTGCAGTGCCATGCTTGCCGACGACCGCTGGGGCCGAGCGAGTTGGCGTCTGAGCAGTATGAGGAAGGGCTGTCTTGCCCGCATTGCTACGGTACGCTAAGTGAAGAACGACTCGACCAGCTGCGCGAGCGGCGCCGGCAAAATCGGCTCCGCCGCGAGCGTGCCGCCAAGCAGGAGGCGAAATCGGCATGAATGAGCAAGGATCGATCTGTGTCATCGATGACGATGAGGCCGTGCGTCTTTCGATGTCGATGTCATTGCAGGCCGCTGGCTACACGGTTGATGAGTATGAGTCAGCGCAGCGTTTCCTCGATGCGTTACCGGCGCTCTCGCCAGCGTGCCTGGTTATCGACCTTGGCCTGCCCGTTATCGATGGGCGCGGTATTTTGGAGAAGCTTCGTGAGCGCGGCGTGCAGTTGCCTACGATTATGGTCACTGGTTCGGCGGGCATCGCGAAAGCCGATCGCGAACGCTTTCCGGAAATCGTTGATTGCATGGAAAAGCCGTTTCGCTTATCGGATCTGACCGCACGGATTACCGAGTTGATCGGGGAGCCGGGGGGGGTGAGGCCCGTCTCGGCCCGATGATGGCGGCGTTGATGTTGGTTGCTGTTGATCGCGGCGGGACGCCGCTCCTACAGCGGGGTTTTACGGTAACGGCGGGCGATGATGTGGGAGGGCCGTCTCGGCCCGATGGATTCGGCGTTGATGTTGGTCGCGGTTGATCGCGGCGGGACGCCGCTCCTACAGCGGGGTTTTACGGTAATGGCGAACGATGATGTGGGAGGGCCGTCTCGGCGCGATGATCTGTCGCGCTTGCTTACGCGTTGAGGTCCGGAATCAGTTCGCTTTCTAGGCGCAGAATCGCGTCTTTTAGCTGCAGCTTGCGCTTTTTCAGCCGGCGAATCCGAAATTGGTCGACCATCGGGTCGGTGATTAGCCGATGGATCATCTCGTCGAGGTCGCGGTGTGTCAGGCGCAGCTCTTTCAGCCGCTCGATCTCGCGGAACGTGTCCTTGTCGATCCTGCCCGTTTCGTCGATCACGGCGATGCTTTGATCCGTCGTTACGCCCTCTATTGTCGCACAGTGTCGCTATGGCGAGCGACTTCAGTCCTCGTCGGGTGCGGCTTTTAGCCAGTCCTGGTCGCCGGGCCCGTACACAATAAAGAACGGGTTTAACACAGATTCTTTGCTGTTATAGCGAAGCCGCTTGCCATCGAGCGTCACCACTCGGCCACCGGCGCCCTCGGCAACGGCTTGAGCCGCACCTGTGTCCCATTCCGACGTCGGGCCGAAACGTGGGTATACGTCTGCCTCACCGGCAGCAACGTAACAGAATTTCAATGAACTCCCACACGGGACGAAGGCGGTTTCCGGCAACGACTCAAGCCACGGTTCAAGGTTCGCGCCGCGGTGCGATCGGCTCGCGACAACCCGTATCGGGCCGTTGCAGCGCGTCGCGACCGCAATCGCCATCTCCGGTGAGTCGCCGTGCTGAACAAACCCGCCGAGTTTTTCACCGCCACTGTACGTCACATTCGTCACTGGAACATGAACGACGCCCAATACTGGATAACCGCCTTCGATAAGCGCGATGTTGACAGTGAATTCGCCGTTGCGATTGACGAACTCCTTGGTGCCATCGAGCGGGTCGATCAACCAATAGCGGTGCCAACGGCCACGTTCGTCGAACGCCGGGAGGGCGCCCTCCTCAGATAGGCAGGGGACGGCCGGCGTTAGTTCGGTTAACCCTTTGATGATAATCGCATGGGCGGCTAAGTCAGCCTCAGTTAGCGGCGACTGGTCATCTTTTGCTTGAACATCGAATTCGCGTTCGTAAACGCGCAAAATAGCGGCCGCGGCGTCGCGGGCAATCGAGATAGCGGCGCTGCGCAAATCCGCGTGTTGGATTTTGGTCATCATCACACCATCTTACGACGATGTATCGCGACTTTCCGGAAACAGTTCAAATCTTCGGGTGCTCGGCCGTCACTGAGGGCGCACGCCATGTTGGCTAACGCGCGCACGCTGCTGCTCGATATGGACGGCACGCTGCTTGATTTGCACTTCGATAACCACTTCTGGAATGTCCAGGTACCGGCCGCGTTGGCCGCGGCGCGCGGTGAGCCGCTAGAGCGAGTACAGCAGAACCTGGCCACTGCCATTAAAGCGGCCGAAGGCACACTCGATTGGTATTGCCTGGATTTTTGGTCGCGGCAACTCGATTACGATTTGGTCAGATTCAAACGTACCGTTACCGAGCGTATTCGGTTCTTAGAGGGTGCCGAGGATTTTATTGACCAGGCACGGGCATCAGGTCGACGCCTTGTCCTTGTGACGAACGCGCATCCGGACACGTTGGCGATCAAGGACGAAATAACGGGCGTTACTACCAAAATGGATGCCGTCGTTTGCTCGCACCATATTGGCGTTCCAAAGGAGGACCCACGTTTCTGGCCGAGCGTGTTGGAGCAATTGCCGCATGCGCCAGAGAACGCTTTGTTGGTCGACGATTCTCCCGCGGTTTTGGCAACCGCCAGTCAGTTTGTACCGGTCGTCGCTATCGCAAAACCTGACTCACAGCGGCCGAGTCGCGATATGGCGCCGCATGTGAGTGTTGAGCGGATCACTGAGCTTTGGTCGCTTTAGTGGCTTAGCGACTCGGCGAGTTGCTGCTGCGCCGGCGCCGGCGTCGGCGCGGTTTGTCGGGACCGCCCGAGCCGCCGTCGGCGCTGCGTGGCTTTCGCCGCCGCGGGGCGGATGCGTCGAGGGTCGGTAATTCATCTGCGCCAAAGCTGTCGACCGGAATCTTAAAGCCGATGTAGTCCTCGATGTCCGGCAACGACATCGCGTAGCGTTCGCAGCCGAAGCTGATCGCCTCGCCCGACGCCCCGGCGCGTGCCGTTCGACCAATTCGGTGAACGTAGTCTTCTCGATCTTGCGGTAGATCGTAGTTATAGACATGCGTCACGTCAGGAATATGCAGGCCGCGCGATGCCACATCGGTACCGATTAAGACCCGCAGCTTGCCTTCTTGGAAGTCCCCGAGCATCCGTTGACGTTTTTTCTGACGAACATCGCCCGAGATAGCGCTCGCCTGGATGCCATTTCCTTGCAGAGCGAGCTCGACGCGCTCGGCCTCGCGTTTCGTATTGACGAACACCATGCTGCGTCCGCCGTCATTCGCGCGCAGCATATGCACCAACAGCGGCAGTTTTTCTTCGTTGGCTGGAAAAAAAATACGCTGCTTAACACGGTCTGCTGTCACTTTGTCAGGCTCGACGCGAATGAGCTCCGGCTCATTCATGTGCTCGTAAGCAAGTTCGAGGACGCGATGAGACAGCGTCGCAGAGAACAGTAAGTTCAGTCGTTTTTCTGGGTCGGGCAGACGTCGCAGCAAATAGCGGATGTCCTTAATAAAGCCGAGATCGAACATCCGGTCCGCTTCATCGAGCACGAGCACGTCGATCGATTTGAGTCCGAAGACACGCTGTTTGAAGTAGTCGATCAGCCGGCCCGGCGTACCGATGAGTACGTCGACGCCGGCGGCGATGGTGTCGCGTTGCTTGTCGTAGTCGGTGCCGCCGTAGGCCAGTGCAATCTTTAGGTCCGCGTGTTGGCCGAGGCCTTCTGCGTCTTTGGCGATTTGGATGGCAAGCTCGCGGGTCGGGGCCAAGATCAAGGCGCGTGGCTTGCGCGGGCCGTCGTCGCTAGTAGGCTGGCTAGCCAGCAGGCGTTGAAACATCGCGATCAAGAAGGCGGCGGTCTTGCCGGTCCCTGTTTGGGCCTGCCCTGCAACGTCTTTGCCGGTCAACGCGACCGGTAGGGTTTGCGCCTGAATCGGCGTACAACGCTCGAAACCGCACGAATCGATCCCTTGTTGCAGTGCGGGAAGTAGGTCGAGGCCTCGGAACTCGAGGTCCGAAAGGTGAGTTTGGGACATAAACTGGGTAAAACCGTGACTGGCGTGCGCCGAAACGCTTGCAAAACAGAGCGTGACGCGTTCAAATTGAGCCATCTGCAGCGACACCCGTCGCACCTGGCAGAAATCCATACCGCAGCCACGCCAGAGAAATCGCATCGCGCGCGACAACCGTAGACACCGTAGTGTGCCTGAATGACCGAGGGGCGTCACGTTCCCGGCCACGGATTGTCTGACCACATCTTGATTGTCCGCGTCGCTAGCGGCAGTACGACGTACCAAAACCAAGCAATCACGAGGAAAACCGATCAATGAGCGACAGCATAAAGCACGTTAGTGACGATAGTTTCGAGACCGATGTCGTCGCTTCCGCCAAACCGGTTCTGCTGGATTTCTGGGCGGAATGGTGCGGACCGTGCAAGATGATTGCGCCGCTCTTGGACAGCGTTGCGGAACGCTTCGGCGATCGCGTGACGGTTGCGAAACTCAACATCGACGATAACCCGAACACGCCCGCGAAGTTCGGCATTCGCAGTATTCCTACCCTAATTCTTTTCAAAAACGGTGCGCCCGAGGCGCAAAAACTGGGCGGCATGTCGCAAGCCCAGCTCGATGAATTTCTGGAAACCAATCTGTAATTTGTGAGGGGAGATTTGGCTACCACAGCTAGAGGGCAACAGAACGGCAACAACGCCGGCCCTAACAAAAAACGTTCGCCACGGAAGAAGAGCCGCCGCGGTAAGCGCAACAATTCGTCTGGAATCAACAGCGATCATCTGCCACCAGACGAGGAGAATTTCGAGATCATCCCGCCCGAGCAGCTGGAGCTGTCGAAGTCGGCGATGAATCTCACTGAACTCAAGACTCGACCGGCATCCGGGTTAGTGGAACTTGCTGAGTCGATGGGTCTTGAGAACATGGCGCGGTCCCGCAAACAGGACATTATCTTTGCTGTCCTCAAAGCGCATGCGCGTAATGGCGAAGACATCTACGGCGATGGCGTACTTGAAATCCTGCAAGATGGGTTCGGTTTTTTGCGCTCTGCCGATTCGTCCTACATGGCGGGTCCCGATGACATCTACGTGTCGCCGAGCCAAATTCGGCGCTTCAATCTGCGCACCGGCGATACCGTTTCCGGACTGATCCGACCGCCGAAAGACGGCGAGCGTTACTTTGCGTTGCTTAAGGTCGGCCAAATTAACTTTGACGCGCCGGAGAACGCCAAGAGCAAGGTGCTCTTTACCAACCTGACGCCGCTGTTCCCGAAAGAACGCTTAATGCTTGAGCAGGGCAATGGCAGCAAAGAGGATCTGACGGCGCGGATCATCGATATGGCGTCGCCGATCGGTAAGGGCCAGCGTGGTTTGATCGTGTCGCCACCGAAAGCCGGTAAAACGATGTTGCTACAGAACATTGCTTCATCAATTGCTGCCAATAATCCCGAATGCGTGCTGATCGTTCTACTAATCGACGAGCGTCCGGAAGAGGTCACCGAGATGGCGCGCACAGTGCGCGGTGAGGTTGTGTCGTCCACGTTTGACGAGCCAGCCAGTCGCCACGTGCAGGTTGCCGACATGGTGATCGAAAAAGCCAAGCGATTGGTCGAGCATAAGCGCGACGTCGTCATTTTGCTCGATTCGATCACTCGTCTCGCGCGTGCGTATAACACCGTCGTACCGTCGTCGGGCAAAGTGTTGACCGGCGGTGTCGACGCCAATGCCTTGCATCGCCCGAAACGCTTTTTCGGCGCTGCCCGTAATGTTGAAGAGGGCGGCAGTCTGACGATTCTCGCCACCGCACTGATCGACACCGGTTCGAAAATGGACGAGGTCATTTTTGAGGAGTTCAAAGGCACCGGTAATATGGAGATTCACCTGGATCGGCGTATCGCCGAGAGGCGGGTCTTTCCTGCGATCAACATCAACCGTTCCGGGACTCGACGCGAAGAGCTGTTGATGAAGGAAGATTTGTTGCAACGGATGTGGGTCCTACGGAAAGTGCTGCATCCGATGGACGAACTGGCAGCGATTGAGTTCTTGCTGAGTAAGATGCAGGACACGAAGACCAACGAGCTATTTTTCGACGCGATGAAACGCTGACCCCAGCAACGAGGCGATCAGACTGTGATTGGTTACATTACTCTGGGCAGCAATGACATCCCACGGGCTGCCAACTTTTACGATGCGCTACTCGGCGAAATCGGTGCAAAGCGGTTTATGGAGTCGGAGACGTTTGTCGGCTGGTCAATCGCCCCGGACAAACCGATGATTGGTATAACCGTCCCGTACAACGGTGCTGAGGCCACGATCGGTAACGGCGTTATGATCGCGCTGTCGGCGCAAAGCCCGGCCGATGTCGATCGTTTGTATGCGAAGGCAATCGAGCTCGGTGGTAGCGATGAGGGCGCCCCCGGCGATCGCGGTAACGGCTTCTATGCGGCCTACTTTAGAGATCTCGACGGCAATAAGCTGAATTTCTTCGCGATGGCCACGTAGCCGTCGCGAACGCGCTCGGCGAATCCTAAGCCGCTGTTGGCGGTGCCGTGTACGTGCACGGACCGCTGAGGCTGGCGGTTTTATCGGCAAGGCAAATTTGATTGCGACCGCTGCGCTTGGCTTCGTACAGCGCGTCGTCTACGCGTCGGTACCACGCGTCGGGGTGCTCACCCGGCAAGCGTTCGGCGATGCCTAGCGATACCGTGACTGAGAACGGCGGTTCACTGGCAGCGCCTTCGATCACCAAATCGCTGACCGCTACACGCACCGCCTCGCCGAGGCGGCGGGCGAGGTTGAGACCTGACCCTGTTGCGAGCACCACATACTCCTCGCCACCGATTCGGTACAGGCGATCCGATGCACGCATCGTCGTCTCGATCGACCGCGCTACGCGCTGTAGAACGATATCGCCTATCGCATGACCATGGCGATCGTTGATCCGCTTGAAGTGGTCGATGTCGAGCATCAGTAACGAGATGGCAATCTCGTCGTCGTCGATGATCGTATCGAGCGTCTCGGTAAACGCACGACGATTGCCGGTTTTCGTCAACGGGTCGACCAATGTTGCCTCGCGAAGTTGCCGTCGATGCTCCATCGTCATCGTCGAAAATGCCGCTGACAAGGCCAATGTGACAGCCATCGACGCTAGCGTCACCGAGACTTCATTGCTGGCATCGCCGGCGATCAGCACCGGACTGACGGCCCCGATTGCAACGACGGAGACCAGAAGCGCCTCGAGCGGGCGCAGTAAGTAGAACATCGCGATTAAAGCCGGATACGCCCACAGAATTTGCCCGGCACCGCGAAGATACATCGTTGCAATGACACCGATGATGCACAGCAGTGCCAAGCCCGCTTTGCCGGTCCGCACGGCGCGGTAGCGATAGACCAGCCACGCGATCACGACCAGCACCCCGACCAGTGCGGTATTGAGTGCGGCGACTGCGTAATTACCGGCGAGAAGCCGAACGGCAATAAATGGCCCAATCCCGATGATGCCAGCCACCGCCAATAGCAAGATTAGCCATTCATCTAATTGCAGCCGCTGAATGCCATGAGGGCTAGCCGTACGGCGATGATCGCGCGACATGATCTTCGCTAGCGGATCAAACGCGTTGCCGGTCGCAGTGGTCGACGCTATCCGTACCGCCGTCACTACCGGTGAACGATCGCAGCGAGTTAGCGTGCGTTACGGGCATGGTTCTTGATCGAAATCGTATTCGTACCGCTAAGGAATGCTGTCTTGTCGGCCAATGATGTTTGATTCCGACCAGATCGTTTCGCGTCATACAGGGCAGTATCGGCCCGCTTGATCCATTGATCGGCCGTCTCGCTCGGCATCCGCTCGGCAACGCCCAGCGAGATCGTGACTTCTAGGTGCGCTGTGTGCTGCGCACGGACGTTGATGCGAAGTGCAGCAACTTCTTCACGAAGCTTCTCCCCGAGTTGCTGGGCGTGGCGGATATTCGCACCTTCAGCGAGCACCAAAAACTCCTCGCCACCGACACGATACAGCCGGTCCGTCGCACGAATATTACTGACGATTGATTGGGCAACGGTTTGCAGGACCCGGTCGCCTGCCGCATGCCCGTGCTCATCGTTCACCTGCTTAAAGAAATCGATATCGATCATAATGATCGATATCGCTTGTTCACTGGCGCTCGAGCCTACCCGGTCCTTGAGTGTTTCGTCGAGCGCACGCCGGTTGCCAGCGCCGGTTAGCGGGTCCCACGCTTCAATTCGAAAAGATTGCTTATCCTTTCGCTTGCGCTCCGTTGGGTATCCAGTATCGCCATTAAAGAAATTCTTATAAGCTTGATCCAAGTCTTGAAGTGCGTTTTTCTGG
>JBCDBO010000030.1:0-35180 GCA_039183535.1 Pseudomonadota bacterium | reverse complement strand
GCTCGCTCGCGGCGATCGCAATCGCACGACCGCTGAACGCAAACGCAGCGGCGATTGATACCGATCCCGAGCTGCTCGCTCGCTTGCGAGCCGCTGCCAAGGAACCGGCCAGCAGTTTTTCTGACCGGTTTGAGGCAGAGGTATGGCTAGCGGACATGTCAACGCGACTCGGGGATCGTGTCCGCGATCCCAGCGAACGAATCGCGATTCTCAAAGGGGTGCACGCTGAGGCGGAGAAGCACGGCCTGCCGCCGGAACTCGTTCTTGCGGTCATTGAGGTCGAATCCAATTTCGACCGTTTTGCCATTTCATACGCCGGCGCTCTGGGTCTGATGCAAGTCATGCCGTTTTGGCTCGACGAAATCGGGCGGCCGAACGACAACCTATTTCATATAGACACGAACCTGCGCATGGGTTGCACGATTTTGCGGCATTACCTCGACCGCGAAAAAGGCGATTTGCAGCGCGCCCTAGCACGCTACAACGGCAGCCTCGGACGAAAAACCTACTCCAACAAAGTACTCGACAAGCTTAGAACGCGCTGGCGCCGAATCAACGAATAGGCTGCAATAGCTGAGGGAGGAAGGGAATTACCGAATGCCGTACCGACTGTTTCACAACCCGCGCTGCTCAAAATCGCGTGCCGCGCTTGCTCTGCTGCAAGCGGCCGCCGTCGACGTCGAGGTCGTTCGTTATCTCGACACACCGCCGAGCCGCGACGAATTGACAACGGTTCTGGCGGCGCTCGATGTACCACCGGCGATGGCCGTACGACGCAAAGAGGCGCGCGAGCTGGGTCTGGCACCGATCGCAGAGGACAGTGACGCAGCGACAGTGGCCGAGCTCCTAGCCAGGCATCCACAAGCGCTCGAACGCCCTATCATCGTCGCACCGTCTGGCGCTGCCGTCCTCGGCCGCCCTCCAGAAAAGGTCAGTGTGCTGCTATGAGCACGGCGGTCTTGGTGTTGTACTACTCGCGCCACGGCAGTACCCGCGCGTTGGCCGATGAGATCGCGTTTGGCGTAGACGCGACCGGCAGCGCCGAGGCAATCGTTCGAACCGTTCCGCCGATCAGTAGCGTTATCGATGAGCGAGCAGCGCCGGTTCCGGAAGACGGAGCGCCGTACGTGAGTCGAGACGATCTTGCCGAGTGCGCGGCACTGGCACTCGGCAGCCCAACGCGCTTCGGGTTAATGGCCGCGCCGCTAAAGCACTTTCTCGACGCCACCAGCAGCGAGTGGCTTGCTGGGACACTCGCCGGCAAACCTGCCGCTGTGTTCACCTCAACCGGGTCTTTGCACGGCGGCCAGGAGGCCACGCTGCTCAGTATGGCGGTACCGCTGCTACACCACGGCATGCTGCTGGTCGGCGTACCGTACAGCGTCGCCGAGCTGGAGACGACCACGGGCGGTGGCACACCGTATGGACCGAGCCATGTGGCAGGCCCCAATGCCAACACAACACTCAGCGATGCCGAACGCGCTATCGCCCGATCTCTCGGAACGCGGCTCGCCGAAACGGCCGTGCGATTGCGACGTGGCTAAACCGCGTGTCCGGCCAGGCGGTGCCGCCTGGCTGGCAATGGGCAGCTGGCTACTGGTCGGCATTGCTGGCGGCGTCGGTGTTTGGTTTGCGCCGCTATCACTCCCGCTTGCCCTTATCGTCATAACCGCCGCCATTTGGCTGATCGTACTGATCGCGATGCTGACCGAACAGCGCAATGCGTACGCCTACGCAATGCTAGTCTCGATCGTATTCACGGTCAGTGGCGTCATGGACGTTATCGCCTACGGAGCGGCTGCCAAAGCGGCTATCGGCTTTAGCGCGGCATCGATGGTGGCGTTTTTTGCGACGATTCCGGCGACTCGCCTAACACGCCGTCGAGATACGCGCGAATAAATGGCACCGTAATCCGCCGACCAGTCTCCCAGGACTGGCGGTCGAGCGCATCGACCAAGCGCGTCAGCGACGGCATGTCTCGATTAGTTCGCTGGATTAGATAGCGCAGCGCTTGCCGGTCTGCTGTTAGACCACGCGCGCGAACCCTAAGCCCCAGCGCTCGCAGCTTGCCGTCATCGTCCAACGGCTGTAGGCGAAACGCCGTTAGCGCCGCCAACCGGCTACCGAGGTCCGGCAATGCAAACGTCAGGTGACGCGCACCGCGCTTGGCCGCAACGATCACAACGCCATCGGCCGCGACGACGCGTTCAACGATCGCGAATAAACGTCGCTCCCATGACAGCGAACCCAAGACGGTATCGATGTCGTCAAGGACGACGGCCTTTTGGCACTCGAAACCGGTCAGTGCCTCCGGGGCGCCAACCTCTGCTAACGCGGCGTATGCCGCCGATCGCGTCGTCGCAAAGGCTTGCAGCAAATGGCTGCGGCCACTGCCCGAAGGGCCGTCGAGCATAACGCCCGGCCGCCGCACATCGTGCAGTGCGGCGACAACCAGCTCATTCCCGGACGCCACGAATGTCTCGAACGACGCGCCCGCATCGAGTGTTAACCCGAGTGGAATTTGACTCATTGCGGTGGCGTGTCTTCGGTCGGCTCTTCCGGCGCATAGCGCGCGTAAAAATAACGCACGATAACGCTGATGACCGCGGCGGCTGGCAACGCCAACAAAACACCGAAAAACCCAAACAATTGCCCAAACGCCATGACCGCAAAAATCACCACGACCGGATGCAAACCGATCCGGTCACCGACGAGTTTTGGCGTCAGAATCGAGCCTTCTACCACCTGGCCGATAACAAACACGCCGACAACCAAAGCCAACATCAGTAACCCATTCGGCTCGTTCAGCGCGGTAACGCCAGCCAGCGCAATGCCGAACACCAACCCAAGGTAGGGCACGAAGCTAACCAGACCCGCGACGACGCCAATCGCGATGGCATATGGCAGGCCAATGATGCTCAGGCCAACCGTGTAGATGAGCGCAAGCCCGAACATCACCAACACCTGACCGCGTAAAAACGCACCGAGTACAACGTCCGACTCACGCGCGAGATGCAATACCGTTGGACGCTGGTTGGGTGGGATGAGGCGCGCGACACGCTCCAGAATGTCGTCCCAGTCACGCAGCAGATAGAACGTCAGCACTGGAATCAAGAACAGGCTCACCGCCGCGGCGAGCAGCGCTCCGCCAGAGCGACCGACTGAGGTTAGCACCGTGCTGGCCCATTCTCCGGCGACGGCGCCGTATTGCTCGACAAACGCTCGCAGTCCGAGCTCGTTGTCAGCACCACCCGCGGCCTCCGATACATACGGCAACCAGTTCGTCTCAACGAACTCGATATAGCGAGGCAGCGCCTCGAACAGCGCGCTCGCTTGGGCGCGTACCAGCGGAATGATCAAAATCACCAGCGCACCAAGCGCGATAAACGTGATTAGAAATACGATCAGCACAGCCGCTGATCGGGGCAACTTAACGCGCTGCAAGGCATCGGCCAAGGGATCGCCGATGTACGCTAGCAATGCTGCCGCGATAAACGGTGTCAGCACCGGCGATAACAGCTGGACCAACCAGCCAAACGCGATTAGCGCAACGACAAATAACGCCCGTCGTTCCAGTTGTTCATTCATCGGAAGCACCCTCGCGCGCTTTGCGGGACCACGCAATCACGTAGTGCACACCGCTCGCTACAATCGTCACCAATAAGGCCGCACTTAGCCATTTGACCAACCACTCTGCGTCACGCCCGGTCGCCGCCAGCCCAAGCAGCACACACGCGTAAACGCCTTGCATGAGCGTGTTGAACTTGCTGAGTAGCGTCGCCGAACCCGTCAATCGTTCGACTGTAAAATTGTACGCCGTTGCACCGACGACGATGACAACATCGCGAGCGATCGCCAACACAGCGAGCCAAAGCGGCATCAGATCGGTCAGTGTTAACCCAATAAATACGGCGAGAAACAGCAGCTTATCGGCAATCGGATCGAGCAACGAACCCAAGCGGCTATGCCAATTGAAGCGTCGCGCAAGGACGCCATCCAACCAATCCGAAAACCCAGCGATCATCACCAGAGCGAGCGCGAATCCAAACTCGTAACGCGCGATCGTCAAGTAAATCACCGGGGTCAGACACAGACGCAACACCGTCAGCGCATTGGGGATCCACGCCATCCGACGGCTCTCAGCGGCGTAGACGATAGACGCGCGGCGGGGTCAGTCCCTGCTCGAGCGGCACGGTACCGCCGACGATGAAACCTGGATTATCGACGGGCTCGAGCCCAGGAAAACTATCGAGCAATTGGACGACTTGCGCCTCACCGCCGATGTAGCTGAGCTCCAGAGACGCCATCGCGTTATCCATGGCGAGGACATCGACAGATTGCACCAGCGGTTGGCGCTCAAGGAACCGGAGCAGCTGGCCAAACGTCGCGACATCGCGCACCTCGTTGACCGCTAGCGACATTCGGCGGACATCGTTTGGGTCTGCTACGGACAGTGTTGCGGCCATATCCCGGCCCAGCCGCGCCAACGCTGTTTCGACATCGCCGCTGAAACGGACCTCGTTACCGGAAAAACGCCAAACCCAGCGAATGGAATCGGCCTGATCGGTGCGGACCCGTCCGCTTAACACGCTAACGGCGCCATAGCGCTCACTGGCAACTCGCATGACATCAGCGAAATCGCCCCATACGTCGGCGAAGGCAATGCGTTGTTGATCTTCGCCATCCATCAGCGGCAGTACCAGCGGTAAGCCACGGTCGGTCGCCGCCTTCTCAAGTCGCTCGCGCAGATAGTCGGCCGGATCCGCCCGGCGTGCGCGCGCGCCATCCGCGAATCGATCGGAGGCACTGAGAATGGCGCGCTCGCCGCCGCCGCGGTCGACCGCCAGCCAAACGATCGTCAGCGGCCGATCACTACCCCAGACCGGCACACCGGCCGATCGTAGCGCGGCGCTAAGCGTGCGCCCGTTAAAGGACACCCATAAGCGGTTATTACCGCCATCGCGATACCCGGTAACCCATTGCTCCGCCTGCTCAACGACCGCCGCAATCGCCGTGGCGTCCGCGGTAGAGCGATCGGTGAGCCGGCCGATGACCAGCCGTAGCGCCTCTTGAAATGCGCTGCGCCGAGCTGATGCGGTGTTCTCTGGATAGTCGACATCGATGGTGTATAGCCCACTGACCTCGATCGCAGTAGCGCTTGGCGCGACCGCGATAACAACGAGCGCAGCCAGCATCGCCGCGCAAGCGCGCGACACGCTAGACTTAGCAGCACCGGATTTGGCTGCGAATTGTCGAAATATTTGGTGCACAGCGCGATAGTATAGCGGCCTTCGCCGCGACCGCGCTGGCAGCGGCCCAATCACGTCGTAACCCATGGCTAAAACTCCCCTTACGTACAAAGATGCTGGTGTCGACATCGACGCCGGCAACCGTCTCGTGGACCGTATCGGTCCTTTGGTAGCGGCGACACAGCGGCCCGAGGTGCTAGCCGAACTCGGCGGCTTCGGCTCGTTGTTCGCCCTTGACCGGACGCGGTTCCCGGAGCCCGTGCTTGTTGCCGGCACCGACGGCGTTGGCACCAAGCTATTGCTCGCACGCGAGTACGGCGCGGACGAGCGCATCGGCATCGACCTGGTCGCTATGTGTGTCAACGACGTTATTGCCCAAGGCGCGGAACCGTTGTTCTTTCTGGATTACTTTGCCTGCGGTGCGCTTAACGTTGATCAAGCAGCCGCGGTGATTAGCGGTATTGCACGCGGTTGCCGCCAAGCTGGCTGCGCCTTGATTGGCGGCGAAACGGCGGAGATGCCGGGCATGTACGCGCGCGGTGATTACGATCTCGCCGGCTTCTGTGTCGGCGCCGTCAATCGGTCAGCCATTATCGACGGCAATCGCGTCGCGGTCGGCGACACACTGATCGGCTTGGGTGCAAGTGGCCCGCACGCCAACGGCTACTCGCTGATTCGCCGCATTGTCGAACTAGCCGACAACCCGCGCGACATAGAGCTTGGCAGTGGAATCGGCTTGGTCGATGCGCTGTTAGAACCGACCCGCATTTACGCAACCGCGATTGCGGCACTCATCGCGTCAACCGACGTTCGCGGGATTGCTCATATCACGGGTGGTGGCCTTCCCGAGAACGTGCCGCGCATGCTCCCCGATGGCTGTGTCGCTAGGCTGTTCCGTGATCGCTGGCCGCGACCGCCGGTCTTCGATTGGCTCCAAGCGACCGGCAACGTAACGGACGAAGAGATGCTGCGCACGTTCAACTGCGGCCTTGGCATGGTCATGGTCGTACCGCGTGGCTCGGCCGAGCAAGCGCTGAAAGTTCTGCGTCAGAATGACGTTGACGCCTGGCAGATCGGGCGCATTGAGGCGGGTGAGCGCGGCACTCAGATCGCTTGATATGACAGCCTCGGTCGTCGTACTTATCTCCGGTCGCGGCTCGAATCTCGACGCCTTATTTCAAGCTGAGGCCGCGAGTTCGTTCCGGATCGATGCCGTCTTCAGCAATCGCGACGCGGCAGGCCTTAGCTACGCCCACGCGCGCGGTCGGCCCGGCACCGTCATCGCCCGACAGCGCGGGGAGGACCGCGAGCGCTACGACCAGCGCCTGCGGCTGGCGATCGATCCTCTGGCGCCAGACATCGTCGTCCTGGCCGGATTTATGCGAATCTTGTCAGCGCCGTTCGTCGCCCATTACGCGGGTCGATTGCTGAATATCCATCCCTCGTTGCTACCCGCCTACCGCGGCCTCGACGTGCACGAACGCGTGCTGGCTGCCGGTGAGGCGCGCAGCGGCGCCAGCGTCCATTTTGTTACGGCGGACCTCGACGCCGGCCCAGTGCTGATTCAAGGCGTTGTTCCCGTGCTCGCTGGCGATACGCCAGCGACGCTTTCAGCTCGGGTTCAGCGGGCCGAGCATACGATCTATCCTGCCGCCGTGGAGCTCGTCGCCGCCGGACGGGTTGTTCTCGCCGATACGGCCGTCGCCATTGACGGAGCGCCGCAAGCGCAGCCGTTCACGGCTTTTTTTGATGAAGATGGAGGGTTGCTCGAATGGCCCGATACGCTGCCACGCTGCTCGTCGGTCTAACGCTGACGCTCGGCGCTGCTGCCGACGATTCGCCGCGCGGCTTTGATGCGCAATATGCCGGCCGGTTCTCCGGCGCGAAAATCGAGATCGACGTCCAACGGCGCATTGATGCGGACGGCGTAACCGTCCACAAACACAGCGAACCGCGTGGATTCGCTCGGCTGATCCGCCGTGATGGCGTAACAGAATGCGGTCGCTACCGCCTGAGCGATGCCGAACCGATACCGCTGATCTACACGTACGTCGACGGTAAGCCAGGTCGTGGCAAATCAATGACGGTAGCGTTTGCCGCCGACGGCCGTAGCGCTGAGAGCCGCTATCGTGACGCAACGGTCACGTTAGACGTCACATCGGGCGCTATCGATAAGATCAGCGAAGAGCTCGTTGCCGCGACGAAACTCGCTGCCAACGAAACCGAGTTCACACTTAACGTTATCGAGCGCAACGAGATCCATAACGTGGCTTACCGGGTCACCGGGGTGGAGACGGTGTCAGTCCCGGCTGGCGAGTACACGGCCATGGTTGTCGATCGACGGCGTGGCACGTCGAGCCGAACGACGCGTCTGTGGATAGCGCCAGCGCTCGATTACCAGCCGGTCAGGCTACAACGCCTGAAAGACAACAAAGTTCAAGGCACGGCTGAGCTGCGACGTTTTGACTGGGTCGATCAAGCGCGCGGTAAGGTAACGCCAGTTTGCCCCTGATACTTGCCCGCTCGGTCGGCGTAAGACTGCTCGCACGGCTCATCCGATTCAAAAAACAGCATTTGCGCGACACCCTCGTTCGCGTAGACCTTCGCCGGTAGCGGGGTCGTGTTCGAAAACTCAAGCGTCACTTGACCCTCCCACTCCGGCTCAAGCGGTGTGACGTTAACGATGATGCCGCAGCGCGCGTAGGTCGATTTGCCCAGGCAGACCGTGAGCACAGTCCGTGGGATACGGAAGTACTCGACCGTGCGCGCGAGCGCGAATGAGTTTGGCGGGATAATGCAAACGTCGCCTTCAACATCGACGAAACTGCCGGCATCGAACGCTTTTGGATCAACCACCGCCGAATTGATGTTCGTAAAGATCTTAAACTCGCGCGAGCAGCGAACGTCGTAACCGTAGCTCGACGTACCGAAGGACACGACCCGCTCTCCGTCGACATAGCGTACTTGCGATGGCTCAAACGGCTCGATCATGCCTTGTTGCTCAACCATCCGGCGAATCCAACGATCCGATTTGATACTCATTAGTCGTTCTCGACCACAATATTAGGAAACTTGTGCGCATGCTCCACGTTGCGCTTGGCAAGCGCAATACTGACTTGCTCGGCAAGACCAAGGTAATGAGCACTGATTGCGCTATCTGGCTCAGCGACGACGCTGGGTCGACCGCCATCGGCCGCGCGCTGAATCGCGGCATCGAGCGGCAGTTGCGCAAGCACCGGTACGCCCTCTTCGCTGGCCAATCGGGCCGCGCCGCCACTGCCGAAAATCGCCTCTTCATGACCGCAGGAGCTGCAGATGTGAATCCCCATGTTCTCGACGACCCCGAGCACGTCGATCCCGACCTTCCGGAACATGGCAAGGCCTTTGCGTGCATCGATCAATGCAATGTCTTGTGGTGTCGTGACGATGATGGCGCCCGCGACGGGCACCCGCTGGCTTAGCGTCAATTGGATATCGCCGGTCCCAGGCGGCATGTCGACCACCAAGTAGTCGACGTTTGGCCACGCTGTTTGCAGCAGAATTTGATTCAAGGCCTGCGTCACCATCGGGCCGCGCCACACCATCGGCTGTTTTTCATCGACCAAGAAGCCTGCCGACATAACGCTCAATCCGAACGCCTCTAGCGGTTGCAGCGTCTTGCCGTCATGGCTGACCGGCTGTTCGCCAACGAGGCCAAGCATTCGAGGTTGGCTCGGGCCGTAAATATCCGCATCCAGCATGCCGACGCGGCCACCGAGCGCGCGTAATGCGAGCGCGAGGTTGACGGCGGTGGTCGACTTGCCGACTCCACCTTTCGCGGACGCGACCGCGATAATGTTGGCGACGCCGGCCAGCGGCTTCAGTCCACGCTGCACAGCGACCGGAACAATGTCGGTAACGATGACGGGCTCGAAACCGACCAAGGCCTCATCCGCCGCAATACCGGCCGCCAAAACAGCTAACAAATCCCCATCCCGCGAACCTGGCAAGAAGCGACTGTGATACTCGATGCGGCGCCGCTCTGAGTCGACGACCAGTTTGCCATAATCGCCGAGCGGGCCGTCCAACGCCGGCACGGGCGCCGCCGCCAAGCGCTGCGTGGTGCGCGTGTCGTTCAAGTCAACACTCCGAGAGATGCGAAAATGAGCCAAAACCGGCGTTTCGAGCCCCGAGATTGTACCGGAAGCACCGAAAACGTGACGTCGTGCCGCCGATTGGCCCCCGGGCTATGTGGCATAATTCGGATTGAACGTAACGCGGGGCGGCTAGTGGTCGGCAGCTGGAACCCGCTCATTAGCGACGGGTGTCGCCAGATGCGGCGTACAGTCGCCACGACAAGGATGCAGTAGTTAGTCACGATGTTGTTTAGCGGACTCAAAGCCGATCGCCTTGTCTCGGAGGTTATGACCGCCTCCGATCCGCACGCGGAACCGGTGACCAAAGCGCTGGATAAGTTGCGCAAAATTGGCGCTCCGGCGGTACCGCGTCTTATCGACGCGCTCGCCTCGTCGGACAAAACGACGACAATGCGGATCGTTGAAACATTGGCGGATCTCGCCGGCCCGAAGACGATGAAGCATTACATCGAGGGTCTGTCCGATGGCAACCAGCGCGTTGTCAAAGGAACCGCGACGGCATTGTCGACATCGACAACGCTGAACCCGACAGAAATTCTCAAACTGCTCGATGACGAGGACGTTTCAAAGCCCGCAGTTTTGGGCATTCTCGACGCGCACAAGAGCCACATCAGTGTCCGCGAAATGCTCAATCGTGCGTACGATCTCGACGATCGTGATAAAACGGCATTATTCAAAATCATCGATACCGTCGTCAGCGACGACATGGTCGACGATTTGGTCGCACGCGTCGACGGCAAAGACTCGACCGTTAAGATCAATATCTTGTCGATTTTGTCGCGTTATCCGCAAAAAAAGGTCATTTCTAAAGTCGAGCAGCAAATCGGCGACCCGAACAAACACGTTCGACAGCACGCGCTGAAGGCGCTCGCAAAGCTCGGTGGGTCGCAAAACACCAAACGGATCGCAGACTTGCTGCTGGATGGCGACCTCGATGTTCAAAATCAGGCCGCTGAGCTACTGATCAAGCTCAATGACCCAGAAACCATTAAGTATCTTATCCCTGCGCTTCGCGACGAAAGTGAATACGCACGCCGAGCAGCCGTGGAGGTGCTCAATGAAGTTGGTAATCCGGCTGCGATAAAAGACCTCTTGCAGGCCATCCAAGACGAGGACTGGTGGGTACGATCTCGCGCCGCCGATGCCCTCGCGTCGATTGGTGGCCCGAAAGTCGTCGATGCGGCGCTGCAGTTGATTAACGACGACGACGAGGAGATTCGCCGCGTCGCGATCGAGATACTGAACGAAACCAAAGACGCTCGTGCCGTCGATAAGTTGCTGGAGGCAGCGCGCGACGGCGATTGGTGGGTCAAAGAACGCGCGGTCGATGCGCTGGCATCCATTGGCGACACGAAAGTCGTCCCATCGCTGGCGCAGCAGCTCGGCGCCGACGAGAAGACCGACCCGGCGATTCTGCGCGCACTGACCAAACTGACCGATCCAAAGCGCGGCACCGCCGTTCTCGCGAAAGTGCTGCCGATGCTCAACAAAAACAACCGGGCGATTCGGGTCGAGACGATGAAGGCCCTGGCGCGCCTAACCGATGAACGCAACGCCGAGAAAATTCGCGGTTACCTTGAGAAAATGAAAGGCATTAACGACACCCAAATCGTTAATGCCGCCGACACGGCCATCAAAGAACTCGAATCGCGATTCTCCTCGGCGGTGAAAGATCAAGACATCAAAGCCGAGAAATTCACGCAGGCAGCAGCCGGCGACGGTACCGCCCGTACGATGCTGATCGACACGCCGGCCGTGGACGATATGATCGCCGAGGCGAGCTCATCGGCGACACTCGATATCAGTACGCTGCAAGCCGGCGACGTTATCGACGGACGTTATCAATTTATTGAGCGCATCGGTAAAGGCGCATTCGGTACCGTGCTGCTGATGCAAGATAAGGTCGTCGACGAGCGCCTCATCCTTAAATTCTTGAATGCTAACGTCTCGTCCGATGAGGAGATGATGAAGCGCTTCGTACACGAGTTACGCTTCTCTCGCCGCATTACGCACCCGAACGTCATTCGCATTTACGATTTTCTGAGTGTGCAAGGCCTCTATGCGATCTCAATGGAGTATTTCCCGTCGCACACCCTGGGTGCCGAGATTGCAGAGTACAACCCGATGCCACCGGACATGGCGCTGAAGTACGGCATCGATATTGCGACCGGTATGGCGGTCGCCCATGAGGCGGGCGTCGTGCATCGTGATCTAAAGCCAGCGAATCTGCTCATCAACGATGAGAAAGTACTTAAGATCGTTGACTTCGGCGTAGCAGCTGCCGCGAGTAGCGGCGACACCCAACTGACCAAAACCGGTTACGTTATCGGCTCGCCAAAATACATGGCGCCGGAGCAAATTCTCGGCAAACGCGTTGACGAAAAAGCCGATATTTACAGCTTAGGGGTCATCTTGTACGAAATGCTCACCGGCACACCGCCGTACACGCGCGGTGATCACATGTCAGTGATGTACCAACACGTACAGGGCAAAGCCCGTGGCTGCCAAGACGTGAACCCGGATATACCCGACAATCTTGCCGCCATCGTCACAAAAACGATGGCCGTCGACAAAAACGAGCGCTACGAGACGATGGTCGAGTTGCGCCACGCTTTGGAAAGCGTGCGCGCCGAACTGGCCGCGTAAGCGCGATAACGGACCGCGGCAGTAGCCACGGCCGCCAATTGCCCCTACGATTAACGAATGACCAGCAGCGGACCGAACGCGTATGGCTCGTATTGATTCGTTTCTTAAGCTCGGCCTTGCCCAGGGGTGTTCCGACGTCCACCTAGCCGTTGGTGTGCCGCCCATGTTGAGAATGCATGGCGACTTGATGCCGATTAAATTTCGTGACCTCTCGGACACCGAGCTGGACGCTTACATCGATGAGATTCTGCTGGACCACCAGCGGGAGCGATTCGCAGGCGGTAACGATCTCGACTTCTCCTACGTCAGCGAGGAGGGCGGCCGTTTCCGGGTCAACGTGTTTCGTAAAGAGACCGGCGTCGGCGCCGTTTTCCGCTACATCCCGGCGGAGATTCCAACCCTGGAGTCGCTGTATCTACCGCCGGTAATCGAGAAGTTCTGCGACTACCACCAAGGCATGGTTTTGGTCACCGGCTCGACCGGCACCGGCAAGTCAACCACGCTGGCCGCGATGATCGATCACATTAACCGCAATCGGCGTATGAACATCATCAGCCTTGAGGACCCGATCGAGTTCGTTCACCCCAGTAAAAACAGTCAAGTCATTCAGCGCGAACTCGAAACCCACGTCCCGAGCTTCGCCGGTGGTGTCCGAGCGGCCATGCGCGAGGATCCGGACGTTATTTTGGTGGGTGAGTTACGCGATGCCGAAACGATTTCAATGGCGATGACGGCGGCTGAAACAGGCCACCTCGTTCTCGGCACGTTGCATACCACGGGTGCCGTGAAAACGATTGATCGAATCATCGACGCACTGCCGGGCGAGCTACGCGAGCAAACCAAGAGCTTCCTGGCACAATCCCTGAACGCGGTCGTTACCCAGGTTTTGGTCAAGACGCCCGACGGCCGCGGTCGTCGGGCGATTCTCGAGATTCTGGTCAATACAAAAGCGATCGCGAATCTGATCATGAGCGACCAAACGCATCAGATTCCGGCGCAGTTACAGACCGGCTCGGATCGCGGCATGCAACTGATGGATCAAGCGCTGCTAACCTGCATCCAAAACAAAGAGGTTGACCCGGACGACGCCTTCCGATTTTGTAACGACAAAAAACAGTTCCAGCGCTACGTTTCCAATACTGACTTGTTGCCTAAACTCGACATTGCGAGCGGTTGATAAAGCCAATGACGACCGAAACGACAACCGTACGTGCGATTGACGACTACTTGCGCGAGATGATGGCGCGTGAAGGCTCCGATTTGCACTTTATGGCAGGCGATCCACCTCGGGTTCGTGTGCACGGTGAGCTCACCAACATGCGCAGTGACCGCTTATCGCGTGACGAGACTGAGGAGGCGCTGTACCAGATAATGTCGGGAATCGATCAGCAGCACTTCGTGCAAAACAACTCCTGCGATTTCGCCTACTCGATCGAAGGCCTCGCTCGATTTCGAGTCAATGTACTGCGGCATCTAAACGGTCTAGGTGCAGTTTTTCGCGCCATTCCAAGCGATGCGAAAACGCTCGACGAGTTAAAAATGCCAGATGTCATCAAGAACCTCTGCCGACAGACGCAAGGACTGATTCTGGTCACCGGTAAGACAGGTTCTGGCAAGTCGACAACATTGGCCGCGATGATCGATGCGATCAACTTACGGCTTAAAGGCCACATCGTCACGATCGAAGACCCAATTGAGTTTGTCCACCCCCGCAAAGGCTGCTTGATCAGTCAGCGCGAAATCGGCGTTCATAGTCCGAGCTTCTCCTCGGCACTACACTCCGCGTTGCGCGAGGACCCCGATGTAGTTCTCGTTGGTGAGTTGCGCGATTACGAAACGATGAGCATCGCGGTTACGGCCGCAGAAATGGGTATTTTGGTTATGGGCACCTTGCACACCAATGGCGCCGCCCAAACCGTGGATCGAATCATCAACTCATTTCCGGCCGACAAACAAAGCCAGATTCGGACGATGCTGTCGACATCGCTGCGCGGCGTCATCTCGCAGCAGTTGATTCCGACCAAAGGGAAACCAGGTCGCGTTGCGGCGCTTGAGATTATGATCAACACACCCGCTATCAGTAACCTGCTGCGACAAGGCAAGCTCGACAGCCTTGAAAACGCGATGCAATCGGGTGGTAGTCTTGGCATGAAGACTATGGACGTCGCATTGCAGGAGTTGTACGACCGCCGCATGATCACGGGTCAACATGCCTATCTCAACGCAAACAACAAACAGCGCTTCGAGAAAATGAAGCACGAAGAACGATAGCGCGCCATCAGTCGCCCGAGAGACCAATGACCCGCTCCCGCCGCATGCTCGTGACGAGCGCCCTACCGTATGCTAACGGTTCGATCCACCTTGGCCACCTCGTCGAGTACATCCAAACCGACATATGGGTGCGTTTTCAGCGGATGCGTGGTCACGACGTACACTACGTTTGCGCGACCGATGCGCACGGTACGCCGACAATGCTGCGAGCGCGCGAATTGGACGTGTCGCCCGAAGAGCTGGTGGAACGCGTTCGCATAGAGCACGAGCGCGATATCAGGAGTTTCGGTGTCGATTTCGACAACTTCGACTCGACCCATAGCCCGGAAACGAAGCACTACGTTCTCGATATCTACGGCAAGCTACTCGAGCGGGGCCATATCGATCGTCGCGCTGTAAATCAAGCGTATGACGCGATTGAACGCATGTTTTTGCCGGACCGTTTTGTCCGCGGAACATGCCCGCATTGCGGCGCTAGCGATCAACCCGGCGACGCTTGCGAAAGCTGCGGCCGTGTCAACACACCGAAAGATTTGGTCGATCCAGTATCGGTGCTCTCGAACAGCCCACCCATCTACAAAGACAGTGAGCACTTCTTTTTTCGCCTCGGCGAGTTTGAGGAATTCCTGCGCGATTGGATCGCGAGCGCACCGCTAGACGAGAGCGTGCGTAACAAGCTGCAGGAGTGGTTCGCCAAAGGTCTCGCCGATTGGGATATCAGCAGAGATGCGCCTTACTTCGGTTTTGAGATTCCTGGTGTTGACGACAAGTACTTTTACGTCTGGCTCGACGCGCCGGTTGGTTACTTCGGCAGTTTTAGTCAATACGCAGCGCGCGTCGGAATCGATGCTAGCGATTACCTAAACGCCGACTCCGACTACGAGCTGTATCATTTTATCGGTAAAGACATCGTTTATTTTCACGCCCTGTTTTGGCCAGCCGTCTTATTCGGTGCTGGCTACCGACCGCCGACCGCCGTATTTGCGCACGGCTTTTTGACCGTGAATGGCGAAAAAATGTCGAAAACCCGCGGCACGTTTATCAATGCGGCCGCCTACCGCGATCGACTTGATCCAACGTACTTGCGCTATTACTACGCGACTAAGCTGAGCGCCGGGATCGATGACATCGACCTCAACCTCGACGACTTTGTTAGTCGAGTCAACTCGGACTTGGTCGGAAAATTTGTCAATATCGCCAGCCGTAGTGCCGGTTTCCTCACCAAGCATTTCAATGGCGAGTTAGCACACGAGCTGCATGACGCCGCTTTGTACGATCAGTTCACAGCGGCTATCGAGCCAATCGCAGACCTGTATGAGGGGCGCGAGTACGCGAAGGCGCAACGGCGAATCATGGCACTCGCTGACGAAGCCAACCAATACGTCGATACGCATAAGCCGTGGCAGCTCCTGAAAGACGCCGAGCGCAAGGCCGAGGTGCAACTGATCGCGACGCAGGCATTGAACATGTTCCGCGCACTCGCTATTTTCCTGAGTCCGGTAATACCGAGCATTGGCCGGCAGGCCAGAGATCTGCTGGCAGAAGAGCGTTGGGATTGGGATAGCGTCTCCACGCCGCTGCTCGGCACGCGTATTAATCTGTTCCAACCGTTACTGACTCGCATTGAGAAAAAAGCGGTCGAAGCGCTGGCCAGCGCTTCGGCTGAATCGTTGCCATCGAATGCACCTCCACCGACGGACAAACCGACGAGCACCATGGACGAAGCCACGATCGATATCGACACATTCCGACAGATTGAGTTACGCGTCGCCAAAATCAGCGCAGCCGCCTTGGTAGAAGGCGCCGACAAACTCCTGCAACTGACGCTTGACCTCGGTCCAATGGGAGAGCGTCAGGTTTTCGCCGGAATACGCCAACACTACGACCCCGCGCAACTGGTGGGCAAATTGACCGTCTGCGTTACCAACCTAGCGCCTCGGAAAATGCGCTTCGGCGTATCGGAAGGTATGCTGCTCGCCGCGAGCGACGATAGCGGCGTGTTCCTGCTGTCCCCTGATAGTGGCGCCATTCCTGGGATGCCGATCAGCTAGCCGATTCCAACGTCGTAGCGGCGCATTGGCTACAATAGGCCAATGTCGGATGTCTTGCTGCTGTTGCTGGCAACAGCGTTAATCAACAACGTCATCCTGGTGCAGTTCCTCGGCCTGTGCCCGTATCTCGGGGTGTCGCGGCAGCTATCAGCTGCTTGGGGCATGAGCCTCGCCACCGGCCTCGTGCTGGTTGTCGCGGCTGTGTTGAGTTTCGTCATCGAACACGCGTTGCTAATCCCATTCGGCCTTACCCACATCCGCACGCTCGCGTTTATTTTGATAATTGCGTCGACGGTCCAAGCAATAGAAATCGTTATGGCGCGCGCCAGCCCACTGGTCTACAACGCGCTCGGTATCTACCTTCCATTGATCACGACCAATTGCGCCGTACTCGGCGTCGCGCTGCTGAGCGCCCGCACGACCGACACGCTCCTCGAAGCATTGGTGTACGGCATTGGGACAGCGATTGGCTTCGGCCTGGTACTGTGTTTATTCGCTGCTATGCGCGAGTACATTGACGAATCGGTCGTTCCCGAGTTGTGGCGCGGTGCGCCGATTGCCTTAGTGACGGCGGCACTGATGGCGCTTGGTTTTTTGGGTCTCGCCGGCCTCGACCGCGGGTTTGGCTCATGACCAGCGTCATTGCGCTTGGCTTACTGGCGGCAGCCGTTGGCATCGCACTCGTTTTTCTTGCTTGGCGGTTTCCCGCGACGGATGAGCCGCTCGTTGCGGCGATTAACGAGGCTTTGCCGCAGACTCAATGCGCGCAATGTGGATTCCCAGGGTGCTTACCGTACGCTCAAGCCGTTGCGAGCGGCGCCGCAACGATCGACCTATGCCCACCGGGCGGCGACGCGACGCGCGTGAAGCTGGCGGCATTAACGGGCGACGTTAGTGTATCGACCGACCATGTCGGACCGGCACCAGAGGTATTGCTCGCTACAATTGACGAAGACCGCTGCATTGGCTGCGCCCTTTGCATACCGGCCTGCCCAGTCGATGCGATCATCGGCGCGGAAGGTTTCATGCACACCGTCCTGACAGACGAGTGTACTGGTTGTGAGTTGTGCATCGCACCGTGCCCCGTCGACTGCATTCGTCTCGACGATCCTGCAACATGAGCGCGCCGACCGAGAATCTGCACAGCCTACCAGGCGGTCTGCGGCTACCGGCCAACAAGCGCTTATCGAATGCAACGCAGATCATCGACGTTCCAGTACCGACGCATTTGGTTGTTCCATTGCAGCAACACTCCGGCGAAACAAGCTTGGCAACGGTATCGGTCGGTGACGCGGTGTTGCACGGCTCGGTGATCGGCGAACCTGAGGGAGCCGTCGGCACCTACGTGCATGCACCGACGTCAGGCTCTGTCATCAGTATCGAGGCCCGTCAACTGCCGAGGCGCGGCGAACCCCATGGCATCTGCGTCATCATTGAGTCTGACGGGCACGATCGCCGCAAGACTTCTACCCCGCCCGCCAAAGACCGGACCGCTTTGCTAGCCGCTGTTCATGCAGCCGGTATTGTCGGTCTTGGTGGCGCCGTCTATCCGGCGGCACAAAAAATCACGCAGGGTCTTCTCTCCGGTATCGAAACGGTGATACTGAACGGCGTCGAATGTGAGTCGTACATCACCTGCGATGATAGGCTGATGCGCGAGCAACCGACTGCCGTAATTCGCGGGCTCGAGACACTGCTCGATCTGACCGATGCTAAACGGGGCATTATCGCGGTGGAAAGCGATAAGCCGGAGGCTTGGCAGGCATTGCGCGATGTCGGTAGTCGTGACTCGCGCGTCGAGTTTGTCCAAATACCTGCGATTTATCCCAGTGGCGCCGAGGACCAACTCATTTACCTGGTCTGCGGCCAGGAGGTACCGAGCGGTGGCCTGCCCGGGGATCTCGGGATACTCGTGCAAAACGTTGGAACCAGCGCCGCAATCACCGCGCTGGTGGATTCGGGCCATCCGCTAACGTCCCGCATTGTGACAGTCACCGGCGAGGGTGTTGAGCGGCCCGGCAATTACCGGGTTCGCTTCGGCACGCCGATCGCCGATGTCGTCGCTGCGGCTGGTGGTTATAACAGCAACGCTCATCGCTTGCTGGTCGGTGGCCCGATGACGGGATTCGCCCTTACCGACGACGCGCTGCCCGTTACCAAATCCTGCAATTGCCTGCTAGTCACTGGACCGGCCGTACAATTGTCGAACGAGCCACGCCGCGAGTGCATTCGCTGCGGCGAGTGCGCCGCGCATTGCCCGGTTCGTCTGCTGCCGCAATCGCTGTATCACTATTCGTCACGGCACGACCATGCGGTATTGGCGGAGTTAGGGTTAAAGGACTGCATCGAATGCGGTTGCTGCGATTTGGTTTGCCCAAGCCATATTCCGCTGACGCAGATTTTTCGCGACGCCAAGCACAGCGTAGCCGTTGACAGCCATGCAAAACAGCGCGCTCTGCGTGCGGAAGACCGCTATCGCGCCCATATCGCTCGAGCCGAAAGCCGTAGCGCAGTTGTCGCCGATGCACGTGAACAGAAAAAGCGAGCGGCCAGCGCCGATGCCATTGCTGCTATCGTACAGCGTCGACGACCCAAACAGAGTAACGACCGTGAAGTTTGAAGCGGCGATTACTCCGTACCTTCGCCCATCCGCGGGCGTCGGCGCAGTCATGCTGCAAGTCTTGTATGCGTTAGTCCCAGCGGTACTAGCACACTGCTGGTATTTTGGGCCAGGCATCGTCATCAACATCATTGTCGCGACAACCGCCGCCGTCGCCACCGAAGCGCTTATCTTGCGCGCCAAGGGAAGCGAGCCAATACCGGCGATCAGTGACTTTACGGCGGTTCTCACAGCGGTATTGATCGCCTTTGCATTGCCGCCACTAACGCCATGGTGGATTACCGCCACCGCCAGTGTGATCGCAATTGCCGTGGCGAAGCACTTGTACGGCGGTCTTGGCAAAAACCCATTCAACCCGGCGATGGTCGGATATGCGGCGGCACTGGTGTCGTTTCCGGTCGAATTAAGCGCTTGGTTACCGCCGAAAATGGGTGATTTGGACTACACACATCCCTCACTGATGCAGACGCTTCGCTATACACTGACGGGCGACGCCGGCGTTGCATTCGATGCACTGACGCGGGCAACGCCACTCGACAGTGTCCGCGTCGCATTCGCTGAATCCCGGACGATGTCGGAGAGCGCAGCCGCTCCCTGGTTCGGCGACTTCGCCGGCCGCGGCTGGGAGTGGATCAACAACTACATCGCTCTTGGCGGAATGTGGATGCTGTTTCGGCGCATCATACGTTGGCAAATCCCCGTCGCCGTATTGGCCGGAGCATTGATTCCGGCAACAATAGCGAGCTTGATCAGCCCGGATAACTTTGCCGGACCGGGCTTTCACCTGTTCGCCGGTGCGTTGATGCTCGGCGCCTTTTTCATCGCAACCGACCCGGTCTCCGGTGCGACAACGCCGCGAGGCCGGCTGCTGTACGGCTTCGGTATCGGCGTCTTAACATGGATCATACGTACCTGGGGCGCTTACCCCGATGGCGTCGCCTTCGCCGTTCTACTGATGAACATGGCCGTACCGTTGATCGATCGAGTTAGTCGGCCGAGGGTTCTCGGCCGTGAGTAACCGCGATCAGCGTTGGCACGGCGCACTGACATTGACGCTGCTCGCAGCCGGTTGCGCAGCGCTGGTCGCCGGAGTGTATTCGGTAGCGGAGCCGCGCCTCGCCGACAACCTTGAAAAAGAACGCATGGCACGCTACGCCGCGGTTCTGCGCGGTACGCGTTACGACACCATTGCAAAACAGGCGTTGCGTATTGACGACGATGCGGGCACCGACTCCGCGCGAGCTGCCGTGCGTGTTTACGGTGTGTTCGATCGCGGCGAACTGACGGCTATGCTGATAGAGACGACGTCGGTCGGCTACGCCGGCGCTATCGATCTCGTCGTTGGCGTTGACCGCGAGCTAAGCGTCCTCGGTGTGCGCGTGTTACGCCACCGCGAAACACCCGGTATCGGAGATTTCATCGACGCACAACGCACGGATTGGATTCGGCAATTCGAACAACAGTCAATCGACACAGGGGCATATCAAACCTGGCGGCTGACCAGCGACGGTGGCCGGTTCGATGCGGTAAGCGGCGCAACAGTTACGGCCCGTGCGGTAGTCCGCGGTGTGCGCGATGCACTCACCCTGCTCGCACAAAGCGCGGCTCGACCCACGCTATCAACCGCGGAGCGTGCTGATGATGACTAGGGATTTATGGCGACGGGGCGTCTGGAGCGAGAATCCGGCCACCGTTCAGTTGCTGGGACTTTGCCCCTTGCTCGCCGTTACAACGAAAACAACGTATGCGATCGGTCTTGGCATCGCAACGTTAATTATCGTGACGCTATCGAACATCGTCGTCGCCAGCCTGCGACGATTTCTATCGGCCGCGATCCGCATTCCCGCGTACGTATTGATCATCGCATCGTTAGTAACGTCGATAGAAACGATAATGGCGGCGTTCTTTCCATCGCTGTACGCAGGGCTTGGCATATTCGTCGCACTGATCGTCACGAACTGCCTGATCGTCGCTCGGGCAGAGGCGTTCGCACGCCACAACACAGTAAGCGCAGCCGCCATCGATGGACTCGCGACGGGGACGGGGTTCCTGCTCGCGATCGTTGCCGTCGGTATGCTCCGAGAAGCGGTCGGCTCACTGACGCTGTTCGCCGATTTCGCGCTGCTGTTCGGCGGCGACGGTACAACAGCACTCAGCGGCGGTGGTCTGCGCCTCGCACTGTTGCCCCCCGGTGCATTTCTGGCACTCGCCGCCGTCATAGTCGCGACCCGCTGGCTGTCGGCGCGCCAACAACGACACCCAACGACGGAGCGAGGCGAATGACGTCCGCCGCGCGCCACCAGCCGACCACACGGCGAGCCGGCCGCAGCACGAGCGGCGTGATCGATGGACAAACATCGATATGATTTTCGGCCAAGACCGCGACGAGCTGCGTCGCAGTTACGCAGCGGCCTGGGCCAAGGCCCAAGCGAACCAACCGATGAACGCACTGGAGCAGCAGATCGCCACCGTTGTTGCCGAGCACCCGGAGTACCAAACCATCGTCGCCGCCCAGGGATCGACTCCGGCGCCCGACAACACCGACATTAGTAATGCCTTTTTGCATCTCGGCCTACACCTCGCCATTCGCGAACAGGTCGCAACCGATCGGCCTAGCGGGTTGCGACAGGCATTCGCCGCACTCGCCCGGCAGAGCGGCGATGTGCATCGTGCCGAGCATCAGTGCGCCGATGTTCTGGCTCGTATCATGTGGGATGCACAGCAATCTGGCGTTGCACCGGACGAAGCGCTTTACCTCAGCGGCGTTAAACGACTGCTAACAAGTTCGCCCCGCTGATGAAATATTCCCGTCGGCTTACCGGTCTACCGGTAAGCAGGAGCGAGCAACGAGACGAATCATGAACAACCCTGTGAGTGGTGTTGGCCTTGGCTTGCGCCGTGGTTTGATGAAACCTCTGCACGCGGCAGAGCCCGGTCGAATCGACTTTCTTGAGGTCGCTCCTGAAAATTGGCTTGATGTCGGCGGTCGACTAAAACGTGCGTTCGATGAATACAACGAACGTTACCCGGTCATGTTCCATGGATTGTCGTTATCGCTTGGCGCACCGGCACCGCTCGACGTCGATTTTGTAAGAGCAATCGGTCGCTTTAAGCGCAATCATGGTATTCGCTACTACACTGAGCACTTAAGCTACTGTGGGGACGATGCGCATCTTTACGATTTGCTGCCGATACCGTTTACCGAAGAGGCTGTCGATTACGTCGCCGCACGAATCGCTCAAACACAGGACATACTGGGTGAGCGTATTGCGATTGAAAATGTATCCTACTACGCGAGTATCGGCGCCGAGATGTCGGAGGCAGAATTCATTAATGCGGTACTCAGTAAGGCGGATTGCGACCTTTTGCTCGACGTCAATAACGTTGTCGTCAACAGCATCAATCATGGCTACGATGCCAGCGCCTTTATCGATTCGATGCCGATCGATCGTGTCCACTATTTTCATATAGCCGGCCACGAGGTCGAAGCACCCGATCTTCGCATCGACACACACGGCGCCGCGGTGGGCGAAGAAGCGTGGACCTTGCTCGACTACGCCTACGAGCGATTTGGCCCGGTGCCAACCCTACTCGAGCGCGATTTCAATTTTCCGTCGCTCGATGAGCTGCTAGGCGAGGTCGATCGCGTGCGTTACGCGCAGCGGGCGGCCGTTGGCAGCGAGGCTCGCCATGGCTGACGAACCTGGGTTCCAAGCCTTGCAACGCACGTTCACCGAGCACATACGCGATCCGGACAACGTACCGCCTCCGGAGGGCGTAGAGGCACGACGTATCGGCATTTATCGTCGGCTCTTTTTCAACAGTTTATCCAGTCTGCTGGCAAAAACATTCCCCGTTGTTCGAAGGCTTCACGACGATGGTCAGTGGAACGCGTTGGTGCGCGGTTTTTTGCGCGATCACCGATCACAAACACCGCTGTTTTTGAAGATACCGAGCGAGTTTGTCGATTATCTGGCAAGCCGCCAAGGCGATGCGGCCACAGGCGCGCCTTGGTTGTTGGAACTCGCGCATTACGAGTGGCAACAGTTAGCACTTAGCATCTCAACGCTTAGCGACCACACATCGCCACTCGACGAGTCCGATCTTAGCGCAGCGCCCTTGACCGTCTCGGCGCTGTCGGTTTTATTGATTTATCGTTTCCCCGTACATCGCATCAGTCCCAACAATCGCCCCACTGAGCCGTCTGACGAACCTCACTTCCTGCTACTCCATCGCGACGGCGATGAGCGAGTCAAGCATATCGAATTAAATCGAGTCAGCGCCCGCTTGCTCGAGTTACTACGAACGGCTGATCCAGCAATTAGTGGGCGCGAAGCGTGCAGCCAGGTTGCTTCCGAAATCGGTCAACCGAGCGCATCAGTTGTGATCGAAGCCGGACTGGCAACACTCGCCGATCTAGCACGGCGTGGGATTGTCATCGTTTCCGAAGACAGTCAAACGACGATGCGCTCCGGGGACCCAACGGACGACAAGGACGCTGAACACCGTGGATAGCTGACTGGCGAAGTACTCACTAGTCGATTTTCTTGCGCCGCTGATCCGCCGGGGTTACCTAGAGCCAAGACTCTAGACTGCCGGGACGAGTGCATGGGCGACGTCGACAGCATCGTGCCGTGACTCAATCGCGCATTTGGCGTCGCGTTACCCGAATTGACAACTGCGCTCGCCAGCCGTGCTGAACATGGCGGCGCCGCACTGACAGTTATCGAATCAAGCGACGGCGATTGGTGGATGGAGAGCGGCAATTTTCGTCCTCTTGAACGACAGGATAGGACGAGTGAGCACGTACTCTGTCACGCTGTTGGCGCAGTTTTCTCTGGTCGGCAGATGCTGCGCCAACCTAGACTACTGGATCAAATAGGTGTTTGACCGATAACCTAACGAGATTGGCTCGTAGAGGGGAACATCGATGACAGAAGGTTTGCGTTTCGCCCGAGAGGCGGTCGAGGTCCTCGCCCTCTTGTTTGTTTTTGCGTTGGGCTGCCTGTTGGCAACCATTATCGTCATGTACATCCTAGACGTGACCCAGTCCAAGCACGCGATTCGGCGAAATTTTCCGGTCGTTGGTCGATTTCGGTATCTGTTCGAGCATCTGGGTGAGTTCTTCCGGCAGTATTTTTTCGCACTAGATCGCGAGGAAATGCCATTCAACCGCGCCGAGCGGTCGTGGGTTTACCGGGCCGCCAAAGGCGTCGATAACACCGTCGCCTTTGGATCGACACGCCGTCTCGATACCGTCGGTACGCTGCTGTTCGTCAATGGTGCCTACCCACCACTTGAACATGAGGCGCGGGCAGCACCACCGGTAACTTTCGGTCCTGACTTGCCGCACCCCTACACGTCCGACGCAATCATCAACGTGTCGGCCATGAGTTATGGCGCTATCTCGCGCCCCGCTGTCGAGGCCCTTTCGAACGGCGCTCGAATGGCCGGGATTTGGCTGAATACCGGTGAAGGCGGCGTATCGCCTTACCATCTCGACGGTGGCGGCGATCTAATTTGGCAGCTAGGTACCGCGAAATTCGGTGCGTGCAATGACGACGGTGAGCTGGATGAGAAGCGCTTTCGCGAGCGTGCTGCGCATCCGAACATTAAGATGATCGAGATCAAACTCAGTCAAGGTGCTAAACCGGGCAAGGGCGGCATCTTACCGGGCGAAAAAGTCACCGCCGAGATTGCGGGTATTCGCGGCATCCGCGTCGGTCAAGACGCGCTGTCGCCGAACCGCCATCCCGACGTCAGCTCAGCGGCCGATCTGCTCGATCTTGTCGCGCGCCTGCGTGACCTCTCTGGTAAGCCAGTCGGCCTGAAAGCCGTCATTGGCTCGACCGATTGGCTGGTTGAGCTGTTCGAACTCATTCGTCTGCGTGGCCCTGGTGCGGCACCGGATTTCATCACCGTCGATGGTGCTGCGGGCGGCACAGGTGCCGCGCCGTTAAGCCTGATTGATTACATGGGGTTACCGCTGCGTGAAAGTCTTCCGACCGTCGTCGATTTGTTGCACAGCTATGGACTGCGTGAGCGAATTCGAGTGATCGCATCGGGTAAGCTAATTACGCCGGCCGAAGTGGCATGGGCGTTATGCATGGGCGCCGATTTTGCGAACTCCGCACGCGGATTCATGTTCTCGCTGGGCTGTATTCAGGCTCTACAGTGCAATAAGAACACGTGCCCAACAGGTATAACTACACATGATAAACGTCTGCAGCGCGGCCTAAACCCGACCCATAAAGCGGAACGAGTCAGACGTTACGCAGAGCAGATTAAAAAAGAAGTCGGTATCATTGCCCACTCGTGCGGAGTTAGCCATCCGCGGCTGTTGCGCCGCGAACATTGCCGCATCGTTCAAGAGGATGGACGCTCAATACCGATGAGCCAGCTGTACCCGGACGTAAGCGGCTCACTGGCGTGGCGCCAGAGCGCCTAAGCAAACACGATGACAACAAGCATTCACACATTCGAAGTCGATCGCGACACCCACTCCGTCGGTCGTATCGATGTCGCAGCGGACGCCGCGTGTAGCGATGGCGCTGCCGTGCTCGCCATCGAGTCTCTCGCGCTCACCGCCAACAACGTGACCTACGCACTATTCGGTGATGCGATTGGCTATTGGCGCTTTTTTCCCGCCTCGGACGCGACATCCGGTCGCGTTCCTGCTTGGGGCTTCGCAACGGTCGTCGACAGCACCCACGCCGAGATCACCGCGGGAAGCCGCTGGTATGGTTTCTTTCCGATTGCGACGCACCTCGTCGTAGAGCCGGGCAAGGTCTCCCACGATGGCTTTCTAGCCGCCGACAGCCACCGGCGCGAACTTCCGGCTGCCTACAATGTGTATCGCGCCGCAACGCCGGCCAACGGCTTTGTCCCCGATCATGATGTGGTCAATATGGTATTTCGGCCTCTGTTTCTTACCGGCTATTTGATCGCCGAGACGCTCGATGCGCAAGTGCCCGATGCCACAGCAATCGTTTCGAGCGCGTCGAGCAAGACCGCCATCGCGACCGCTGCAGACATCCGCCGTCGCGGCAACCGCCGCTGCATCGGCTTAACATCGGTAGGTAACGTCGCGTTTGTTGAAGGGCTAGGTCTGTACGACCGCGTTGTCACGTACGACCGCATCGACGACATTGCCATAGAAACTGCTGCGTTCGTCGATATCGCCGGTAACGCGGCCATGCGTGACGCCGTTCATACTCGGCTTGATGCGCAATTACTGGCTAGCCTCGCCGTCGGTGCTGCCCACGGCGCGATGCCAGCGACGCGACCGAGCGCAGGGCCAGCACCGCATTTATTCTTTGCACCCGCCGTCTACGACCAACGAATTAAGGAGCTCGGCCGCGATGCTTTCGAGCGCGCCTTTGCCGGTGCTTGGGCCGCTTTCGTCGCGCAAGCAACAGATTGGCTAACACCAGCGACAGCCAAAGGTATCGATGCCGTACCCGCGCTTTGGCAACGGCTCGTCGCCGGCGACGTAGCCGCAAACGAAGCACTAATCATTCGACCGTAGCGCGTTACGATGCCCGTTTGCGGGGCACGTACAAATCGGTAACGGTCCCCTCGTAAACCTCTGCCGCCAAACCTACGGTTTCACCTAGCGTCGGGTGCGGGTGTATCGTCAGAGCAATGTCCCGCGCATCAGCGCCCATCTCAATGGCTAAAGCAAGCTCCGAGATAAGATCACCAGCGCTCGTGCCAACGATGCCCGCCCCCACTAGCCGATGCGACTGACGATCGAAAATAAGCTTGGTCAAACCCTCATCTCGCCCGTTGGCTAACGAGCGACCGCTGGCCGCCCACGGAAACTTACCAACCTCGATATCAAGCCCATCCGCTTTCGCTTGCGTTTCGGTAACGCCAACCCATGCAACTTCCGGGTCGGTATACGCAACCGACGGTATGACCCGCGCATCGAAGACACTTTTCTCGCCTGCGATGACCTCCGCCGCAACATGCCCCTCGTGGGTCGCTTTGTGCGCTAGCATGGGTTGGCCAACGATGTCACCGATCGCAAAGATGTGCTCGACATTGGTACGTAGGCGATTGTCGACAGGAATAAAACCACGCTCATCGACGTGAATCCCTGCTGCCTCCGCGTTAATGCGGCGACCGTTTGGCGTTCGTCCGACCGCCACTAAGACGCGGCCGAAGATGGTCGCCGCGGGTGCTTTATCGCCATCGAACGTGACTTCAATGCCCGCATCGACCGAACGCATAGCGGTGACTTTTACGCCGAGGTGGATGGCTTTATAGCGCTTGGTTAAGCGTTTCGAAAGGGGCCGGACGAGGTCCGGATCGGCGCCCGGCATCAGTGTATTGCTGAGCTCAACGATCGTTACCGGCACACCGAGTGCGTCGTAAACGCAGGCCATCTCAAGACCGATAATGCCACCACCAACGACGAGCAACGACTCCGGCAACGGCGCGAGCTCCAACGCGCCGGTCGACGAAACAACGCGCGGATCGTCGGGCGCGCCTGGCAGGCGTACGCTCTCGGAACCAGCAGCGACGATGCAATGCGTAAATGAGACTGGCTGCCGCGAGCCATCGTCACGCTCAACGTCGAGCGTATGCGCATCACGAAACGTACCGGTACCATGGATGACATCGACTTTGCGCTGCTTCGCCATGCCGGCAAGGCCACCGGTCAGTCGGTTCACAACGCTTTGCTTCCAGTCACGCAACTGCGGCGCGTCGATCTTCGGTTGCCCGAAAAGAATGCCGTGATCAGCCATTGCAGCGGCATCTTCAATGACTTTAGCGGCGTGCAACAATGCCTTAGAGGGAATACAGCCGACGTTCAGGCAAACCCCGCCCAAGCGTTCGTGGCGCTCAATTAGGGCGGTTTTCAAGCCAAGATCGGCGGCACGGAATGCGGCTGAGTAGCCGCCTGGGCCTGAACCGAGTACGACAACGTCGTAATCGCGATCGTTGCCGGCGACCTCCGTGGGCGGGCTCGATGGCTGTGGCGCTGTCGTCTCAACCGCTGCCGACGTTTCCGACGCTTGCGACGCTTGCGACGCGTCGGCGGCACCGCTGAGCTCGCCGATGACCGTACCGGAGGACACCTTATCGCCAACAGCAACGCTTACTGCTTCGATGGTTCCGGCCGCAGGCGACGGAATGTCCATTGTCGCTTTGTCGGTCTCTAGCGTCACTAGCGCTTGCTCGACATCGACGACATCGCCGACGTTAACCAATACTTCGATGACATCGACGTCGGAGAAATCGCCGAGATCCGGGATAACGATCTTCATTCTTGGCCTCTCGTCACTGACAGACGATCAGGGCTGCGCCTCCAGTAGGCCAGCAACATCACCCAACAACTCGCCGAGGCGCGTCGTAAATCGCACTGCTGCCGCGCCGTCGATGACCCGGTGGTCATAGGACAACGACAGCGGTAGCAGCAGCCGTGGATCGAAACTCTCACCATTCCACACTGGCTGCATGCTCGACCGCGACACGCCGAGTATGGCCACCTCCGGCGCATTAACAATCGGCGTAAACGCTGTACCGCCAATCCCGCCAAGACTCGATATTGTAAATACGGCGCCTTGCATTTGGTCGAGTTTAAGTTTGCCCTCGCGTGCCGCTTTCGACAGCGTAGCGAGCTCGCCAGCGACCTCGTAAACATCGAGCTTATCGGCATCTCGGATGACCGGTACCATCAATCCGTTCGGGGTATCCGCCGCGAATCCGATGTGGCAATACTCCTTCATCACCAGTGCCGATCCGTCCGCGGATAACGAACTCGCGAAGGTCGGAAACTCCGCCAACGCCCTTACGACCGCGCGAACGATAAACGCCAACGGCGTCAGCGAAATACCTTTGTCTTTGGCCGGCCCTTTCAGCAGTTGCCGCCGCGCCTCAAGCTCCGTGATATCGGCCAAATCATGCTGTGTCACGTGCGGCAGATTGATCCAACTCGCCTGCAAGCGCGGCCCGCTGATTTTCTGAATGCGGCTGAGCTTTTCCTCGCGAATCGGCCCGAATGCGCCAAAATCAACCACCGGGGTGGCTGGTAACGGCGCGCCAGTTCCAGCGCCAGCCGATCCGTGACCGGCTAATGTTTGCTTGACCCACGCCTTGACGTCGTCGGCACTGATCCGGCCTTTGCGACCTGTGCCTTTGACGCGGGCAAGATTGACGCCAAGTTCGCGCGCGAGCCGGCGAACCGACGGACTGGCGTGCGCCGTCGAAAAGCCGGCTTCATCGATGGTCGGCTCAACGATTTGCGTTGGCGGCTTTGGCGCCGTTGCTGTGGCGGGGTCGACCGGCGCTTGCTCTGTGTGTGGCGCAGTTGGCGCGTCCGGCTCATTCGCCGGTGGCGCCGTTGCGACCGGTGCTGCGTCCGCGGTGAGTGTGGCCGCAATGATCGCCAGCGTGTCGCCGATATTGACTCGATCGCCAACACTGACCTTAACGTCGGTAATTGTGCCGGCCGCCGTGCTCGGCACATCCATGGTCGCCTTATCGGTCTCGAGCGTAACTAGCCCGTCATCGACAGCGATCACATCGCCAACATTGACCAGGACGTCGATGACCTCGACGTCGGAAAAATCGCCAAGGTCCGGGACGGTCTGCGCACTGTCGGCCGTCGCCACGGCGTCGACCTGGCGAATGACCGTGTCGCCATCGTCCTCGCTCGGCGTATCCGTCGCGGGTTCATCGGCTGCGGGCGCAGAGTGGGCGTCGCTGCCTTGCTCTAGCACGGCGATGATATCGCCGCTGTTGACCGTATCGCCGACCGCGACTGACAGACTGGCGATCGTGCCATCCATCGGTGCCGGGACGTCCATCGTCGCCTTATCGGTTTCCAGCGTGATAATGCCGTCTTCAGCACTGACCGAGTCACCGACAGCGACGAGCACCTCAATCACCTCGACGTCGCTGAAGTCGCCAAGATCGGGAATCGAAACGTTGTTTTGCTTACTCACGTCAGCTACCTATCGCCCACGCTACAGCGTTACCGGGTCCGGTTTGTCCGGATCTATGCCATAACGCTCGATCGCTTCGACGACCGTCTTTTGGTCCAACGCGCCGTCATCGGCAAGTGCTTTGAGGGCAGCGACTACGATGTAGCGACGATCGACTTCGAAGTGATCGCGAAGTGCGGCACGCGCATCGCTGCGCCCGAAACCGTCCGTACCGAGCGTAACGTAGCGACCAGGCACCCAACGTTCGATTTGCTCGGGAACGATCTTCATGTAGTCGGTGGCTGCGATAAACGGCCCAGGGCGCCCTTCCAAAACACGCTCCAAGTAGCTGCGACGTGGCTCTTCCTCCGGGTGCAATGCGTTCCACCGCTCGACTTCAAGGCACTCACGCCGCAACTCGTTGAAGCTCGTCGCGCTCCAGATATCGGCCGGTATCTTGTAGTCGTCGCTAAGCATTTTTGCTGCTGCGACGACCTCGCGCAAAATCGTACCGGAACCAATCAGCTGCACACGAACGCGGCCACGGCCACCGAGCTGCGCCAGATACAAGCCTTTCAAGATACCGTCTTCCGCGCCTTTCGGTATCGAAGGATGCACGTAGTTCTCGTTCATGCAGGTGATGTAATAGAAGACATTCTCCTGCTCTTCCATCATCCGCCGAAGACCATCTTGAACAATGACCGCCAGTTCATACGCGTACGCCGGGTCGTAGCAAACGCAATTTGGGACGGTCGATGCCAATAGGTGGCTGTGGCCGTCTTGGTGTTGCAAGCCTTCGCCAGCGAGCGTCGTTCGACCGGCCGTACCGCCAATCAAGAAACCACGTGACTGCATGTCACCGCCAGCCCAAATAAAGTCACCGATTCGTTGAAATCCGAACATCGAGTAGTAGATGTAAAACGGAATCATCGGGATGTTGTGATTGCTGTAGGAGGTACCCGCTGCCGCCCACGAACAAAACGCTCCCGCCTCGTTGATGCCCTCTTCCAAAATCTGACCTTTACGGTCCTCTTTGTAGAACATTAGTTGGTCGGCATCTTGCGGCGTGTATAACTGCCCGACCGATGAGTAGATGCCTACTTGGCGGAATAGCCCCTCCATGCCGAATGTGCGGGCCTCGTCCGGCACGATCGGGACAACGTATTTTCCAAGCGTCTTGTCTTTTAGCAACGTCGATAAGATGCGTACGAACGCCATCGTCGTCGATGCTTCTCGCTCACCGGTGCCATCCAATTGCGTTTTGAACGCCTCGAGTGCTGGTGCCGTTAACGCCGTACTGGTGCGTCGGCGGGCCGGCAGGTAACCGTCTAGCTGGCGCCGGCGTTCGAGCATGTACGCGAGCTCATCACTGTCTTCCGGTGGCCTATAAAACGGTACTTTTGACAGGTCTTTATCAGAGACCGGAATGTTGAATCGATCCCGAAAAGCGCGTAGGTCATCATCGTCGAGCTTTTTCTGTTGGTGCGAGGTGTTGGCGCCTTCGGCAACGGCACCGAGACCAAAACCTTTGACCGTCTTCGCGAGAATGACGGTCGGCCGATCGGTAGTCGCCACCGCTTTTGCGTAGGCCGCGTAGACTTTGATCGCATCGTGACCACCGCGATTGAGGCGCCAAACATCTTCATCGGACATATTGGCAACCAGCGACTTGAGAGCCGGCTCCTTACCGAAAAAGTGCTCCCGTGTGTAAGCGCCGCCTTTGGCTTTGTAGTTCTGGTATTCGCCGTCGACCGTTTCTTCCATGATTCGCCGCAGCAAGCCATCCCGATCACGCGCCAGCAAGGGATCCCAGCGCGAGCCCCAAATGAGCTTGATAACGCTCCAGCCCGCCCCACCGAACGCAGCCTCCAATTCTTGAATGATTTTACCGTTGCCGCGGACCGGTCCATCGAGACGTTGCAGGTTGCAGTTGACGACGAAGACCAGGTTATCGAGCTTTTCGCGCACCGCCATCGTGATCGCACCCAGCGATTCGGGCTCATCCATCTCGCCGTCGCCGAGAAAACACCAGACTTTGCGATCGCTAGGCGGCATCAACCCGCGGTTCTCGAGGTAGCGCATAAAGCGCGCCTGGTACAGTGCCATCATCGGGCCCAAGCCCATCGATACCGTTGGGAACTGCCAAAAATCGGGCATTAACCAAGGGTGCGGATACGACGACAAACCGTTACCGCCGACTTCGCGACGAAAACGTGTCAGGTCCTTTTCGGTCAGCCGTCCCTCCAAATAGGCCCGCGCGTAAATACCCGGCGATGAGTGTCCCTGGATAAACACGAGATCGCCGCCACGCTCGTCGGTTGCCGCTCGCCAGAAATGATTAAAGCCAACCTCGTACAGAGTGGCCGACGATGCGTAACTCGAAATATGACCGCCATACTCGGAATTCTCGCGATTGGCCTGAACCACCATTGCCATCGCGTTCCAACGTATATAGGCCTCGATACGCTTTTCGAGCGTTCGGTCACCGGGATAGTCAGGCTGTTGCCCTGGCGAGATCGTGTTGACATACGCGGTATTGGGGCTGTACGGCAGGTAGGCGCCAGAGCGGCGCGCGAAATCGATCATCCGATTGAGCAAAAAGTGAGCGCGTTCCGGCCCATCGGTTTTCAGAACGGAATCGATCGCTTCGAGCCATTCGTGAGTTTCTGTGGAATCGATATCGTCGAAGCGACTAAATGGTTTCATGTGGCAGTCATTGTTGGCGAGGACGCAGCGCGCCGGATGAATTAGGCGTACCCTTCAGTTACGATGTTTTGGTGGCGTCGCGAGACCCATCCGGTGGACAACTTACGGATGATACTCGATTTTGCTGCCCGACAAATACGCGGAAAAGGCGCCCCAATGACCGACTCCTGTTCACCGAACGCTAGCTGTTCGCCGGGCCGACGAGCGTGACGGACGCCCTACCGAATCACTCTCCCGCGCGCGTCAGCGTCTCCCGCCGGCCTCTCGATGAGCGTCAATGCGCGGAACTCGATTGCGTAGCGCTGCTGTTGCCGCCAGGTGACCTGCCGTCGCTGCCGAGCGCGCTGCCATCAGCATCGCGCTGGCTACGGCGGAAAAACGCAGGGGTGAGTCCGACCCGCTTAGCAACGACCGATCTCGACAATCGGCGCGGCACACGGATCGTTGCCATCCAAGTCGCATCGCTCGACGATTCGCCGAGCATTGCCGACGCCGTCCGCCGCCTGGCGGTCGCCTGTTTGGATAGCCAACCGGAAGCGGTCGGCATACTCGTAGCCGGTGGCGCCGATGAGCAAGCGGCCAAGCTATCGGCGTGGGCCCTTGAAGCGTTCCTGATCAACGACTTTCGGCTGCCGAACTACTCGACCTCCGCTGCTGACAAAAGCCGGCTGCGGCGTCTGCGTTTATTTGCGAGCGTAACTGGCAGCGACCGCCTGCTGGCCGTTAGCCGCGCCAATGCCAATAATCTGGCGCGCTGGCTAGGTGCGATGCCGCCGAACTATCTCGACGCGTCGGCCCTGCGCGGAGCAGCTCAGCAAGTGGCCAACGACCATGGGCTAACGAGTCGCTTCTACTCGGTGAAGCAGCTCAGAAAAATGGGTGCTGGTGCTTTTTGCGCCGTCGCGCAAGGCAACGCGACCGACGATGCTGGCATCTTGCGTATTAGCTATACGCCGAAATCGACGCGTAAGTCGAAACGTCTTGCCCTGCTCGGCAAAGGCGTCATATTCGACACTGGCGGTAATAATCTCAAGCCGTTCCGCGCGATGCTCGATATGCACTTGGACATGCAAGGCAGCGCTGTTGCGCTGGCAGCCACCAAGGCACTTGCCCAACTCAACTATCCGCACGCGGTCGATTGCTGGTTAGCGATCACCGAAAATCGAATCGGACCGACCGCCTACAAGAGCCAAGATATCGTTACGGCACTCAATGGAAAGACGATTCAAACCATTCACACCGATGCGGAGGGGCGGATGGCACTTGCTGATGCATTGACGTTAGCGGGGCGACGCAAACCGGACTTGATGATCGACTTTGCGACACTGACCGGTAGCTGTGTCAATGCCGTCACGACCAGATACAGCGGTGTCTTCTCCAATACCGCTGCGCTCTACCCGGCGCTTAAAGAACTTAGCCGGCAATGTGCCGAGCCGTTGTGGCCGTTTCCTATGGATGCGATTTTCGCTGACGATATTCGTAGCGAGGTGGCCGACTTAGTGCAGTGCCGCGTCGACGGAAACGGCGATCACATCTACGCTGCGACGTTCTTACAACAGTTTGTTCCGCCCACGACCCCATGGATCCACATCGATCTGAGTGCAGCGCAACACAAAGGTGGCCTCGGTCTGGTCGGTACGGAAATAACCGGTGTCGGCGCTCGCCTTGGGGTTGAGCTAGCGCGCGAATTACCGCACCTCCTGGCGGCAGCCGACGATGAATGACCAGGACCTAGGACAGCGTTTTCGCGGTTTCCTACCGGTTATCGTTGATGTTGAGACGGGCGGTTTCAACTCGGCCACGGACGCCTTACTCGAGATTGCCGCCGTCCCTATCACCGTTGCCGATGACGGCAGTTTCATCCGTGCCGAGACCACACGATTCCATGTATTGCCGTTCGAGGGCGCGCGGATGGACCCCGCCTCGCTGGCCGTCAACGGCATTGACCCGAACCATCCGCTGCGGCCCGCGATCGATGAGAAAGATGCGCTGCAACGGCTGTTCCGCGAGGTACGACGCGCCGTCAAGGCCCACGGTTGCACGCGCGCAGTCTTGGTTGGCCATAACGCGTCATTTGATCTCGGCTTTCTGAACGCGGCGGTGGCCCGAACGGACATCAAACGCAATCCGTTTCATCCGTTTACGAGCTTCGACACGGCAACGTTGGGCGGGGTCGTGTTCGGTCAGACGGTACTCGCTCGTGCCGCAGCGGCCAGCGGGCAACCGTGGGATGAGACCAGCGCCCACAGCGCCGCCTATGACGCAGAGAAAACCGCCGACGTCTTTTGCGACATTCTGAATCGAGTCGAGCCGATTTACCGTGCCAGCCTAGACTCAGTCAGCGACGTCATTGAGTAGCGTTTGTAACTCGCCGCTCTGGTACATGTCGATCGTGATATCGGCGCCACCGATCAATTCACCGTTCACGTAAAGCTGCGGAAACGTCGGCCAATTCGAGTATGTTTTCAAGCCCTCGCGGATCTCCGGGTCCTCGAAGATATTCACGTACGAGAACGGTTTACCGCAGGCCTTAAGCGCGGCAACGGCCTGTGACGAGAAACCGCATT
>JBCDBO010000029.1:0-35953 GCA_039183535.1 Pseudomonadota bacterium | reverse complement strand
AGCAAGGCGATGTCGCGCAACAGACAAAAACCACGTTGGCGGGCCGTGTAGAGGTCGTCGCCACGGCTGACGGACGGCCGACTCTCGCACGGGTAAGCTTCTCGCCGGAAAGCGCGATGGTCATTACCGTTAATGGCACTCCGAAGACTGAGCCGTATGCGCTTGCCGGCCAAACGGTGCTGGTTGAGATTCGCGGTGAAACCATCGTGAGCGTGCGTCGCGGGAGTCAGCCCATCGAACTTGCGGCCGCCGACCTTGGCATGTTGACACCGTTTGTCGTGTTTCATGACGATGTATTACCCAATAGAGAGGTCGACTACGGCGATAGTTGGCCCGCTGAACTGACCTCTCAAGATGGCCAGATGCGAACGGTTTTGACCGTCGGCGTTGCCAGCGCCGGCGATAGCAATGGGGTCGTCGTGTTGTCGACCAACGGGACAGTAACGTTCAATCATGCGCCGGTAGACATGACATCCGAGGGCAAGATCACCGGCTCGATGACGATCGATACCGCAACAGGGCTGCCCCGGACATCGCTGGCGCAAGGCACGGTCACGTCCGCAGGTACGATGAACCAAGCCGGCCAAACAATGACGCTACAGAGTGCAGGCGCCATAACGCTAAATCGTCAGCTTACGCCGGGTCCAGGAGGATCGATGGGCACCGGGCCGCATAGCGGTCGCGTCAGCACCGCGCCAGCTCCTGCTGTGTCCAGCCGTGGCGACCAACGTCTGATTGGCATCTTTGGCGGTGAATCGTTGGCCGGCGGCGATACGGGCGTTTATTCCAATACGCAGCTGAAGTGGGTCTTCAACGCCGACGGCAGCGTCTTTTTTGGCGCAAAGGCGCATTGGTACGCAGCGGAACGAGACTACAATCAGAACTTGGAATGGACGGCCAACGGCGAGAGCGCCGAAGACACCGATCGGGGTACGTGGCAAGCGGACGGCCAGTTTCTGACCATACAGTGGTCCAACGGCAACGTGTCTCGGTATGCCTATGGCTTCGAGCCGAACGGCGCATTGGTGTTTCGTAACGCGCGCACGAAGAAGCTGATTAACTTCTACAACCGGCTGCGTTGAGGCCCGTAAAAGCGTGATAGCGATCCTCGGCCAGCGGCGATTCGGAGCGTAGCGTTAGTCCATGCGTTTTCCGTTTGTAGCATCCGCAGCCGCAATCGGCGTGTTTGTCATAGGCTTGCAATTGCTCGATGGCTCCGGCGACGAGACGATCGCGAACTTCCGTAATGACTACGCCGAACCGGCTGCTTGTCTGAATGGCGCCGCGGAACGGATCGTGCAGTGCGACAGCAAACCGTGCTTCAGCGGTGTCAGCCTTTTTGTCCGGCGCTGCTTAAACGACGTGACGGACGACAAAGTCACATTCTGCCGAGAACTGGCGACGAGCGCCGATCGTGGTGTGTTTGCTGACGCATGCCCACACTACGAACTCGACGCCGCTCGCTGTGCACGCATCGTCGACTACGCGCATGGGTACTGCAAACGCTAGCTGGCAGACTCGACCGATAAACGACTGATATGTCGCTGGGTCAACAACACGTAGCGGGCGGTTAAGAGAATCGCGGCCACCGTCAGGCCGAATACAAAACCTATCCAAATACCGCGCGGCGTCGGCTCGATCCCGATGGCCTCTTTGTAGGCCAGGGCAAAGCCGATAACCCAGTAGGCGATCAAGTTCAATACCAGCGGGACCCGCGTGTCTTTAAAGCCGCGCAAGGCGCCGGCGGCACCCACTTGAATGCCATCGGAGATTTGGAAGATCGCCGCAACGAACAACAGCGTCACTGCCGTTGCGCTCACCGATGCATCATTCGTGTACAGACCGACAATCGAGTCTTTAAAGCCGAGCAGAACCGCCGCCGACACCGTCATGAAACCGGCGCAGATTGCAATGCCGACAAAGCCGCGCTGTCGAGCCGCACGGAGCGTACCGCCCCCGACTGCTTGGCCGACCCGCACGGTGATCGCCGACGCTAAGGCCATCGGAATCATGAACATAGTCGAGGCGTAGTTAAGCGCAATTTGATGCGCCGCCGCCGCGTTAGCCGACAACCTTCCCATCAGTAGCGATACCGAAATAAAGAGTCCAGCCTCGGCAAGAATATTGGCCGATATCGGAATACCGAGACTCAGAATCTCGGTTTTCATTGTTTTGACCCGGCTTTTGTGCCGACTGTAGACGCGCAGCAGCTGACAGCGCTTATCGATCGCCACATATATAAGTAGCGCAGCCAGTAAGCACCACATCGCTATGGCACTCGCCAGGCCGCAACCGGCGCCACCGAGTGCCGGCGCGCCGAACAAGCCGTACATAAAAACAAAGTTGCCGGCGATATTGATGACCAGCGATATCGACGAACAAACGAGGATCGGTAATGTGTGGCCGATACCCTCAAGTCCGTAGCGAATCGCAAGAAAACACATGATGGCTGGCGCACCCCAGATGATGTAGCGGGTGTAGTCGACAGCCAGCGAACGAAAACCCGCGTCAATGCCGATGAGGTCCATCGCGTACCCGGCGCCGAACCATGCCAGCACGATCGTTGCAACGCCAAGCGCTAGCGCGACCTTCAGGCCCTCGCGCACGTAAGCGCCGATACGGTTGTAGTTCTTCGCACCGAAGCACTGCGAGACGAGCGGCGATATCGCCATTAGCACGCCCATACAGGTCAGAAAAAACAGGTTCCAGATGCTGCTGCCAACGCCGACCGCCGCAAGATCGCGATCCGATAAGCGGCCAGCCATGACCGCATCGGCGAAGTTCATCGTCGCAACCGCGAGATTATTGAGAATCAAAGGCCAGGCGAGCTTGAGGAGCGGAAAAACCTCACGCGTCGCCGGTTCCAGAGCGGGCTCGGACGCGTTGTTAGATGTACTCGCCACAGTTACCTCGCCGCTTGCGCAGCGACCAAACCACCGAAGCAGCATTATGCGGGTACCGGTGCGTCTCGGTGCAAGCTTTCTGGCTCTCGTTGGCGGCGAATGGCATGCTCGGTATTCGAACTGGTCGCGGGGGACCTCGCATGTTGCACGACGGACAATCACGCCGTGTCGGAATCGTCGGCGGGCTGCGCATTCCATTTGCGCGCTCGCATAGCGCCTATGCCGATACATCGAATCTCGACATGATGACGGCCACGCTGCGCGGCTTGGTCGATAAGTACGGGCTGAGCGGGGCACAGCTCGGCGAAGTCGCACTGGGCGCCGTTCTTAAACACTCCCGCGACTGGAACATGGCCCGCGAAGCGGTACTCGGTTCGGGTTTGGCGCCGACGACACCGGCCTACGACCTGCAGCGTGCCTGCGGCACGAGCTTGTCCGGCGTGGTTCAAGTCGCCAACCAAATCGCGCTTGGCCAAATCGACGTCGGTATCGGTGCCGGCACCGATACGGTTAGCGACCCGCCGATCGTCTATCCGGACGAATATCGGGCGATCTTGATGCGCGCTTTTCGCGCACGATCGCTCGGTGCACGTATTGCGCCATGGTTCGGACTGCGGCCGCGACACTTCAAACCGCAGCTGCCTGGCGTCGAGGAGCCGCGCACGAAGTTGTCGATGGGGCAAAGCACCGAAATAACGGCGAAAGAATGGTCGCTGACCCGCGAGGCACAGGATCAACTCGCCTACGAGAGCCATATGAAGGCGGCGAAGGCTTACGAAGACGGTTTTTTTGACGACCTGGTCATGCCCTACCGCGGTCTTAATCGCGATAACAACCTCCGCCCCGATACCTCCCTCGACAAACTCGCTAAGTTAAAACCGGTGTTCGATCGCTCGAGCGCTGGCACGATGACGGCCGGCAACTCAACACCATTGACCGACGGCGCAGCGGCAGTGCTCGTAGCCTCTGACGAGTGGGCCGCGGCCAACGGCCAAACAATTCAGGCCTACATCACGTTCGCGAAAGCAGCCGCCGTTAACTTCATCGGTGAAGAAGGTCTGTTAATGGCACCGGCCTATTCGGTATCGGAAATGTTGCGCGATGCTGGATTGAGCTTGCAGGACTTCGATTACTACGAGATTCATGAGGCGTTCGCAGCCCAAGTGCTATCCACATTGGCCGCCTGGGAGTCGGCCGAGTTTTGTCGCGAGCGTCTCGGGCGCGATGAACCGCTCGGTGCGATCGATCGCTCGCGGCTCAACGTGGTTGGCTCAAGCATCGCTGTCGGGCACCCATTCGCTGCAACCGGCGCGCGGATCGTCGCGACATTGGCGAAATTGCTGCAGCAAAAAGGCCAAGGCCGCGGACTGATCTCGATTTGTACGGCGGGCGGCATGGGCGTGACCGCTATTTTGGAGGCCGCTTAGGGTGGTCATCGAGAGCTGGCATGTTTAGCGCATCGTTCATCTTCACCGAGCGCGAACTCGACGCCGAATTTTTTGAGCTCGACGGGCTGATTGCCCGAGCAGCCGAAGAAACCGACGGCTTTCTCGGCAAAGAGAGCTGGGTATCGGCCGACGGCACGCGTCGCAACGCAGTCTATTACTGGCGCGACCGAGCAGCGCTGCGGCATTTCTCTCGGCATCCGCTACATGTCAAAGCGAAGCGGCAGTACGAGCGCTGGTACGGCGGCTTTCACGTCGTTGTTGCCGAGGTTGTGCAATCGTACGGCGATGGAGCGCTCAGTCATTCGACGCCCAATCAGCGCCAGCGTGCCGTGGGTCAATAAGCGCTTCGCGTAGCTTAGCGAGTTACGCGCTGCGGTCGATGTGCTCAGCGAGCGCACAACCGCTACACTACGGCGCCGAGGCGCAGTGCGCGCGTGGCGTGAGTTAGCCGTTGGGTCTTAGCGAGTTTCTGGCCGCCGCGAATGCGGTCATCTGGCACGAGTTCGTGCTCTATTGCATTCTCGGCGTCTGCGTCGTGTTTACGCTTTGGTCAGGCTTTGCACAGTACTACGCCTTGACCCATGGCTCAGCGGTCCTACTCGGCCGCTATGACGACAGCAACGACCCCGGTGCGATCAATCATTTCCAAGCACTAACGGCAGCCTTATCGGGCACGGTTGGCCTCGGCAACATCGGTGGCGTCTCGCTCGCCATTGCACTCGGCGGACCGGGCGCGATGTTCTGGATGTGGACCGTCGCGATTCTTGGCATGTCGGTGAAACTCGCGTCGGTCACGTTGTCGATGCTGTTTCGCAACACCGACGATCCCGACAATCCACATGGCGGACCGATGTACGTCGTCGCCCATGGCTTGGGCCGCGCCTTCCCGTCGTTCGCCGGGGCCGGTAAGTGGTTAGGTGGCTTGTTTTGCGTTGCGATGCTGATCTCGATGACAACCGGCGGCAACATGTTCCAAGCGTGGAACGTTGGCACGATTACCGAATCGTACTTCGGCATCCCGAGCTGGCTCTGCGGCACGATCCTCGCCGCGATTATCGGCTTCGTCATCATCGGCGGCATCAGCCGTATCGGTCAGGTCACATCGATACTCGTCCCCGGCATGGTCGCGATGTATTTGTTGGTCGCGATCTACGTCGTGATCGTCAACATCAAAGATGTGCCGGCGATGTTGGGCTTGATGTTCACGTCGGCGTTCTCGCCACAACAAGCCGAAGGGGCATTTATCGGCGGAACGATGGGCTACGCCTTCATGATCGGTATGAAGCGCGCGATCTTCTCGAACGAGGTCGGCCAAGGCTCGTCGCCGATTGTGCATGCGGCCGCCAAGACCGACGAGCCGGTGCGCGAAGGTCTGGTGGGCGGGCTCGAGCCGTTTATCGACACCATTATCGTTTGCACATTGACGGCGCTGGTCATTCTATCGACCGGCGTCTGGAACCGTGCACCTGACAACGCCATGGTCGCCGGAGACTACGCGTTTTCGCAAACAGCGGACGGTAGCTGGCAATTGCCATCGACTGAACTTACGAACATACCTACAACGCCCGACGCCGCTGTGTTCGCGATTGTCGCGGGTGACCCCAGCACGTTAACGGGTAATAACCTGCACAAGCTCGCCGGCACCGTGCGTCTGGATGGCGAGCGCTACGTCGTCGATTGGGCACCGCTGGTATCGAGCGTCGAGCCGCAATTGACTAACACCGACACGTATACAACGTACATTGGCGCGACACTGACCGCGCACGCCTTCGACACAATCCAGCCAGGACTCGGAAAATACCTGATTACGCTAGCGACTTGGTTGTTTGCGATCTCGACGATGATCGCGTGGGCATACTACGGGGAGCAGTGCATCGTTTTTATGTTTGGTGAAAGCAAAGTAATGGCGTTTAAGCTTCTGTATTGCGCCATCGCCCTAATCGCGACGCTTGGCTGGATACGAACGGACGCCGATCTCGACAACATGGCCGGCGTAGGTACCGGCGTCATGGTCATCGTCCATGTCCCGATTCTATGCTTGTTCGCCGCCGTCGCGATGCGCGTTTACAAAGAGTACCGATCGCGTCTGCGAAGCGGCGCCGTGGCGAACGCAGAACCCGCACCCAGCATCGATACTCTGTTGAAAATCGGCTTCAACGAGGATCGCTAGAGCGCTCCCCATCATCGGCGACACTACGCAGTCGGTCCCGTAATCGCGCCAACGAATCACGCGCACTGGCGGTCAGTTTGCCCTCGGCTAACTCGCGGCGAACTTCTTGCTCGATGCGCACGGCCAACTCGTCGATTTGATCACGATCGCTCCTGTCGCTGGCGCCGTCGGTAGGCACCTCGTCGATAACGCTGAATCGGTTGATCCGCAACTCGACTTTCTTCCCGAGACGTAAGGTCCGATAAAACCAGTCGTCGTTCGTCGCGATGCTGATGCCGGCCATCACCAACGAGACGGGCACTAGAACCAGATCGAGAAGACCGTCCAAGATGAGCTTGACTTGAAACACCGTCGCATCGCGAATGACATCGATCCGATCTTTCCCCTCCAGTGGCTCAGCGTTCTCGAGCTTTTTAAGCTCCGCGTTCCAATCGTCGTTGTCCGCCATTGCCGACATTCTCAACTGTTGTTCGTGTTGTGCCGATTGTACAGCGCCGTGACACGGGACGGCGTTTGTGGCGCCGCCTAGCCGTGCTTGCTAGGGTTGTGCCGATAGCGTGGGTGGGTCCAATTAGGCGACATGGCTAGGTACAGTACCGAACCGAATTACGAGCACGGCACCGAGCCGACCGTTGGCGTATTGGTCGTCAACCTCGGTACGCCCGATGCTCCAACAACGGCTGCCGTACGCCGCTATCTGGCGCAGTTCCTGTCTGATCCACGACTCATCGAACTGCCGCGCTGGCTGTGGCTACCGATTCTGTACGGCGTCATTTTGCGGGTACGTCCATCGCGATCGGCGAAAGCGTATCGTGAAATCTGGCAAGAGGACGGCTCGCCGCTTCTGACCATCTCGCAAAAGCTCGCCGAACGGATGAGCGCGGCGCTGAATGAGCGGACCGACCTGAATATTCAAGTAGAGTTGGGCATGACCTACGGCAGCCCATCGATCGCGTCGGCGCTTGACCGCCTGCACGCGCGCAATCCAACCCGGCTCATCGTTTTGCCGCTGTACCCGCAGTACTCGGCAACAACGACCGGCAGCGTCATGGACCAACTCGGTGATTGGTTGAAGGCAACACGGCGAATTCCCGATCTCTCCGTCATCACCCGCTATCACGACAATCCACACTATGTGCAGGCCGTCGCGAATCGTATTCGTGCGCATTGGGAAACACACGGGCGTGGTGAGCGTTTCCTGTTCTCGTTTCACGGTATCCCACGGCGCTATCTTGACTCCGGAGACCCGTACCATTGCCATTGCTACAAAACGGCGCGACTGATCGCGGAGAATCTCGACCTTGGCAACGATGAGTGGTTCCTGAGTTTTCAATCGCGAGTCGGGCGCGAAGAGTGGCTGCGGCCGTACACCGACGAGTTGCTGGAGGCGTGGGGCGCCGAGGGCGTCGGTAATATCGATGTAGCTTGCCCCGGTTTTTCAATCGATTGTCTTGAGACGCTCGAAGAAATCGCGCTGCAAAACTCGGAGAACTTCACGCAAGCGGGTGGCGGTAAGCTTCGTTACGTCGCCTGCCTGAACGACGGTAACGACCATACGGAACTGCTGGTTAACTTGGTCCTCGATCGGCTTGGACAAACGGTGCAACCCGAACAAGCAGAACTGACGCAGTCGCGGCGCCTCGCGCTGGAGGTTGGAGCAGAACGGTGAGCCGCTTCTTAGAATATGCGGTTGGATCCGACGACTTGCTCGAGTCGATTGCGTTCTATCGGCAACTGGGATTTAGCGAATTGCCGACGAGCGACGGTATCACCGATGGTTACGCCGTGGTCAGCGATGGCCGTATTTGTATTGGCCTGCACGAACCGAGCGACACCTTACCAGCGATACGCATCGTACAAGCGAATATACGCCGTTTGGTCATCGACCTTGCCACTCAAGACGTCGAATTCAGTGGCGTACACATCGGCGAAGACGAGCTGCACGAAGCCTCGTTGAAAGGACCGTTCGGAAACACCGTTACCTGGATCGAGGCACGCACGTTTTCGCCGCCCGACGAAGAGACGCACGCTAGCGCTCTTGGGCGGTTCGTCGAGGTAACAATGCCGGTCGGCGAGCTGCTCGAAGCGGCACGATTTTGGGCACCGTTTGCGGATACCGTTATCGGCGAGGCGGACGAGCCAGCCCACATGCGCATGCAAATCGGCACGACGGCGATTGGCCTCAGGGAGTCGCGCGATTTTCGCAGCCCCCTGCTCTCGTTCGTCGTTGCGGACAAAAAGGCGCTACAGAGCTGCGTCGATCGATTCGGCTTCGAATTAGAGCAGGCTCGATTCGACCCAGACATGTTCTTGTTACATGCTCCAGAAGGGACGACGCTAGCGATTCGCAGCAGCGACTACATCGGTCATTGATTGCTCAATGGATAACGGCCAGTCTGTTTCGTTATCGATCGGACGCGAGCAAGTTGAGCCTGGAATGTATCGCTCTTTAATGAGGCAGCGGAAGCCACAACGTCACAGATGCTAACGACGACCGTGTTAGCGGGCCAGCCCGGCGGCAGGTCGTCCAGCACCTCGCTGCCAACAGGGTTGGCTATGGGGTTAGCGATAGCGATGATGTAGTAATAGCCCGGAACGAAACCGACGAAGCCGACGCCGATGCCGGCCGGATCGATAAGTCGCAGCGCGGCGGAACCATCGCCTTTCAACACCTCGAGTAAGTCGTACGAGACCTCCGACAGCTTAATGACACCCGCATCGACGTCATGATCCGGCACGACAGTGCGAGTGAGCGCCTCCGCGTATTCAACGTTAGTGGCGCGGATCAAATACACGTACTTGGCGGCCTCGACAGCGCGTTGCGCCGACCAATCCGGCGGGCATTGATAGGCCGTGACCCGTGATGGCACCAACAGGATAAGTCCAGCCGCTAGTACGACGCAGATCGTTCGCGAAGCGGTCATCGTGACAACTACGTGACCGAGGTCGCGTTGCCGACAATGGCGCGCGCCAACCGGTCGAGCATGCCGTTGTAGCCATCGCCGAACAGATTGACGTGATTCAACGCATGATAGAACTGATAGAGGGTACGCCGTTGTTCATGGCCGCTCGGTAACGGCGCGCGCGACTCGTAGGCGCTGAAAAACGCCGCGTCGAAGCCGCCGAACAAGGCGGCCATCGCCAAATCGGTTTCTCGGTCGCCGTAATACGGAGCTGGGTCGAAAACGACAGGCCGCTCGCGGCGCGCATCGTAGGCAGCGTTACCGCCCCACAGGTCGCCATGCAGTAACGATGGCAGCGGGTCATGATGGGCAAGACAGGCGATGCTCGCGTCGACCGCGGCGCTAACAAGACGTTGGCGAGCGGTGTTGGGACCAGCCGCTTCGAAGCGCGCCACGAGTGGCGCCAAGCGCTGCGTGCGCCAAAACTCGACCCAGCTCGGACACCACTGATTCCATTGTGGGGCTTTGCCGAGCCAATTATCGGCGGGCCACCCGTACCGTTCACTGGCAACGGCATGCAATTCAGCCAGTTGTCGGCCGAGTGTTGCGCTTGCCTCGCTGGGTAAAGGCGCGAGGTCGAGCCACTCGAGCACGAGCCAGCCTTCGGACTCAATGCCACCAAGACTAACAACGGCCGGTACGGGTACCTTTCTTGCGGCGGCGATTGCGCCGAGACCGGCGGCCTCGGCCACCAACGATCCATAGTGTTTGGGGCCGCTGGCTTTGACGAAGAACTGACGGTTGGCCGCGCTGAGCCGATAGGCACGGTGCGAGTCACCGCCGCCGACCGCGGTACAACCGTGCACGGACTCTGGCGGCAGACCGAGCTCGGCGAGTAAAGCGTCGAGCGTCGCGTTATTCAACTGGCAATGGGCGGCGCTAGATTGTCGGCGATTCGCTGCGCCTGCAGCCGCAGTCCCGAGCCGAAACCAACTTCATCACAGAAAGCGTACAGCTCGCCCATTTTTGGCGCACGTCGCTGCATCGATTGCATGTCGAGATCGATGGGTGCGTCGCAAACGATCCCGGTGAGCTGGCGCGATAAGTCGCAAATTTCCCGGTGCTCCTCCAGCCTCGCACCGAGCTTTGCGGCACCGCGAACATTAACCTCGGCAACGCGATCGAGATTCGAATAAATCACGTTCAAGCTGCCGAAATGGGCAAGTAGTGCGGCGGCCGTCTTTTTGCCGACACCGGGCACGCCGGGAATGTTGTCGACGCTATCACCGGCTAAGGCCAGAAAATCCGGAATCTGCTCGGGCCAGACACCATAGGCTTCCGGGACATCGTTGTAGGCGAGACGTTTGCGGCCCGCGAAGTCCCAAAAGACGTCTTCTCCGGAAACGAGCTGGACGAGATCTTTATCACGACTGACGATCGTTGCGGGTGAACCGGCTAGGCGAGCAGTCGTGACGCTCGTACCGATGATGTCATCGGCTTCGTAGCGTGAGCTCGATACGGCGCGAAGACCCAACGCTTCGGTAAAACGCATACATTGGCGAAACTGACGTTCGAGCTCGGGTGGCGCTGGATCGCGATTCGCCTTGTAGTCGGGGTAGATATCGTTGCGGAACGACGACTCTAGTGCGCGATCAAACGCGACGACGATATTGGTCGGCTCTACCTCTTCGACGAAGTCAGCGAGAAAACGGGAAAACCCGTAAAGGGCGTTTACCGGATTGCCGTCAGGGTCGACCATGTCGTCCGGCACGGAAAACCATGCACGGAAGACGTAAACACTCGCGTCAATGGCATACAGCATGGCGTCTCAGTGTACGCCAAAGCACGCGCGCGGCGAACCGTGTCGCCGTTAGGACAACACCAAGCCCTCCGGCTCGCCGGCGATTTCATCAGCGAGTCGAGCGTGCAGTGGACTCGAGCGTGGGATATGGGCCAGTAAATACTGCATCTGATCAGCCAATACCCGCCGACCTTTGAGGTAAATGTACTCCGCGTAGTTCGGCGTAAACGGCACCGCGACGAGCTGCAGCCCGGCTTGTTCAGGCGTGCGGCCACCTTTGTGGTTGTTGCAGCGGCGGCAGGCTGTGGCGACGTTCGACCAAAGATCCTTGCCACCTTGCGAGATCGGCGTGATGTGATCGCGAGTCAGCTCTCTGGTCTGGAAACGCTGCGCGCAATACAAACAGACGTTCGCGTCGCGGCGAAACAGCGTGCGGTTATTGAGTGGCGGCGTATAACCGTTACGAAGCTCGGCTAAGCCTTGGTGCGTGCCGTAGGTGGCGACGATCGAGTTAACATCGACGTGGCTGCGTTCACCGGTAAGTGCGGAAAAACCGCCGTGCAACGTGTAGAGCAGAGAACCGCAGGCATAGGCAACCTGGCCGGTATGATACAAGCGTACCGCTTCGCGGTAGTCGATCCACTCCAGTGGCATACCGGCAACGTCGGTTCTCAGCACCTGCTGAGAAATGTGTTCGGCGTTCCCGCTGATCACAACATCCATCCGCGCTGCACAGTTGGAGTGTCACGCCGGTTCTGCGAAAAATCAACCAGGCAGCAAATCGACAAAAGCCGTCATGCGTTCGAATCTACGGCAGTCCGTTGCCGGCAGCGTGCGCCGAATGTGTTGCTAATTCCGATCGCGCTGGCGACGACTGCGAACCTGATCGCGCAGCCGTTGCCGCTGCTCCGGCGTCAAGCGCTGGAACCGCTCCCTGAGTTCTTGCCGGCGCTCCGGGCTAAGGTCGCGGAAGCGCTGAAAATTCTCGCGCATCCGCTGTCGATCGGACTCCGGTAATTCACGCCAAGCGCGATAACGCTCCAAGATGCGCGCACGGCGTTCCGGTGCTAACGATTGCCAATTCCGAAAACGCTGCTGGGCAGCGCTGCGCTCATCCGGGCTCATGGCAAGCCAGCGCTCTGCGCCGCGAGCGAGGTTGTTTTGGCGCTCTGCCGGCAAATCCGCCCACGTTTGTTCAAACCGCGACAGCACGGTTTGTTGCTCGGCGCTCAACGCCGTCCAATCGATCGTCGGCCGACTTGTCTGCGCCAGCGCCGGCAGCGACATGCATACCAATACTATGCTGGCCCACCAGCGGGCAGCCATACTGCCTGTCCGCTTACCGTTCATAGCTCACCTCGTCGTCTTCGCGGGCCAACTGGGCCTCGCTACTGTCATCGTCTGGCGCGTCGAGCGATTCCTCGTCTGCCACCAATATCCACTCTGCTTCGTCGCCGTCCTCTTCCCAGGTACCGAGGTACTCCAAGAAGCTGGCGTCGGGCATATCGTCAGCGAGCGAGCCGCTCGCAAGACCGAACAAAAGCGCGGTTCCAACAACGAGCGAACGTCGCTTACGTTGCTGCAACGCGTCTGCGCGAGCGCTCAAAGCACCTCCATGACATCGAAGAACTCATGCTCCTCGATCAATTCAAAGTCATCGCCGGCGAGCAGCAACTCGAATCCGTCAACGGGGGCATCGGCCACCATCACGACATCGCCGCTACCGTCACTGCTCACATTGACGCGTGCTGCCAGCACCACCGCAACGACAACCGCTGCTGCCGTTGCGCCCGCTAACGGTAGGTAACCACGCCGCGGCTGCTGCGCGCGATCAAACTCATTGAGCGCGCGCTGGCGTGCCTGGTTCAACTTCGACAGCGTCGCCCCATCGAGCGACTCCGCGCGCTGGTCGATGGCTTGGCGCAATTGCGTCGCCAATGCATCGTCATTTCGGTTGTTTTCATCCATCGTCGTTAGTCCGCTAAAGCTGCGCGCAAAGCCGTCAACGCGCGCGAGTAATGCGTTTTTACGCTGCCTTCAGAACAGCCCATTGCCGCCGCCGTTGCTGCTGTATCAAACCCCTCCAAACTGCGCAGCATGAACGCCTCGCGTTGACGGGTCGGCAGCTGGCGGACCGCTTCCGTCAGTGTTGAGTGCGTCTCCAGCGCTTCCAATTCCTCACCGGGCATGGCCGAGTCCGTATCCGGTGCGCTCGCGATCGGATCCAACTCATCGTCGCTACCGCCGAACCAACTCATGACGCGATTGCGAACCTGCCGGCGACGCTGCACGTCGCGAACCCGATTATTCAAAATACGAAAGAACAGCGGGGTCCACTCCTCTTCGGGCCGATCAGCATAGCGCTTTACGAGCCGAATCATCGCGTCTTGCACAACGTCCAGCGCATCGTCGCGGTTCCATAAGGACATTTCGGCAATCGCAACGGCTTTGCGTTCGACGCTGGCGAGAAACCGGTCGAGTTGCCGGCGCCGCTCTTGAACTGACGGGGCCGTCTCGCCGGTTTCGGTGCTTTCTCGTGCCATCGCAGGGTTCGCTGTCGCCAAAAAAGTCATTGCGGCGACCTATTCGCGTACCGACGATGCCGGGGTCGGTCAGTGCACGAAAGCATCGGGGTCTCAATCATCGGGGTTTCCACGTATTTGTTCGCTAAGGAGCGCTTTCAGGTGCATTAACGCAGCGCGGGCGCTAAGGTTGACAGGCGAGTTGACCAGCCCCCGCCGTGCCCCCGAAAACACTAAAAATCGCTGTAAAAACACCACTGTATCGTGTTTTCGACTACCTGCCTGTGGATCAAGACGCGGACCGGCCAGCGATCGGCTGCCGAATTCGGGTCCCGTTCGGCCGGCGCCGCACCGTTGGCCTCGTTTGGGAGGATGCCGGCGTCCCGGCAATCGCCACCTCAAAATTAAAGCGCATCGATGCGGTCATCGACACCGCACCGATCGTCCCGGCGGATGTGATGGCCTTGCTGCACTTCGCGTCCCAGTACTACCAGCATGCGCCTGGCGAAGTCGTGGCCGCCGCCCTGCCACGGGCGCTGCGCAACGGCGAGCCGTTATGGCCGATCCAACAGAGCTGGCGAATAATTGCTGCGCTCACGGCCGCTGAGCGGCTAGCCCTGGAACGGCAGGCTCCGCAGCAATTTGTTTTTTATCAGCGACTTGAAGCAGAAGGAGCCATCGAACACAGCGACCTCGACGATGCTGCAAAACGCGCCGCCAAAGCGCTTGCAAACAAAGGCTGCACCGAGCTTGTTGCGTTGCGCCAAAAACCGACAACGATTCCAGAAATGGTGCTTGCGAGCGCACCGGCGCTGTCCGATGAGCAACAAGCGGCGCTAACGACAACCTTCGCCGCCGACGGTCGCTACGCAGCAACCTTGCTAGACGGCGTCACCGGCAGCGGCAAAACGGAAGTCTACCTACGGGCCATCGAACGGACGCTCAACGCCGGTCGTGATGCGCTCGTCCTCGTTCCCGAAATCGGCCTAACACCTCAGTTAGTTGCGCGATTCGAAGCGCGCTTCGGGTTCGCCCCGGTTGCACTGCATTCCGGTCTTTCCGATGCGGAACGACTGAGCTCATATCGGCGCGCCGCGGCCGGTTGCGCGCGGATAGTGATCGGCACGCGCTCCGCCGTGTTTTGCCCTCTGCCAGCGCTCGGTTTGATCGTCGTTGATGAAGAGCACGACAGTTCGCTGAAACAACAAGACGGCTTTCGCTACTCAGCGCGGGATTTGGCCGTGGTTCGGGCGCAGCAAACCGACATCCCAATCCTGCTCGGCTCGGCCACACCGTCGCTAGAGTCGCTGCAAAATGCGGCGGCGGGACGCTACCAGCACAGTAGGCTCACGGTGCGGGCCGGTCACGCCAAGCCGCCGGCTGTCGGCCTAATCGATACATCAGCACATGGGATGACCGACGGCGTCTCTGGACCGCTGCGCAATGCGATCGATGTGCACCTCGGTCGCGGCGGACAGGTCTTGTTGCACATCAACAGGCGCGGCTTTGCGCCGACGGTGCTGTGCCGTAACTGCGGCCATGTCCTCGACTGTGATCGATGTGACGCCCGGCTGACCTTGCACGCGGCGGCGCAGCGACTGTGGTGTCACCATTGCGACGCCGATCAGCCACTGCCAGCCGCGTGTCCGGTGTGCCAAGGCGAATTGCAGGCGCTTGGCAGTGGCAGTGAACGGATCGAACGGGCACTAGAGAAGTGGTATCCCGGCGAGACGATCGTTCGTATCGACTCGGACTCGACGCGCCGTCGCGGTTCGCTCGAAGCGGCGCTGGCCAAGGCCACCAGCGGCGCCGCCCGCCTACTCGTTGGGACCCAAATGTTGGCGAAAGGCCACCATTTCCCCGAGCTCTCACTGGTCGGTATTTTGAACGCCGATCAAGGGCTATTTGGCAGCGAGTTTCGAACGGCCGAGCGGCTTGCCCAGACGCTGGTGCAGGTGGCCGGGCGCGCCGGGCGCGAAGACCGCGCGGGCGAAGTACTGATTCAAACCGACTTTCCGACGCACCCGCTGCTCGCGACGTTGCTGCAAGACGGCTACGCCGGCTTCGCGGCAACCACCCTGGATGAGCGACGGGCGGCGGGCTGGCCACCGTTTGCCCACTTGGCGTTGCTGCGCGCTGAGGGCCGCGACCGCGATACTGTGTGGAAATTCCTTAACGCCACACGGGCCACACTGTCAGATGCGGTCGGTGTGGCGATCTATGGGCCGGTGAAGGCACTGATGGAACGTAGAGCCGGTCGCTATCGTGCACAGTTGTTGTTGCACGCCACATCGCGACCGCCGCTGCGCAAAGTGTTGACCGACTTGCGCCCCCGCCTCGATGAACTGGTCCAACGGCAACGCGTTCGTTGGGCGCTCGACGTCGACCCTATTGACCTCGCGTGATCCGCTCCAGGACGGCAAACTCGACTAGAATGGTCGACTGTTAGGTACCAGGGCCGAGCCCAAACCACTTTGAAAGACCAACTCGAAAGACTGCTGACCGATATCGTCACCGAACTGCTCGCCGACCGGGAGATCACGATTCCAGGGGTTGTCCTGGAGCGCACCCGCGATCCGAGCCATGGCGATTGGACCACCAATATCGCCATGCGTCTCGCCAAATCGGTATCGATGGCGCCGCGCGACTTAGCGCAGGCGATCGTTGCGAAAGTGCCGACGATCAATGGTGTCACCGGCGTCGAGATCGCCGGTCCCGGCTTCATCAATATTCGCCTGTCGGCAGATTCAAGCTACGCGGTAATCGGCGAGATTCTGGTTGCCGGCGAACGCTATGGCCGCGCGCCGTCGCGCGATGCGCCGCGGGTCCTGGTCGAGTTTGTCTCGGCCAACCCGACCGGCCCGCTGCATGTTGGGCACGGTCGCCACGCCGCCTACGGCGCATCGCTAGCGGCGCTGCTGGCGGCCGCTGGTTACTCGGTCAGCACCGAGTACTACGTCAACGATGCCGGCCGACAGATGGAGATCCTCGCCGTTAGTGTTTTGCTGCGTCGTCTACAACAGATCTCGAGTGGCACCGAGCAGTCGATGCCGCTTGCCGCCTACCAAGGGGCGTACATTATTGCGATTGCCGAAGCGCTCGATTCAAGCTACGACGCTGTCGACATGACGGCGCTGTTCGAGAACGCGCCAGCCGACACGGAGGAGACGAAAGACGCGCACATCGATGCGCTAATCACCAATGCGCAATCGATCCTTGGCGTGCTTGGCTTTTCAAGTCTGCGGCGGTACGCGCTCGATTCCATCTTGGCCGATATCCGGATAGACCTAGGAGAGTTCGGCGTACGCTTCGACGAATGGTTTTCTGAGGAAAGCCTCGCTGACGACGGCTCGATCGACACCGCACTGACCAAGGTCGGTGAGCGCAATCTGCTGGAAGAACGTGGCGGCGCAATCTGGTTCAAAACGACCGAACTCGGCGATGAAAAAGACCGGGTCGTCGTGCGCGATAACGGCAAAAAAACCTACTTCGCCTCCGACATCGCCTACCACTACAACAAGCGACAACGTGGCTTCGACCTTTTGATCGATGTTTGGGGCTCGGATCACCATGGCTACATTCCGCGCGTCCGTGCCGGTATGGAAGCGTTGGGTTATGACGGTGCATCGCTAGACGTACCGTTGGTGCAATTCGTGTCGCTGTATCGCAAAGGCGAGAAAGAAGCGATGAGCACACGCAGCGGCAAATTCGTTAGTCTGCGGGAGCTGCGCTCAGAAGTCGGTAACGATGCAGCGCGCTTTTTCTACGTGATGCGCTCGAACGATCAACATCTCGACTTTGACCTGGACCTTGCCGTTTCGAAATCGAATGACAACCCGGTTTATTACATTCAGTACGCGCACGCCCGGGTGGCAAGTGTCATCGGCGAGCTGCATGACTCCGGTTATGAGTTCGACCAAGCGAATGCGCTGGCGAATCTCGGGGAGCTAAAACAAGCGCACGAGAAAAACCTAGCGATGGCGCTGGCACGTTACCCCGAGTTGATCATTCGAGCTGCCGAAGGACGGGCACCACATACCCTTGCCAATTACCTTCGCGACGTCGCCAATTTGTTCCACTCGCTGTACAACGCGCACCGCTTCATCGTCGACGACGCTGCGCTTCGAAACGCTCGTATCGCGCTTATTCTTGCCACGCAACAAGTGATCCGCAACGGGCTGACGATCCTCGGCGTTAGTTCGCCGGAGAAAATGTAGTGGCCAAGAAACGCCGGACTCGGCGGAAAAAATCGGCGCCGCTGCCCGGCTGGGTCTGGATGGTCGCTGGCCTCGCGATCGGCTCGTCAATCATGTACGGGGTAAACCGCTACCAACCGGTCACGACCAAGACGGAGAAGCCGGCGCCCGTCGTCGCCAAGCCGGCGAAAACCAAACCGCCTGCCGCGAGTATCGCGGCCGATGAGAAAGCGGTCGCAGGCTCCGAGGCGGACAAAAAACAACAGTTCGACTTCTATGACGAATTGCCGCGCTTTGAATTGATCGTCCCTGAGGTCGACATCGATGTCGATCGCTCGGAACCGGCCAAGCCAATCGAAAAGCCCGGCATCTACGAAATTCAAGCAGGCTCGTTTGCACAGTTCGCCGATGCAGACCGGCGCCGCGCCGAGCTCGCATTACTCGGCGTCGAATCGCGAGTCCAACCGGTGACGATCGATACGAAGACATACCATCGCGTTCGGATCGGGCCGATCGATAACACCGAACAATTGAATCGCTTGCGCGCGCAGCTGGCCGAGGCATCGATTGAAACGGCGACTATTCGTATTGGCGGCTAAACGCGTCACCGCCGTGGCAGGCCTTGCGCTTGTTTTGGTGGGGTGCGTCAGCACGCCGCTACCGGAACCGCCGCTCGATGCGCCGGTGACAAGCGCCACCGAGGATTCGGTCGCCGCACCCGAAGCGCCCGCACCGGCGCCCGCCCTACCGTCGCTGACCATCGCAGCGGTCGGCGATATGATGATCGGCACCGACTACCCGCAGATGCGCCTGCCTGACGACGATGCGGTCGGCTTTCTGGCCGCCGTCACACCGCTGCTGGCGTCGGTCGATATCGCCATCGGTAACTTAGAGGGCGTTCTGGTCGACGGCGGCGAACCGGCCAAACGCTGCAGCAACCCAGCCGCGTGTTATCTCTTTCGCTCGCCGACGCGCTACGCCAGTCGTTTCGCCGCGGCAGGGTTCGATGTCCTCAGCCTTGCCAATAACCACGCCCGTGATTTCGGCGAAGAGGGCCGCGATAGCTCAATGAGCGCACTGGAGCGCGCCGGCATTCGCCACTCTGGCCGTGAGGGTACGATCGCCGAATGGCAGTATCGCGGCATCAACGTTGCGTTCGTGGCCTTTGCAGTTACCCGCGAATCGAATTCCATGCTCGACGTTCCGATAGCAACAGCGACCGTCGCCGCATTGGCCGAGCGCAACGATCTCGTCATCGTCTCGTTCCATGGAGGCGCTGAGGGTCTCGATGCTCTGCATGTGCCGTTTGCCGAAGAGACCTATTACAACGAACCACGCGGCGATGTTGTTCGCTTTGCCCGCAGCGTTATCGATGCGGGCGCCGACTTGGTTCTTGGCCATGGACCGCACGTCGTGCGCGGCATGGAGCTTTATCGCGACCGTCTGATCGCCTATAGCCTCGGCAATTTTGCGACCTACTACGGCATTAGCGTCGCGGGATTGAAGGGCATCGCTCCCATTCTTGGCGTCACCGTTAGCGGCGATGGTCGATTCGAGTCCGGACAAATCCAATCAACGCATCAGCTTCGCCCCGACGGCCCATCGATCGATGCCAGCGGACAAGCGCTGCAATGGATACGCACGTTAACCCGCGACGATTTTGCCGGGGGCGGGATCATGTTTGCGGCCGACGGCACGTTTAGCGCACGGCAACGTCAGGACTGATCATGCCCATTGATGCCCACGCCCAAAGACGTGAACGGCGCCATGGCAAACATGAGAAGTCGCTTGTAGGCTAGCTAGTAGAAATTTCTGGAAGTAAACCCGTTGTCTTTTTGGAACGAGCTAAAGCGCCGCAACGTTGTTCGTGTGGCAATCGCTTATTTTGTGATCGGCTGGTTGCTGCTGCAGATCGCCGACACGCTCGCCCCGCTGTTCGATCTGCCGGACGGCGTCAATAAATTCATTTTTCTGCTGCTACTAATCGGCTTTGTGCCGGTCGTCGTCTTCGCGTGGGCATTCGAGCTGACGCCGGACGGCGTCAAGCGCGAGAAAGAGGTCGATCGACACGCATCGATCACGGACCAAACGGGCCGGAAGCTCAATATCGTTACAATCGTCGCGGCCGTTCTGGTCGCGATTATGTTCGGCTGGCAGCAACTGGTACCGAGTGACGGCGCTGCACCGAAAGTGGTGCCGCAACGTGCTGACGGCGATCGCTCGATTGCCGTTCTCGCGTTCGCGGACCTGTCCGAGAATGGCGATCAGGGATATTTCGCCGACGGGATGGCCGAGGAGATACTTAACGTCTTACAACGCCTGCCGGATCTGCGAGTCGCCGGACGTACGTCGAGTTTCTCGTTTAAAGGTCGGCAAGCCGATGTTCGCGAGATTTCAGAAACACTGGGCGTTGCGCATGTGTTGGAAGGCAGCGTACGCCGATCCGGCGATCAACTACGAATTACCGCAAAGCTCATTCGCGGCGCCGACGGCATTCAACTCTGGTCCGAAAACTACGACAGCGATGTCACCGACGTGTTCACCATTCAAGAAACGATTGCGCAATCGGTGGCAGAGAAGCTCGCCACGAAGTTCGGTCTCGACGGTAATGAGCGATTAGCGATCAAGCGGACCGACGACCCGATCGTCTACGACAATTTTCTGAAAGCGAAGCAGCTATTCCTAAAACGCGGCAAGGACAATCTTGATCATGCCCTACTGCTCTTGAACGAAGCGATCGCGCGGGATCCGGAATACGCTCCTGCTTGGACCGGTATCGCATTTGTTTACGCCGTTTACGAAGCCTATCTATTTGAAATCCCCGATACGTACCGGCTGTTCCGTTCGATTGGTGAGCACGCGGCGCGGCGCGCCATTGCGCTTGATCCTGACAACGCTGTGGCACACGGCGCGCTCGGCGTTTTTCTCGACTACAAAGGCGATCGCATCGGCGCGTTTAAAAACATTGATCGCGCCGTCGAGTTATCGGACGGGAACGACCCGGACATTCTCGATCTTGCCTCTCAGCACCTGCAGGAAGCGGGCTATTTTGCCGAGGCGCGCGCGTATTCCGAGCGTGCTATCGAGCTCGATCCGCTGGTCGCTGTCTACCACAACTCGATGGCATCGACGTCGTACATGCGCGGCGACCTAAACGCGATGCGCGAGTATCTTGAGTCCGTCGTTCGGCTCGATCCCGAGAACCGCTACCGATTCTTTCAAGACGCAACACTGGCTGTCGTTGAAGGTGACGAACAAGCGGTGCGTGAAGCGACAGCCTTTGCCGTTTCGACCGGTGATGCGCCACCGGAGGCCATTGCAGTGACGGAGATGTTCCTCAGCGCCTGGAACGATCCCGACGACTTAGCAGCACTGTATGGCAAGGATAACGATGGAACTATCGATATGTGGATTGCGCTACGACTTCGCGATACCAAACTAGCGCTCGACGGCATGGAAGATTACTGGAACAGCGTTTACCGAAAAGAGATAGGTGTGTTCCGAGACTTTCGCTTGCCCCTGGTAACCGACCACCCGCGCTGGAAACGGCAAGTTAAGGAGGACGGGCTGCTGGAGCTTTGGCAAGAGCGTGGCTTTCCGAAGCAATGCCAAGCAATCGGCGAAAACGACTTTAGCTGCAACTCCTTGGGCGAGTTGCCCGAAAACGGTCTTTAGTCGTCGCCAGCGCCGCTAGCTTGGCGAAAATCGATACCTAACGAGCGCAGCTTGCGGTACAGGTGCGTACGCTCCATCCCGACGCGCTTCGCGAGTTGCCCAACCTTGCCATCACAGAGCTCTAACTGCTGCGTGAGGTACGCCCGTTCGAAATGCTCGCGTGCCTCGCGCAACGGTAGTGCCAGCAAGTCTTTTTGCACGAGCATGTCGGCACCAGAATCGGGTGCCGATAGGTTCGTCTCGATCTCAGCAAGCGACACTTCTTCGTCTTTGCCAGTAATCAATAAGCGATGCACGAGGTTTTTGAGCTCGCGGACGTTATCGGGCCACGGGTAATTACGCAGCCTGTTCTGCGCGGCGACGCCGAAACGGCGAAAGCCCAAACTCTCCGAATCGACGAGACGGTCGACATAGAAGCGGAGCAGCTCCGGCACATCCTCGGGGTAATCGCGTAGCGCTGGCACACGTAAGCTCAGCACGTTCAGTCGTGCAAACAGGTCGCGACGAATGTCCCCAGACGCGATCATCGCCTCGTAGTCGGGACGCACCGAGGCCATCAAGCGTGCGGTCAGTGGCAGCGATTCGCTCGAGCCGACCGGGCTGTACGCTTGCTGCTCCATAGCACCGAGCAACAGCGTCTGCACATCCTGTGGTAGGTCGGCCAACTCGCCGATAAACACCGAACCGTCACTGGCGCGGGTCAGCAGACCTTTCTCGCCATCACGCTGCCCACCGAACAGCGCAGCAGCCGCGCTGCTGGAACTTAACGCGGCCGGCGTTAGCTGGACGAATTCGCCGCCGCCGCGCGGACCTAGATCATGCACGTAGCGCGCGAATGCCTCGCGGCCACTGCCTGGCTCGCCGATAAAGAGCACCGGCGTTACGTGCGGTGCCAACGATTTGGCCTGCTCGCGCAGCTCACGGATGAGTGGTGACCGGCCCACAGGTACGGCAACGGCACTAGCGAGACCGGGACTGCCGCCGCGGGCCGCGGTACCGCCGGACTCGAGCGCCCGCTCAACCGTACGGAGGAGCTTCGCCAACGACAGCGGCTTTTCAATGTAATCGAACGCGCCTAGCCGAGTCGCCTCGACAGCGGTGTCGACAGTACCGTGCCCCGACATCATAACGACAGGGCAGACGTAGTCGGCCGACTGCGTCCACTCACGCAACAGGCTGATGCCATCGGTATCGGGCATCCAGATATCGAGTAGAACGAGGTCTGGATCGCGCGAGTCACGGGCGCTGCGCGCTTCGCGAGCGTCAGCAGCCACCGTCACGTCGTAGCCTTCCTCGGACAGAATTTCTTGTATCAACGAACGAATGTCCGACTCGTCGTCGACCACCAATATGTGCGATGCACTCATGCTTTAGCTCTCCGCAGAGCGACAGGCCGGTTCGAGCGTATCGGTGAGCGCGCCGCAAGGGTTTCCCGAGCAGCATCGTCGACCGGGAACTCGATTTCTATCTCGGCACCGCCTTCGGTCAGGTTGCGTGCACTTATAACACCAGAATGCTCCTCGACAAGCTTTTTGACAATGGCAAGCCCAAGGCCCGTCCCCTTCGCTTTCGTCGTAACGTACGGATCAAAGACGTTTTCGGTATCGCCATCCTTGAATCCAGGGCCGTTGTCGCGCACCCGAAGAGTCGCGAAATGACCGCCCGATTCAATGCGGTGCCGCGTCTCGATAATGATCTTTCCGCCCGCTGCTGCATCGATCGCTTCGATCGCGTTGCGGATCAAGTTGTGAAGGATCTGCCGCAACCGACCGGCATCGGCTTGTACGGTCGGCATCGCCGGATCAGGATCGACGACGATGGTCAGATCCGCTTCACGCGGGCGATATAACTCGGCGAGTTCGCCAACGATTTCATTGAGCTCGACCGGAACTAGACTGAGATCTGGCGAACGCGCGTACTCGGAAAAGGCGTTAACCATCGACTTCATCGCCTCGACCTGCTGCACGATCGTGTATGTCGCCCGATCGAGCACATCAACGTCACCGGGCGGCAGCTTGCCGAGGTACTTGCGGCGCAGGCGCTCCGCCGATAGCTGAATCGGCGTCAGTGGGTTTTTGATCTCGTGCGCGAGACGGCGCGCCACCTCACCCCAAGCTGCGTCGCGTTGCGCTTGTACCAAGCCGGTAATGTCTTCGAACACGATCACAAAACCGTCCGCTTCACCATCGGTTTGCAACGCGGAACACGCGCAGGTCACAACCCGGCTGCCCGAATCTGTACTGAGAACGATTTGCTCTCGCCACTCTTTATCGCCGGAACCGGTGTGGATTTGCACAACCGCTGCGAACTGCTCAGCGAGATGCTGGCCATTGGCAATATCGTTGAGCCGGCGACCGACGTGCTGGCCAAGCTCGATCCCGAGGATCGCGCTGGCCGACTGATTCGCCGTGCGCAACTCTAGGTCGGACTCGAGTGAGATAACCCCGGTCGATAAGCGCGCCAGAATAATCTCGAGGTAGTGACGTTCCGACTCGACCAACGCTTGCGAGCGCCGCGCCGTTTCGCGAGCGATCGCGAGGCGCCTAGTCATGTCGTTGAACGAATTAACGAGAAAACCGATCTCATCGCGTGATGGCATCGGTAAGCGTGTGTCGAAATCACCGGCAGCGACGGCGCGTGTCCCGGCCACCAGCTGCTGAATCGGCGCCGCTAAGCGGCGTGAGAAAAAGAAGGCGCCGTAAATCGCTGCCAATAAGGACACCAGTAGAACGACAGTCAGTGTCAGCATCAGCGAGCGCTTCAACGGTTCGCGCAGGTACTCGAGCTGCTTGTAGTTCGTGTAGGTGGCGTCGACGACGGCTGCACGCTGCGCGACACGCTCGGGCACCGGGAATGACGCCCGAAGAATTCGATCGGCCAAGCCAGTCTGGCTCGACGAAATGCGTGCGGCTGTGCGCACTTCAAACTTCAGCGGATCAAAGTAAACGTACGCATTGCCGGCACGGGTCTGTAGCAACACCTCGTTTTCTATGGGCGCCGGGACGCGGGCGAAGCCACCGCCGGTGCTGGTAGCCAAGATCCGGCGCGTGTTCGAAAAGACTGTCAACTCGCTAGCACCGGTATCGAGCCGCCGCGATGCCAACTCACGAACCAGTGCGCGGTCGGGGATGCCGAATAGATCGAGCGCCATCGACTCGGTGGCATCGAGGTTATCGCGCATTTGCAGATCGAGTACCGAGCGCGATAACTCAAGCGCCTCGACAAGTCCGGACTCGATACGAACGTCAAACCAGCTATCGATGCCGCGGTTTAGAAACTGCACCGAAAAGTAGTAAACGAGTAGCAAAGGCAGTATCGCCAAACCGATAAGCGTGGCGACCATCCGACTTTTGAGTCGTGCACCGGGCACGCGATCGCGCAAATCGCGTATCAATCGAATCAGATTGCCGGCCAGCAACGTGACCAGCAGCGCGAGACCGACAACATTTAGCGCCAGCGTGACGCTAGAAAGTCGGTCGAAGTCCTCTGGCGATTGCGCCGATCGGGTGAGTAGCAGAAGCGATGCAGCGCCGAGCAGCATAGCGAGCGCGGCGAGCAGCGTAACGGCCGTGCGTCTTAGCGATCGAGTGTCCATGTGAACCAATCGCTACGCAGATGCCAGTCGTCGACCCAAAAGAATATGAATCGCAACGGTCCGGAGAAGTCTTGGAACTCAAGTAACGAGCGCATCCGCACACGGTAGCGCCGGTTGTTGCGTAACCGGCTCTGGGCAATGATCGGCACGTCAATGATCCGACCGAGGTTGTTAAGCGCCGAGAACAAAGTGGCGAACGATTGCTGATCGCCGGTCTTTAGGTTGTGGATCAGGTAGCGCTGGCTGAGCGCGTGGTACTGCAACTGGTAGCGAACATCACTGCGCGCAATCGTGTCGTCGAGCCAGAACCGGCGCGATTCAATAACCTCGATTTCAGTTACGAAGTTGAGCGGCAGACCGTTATCGAGCGCATCACGAGCATCGCTGGAGAGAATCAGCTGGACGCGCGCATCGAGCGAGTACTGGCCACCATCCAGTAACGCCTCGGCCGAACGAACCTCAAAAAGACCGGGTTTGTCGTCCTGGGCAACCGCATACCCGGCAACCAACGCGAGCGCCAGCACCCGGACGACGAGCCGTTGCAGGCCGCCGACGGCCGCTGCTAAGTCGATTTTTCGAGGCATGCGTAAAAAAACCCATCGCAGTTGTGACGTCCCGGCAGCCACTGGAAACCGAGGTCACAAGGCGACATTAGAGCTTGGATAGCTACGTCCGGCAACTGTCGCCAAATATGCGCATCCAGGTGACTATCGACAAACGCTTGAACAACTCGTTCATTTTCTTCTCGTAGCACCGAGCAGGTGACGTACAACAGCCTGCCACCCACCTTAAGGGTCGGCCACAACGATTCGAGCAACCGTGCCTGAATAGCGGCCAGCGGGGCGATGTCGTCTAGGCGACGCGTAAATTTAATATCCGGATGGCGGCGAATCACGCCGCTGCCGGTGCACGGTGCGTCGATCAGCAATCGGTCAAATGGGCGACCGTCCCACCACTCGCTGGTACGGCAGGCATCGGCCGTGACAGTGGTAGCCGCGACGCCGGTCCGCGCGAGATTGCCCGCAAGGCTAGCTACCCGTTCTGCGTCGACGTCGATCACGGTCAGATCAATGTCCGGGCCGCCAACCTCAGCCAGATGGCCACTCTTATTGCCGGGCGCCGCGCAGGCATCGAGAATCCGCTCGCCCGCCTGCGGTGCCAGCAATTGCGCTGCAAGCTGCGCACCGGCGTCCTGGACAGAGACATCCCCGTCGGCAAACCCCGGCAGCTCGGCAACTGCGATTGGCGCTGACAACACGAGGCCGTCGGGCAACCACGACGGTGCGGTGACCTCAATATCTGGATGGGTTGCGGCCAGGCGCTCCTGATAGCGAGCGCGATCGAGCCGGCGCCGATTAACCCGCAGCCACATTGGCGCCCGCGCGTTGTTGGCTGCCATGATCGCATCGGCCTCGTCCGGCCAATCGGCATCGAGCCGCTGTTCGAGCCAATCGGGATGCGCCAGCCTGTCCGGGTGGACCACCGCCGCCTCGATCGATTCGCGCTCGCGCAGGTAGCGCCGGAGCACCGCGTTGACGAAACCGCGGGCGTGCCGCTGCGGCCCGTGCGCAAGCGCCGCGACCGTCGCCGAGACGGCCGCGTGATCTGGCACACGCATGTGGCGAAGCTGGTACAAGCCGACAACGACCAACGACTCAAGCGCTGTTGCTGGCGCCCGCTTGCCGGTATCACGCAACTGCTCCAGAACATGCTGCAGTAACGGATACCAACGTACCGAGCCACTGACGATTTCGACCCCGAGTGCATGGTCGCGACCGGTGTAGGACGCTAAGTGTTTGGCGATGGCTTTTTCGAGTGTTGCGCCGCTGTGAACGACCGCGGTGATGGCCTGCGCGGCATGCCAACGCAACCGCGCGCCACGATCGGACTTAGCGCCCAAGCGTGTTACCTAGCAGGGCGCGTTGATGCGCAAAATCGGCCGCCGCAATACGGCGCCTGCCGGCGAGTTGGACCTCGAGCAAACGCAGCACACCGTTGCGACACGCGACATCAATACCGTCGTTACCGCTCGCAATCACCTCACCCGGTGAGGCGTCGGCGCGGTCGGCATCAAGGACCTGCGCCGCGAAGACGCGCAGCGGCTGGCCGTTGATTTGCGTGTAGGCGACCGGCCACGGGTTGTAGGCGCGCACGACCCGATCAATCGCGACGGCGTTGTCTTGCCAGTCGATGTTGGCGTCGCTTTTTGCCATTTTGCTGGCGTAAGTCACGCCATCCGCCGGCTGGGCACGCGCTGGCGTTGCCCCGCTGACGATGCCGGGCAATTCAGCAACGAGCAATCGAGCACCGAGCGCGGCCAGCCGATCATGCAAGTCGCCGGACGACTCGCTGGGACCTATTGTCACCGACGCGCTCGCATAGACCGGGCCGGTGTCGAGACCGGCCTCCATGCGCATCAACGAGATTCCGGTCTCGACGTCGCCGTGCAGGATCGCGTGTTGAATTGGCGCAGCGCCGCGCCAACGCGGCAGTAGCGATGCATGCACGTTGAGCGGTGCGATGTACGGCATGTCCAGAACCGCTTGCGGCAGGATCAAACCGTATGCAGCAACGATCAAAACGTCGCACCGCTCGGCGGCGAGGCGCGCCTCGGCAGCTGCACTGCGCAGCGTTTTTGGTTGGAACACATCGACACCGGCCTCGAGCGCAGCCGCTTTGACCGGGCTCGGAGTCAGCTTACGGCCGCGGCCGGCTGGCCGATCCGGTTGCGTCAGCACCAAGGTTGGTCGGTAGTCGGCTGCCAGCAGCGCGCGCAACGATTGCGCAGCGAAATCCGGCGTGCCGGCGAAGACAACGCGCAGTGAGTCGGTCATCGTGAGTCTGGTAGCGGGAACTTACGCCGCGTTGGTTTGTTGGCGGCGCTCTTTTTGCAGCTTCTTGCGAATTCGGTCGCGCTTGACGGTCGAGATGTAATCGACGAACAACTTGCCATCGAGATGATCGATCTCGTGCTGAATGCAGACAGCTAATAGGCCATCGGCATCGATCTCGAATGGTTCGCCGTCGCGGCCGAGCGCGCGCACTCGGATCGTTTCGGCGCGTTCGACTTCCTCGTAGAAGCCCGGCACCGACAAACACCCTTCCTCCATCACCTCGACACCGTCTTTGGCGATGATCTCGGGGTTAATCAATACGAGTGGCTCGGATTTATCGGACGATACGTCCGTCACCAGAATGCGCTTATGGACGTCCACTTGGGTCGCGGCAAGACCGATGCCGGGCGCCGCGTACATCGTCTCGAGCAGGTTGTCAGCGAGCTCGCGGATTTCATCCGTGACCGCGTCGATCGGCGTCGCTTTGGTGCGCAAACGCGGATCTGGGAACTCGAGTATCCTCAAAATGGCCATGGCGGTCGGTGTTTCTCGCGTGGATTCCTACGTAATGTAGCTAAAGTTTTGACTTTGCTCAGATGCGTATCGGACAATTTCCGAAGAATTGGGGGCAGACCGGCGTTTAGTCAAGCGTCATTATGTGACGTACTTGGCAGGAGCCAGGCCGACGACTACCTAGTATAGCAGCGTCGTACGGCGTCGCCGGATCGAACAAAATCAGCACGGAGCATCTGAGCGCATGAATTTTTGTCAGTGGTCTCGGGACCTTATGTCACAACGAGGCGTATTGTTGCTGGCGCTGGCCGGGCTAACCGGCTGCTCGCTCAACCCGTTCGGTGGGTCAGACGACGAGGTTGACACGTCGGTTCGTGTGGCCGATACGCCAGGGGGTGGGCTGCGCTCGCTAGCGACACCGGCACCAGCCGAATCGCGGCCGATTGGTAGCAGCCAAAGCTCAACGACTAACGCAGCGCCTGTGCCGATTGCGGCCGACGCGCCCAATCGCTACACGGTTCAGCCCGGCGACACGTTATGGGATATCTCCGCAACGTTTCTGCGCGATCCTTGGTACTGGCCGGAAATTTGGCAAGTCAATCCGCAGATCGACAACCCGCACCTAATTTACCCTGGCGATATTTTGTCGTTGATCTACGTCGACGGCCAACCGCGCCTGCTGCTGGAGCGCGGCGCTGGCACCGTCCGTTTGTCGCCGCAAATTCGCGAACAGCGTCTCGATGAAGCGATCAACACAATCGCCTACGAGCAAATCGCAGCGTTCTTGACCCGCGGCATCGTTCTGGAACGCACGGAGATCAACTCTCTGCCGTACATGCTGGCATCGCGCGGTGATCACCTGATGTCGGCCGCAGGTAACGATATCTACGTACGCGAGGCCGGCGGTTCGCGCGCGGCTGAGCTGCGTGGCTACGGCTCGCGCTACAGCATCGTCAAAGTGGGGGATGCACTGGTCGACCCGGACGACGGTGATGTCGTCGGCTACGAGGCGACCTACGTCGGCCAGGGCAAGATTCGTCGCGGTGGCGACCCAGCGACCTTGCGTCTAAATGACTCAACTCGCGAAGCGACGGCGGGCGATCGACTGATCGACCAAGACATCGACATTCCGCTGAATTTCTTCCCGAAACCGCCGGAAGCTGACGTCGAAGGGCGGATCATCTCGGTCGTCGACGGCGTCTCGCTAATCGGTCAATGGCAGGTCCTCGTTATTAACCGCGGGCTTCGCCACGGCGTTTCGCCGGGCGTTGTCCTCAGCGTCTTCGAAGCGGGCGAAGAAGTTCGCGACCGGTTTAAAGACGGCACCGATTTTGGCCCATCGTCGTGGCTCGGCGGCGAGTTGGTAACGCTGCCTGACGAGCGTGCCGGCACGATCATGGTCTTTAAGTCGTACGACCGTATCTCGTACGCCCTGGTCATGGAGGCCGAAAGCGAAATTGCCGTTATGGACGCGGTTCGTAACCCGCAGTAAGCCAGCGGACAGCCTATACTGCTGAGCCGGCGAGCCGTTCGCGGTTGCCAACTTAGCAGGAGCGTCATAATCGAGGTACAGGAACTGGCCGGCTGGCTCCGGCTAGGCCGACTTGGCCATATCGATCCAACGACGCTCGACAATCTGCTCGAGCAACCCGGCGGCATTGGCGCGATACACCACCGTCCAGCAAGCGACCTGGCCGCGGCTGGACTCAGCGCCGCCAATATCGAACGCTTGCAAGCCGGCAGCCCCGACACGGCATTAGTCCAACAGTGGCTCGACGTGCCTGGGCATACGTTAATCCCATGGCGAGCACCGGCCTATCCACCACTGTTAGCGCTTATCCCTGACCCGCCGCCGCTGCTCTACGCGCTCGGTAAGCCGGATTTGTTAACGATGCCGCTCATCGCGGTGGTCGGATCGCGCCGGCCAACGCCCGGTGGGTTGGCGACGGCGACCGCGGTAACCAGCGAGTTATGTCAGGGCGGCGTTGGCATCGTTAGCGGTCTCGCGCTTGGCATCGACACGTGCGCTCATAACGCCGCATTGCAATGCTCGGCGACGACGGTGGCCGTGCTTGGCACGGGTATCGATCGGGTCTATCCCGCCGCTAATCAGGGCCTCGCTACCCAAATTGCTGGCGCGGGCTGCATCGCCAGTGAGTTTCCTCTCGGCAGCGAGGCTCGCCGCGAACATTTTCCGCGCCGGAACCGTATTATCAGCGGCTTGGCACTCGGCACGCTGGTGATTGAAGCCGCCATTCGCAGTGGCTCGTTAATCACGGCGCGTTTAGCGGCTGAACAAGGTCGCGAGGTCTTCGCCGTCCCAGGTTCAATCCGCAATCCGATGGCACGGGGCTGTCATCGCTTGATCCGCGATGGCGCCCGACTCGTCGAATCAGCGGCCGACGTCATGAGCGATGTCGGCATCATGACCGAGACATTGCGCGCGTCAGTCGATGCCGCCGTGACGCCAGCACAAAGCGACATAAATCCGGCCCATGAACAGCTACTCGCCGCGCTAGGCTACGAACCGTGCGCCGTCGACACAATCGCCGAGCGGGCTGCATTGACGATTGCGGAGGTTTCCTCCATGCTCCTGATCCTGGAGCTCGAGGGGAGAGTCGAGTCCCTGCCAGGCGGTCGCTTCGCCCGGCTTCAGTAGGAGCCAGAGAAGTTAATGAAAGAGAACGTGCTCGATGTTCTGATGTATCTTTTTGAAACGTACGTCGACACCGAAGAAGAACAAGAACAAGATCAAAACGAACTGAAGGAAGAGCTGGTCCGGGCCGGTTTCAGCGACAGCGAAATCGACCACGCGCTAGATTGGCTCGACGGTTTGGGCGCCAACAATGAGTTATTGGTCCCCAATGCCGAGACCGAGAATGGCACGCGGATCTACGCCGATCTTGAGCTGGAGCGACTCGACCGATCCTGTCGAGGCTACATCCTATACCTTGAGCAAATCGGGATTCTTAGTCCGGAGCAGCGCGAGTTGGTCATCGATCGACTGCTCGCGCTCGAAGCCAGCGATATCGACGTCGAACAGGTTAAATGGGTCGTTCTCATGGTCTTGTTCAGTCAACCTGGGCAGGAACAAGCGTATGCCCGCATGGAAGACCTGGTCTTCGACGACAACGCCGGCTCAATTCACTAACGAAAATTCGTCAGCGTTCAGGCTGGATGACCTACAGCGGCATTCCGGGCTTGACCCTGGCCCTCGTAATCTGAGACTTTTGCCGGCACTCGACCTGGGCAACCCACCGGACACCCCGCTCCGCGCCGCTGTCGTCGGGAAATCGCATCGACATCGTTGGGCACGTGAGAGCGAACGGAACCGCACTGCATGAGCAAGAACTTGGTCATCGTCGAATCGCCGGCGAAGGCAAAAACAATCGAAAAATACCTCGGTAAGGACTTTGGTGTTCTCGCCTCGTACGGTCACGTGCGCGATTTGGTGCCGAAGGGAGGCGCTGTCGATCCGGACAACGACTTCGCGATGCGCTATCAAATCATCGAGCGCAACGAGAAACACGTGAACGCGATTATTCGTGCGCTGAAAAAAGCCGAGGCTCTATACCTAGCCACTGACCCTGATCGCGAAGGTGAGGCGATCTCGTGGCATTTGCACGAGCTGTTGAAGGAAAAGAACGCCCTCGGCGATAAGCCGGTCCACCGGGTCGTCTTTCACGAAATTACCAAGCCTGCCGTGCAGGAGGCGATCGCGAATCCGCGCCAGCTATCGGGCGAGTTGATCGATGCGCAACAAGCACGGCGCGCGCTCGATTACTTGGTTGGCTTCAATTTATCGCCGCTGTTGTGGAAGAAGGTGCAGCGCGGCTTGTCCGCCGGGCGTGTGCAAAGCCCTGCGCTTCTAATGATCGCCGAGCGCGAGGCCGAGATTGAGGCGTTTAAGCCGCGCGAGTACTGGACAGTCGATGCGAACCTCGCCAAAGAATCGCAGGCGTTTCCGGCGCGACTCACGCAGTATCGTGGCACGAAAGTCGAACAATTCTCGTTCGAAAACGAAACCACGGCGCGCGAAGTCGAGGCCGCGCTGCTAGCCGCAGCAGACGGCACGCTGAACGTCATTGCCGTCCAGCGCAAGCAACGCAAACGCAACCCGGCACCGCCGTTTACGACGTCGACCTTGCAACAAGAGGCCGCCCGCAAGCTCGGCTTCAACACCCAACGCACGATGCGCGCCGCACAGCGGCTCTATGAGGGGGTCGAGCTCGGCAGCGAAGGCAACGTCGGCTTGATCACCTATATGCGAACGGACTCGGTCACGCTATCGACCTTGGCCGTCGATGAATTGCGAACCGTTATCGCCGAGCGCTATGGCGCGAAGAATGTGCCGGACGCACCGCGCGCGTACAAAACCAAGTCGAAAAACGCGCAAGAAGCGCACGAGGCGGTACGGCCAACGTCCGCCGCGCGGACCCCCGATTCGTTGCGTTCGCTGCTTGAACCGGATCAGTTTCGCCTCTACGACCTCATTTGGAAGCGTACAGTTGCCTGCCAAATGGTGCATGCATTGTTCGATACCGTTGCGGTCGATCTGCATACCGCCGCAGACCCTGACGTTGGAACGTTTCGTGCCAACGGCTCGGTACTGGTCGAGCCTGGCTTTATCGCGGTGTATCAGGAAGGCAATGATAACGACGACAAAGCGGACGATAACGACCGGCGGCTGCCCGATATTCAGGAAGGCGAGACAATTTCGCTAACCGAGCTTGTTACCGATCAGCACTTCACTGAGCCACCGCCGCGCTACACCGAGGCGAGTCTCGTGAAAGCGCTCGAGGAACATGGCATCGGCCGGCCGTCTACGTACGCCAGCATCATCTCGACGTTGAAAAACCGCGAATACGTTGAGATGGACGGTAAGCGCTTCATCCCAACGGATATGGGCCGAATCGTAAATACGTTCCTGACCGAGCATTTCACGCAATACGTCGATTACGATTTCACGGCACGTCTCGAAGATGACCTCGATGAGGTATCGTTGGGACGCAAGCAGTGGAAACCGCTCATGGCTGAGTTCTGGCAACCGTTTTCGTCGCTCGTTGAGAACAAGGAAGAAACGGTCACACGCGAGCAGGTCGCACAAGCACGCGAACTTGGCATCGATCCAAAAAGTGGCCGGCCAGTCACGGTACGTATGGGTCGCTATGGGCCGTTTGTACAGATCGGTACGAAGGACGACGAGGAAAAACCGAAGTTCGCTGGCCTCCGCCCCGGGCAGAAGATGAACGACGTCGATCTGGAGACGGCGCTTGAGCTCTTTAAGCTACCGCGCAAGCTGGGTGAGACCGCCGAGGGAGAGCCGGTTTCAGCAAGCATTGGTCGATTCGGTCCGTACGTGCGGTATGGCGATAAATTCGTCTCGATGAAAGAGGACGATCCGTATACGATCGAGTTAGATCGTGCATTGGTCTTGATCGCCGAGAAGAAAAAAGCGGACGCCGAAAAGCTCATCCAAGACTTTCCGGACGATGGCATTCAGGTGCTAAACGGTCGCTATGGTCCGTACATCACCGATAAAAAGAAAAACGCAAAAATACCTAAAGACACCGATCCAAAATCGTTGACGCTTGAGCAATGCAAAGAGTTGCTGGCGGCTGCCCCAGAGCGTGGCCGGCGCGGTAAGAAGAAAGCGGCGACCAAGGCGAGTGCCGCAAACGATGACGGCGCGACAAAGTTAGCCGCGAAGAAAAAGACCAAAAAGGCGGCGACAAAAAAAGCCGCGAAAAAGAAAAAAGTGACGAAGAAGAAGGCCGCGAAGAAAAAGGCCACAAAGAAGAAAGCGGCGAAAAAGAAGACGTGAGTGCGCCGGGCCCGGTTGGTCGCGGCGAGCGTGAGGCTTTCGGTCACCGCCGTATGGTTTCGGTTAGGTCTAGCACGTCGGGTGTATTGGCGAGTGGCGTTGGCGGGCGTGGGTGATCGCGGCGGGACGCCGCTCCTACATTGGGGGTTGGGGTCTGTTGGCGCGGTTTATCGCGGCGGGACGCCGCTCCTACATTGGGGGTTGGCGCCTACGGTGAACTCGGGTGTAGGAGCGCCGTCTCGGCGCGATCGAATCTGAGCGACATTGCCAATCACACCCTCACTGTCTCGATTCCAGCAATGTTGGCTTGGCCAAGCGCTCGCCGACGATGCCGTCATCGCCTACCCCACCGAAGGTGTCTTTGGTCTCGGTTGCAGTGCCGCTAGCGAGCACGCGATCGAGCGGGTCATCGACATCAAGGGCCGAGCCGCCGACAAGGGCTTAATCCTGTTGGCCGCGGACGCCGCGGCGCTCGTTGGGTGGGCGCACATTGACCGCCCGTTACCGGAAACCGGCTCGGTCAATGCGCCGCTAACATGGATCGTGCCCGCCGGGCCCCTCGCCAGCGACATGATAACCGGCGGCCGCAGCACCGTCGCCATTCGAATCACCCACCACCCGGTCGCGGCGGCATTGTGCCGCGTATCGTCGGCACCACTGATCTCGACCAGCGCCAACCGCTCTGGCCAGCCGGCGATCACCCGACCGCTCGTATTGCGCCGCCAGTTTCGGCAAACCGTCGATGTTTTGGTACCGGGCCGTCTGGGGCCCGCGAGCGGGCCTTCGGAGATTCGCGAACTGGCGTCGGGGCGCGTTTTGCGACCGGCGGGACTCTAGTAGACTGGTTGCATGACGACGAGTATCGACAAGCAAGCCGTCCACGATTACCTGACCGGGCTCCAAGCGTCGATTTGTACCGCGATTGAAGCCGCCGACGGTAAGGCGACGTTCGGCAGCGACCGCTGGGAGCGCGCCGAAGGCGGCGGCGGTAACACCCGCGTCTTACACGACGGTGCCGTTTTCGAACAAGCCGGCATTGGCTTCTCGCATGTCTTTGGCTCGCAAATGCCACCATCGGCGACGAAAGCGCGGCCCGAGTTGGCCGGTCGCGGCTTCGAAGCGATGGGCGTATCACTGGTTTTTCATCCGCGTAACCCGTACATACCAACAACTCACGCCAATGTTCGATTCTTCATCGCCGAAAACGACACCGACGAGCCGGTATGGTGGTTCGGAGGGGGTTTCGATCTGACGCCGTTTTACCCGTTCGACGAAGATGTCGTCAGTTGGCACGAAACCGCCCGAACCGCGTGCGATCCATTCGGCGACGATGTGTACCCACGGTTTAAAACGTGGTGCGACGATTATTTTTTCCTGCCCCATCGCGGCGAAACGCGCGGTGTCGGGGGACTGTTTTTTGATGACCTTCACGAGTGGGGTTTCGAGCAGAGCTTCGCGTTTCAGCGCAGTGTCGGCGACCATTTCCTGAAGGCGTATCTGCCTATTGTCGAGCGGCGCAAAGACACCGCTTACGGCGAGCGCGAGCGCGCGTTTCAGCTCTATCGGCGT
>JBCDBO010000028.1:0-36244 GCA_039183535.1 Pseudomonadota bacterium | reverse complement strand
CTTTGATCGAGGGCAGCGATAAAGCCAGCAGCGGTTTTGACCTTGGTAAATTGTTCTTCGTGACTCATGGCGGCGTTCCTTTGGCGTGCAACTAAGCTGGCCGGATTCTAGCCCAATTCGCTTGAGGCGTGCGGTGCGCTAGTGAAAATCGCGCGACTCGGTCGGTAATCGGCCGAGCAAGTAAGTGTGATCGAACAGCCTTTTGACAATAACGTGAGTAACACCGGATTCGATTTGAACCTCACCGAGTGCACCGAGCAACCGCGCACCGAGCAGCTCGCGCCGTTGTTGCTCAGCCGTGCGTTCCCAAACCACTAAATTGACCGTGCCGCTCTCATCTTCGAGTGTCACGAACGTTACTCCGCCCGCACTGCTAGGCCGCTGCTTGGTAATGACAAGACCAGCGACATAAACCGAGCGGCCGTTGAGAGGCGGTTGCAGTTGGTCCGCCCGGCAGTAGCCTTGCGCGCGTAGACGTTCGCGCAATACCGCTAATGGGTGACGCCCGAGCGTCAACCCGGTAGAACGGTAGTCAGCGATTAGGTCCTCACCCTCTGTCGGTCGGCGCAGCAGCGGTTGCGGCTCATCGGCGACCGCATAATCCAAAAGATCGCCAGCACGATCAACGCCCTCAGCTTCCCAATTCGCACGATGACGATGTCCAGCGATTCGGCTGAGTGCGCCGGCATCGGCTAACGCACGCAAATCTCGCGATGACAAGTCGGCGTGCGCCGCCAACTCTGCCGCGCTCGCATACCCATTAGCGGGACGGCGCCGTACCAGCTCAACCGCCGCCTCCGTCGCAAGGTGTTTAACCTCACGCAGCCCCAAGCGCAATGCGGGACGGCCATCGGTATCGGGCTCCAACGCGTTATCGTGAGCGCTGTTGTTAACGTCAACACCACGTACCGTAACTCCAGCTCGGCGCGCTGCCTGCACCAGTTGCGATGGCGCATAAAACCCCATCGGTTGGCTGTTCAGTAATGCACAAAAAAACGCCGCCGGCTGATGACATTTCAACCAAGCAGAAACGTAGACGAGCAAGGCGAAACTCGCCGCATGTGATTCCGGAAATCCGTATTCCCCGAAACCTTGTATCTGCCGAAAGATCTGCTCGGCGAATGCATCCTCGTAACCGCGCTCACGCATGCCGTCTTTCAACTTGTCTTCGAACGGTCCCAAACCACCGCGACGTTTCCAGGCTGCCATCGCGCGGCGCAATCGATCCGCCTCGCCCGGCGAGAAGCCGGCCGCGACCACGGCTAACTGCATAACTTGCTCCTGAAAAATAGGCACACCCAACGTGCGCTTCAATACATCACGGACCGCTTCGCTCGGGTATTCCACCGGCTCCTCGCCATTACGGCGACGTAAATACGGATGCACCATGTCACCCTGAATCGGGCCGGGACGAATAATGGCGACCTCGATCACCAAGTCGTAATAGCTGCGTGGTTTGAGTCTCGGCAGCATCGCCATCTGCGCGCGGGACTCGATTTGAAAAACGCCAAGCGTATCGCCGGCCGAGATCATGTCGTAAACAGCAGGGTCTTCTGCCGGGACAGTCGCCAGTGTCCACCGTCGGCCGGAGAAGTCTTGAATCAAATCAAAACTCCGCCGGATAGCACTCAACATGCCAAGCCCCAGTACATCGACCTTCAGAAGACCTAAGTCTTCCAGGTCGTTTTTCTCCCATTGAATAACCGTACGGTCGGCCATCGCCGCGTTTTCAACCGGAACAAGCTCTGCCAATGGCCCTTCCGAGATGACGAAGCCGCCAACGTGTTGCGACAAATGGCGCGGAAATCCCAGTAAATCGCGAACCAACGCTAACAGCTGCCGCATCACCGGGCTGTCGGGATCTAAACCTGCTTCACGTACGCGCTCGTTATCGACATGGTTGCCGTCCCACCACTGCATCGACCGCGCCAGTCGATCGATTTGCAAGTCCGCTAGACCGAGCGCTTTACCGACATCGCGCATGGCACTGCGTGGCCGGTAGGTAATCACGGTTGCTGCTAACGCAGCGCGCTTACGACCGTATTTGCGGTAGATGTACTGAATAACCTCTTCACGCCGTTCATGCTCGAAATCGACATCGATATCGGGTGGCTCATTGCGCTCTTTGGAAATAAATCGCTCGACCAACAACGGCAATCTGGCTGGGTCGACCTCGGTAACACCGAGGCAGTAACAAACTGCTGAGTTGGCGGCCGAGCCGCGGCCTTGGCATAAAATGCGTTGCGACCTGGCCCAGGCAACAATGTCCTGAACGGTGAGAAAGTACGGCTCGTAATTCAGCTCAGCAATTAACGCGAGTTCGTGCTCGACCGTGGTCACGACCGACTCTGGCGCACCGTCGGGCCAACGCCTACGTAACCCGCGGTAGGTTAACTTGCGCAACCACGAACGACTGGTCTCGCCGTCCGGGACTAACTCATGCGGATACTCGTAGCGCAATTCATCGAGCGAAAAGTCGATGCTCTCTGCCAACTCCACACTCCGTGCTAAGAGCGCTGGCGCGAAACTGCGTTGCAACACGTCGATGGAGCGCAAGTACCGCTCGCCACTCGGCATTAACGCGAACCCAAGTTCGGTCAATGGCTGCTTAAGACGAATCGCTGTCAACACATCGTGGAGACGCCGGCGCGAGCGGCAATGCATCAATGCACCGCCGGTAGCGACCAATGGCAAAGCGCTTTGCTGGCCGAGCGTTTGCAACGCCATTAACCGCCGTGTATCGAAACCGTCCTTGACAAGCTCGACTGCGATATTGGCGTGGCCGGGAAAGGTCGCGTGCAGCCATTCGGCATGAGCCAGATCCCCGATATCAGCGCCGGGCACCCACAGCGCAATAACGTTGCTGAGCGGATGACGAATGTCATGCCGCGATAGTCGATACTGACCCTTTGGGGCCGCTCGGCGCGCCTGTGTGATGAGCGTACACAACTCGCCGTATCCGCGGCGGTTGCAGGCCAGCAGCACCAGGCGATGTCCTTCGGCCAGTACGAACTCTGCCCCAATAATAAGCCGTATGTCGTAGTCACGGGCGGCCACATGCGCTCGAACGACACCGGCAACAGAGCATTCGTCGGTCACAGCAATCGCGCGGTAACCGAGCGCTGCTGCCCGCTGTACTAACTCTTCTGGGTGGGAAGCGCCACGGAGAAACGTAAAGTTAGAGAGCGCATGCAGTTCGGCGTACACGGCCATCCATCAGCCAAAAAATCCGTGTACAAACCAGCGCGGCGCTGTGTCAGCACGCTCACGGAATACCCAAATACGACGCCCATCGACAACGCGTGCCATGTAGTAATCGCGCTGCACCTCAGCACCGTCCCACCAACCGGTTTCAATCCGCTCAGGACCGTGACAAAGAACGGGTTTCGTGGTTGCGCTAAACAGCTCGGTGAACGGCTTTGGCTCGTGCAATAACCACAGCGGGCGCTGCAAAATCAACGGCGCTGAACCGGGCAAAACCAATTCCCGCCATGGCGATAGTCCGACACAACTGTCGGCACTTACACTTTCTGGCTCCGATAGCTGCATAGCACGCTCCGGGCGATGGTCAGCGTGCAAGCGCAATGCCTTGACCGACTCACGCCCCAATCGCGCACGTAAGCGTGATAACAACAACTGCGTCGCCGCTGCCTGTACGTCCTCACTCGGGCGATCACCTGCCAACGCTAATACACCATTGCGTGCTCGCAGCGGCTCGAAGGCACCGACGGTCAACTCGATTAAGATGGTCGGTGCACGAAAGTCGACCGGTTCAAGATCAAGCGCTAACAGGCGCTGCCAATGGCCAACTTCCTGCGCCAACACCCCAGGGCGTAACACGCGTACCGTGGCCGGCGCATCGATGGCATAAAACGTAAACTGCATCGCCCGAACGCAGCGCTGCCGGCGGCGCGCAAACCGCGCCAAGCGCTCTAATAAGACCGCCGCCATACCGGCCAGCCGAGTCTTATCCGCAATTTCTGTAGTGAGCTCGAGTCGAGCAACAAACGGCTCATCCGGTTGGTAACTCTGTTGCGGATCCGCCGTCTGCCCATAGGCCCGATCGAGCTCCAGCAATCGTGTCGGACCGAACCGTTTCGCAAACCCGGCCCTTGGTAAGCGACGGCATTCACCCAGCGAGCGAACACCCATCGCCGCCAGTCGCCGTAACAGCTCATCTGGCCAGCCTAGCGCGCTCAGCGATACATCGCGCAGAGCGGCATCCAACTGTGCAACCGTATCGACGGCAGCGCCGGGCTGGCTCAGCGCTAACCACGCCGCTGCACGCGGTGTTGGCGCCATGGCCGTGGTGAGCGCATGCCCACGGCGCTGCAACTCGTGCGTCAGCAGAGCAAGTAAGCGATCGAAACCGCCAAATAGACGCCGGCTCGCACCAATCTCTAGCAGCAACACATCGGCGCGGTGACAAACGACCGTCGGGGTAAATCGAAGTGCCACCTGCAGCAACTCATCGCGGCATTGCACCACCCGTTCTGGAAAAAAAGTGTACAAGCGCAGGTCAGGGCTCAATGCCATCGCCGCGGCTAACGTCATACCGTCAGCGATGCCCTGCTCGGCCGCGGCTGACGTTAGCGCTCGTACCGATAATTGCCCGCCGTCCTGAACGATCACCGCCGCTGCAACACCGCGCTGCGCTGGATCGATGTGGGACTCCATGATCAGCTCTGGCAACGACACCGCCAACCAGCGGCGTGGCGCTGCTGCGCGAGCGTTCGGCAACATCGGTTGCACCGTCTCTGGTGGCGCCGGTTCGAGCACCTCAAATGGCAGCGGGAGGGGCTCCCCCGCCTGCACCGTTGGCAAGCGTCTGACTGGGCGCGAAGCCGCCATTAGTCGGGTGACGCTGCCGCGCCGGGCTGGTTAGTCAGCGGTGGCCAAAATGCACTGAACGACTCAAACGCAGGAATACGCTGCGGACGACCGCCGGTTACCTTGAATAAATCGACCCCGGTACCGTCACTGCCAGGCACCATCGCCAAACGCACATTCGCTGCTGAGCTTTGTGCACGCGCTGCCAATGGGCGTAACAAGACCGCGAGACTGCGGTTGTCAGCCGCCGCTAACTTGAGTCGTCGGGTGGCCGTGATATCGAGCGCATCGACCCAGCCCATGACCGCCACCGCACTGCCCGACGACAAGGCCTCACCGCAGGCCCACACGACGTCGCTCGCCGTTGACGCATTGACCAACAGAACACGGTCAACGTCGATCCCCCACTGCAACAGTGCCGGCGCATAGGCTTGATAAGGTGACCCGACCCAAACGATATAACCGTCGCGCTCCGCCAGTAAGGCCGCTAGCGCTGGCATCAACAAGCGCAGCTCGCCGACGCCGACGGTATCGCTCAGCACCTCGATCAGCGTATCGCGCGGCCAACCACCGTGTGGCAGCGCTGCATCGAGCGCGCTGTAGCCGGTGCTAAGGAAGGTGGCCGCTTGCCCGTCCAGACTGTCGCGACGACAGCGCCATAAGGCGCGTTGCTGCAGCAGTTTTTCGAGCGTCGGCTGCATCGGTTTAATGCAATGGCACGCCGTCTCGGATAACGCCGACGACAACCCCTTCGATCACCAACGGTTCCTCATCCAGGTTGACCTGAATTGGCTCGAATTCCTCGTTCTCGGGCAGTAGCCAGACCAATTTGCCATCTTGCCGGTAGCGCTTGACCGTAACCTCATCCTCCAGCCGCGCCACCACGATTTGTCGGCTGCGAATATCTGGCGTGCGATGCACCGCCACCAGATCGCCATCCAAAATACCAACGTCACGCATACTCATTCCTTGCACACGTAATAGGTAATGCGGCTTGGGGCGAAACAACGCCGGATCAATCCGGAAATGGGCTTCGATATTTTGCTCCGCCAAAATCGGGTGACCGGCAGCAACGCGGCCGACCAATGGCAAGCCGAGTTGCTCGCGCAGCGAGTCTTTCAAGCGAATGCCACGGGATGTACCCGGCACTAGCTCGAGCACACCTTTGCGCTGTAAAGCTCGCAGATGCTCCTCTGCCGCATTCGGCGATTTGAAGCCGAGTTCGGCGGCAATTTCCGCCCGTGTAGGCGGCATCCCGGTTTCCTCGATAAAATCTTGGATCAGCTCAAGAATCTGCGATTGTCGTGGCGTGAGGTCCATGCGCGTGCCCTGTATAGATAAACAGTATGCTGGAAGTATATACAGCCTACGTGAAAAAACTAGCCCTCAATCCGGTCCGTCTGGATGGCGACAAAACACCTATCAAATGATTCGTTACTTATTGTTTTTGCTAATTTTTACTATTAACGGTTGTTCCGGCTGGAACGAACAACGCTGTGCTACTGCCGACTGGGAACGCGTCGGCGAGGACGATGGTGATGTCGGCCGCAGTCCCGATCGATTTGACCGCTACCGCGAGTATTGCGAACCGTTCGGTATTGCCCCAGACCGCGAAGCCTACGACCTTGGCTATCTAGGCGGGCGCGACGACTACTGCACCGTCCGCGGCGGACTCGAGGCCGGCAAACGTGGGGACCGCTACCGCGGCATCTGCAAGGAAGGCTTCGAGGAGGACTTTCAACGTGGTCATCAACTCGGACTACGCTACTTCGCCCTGCAGCGCGAAATCGCCGCACTGCAAACACGCCGCGAACAATTCGAGATGGAATTGCGCTTTAACCCTGGCCTTACTGTCGAACGGCGCAGCTACTATCAACAGCAAACCATTCTGCTGCGGGGCCAGATCGACCGATTGAGCGACCAACGAACCGAACTCGACGCGGCGGCACGGCGTCTGCTGGCCGAGTAACTGCGCGAGACCGCGACCGACAAAGTGTCGCCGTGCGCCGACATACGCCCGCCAAAACCCGAATAAAATCCGGTAAATACGTTGAACGGACCGGGTTATTACGAAATAATAGCGCCGCATTTCGTGCCATTTAAGGGAAAACCACATGAAAAGAAGCGTTATGAAAATTAGCGCCATCGTCCTGAGCCTCGGTCTTGCTGCCGGTTGCGCTACGTCGAACGAAGCGATCGAACGCGCGCAGTCAACGGCTGATCAGGCCTTAGCTGACGCTGCTGCTGCGAAGACTGCTGCTGATGCTGCACGTTCTGCTGCTGATCGCGCCAGTCAGGTTGCATCGAGTGCGCAGAGCACCGCCAGTCAAGCTTTGTCAGCGGCCAACGCTGCACAAGCGGCAGCTGACTCAAACCGTGAGCGTCTGGAGCGCATGTTCCAGAAGTCGATGTCTAAGTAACTCGGCACGCCAACGAAATATGAAACGCCGCTTTTTAGCGGCGTTTTTTTTACGCCGCGAGAACGTCTTCGCCGGTGAGTTGCACAGGACGACCGTCGTTATTCGTAGCCGCGCTCACTAACGACCCGCCGATAGGCCAACGTGGCGTACCAAGACTTCGTCGGGTTAGTCGGCGGCACGTCCGAGCCAGCATGGAGTGAAATCAGATGCACAACACTAACTACCTTATTGCCGTTGTTTTAGGTCTATCCCTTGCGATGACGTCGCAGGCAGAGGATGCACCCGCGCCGTACGAACCGCTGCCCGCGTTCGTGACAATCGGCGAACCGGCTTCGGACGAGGACATGGACGCCATTCGCGAAGTCCTCCGGGGTACTGGGCGCGGCTGGGGCCAAGGCGATGCAGAGATGGTCGCGAGCGGCTACAGCGACGATGCAGAATGGATGAACGCTTTCGGCCAAATTCGCCGTTCCTCGGCGGCGATTCGCGATTACCTCACTGAGCTTTTTAGTGCCCAAGACGACGCAATGGCTGAATTCGAGGAACAGAATGCCGCGTCGATTTCTCTGCGTTTTATCGGCGACAACGTCGCGATTTACCATGGGGTGACGCGAAGCACACGAATGGGCGCCCTAGAAGGGGCCGATCTGCGGCGAGTTCACAACACAACCGTGCTAGAAAAACGTGATGGCCAATGGCTGATCGTGCACGAACACATCAGCGATGCGCGCCCAGCCGAATCTGACAATCAGGCGGAAGAGTAGTCTCCCGCCTACCGCTTGGGCTCTGACCATTGTGTACCTCGGGTGCGCCAGGTCGAGAACCGCTTTTCCGGCGGCCACCGTGTTAGCGCCAGGACGTTACGCAGTGACGGGCACAACAAAAATCACCACCGTTTTCCGTTTGCTCGGCGGAGCTGGCCGCAGTGACGGCTACTCGACACTCGGCTCGCTAACGGGCAGCACTTCCCGACCGACCACGGACGGCACACCGTCGGCATTCGCAACGATCGTCTCGACACGGTCCCAATCGACATCGGCCAAGCGCTCCGTCGTGACCGCGACGATCGCCCGGGTCGCTTCGGTGAGAAGATCCGCTGGCGGAGCAGAGGATTCGCTGGCGGCGTCCTCGCCAGCGCCGGCATTGCTGGCGAGCACCGGATGCACCTCCAATAATAGGCGACCGCCGGACCAACCCGCTTTGACCGGTTGATTAACAATTCGCACGGGCGTACCGACCGGGACTCGCTCGAATAGGGCTTCGATATCCTCGGGGAACATGCGCAGACAACCGTGCGTGACGCGCATACCGACACCGGCCGGTCGATTCGTCCCGTGAATGAGATAGCCGGGCAATCCGAGTCGTAACGCGCGCGTACCAAGCGGGTTATCGGGCCCCGGAGGCACGACAGCCGGCAAAATATCCCCGTCCGCTGCATGCTCATCGCGAATGCTCTGCGGCGGGTACCAGCTCGGATTGCGGCTCTTTGCCGTGACTCGGGTGACCCCGAGCGGCGTTTCCCAGTCCATTCGGCCAATGCTGATTGGGTGAGTCGTGACGCGGTCTGCGTCGGCGAAGTAATACAGCCGATACTCCGGTAAGTTCAGCACGACGCCGCGTCGCGGTGCGCTCGGCAGCACGAATTGCAGCGGCAGGGTCAGTGTTGCGCCATCGGTGGGCACCCACAGGTCGACCTTCCGGTTAGCGATCTGCATGTCATGAAAGCCGAGGTTAAAACGCCGACCCACATCGAGTAGCGTCTCGCTTGCGGCGACAGTAACGGTCAATGTCGCACCGACCACATCATTGTCGACAGACAAGTCCTGCGCTGCGTTCGCCGCCACGTGACTGAGCAGCAACGCGCCGCTGAGCACTCTGACAAAACTCACGATCATCGCGGTGTCTCGGCCGCTAGCAACAAAAACGCATAGACGAAACAAGCCTCGTGCAAACGCCGATAGCGACCGCTTTGACCACCGTGGCCCGCGTCCATTTCGGTCTTCAGCAATATGACACCATCGCCCTGCTGACGCTCGCGCAACCGCGCCACCCACTTCGCCGGCTCCCAGTACTGCACTTGCGAATCGTGCAGACCGGCCGTGGCCAACACGTGCGGGTATGCCGCGCGTGCAACATTGTCGTACGGCGAATACGCCATCATCGTGTGATAGTCGCTCGCCTTACGCGGGTCGCCCCACTCTTCGTACTCGAAGGTGGTTAGCGGAATCGTGTCATCAAGCATCGTTGTGACGACATCGACAAACGGGACCTCAGCAACAACGGCGTGGTAAAGATCCGGACGCAGGTTCATCGCCGCGGCGACCAACAGTCCGCCGGCGCTGCCGCCCATCGCGAACAGTCGGTTAGCGCTACCGCCGCCAAACGAGGCTAGATCGGTGGCGACAGCGTTGAAATCATCGAAGCTCGCATGCTTGCGCTTTAGGCGGCCGCCGTCGTACCAGGATTGGCCTAAGTCGGAGCCGCCGCGGACATGGGCAACGGCGACGACAAAACCGCGATCGACCAGGGCCAGATAGCCCAGCGAAAAATAGGGGTCAATACTGTAACCGTAGGCGCCGTTGCCATAGTCCAACACCTTATTAGCTTGGGCCAGATCCTGGTCTTTACGGTACAACAACGAAACGGGAATCTTGGCGCCGTCGTCAGCACGTACCCAATGCCGCTCGGTGACATAGTTCGTCGCCGCAAAGTCACCGTGTACCGGCTCCACGTAAATATCGCGTTGCGACAAATCAGCAACGCTGACTTCTTTTAGGGTTGCGGGCTCGGCCATCGATTCATAGCGCACGCGCACTTGCGTACTGTCGTACTCGGGGTTCTCGTCGAGCTCAACGCTGTGCAGTGCACTACCGAAATCGACCCGCCGGCGCGTGTGCCCGCTCATATCGAGAATGTCGATCGCCGACTGTGCAAACTCGGTCAGTTCGACAGCGACGTAACCGTTAAACAACTCGAAGCCGGTGAGCTGCGCCGTATTACTATGAGCGACGACCTCGGTCCACGCTGCAGGCTCGCTACCCAGACTCGATGTACGACAGAGTCGACCGTTCGGCGCTGCCTGGTTCGACAGGAGCCAAAACTCGTCGCCGTCATAGTCGAGCGAAAGCTCGTGACCGGCTTCGCGCGGCAGAAACAATCGCGCCTCGCCAGTCGGTTGCTCCGCGTCGATCAGCCGATACTCGCTGGTCAACGTGGCATGCGAGCAAATCGTCACGAAGTGCCGGCGGGCCGTGCGGCCCAGCGTACAAAAATAGGCGTCGTCGTGTTCGGTGTAAACCTCGGCCGCGACGCGCATGGCAGAACCATCCCGTGCCAATCGCAGTACCCGATACTCGCGTAGCGTCTCAGGATCTTTCGCGACAACGAACAACGTTTGGCTATCGTTTGCCCAAGCGACACCGGCCGCTAAACCGTTAATACCGGTCGCAACATCAACACCGGTCGTTAGATCGACCACGTGCAGCGAATACAGTCGTCGGCCCTGCGTATCGACCGTATAGGCGAGCCAGCGCTCATCGGTCGAGATATCGATATCGCCGATTGAGAAATAGGCGTGATCCGCGGCCAACGCCGGACCATCGAGAAGTAGCTCACCGTTGTCCGTGCTATTGCGTCGTCCGCGCCAATGGGTCGCGTACTCGGCACCGGCCGCATAGTGATACCAATACCAGTAGCCGCGATCGAAGACGGGTGCTGAGGTTTTTTCGTCTGCCATGCGCGATCGAATACCGGCGAACAGTTGCTCGCGCAATGCCTCGGCATCGACGGTTACGGCCTCGGTATGGCGGTTCTCGGTTGCAAGATGCTGCAGGACCTCAGCACTGTCTCGCGCGGCCAACCACGCATACGGATCGCTGCGACGTTGGCCGTGCTTGTGCCGGGAGGTTGGCCGCCGTTCCGGCGTCGGCTTGTCCGCGCGCTTGAACATGCAACCGGCTAGAATCGAACGAGGGCGCTGCCCCAGGTAAAACCGCCACCGAACGCTTCGAATACAAGCCGCTGGCCGCGCTCAATGCGGCCATCGCGAACCGCAGTATCGAGGGCCAATGGCACGGACGCCGCCGACGTATTGCCATGCTGGCCGACCGTCAGTATGACCTTGTCCATCGATAAGCCTAGCCGTTTCGCGGTCGCTTGGATGATGCGGGTATTCGCCTGGTGCGGTATCAACCAGTCGATGTCATCGTGCGTGAGATTGTTCGCCGTTAGCGCTTTCTCCGCCACATTCCCCAGCGTTTTGACGGCCACCTTGAATACCTCGTTACCGGCCATCCGAATCACCGGCGACGCACGGTCGGCAGCATCTTCGAAGCGCGATGTCCCGGAAGACGCGTGCAGCAGATCGCCGTACTGGCCATCGGCACCTAAGTGGGTCGAGTAAATACCGGGCTCATCCGCAGGCGTTAATACGACCGCGCCGGCGCCATCCCCAAACAGAACACATGTGTTGCGGTCGGTCCAATCGACGATGCGCGTTAGCGCCTCTGCACCAATAACGAGCGCGCAACGCGACTCGCCGACACGAATGAACTTGTCGGCCGTACTGAGGGCGTAAAGAAAACCGCTGCATGCGGCCTCGACCGAAAACGCGGGGCACGGGCCGATCCCTAACCGGCGTTGCAAAACCGTTGCGACATTCGGAAAGACAAGATCGGGCGTCGTTGTACCGATGACGATCAGATCAACATCAGCCGGCTTAAAACCACCCTGCTCAAGTGCCGCGACGGCCGCGTTGATCGCTAAATCCGACGTCGCTTGATCATCGGCGACAATGTGCCTTTCTTCGATACCGGTTCGAGTGCGGATCCACTCATCGCTAGTGTCGACCATCTTTTCGAGATCGGCATTGGTGAGCACTTTTTCGGGCAAGTAGCTGCCGGTCGCCGCGATACGCGAGTAGATCATCTATGTTCCGTCGTTGCTGCGTGCTTTGCCTGTTCCCCGCGGCATTCGAGTACCGCGGTGTCGATCGCGTGGCGGAATGCGATCGCGTCTGCACTGCCATGGCTCTTTACGACGACTCCGTTCAAACCAGCAAACACAGCCCCATTATAGTGCCTCGGATCAACCTTTGCCTTTAAGCGTCTCAGGACCGGGCGCGCAACAAGCCCGCGCAATTTGGCGCCTAGCGATGCCTCAAATTCCGCACGTAGGTAATCGCCGATTAACGCGGCGGTCCCCTCCATCGCTTTCAGCGCGACGTTGCCACTGAATCCGTCGGTCACGACGACATCAGCCACGTTATCGAACAGCCGATTGCCTTCAACGAAACCGACATAGTTGACTAGCGCGTCTTCACTTAGTAGCGCCGCAGCGTCGCGAACGACATCGTTGCCCTTCGCTTCTTCCTCACCGATATTGAGTAACGCCACGCGCGGTCGCGCCTGACCGGTGATCGCCGCTGCGACATCGGCGCCGAGCCACGCGAATTGCTGCAGTTGTTCGGCCGAGCAGTTCGCGTTAGCGCCAAGATCGAGCATAAAAACCCGATTGGTTCTGGCGGGGATCTCGGCGACAATTGCCGGCCGATCGATCTCGGGGCGGGTTTTAAGAACGAATTTGGCCGTCGCCATTAACGCACCGGTATTGCCGGCACTCACGCATGCGGAGGTTTCTCCGGCTGCGACCATGTTGATGGCGACCCGCATCGACGAGTCTTTCTTGCGGCGAACGGCATCCGCTGGCGCATCGTCCATCGTGACGACTTCCGTCGCATCGCGCAGGTGCAGCCGTTCGAAGCGCCGCCCCAATTCGCGCTGCAAAGCATCGCTAGGGCCAACAACGGTGATCGTCAGATCGAGGTCACTGGCCAAAGCTGCTTTGCAAGCCGCTAAGACAACGCCAGGGCCGTGGTCACCACCCATCGCGTCGACGCTGATGTGCAGCGGCTGCGTCATGATTATTTTTATTGCGGGCGTGACGCCCTACGACGCCGCGTTATTCGTCGTCAGCGTCGAATTCGTCGCGTTGGACGATGACTTGTTTACCGCGATAAAAACCGTCAGCGCTGACGTGATGCCGCAAATGCGTTTCGCCGGTTGTTGGCTCCACCGACAGTGTTTTGCCTTTCAGCTTGTCGTGGGCACGCCGCATACCGCGGGTCGATGGCGTACGCCGGTTTTGTTGAACAGCCATGGATACTCTCCACTAGTTATCTGTATCTGTTTCTTTGCGTGTCGGCCCGTCGGTGGCAGCCACCGGGCGATCGCGCAGCAATTCTTTCAATTCAGCGAACGGTTGCCGTAAGGCCTCCGTCCGTTCCGGTTCGTGCTCGGCCTGGGCCACGCCACACTCGCCGTCATGTGCCGGCGCCAGCGGTAGCGCCAGCAGCGCGTATTCGTCGACAACGCTACCGAGTGTCAGCTCAGCGTCGTCTTCCCAGGCATCCCACGCTTCGCCGGTATCATCGACGTCGCCAGCCACGACAACATCGAGCGGCGCTGTTACCGCAATCTCAACCGGCGCCAGACAACGTTGGCAATCGCCGGTCCAATTGAACCTGACGTCGCCTCGCAGTCGCCACGCCGTGCGCCCATCTGCAAGTATGTGGGCGCTAACCGACACGGCAACGCGGATAGGCGCGCCATCCCGACTAGAGCCACTCACGGCGCTAAGACGCGGCAACTCGCCGACCGACGCCGTCAGCTCGTACGTCCCGTCGTGCGCCATTAGCGACGCTAGCGGCATCGATAAGGCGGCTTCCCTGGACATAGCCGGCGGATGATAGGAGCATGCCGCGCTGGAGTCAAAGAGTCGCCATTCGATGCCGCGGGTAATCCTCGCTTCTAGCTCACCGTACCGGGCCACGCTACTCGCGCGGATCTACCGCGCGTTCGACATCATGGCGCCGGCTGTCGATGAGACGCCCGAGCCGGATGAGACGGCCCAGGCACTGGCTCTGCGGCTCGCGAGAGCCAAAGCTACGGCCGTTATGGCAACTGATGCGCTCGTTATTGGCAGCGACCAAACCGCCGCCTGCGGGCATAAAATATTGGGAAAACCCGGGTCAACAGCTCGGCAAATCGAGCAGTTGCGAGCCTGTCGCGGCCACACGGTAACGTTTTATACGGCCGTGGCGATCGCGGCTTCCGACACGCCGGCGCCGCGCGTGATCGACACACATACCAACCTGACGAGCGTTCGCTTTCGTAACCTCACCGACGCCGCCATCGATCGCTACGTCGCCGCCGAACCCGCACACGATTGTGCTGGCGGCTTCCGAATCGAATCGGCCGGGCCGGTGCTGTTCGACGCCGTCACGACAACGGATCCGACCGCGTTGATCGGTTTACCGCTGTGTTGGCTTGCCGGTGCATTACAACGACATGGCATTGAGTTGCCCTGCCCAGCGTGATTGACACGGCTACTGTTGGCGCCTAAGCCGACCCAGCAAGGTATCGAGCTCCGTTGCCAATGGACAGTTAAACAGCTGTTCATTCCCGGACGCATCGGCAAAGGCGATCGATTGGGCGTGTAAGAACAGCCGCTTTAAACCGCGCCTACCCAACGTCTGATTCGCCGTTGCATCGCCGTAGCGAGTATCGCCGGCCAACGGGTGCTCGGCGGCCGCCGTATGGACGCGAATTTGATGGGTCCGACCGCTTACCGGTTCGGCGCTTAGCAGCGTTAGTCCGTCGTAAAACGCCTCCGGCGAAAATCGCGTCGTCGATGGCTTGCCGGTGGCGGACACAACGACGTGCCGCTCACCGCCTTGCCGGTGACGAACCTCGAGCGGCTTGTCGATCGTTATCGACCCGTGCGGCCAATGGCCGATACACCCCGCTAAATAACGCTTGCTCACCTCGCCCGCCCGAAATGCAGCGTGCAAGCGGCGCAGCGCGCTGCGTCGCTTCGCGATGACAACAATACCGCTGGTCGCACGGTCGAGACGGTGCACCAGCGAGGCCTCTGACAGATCAGGGCGCAGTTGGCGCAGCGTCTCAATCAACCCGAGCTGTACGCCGCTACCGCCATGCACGGCTAGGCCCGATGGTTTGTCGACGACAACAATGGACTTGTCTTCGAACACGATACGCTCGGCGAGCTCTGCGGTGGTTCGCCGCCCAGCTTGCGGAAACGGCGTACGCTCGAGCGTCACCGGCGGCAAGCGCACCTGGTCGCCCGCTTCAAGCCTTTGCTTAGCGGCCGCGCGGCGCCCATTGACACGCACCTCGCCTTTGCGCACCAAGCGGTAAACACGGCTGCGAGGAAGGCCCCGCAGTTGGGCCATGACGTAATTGTCGAGACGCTGACCGCTGTCATCGGCCGTCACGGTAACCGTTCGCACTGGGGTGCGCTCGGCGACTGGATTCTGAAGATCGGACAATGACTTTGCCTTAATTGCTACAGGGATATCAGGCTGTTATATTACCGCGTCGATAACAACGGCTAAGTCGTTGTATCGCACCACTAAATTCGGGGCTGTCCAGCATCTTGGACCGCCATTTCCACCGCCGCCACCGCGCGGCGTGTTCGCAGCTTTCGAACGGGCGCTGCCGGCACGGGTCCGGCTCCAGCGCACGCTGAGGTTACGATGCTGTTGTATTTGTTCTGCCGCGATTTTTGGCTGGCTCCGGTCCTAGGGCCGGTTGGTGCCCTATGGCACCGCAGCGCCGCGCGAGCCGAGCCAAAACTGCTAACCCCACGGCGCCATACCGTTCTGACCTGCGACCAGAAGCAACAAAAAGCAGGATTCAATGAAAAGAATGCTCATCAACGCGACTCAAGAAGAAGAGTTGCGCATGGCGCTGGTCGATGGCCAACGTCTCTACGACTTAAATATCGAGCAACCGTCTCGGCAACGTAAAAAAGCCAATATTTACAAAGGACGAATCACGCGCATCGAGCCCAGCCTCGAAGCGGCATTCGTCGATTATGGCGCTGAGCGACACGGTTTTCTGCCGCTCAAAGAGATCTCGCCCGAGTACTTTGTTAACGGTGCCAAGACCGACGGCCGAGTCAACATCCGCGATGTGTTGCGCGAAGGCCAGGACATCGTCGTCCAAATCGACAAAGAAGAGCGTGGTAACAAAGGGGCGGCGCTGACCACCTACGTTAGCTTGGCCGGTCGATTTATCGTCCTCAAACCGAACAAGCCTCGCTCTGGCGGCGTCTCGCGCCGGATTACCGGGGAAGATCGCGACTTGGCGCGAGATTCACTGGACGAGGTTGAGATCCCCGACGGCATGAGCGTCATCTTGCGCACCGCGGGCATTGGTCGCGGGCCGGACGAGTTGGAATGGGACGTAGAGAACCTACTCGGCATTTGGAATGCAATCCTCAAAGTGGTCGTCGAACGACCCTCGCCGTTCCTCATCTACCAAGAGCGCGACGCAGTCATTCGTTCGCTGCGCGATTACATGTCGAACGAAATTGGCGAAGTGCTGATCGATAACGCGTCGACCTACAAAGAGGCGCACGACTTCGTCGAGCAAGTCATGCCGCACAACGTGCGCAAGATCAAGCATTACGAAGACGCGGTTCCATTGTTTACGCGCTACCAGATCGAGAGCCAAATCGAGTCGGCGTTTTCACACCAGGTCACTCTGCCCTCCGGCGGCAGCATCGTCATCGATCACACCGAGGCTTTAATTTCGATAGACATCAACTCGGCGCGGGCGACCAAAGGCGATGATATTGAGGCGACCGCGCTAAACACGAATCTCGAGGCAGCCGACGAAATTGCGCGCCAACTGCGCCTGCGTGACCTGGGCGGCTTGATCGTCATTGATTTTATCGACATGGGCCCACAGAAAAACCAACGCGCCGTCGAAAACCGGCTGCGTGAGGCGGTCCGGATCGATCGTGCGCGTGTACAAATCGGCAAAATCTCTCGATTCGGTTTACTTGAGATGTCGCGCCAACGACTGCGGCCGTCGCTGGGCGAATCAGCCAACGAGGTCTGCCCGCGCTGCAGCGGCATGGGCAATATTCGCAGTGTCGAGTCATTGGCGCTAGCGATCCTGCGACTAGTTGGCGAAGAAACGCGCAAAGAACGGACGTCAAAAGTTATCGCACAGTTGCCGACCGATGTCGCCACGTACCTGCTTAACGAAAAACGCGAGTGGGTGCAGTCGCTTGAGGACAACAACGACGTCCATATCGTCCTCATTGCCAATCCTGATCTCGACACGCCGCATTATTCAATTCGGCGCGTTCGCGATGATCAAACCGAGCTACCCGAGAACAGCGGCGCAAGCTACAGTCTTTCCGAGGGCGGCGATGATGACGCGCTGCCAACATGGACCGATGGCAAACCGCCGGCCGAGCAAGCTGCCGTTATTGCGGTAGCACCGACAACGCCAGCACCTGCACCTCAGCCGGTTGTCGAGCCGCAGAAACCCGGCCTATTTGTGCGGATGTGGCGCGCCTTGTTCGCAACGGGAGACGATGAGCAGCCCGTTAAAAAGCGTAAACGTAAGACCAACCGCCGCAGCAAGTCGGATTCATCGTCGACCGGTAGAACACGTGCCGGCAATGCTAAACGAACCGCGAAAAGCACCAAAAAGCGTAAGGACGCCGGCGAGCAACGCAAGAAAACCGAGCCAAAAAGCGACGCACCGAAACGCAAAAAGCGGACGAAAAAAGCCGAGTCCGGCGCCGATCGGAAGAAACCCGAGCAAGCGGAATCCCCCACAGGGAAAAAAGCGGAGTCGAGCACGAGCAGCGAAGGTGGCCGCAAACGCCGTCGCTCGCGCGGACGGCGTCGCAATCGTAGCAGCGACGCATCGAATCCAGCTACGAGCGATTCTGAAAAAAGCGCTGCGAAAAACGCGACGTCGAGCGACCAAGCACTCGACACATCTCAAAAAGACACCGGCCGTTCTGCGAATGGCGGTAGCGTCAGCCCGACGGCCAAGCAACCGGCGACACCGAAACAAGAGTCCGCACCAACGGCGAGCAGTAAGCCGGCTGCAGCTCAGCCCGAATCCGCATCAGAACAGAGGACCGGCCCAAGATCGGCTAACGGCCGTTCTGCCGCTGCCAGTAGCGCCCCGGCGTCCAGCAAGGCACCAGCGCCGCCGCGCGAGCCGTCCACAGAGCGACAGCCGGCGCCGAGCGCCGCCCAGGCGCCTACAAACACAAACCCGCCGCCGGTACCCCCGGCCGCCGCTGCGCCCGCAGCAATGACGCCGCCGGCAGCACCCGTGAAAGCCCCAAAGCCGGCGACGGACAGTGCGTCGAATGCGCCTAATGCGGCGCCTCGGCCAAGTTCAGCAGCGGCTAAACCGGCACCCGAGAAAACAACCGGTAGCAAAGACCGGTTGCTGCCGTGGGAAAGTGCGCCTGGTGTTACCGACAAATCGTTCGGTGGTGACGGTAGCTAGCTGCAACACCAAAATCGTCCGGCTAACCGGCTGTTTGCCGCTCGACATCCGCCCGTAGCGGATCGACCGCGTCCTCGATCATATCGAGCACGCGGTCGAAGCCACGCGCGCCGCCATAGTACGGATCCGGTACGTCGCGACCACGCAGGTCGGGATTGGCCGAGTAGTCGCTGAGTAACGCAAGTTTTGCCGTGGCTCCGTCGGGCATTCGGGCGGTTAGGTTCGCGAGATTGTCGCCATCCATCGCGATGATCAAATCGAATCGAAAATAATCATCGTCGGCAACCCGCCGCGCTTTGAGTGGCGTGAGGTCATAGCCGCGCTCGGCCGCCGCGGCAATGGAACGGGGATCCGGTGGCTCGCCGACGTGATAGGCATGGGTACCGGCAGAGTCAATCAACCACGCGGCGAGATTTGGCACGCGTGCGCGGAAAACGCCTTCTGCGGTAGGCGAACGACAAATGTTGCCCATACACACGAACAGCACCGAGTTTTTTGGATTTGTCGTTGCTCGCATCGCTACTGCTCGCTCGGTGCGAGTCGCACCAAACACATTGCGCCACCACGTCATTGTCGTAGAGTAGGCGAAGCGGCCCCAACAAGAAACCGTACCCAGCAACGATTATTTCAGCGCGATCTTCCCCGTGCGTGACAGGCTCAGGCGCGGCAGCCGCTGCGTATCGCCAGTTGCGACCCGAAGTGGCTGACCACTGCGCGATAACTTGGGCACACGCGGAATCTTCAAGATATGTTGCCGCGCCTCCTGTAATTTGGCCTTCTCGTTAAAACGCAGTTCGCCACTCGGATCGGAGCGCAGCCCACCTTGCTCCAATACGCTGAGCACGTGATAGCGGATGTAACGATGGTAGTCCTCCGCATAATCGGCCAACCAGCTATCGAACACCGCGTCGTGCATGAAGCGATCGCCAATCGCAATCAAACAGCAGTGCGACGATGCCGCCTGAACGAATGCGCGGTGCTCATTCAAGATGGCTGCGTATGGATCGGCCCGCCGATCGTAGAGCATCTGGAAAAAATACAGCCGCTCCGCTTGGCTCCAGTCGCCATCGCGCATCACCTCAAACAGGGCTTTGCGGTGAATCTGATGCAGTGCTTGCTCGCGTAGCGTAAACAACTGCCCGCTGACGGTACTGCGATCGGCAACACTCTGCATCAAGCGCGCGTGTTGCGACTCCCAGGCTTGAAAAGAACGGGTGTCCTCAAGGAGTCGTTCAGCCGCAATCGCATGGCTCTCGATTCGAGTGCCCGTTACAGCCGCACTGGTCAGCGCCTCTTCGGACGCTTCCATTAGCTTGTTTCGACTAAATACTCGGAACGCCATCCTGTGTCCCGTCGTTGGTGAAGTACGCTTCGCCGGCGCCGATGACTGCGCGCCGTGCAGGTCCGTGTACTAACGTTAAACCCCGTCGTGTTGAACTTTCGTCGAACCTTGAGAATTATGCACTAAAAAAGCGTCAAATTCATGGCGGATACTATATCCAGTGGTCGAGCACGGCAACAAACGCAACCACTATGGCCAACTGGGCCAGTGTTTGCGCGACAATTACGCCGATAAGGCTGATGGGTGCGGCTCGAAGAGCGCGCCAATCGGTCTGTAAACCGATGGCGGCAACGGCCGTCAATAGCAACGCGCCAGAGCCGATGACGACGCCTTGACGAACGGCCTCTGGGATGAGTCCGAATGAAGCTATAGCGGACAAACCGATGAAAACCCACAGGAACCAAGGCAGGTTTCGACGAGCTCCGACGGTCGATTCCGCCGCTGCCATGTGCCACGCCAAGCCGTAAACAACCGGCACCAAACACGCAACGCGGAGCATTTTGACGGTAACAGCCTGGACCCCGACCGATTCCGACACGGTAAACCCAGCGCCCACGACTTGCGCAACATCGTGGATTGCACCGCCGAGTATCAATGCAGCGGACGCGCCGTCGAAACCCAGCGAAGTTACTAGTGGCGGATAGCCAATCATGACTGCAGTACTGAGCAAACTGACCAAGACAATGACAAGCGCCGTATCACGCCCTAATCCCGGGCGTTTCGGCATGACCGCAGCGGCGGCCAGCGCTGCCGAGGCGCCACAAATGGTGACGGACGTTGCCGAGATTAGGCCAAGGTCTCGTGCAACGCCTGCGCGCCGCGCTAACCAGAACCCGGCGATCAACGTCACGACGACGCTAACCAGCACGAGCACAATGGCGCCACCGCCAAGCGCTGCTAAATCAGCGACGATAACGCGCGCGCCAAGCAGTGCGACGCCAAGCCGAAGCAGTTGGCGGCCAGCGAAACCGATGCCTGGAGCAACGGCCTCGCATCCACTCGGGACGACCGCCCGGATCGCCATGCCGAACAGCAAGGCCAATAGCATGACGGGAAGCTCGAATCGATGGCCGGCCGCCGTCGCGGCAATGGCCAGCGCACCACTCAGCACTACCCCACCGAGCATCGGCTTCGACATGAACGCGCGCACCACGTTAGCTGCCGTCGATAAGCTGGCGGACGCGCGCTAGGTCAGCAGCCGTGTCGACACCCGGCCCCGGTTCGGTGTTTGCATCGGCCACGAGGATTGTCATACCAAGCGCCAACGCACGCAGTTGCTCCAGCCGCTCCAACCGTTCGAGTGTCGCGGGCGGTGTCTTAACCAGTCGATGCAAAACCCCGACGCGGTACGCGTACAGTCCGAGATGGCGACGCCCAATTGACAACGGCCCGTTATCGTTGTCGCGACCATACGGAATTGACGCCCGGCTAAAGTAAAGCGCACGACCGTCGTCAGCAGTGACGACTTTAACGACGTTCGGATCGCGCAATTCGCCGGGATCGCGAAGTGGCGTCGCCAAGGTAGCCATGTCGGCATCGGCATGATCGCTCAATAAGGCGGCCACCTGCCGAACGAGCGCGGGCGGTAACATCGGCTCATCGCCTTGCACGTTGACAACGACATCGGTGTCGGGCCAGTCACGGCGCGTCGCGACCTCGGCTAAGCGATCGGTGCCACTCGCGTGATCGGCGCGCGTCATTTCGACGCGACCGCCGACCGCCTCAACAGCGGCCGCAATGCGGTCCGAATCGGTCGCAATGCAGACGTCACCAATCTCGGCCGCTTCGGCCAGTCGCAATACGTGAATGACCATCGGCATACCGCCGATATCCGCCAGCGGCTTGTCCGGCAATCGACTCGACGCCAGACGCGCTGGGATAACAATGTGCACCGTCACGGTTCGCCGCCCGGTACTCGAAATGGATTCAATAACGCCGCAAGGCGTTCATGGGCTTGGCGCGCAAACACCGCATCGACGGACAGATACCACAGCTGCGGGTGCGCCGCCCCGGTAAGCTTGATCGCATCCTTTTCAGTGACGATTACCGTGCGATCATGGAAACACTCAAGCGGATACGCCGCTGCTGATGCGTGATCGGCGAGCGGCTGTGCAGCAACGCGCAACCCGGCACTTTGCAACAAGGCGAAGAATCGCCGCGGGTTACCGACGCCGGCCATAGCGACTACTGATTGGCCGGCTAGACTCGCCAACGTGCGCGTTAACTCGCGGTCGTTAACGGCTGTCAACAGGTCACCGTGCAACCAGAAAACGTCGCCGTCGGCAGGTGCTCGCACCTGCGAGAGTACAAGATCGGCGCCAGCCAGTCGGATTTGCGGCTCGCGTAATGGGCCAGCGGGAAGCAGGCGGCCATTACCGAAACCGCGCTCCGCATCGACGACAGCAATCTCGATGTCGCGGCCGAGTCGGTAATGCTGTAAGCCATCGTCGGCGACGATCACGGTGGCACCGAGCTCCACCGCGTGCTCCGCACCACGGCATCGATCGCTGCCGACAACGACGATCGCACCGGTGCGATAGGCAATCAATGCCGGTTCATCGCCGCATTCCTGTGGACTCGTTGTGCGCGTCACCTGCAACGGTCCTCTGCCGGCTGTGCCGCCGTAGCCTCGGCTAACGACAGCGACCTGGTGGCCAGCCGCCTGTAATTGTTCGACGAGCCAGATGACGAGCGGTGTTTTGCCCGTTCCACCGACAGAGATATTGCCCACAACGATGACCGGCACGCCGGCTCTCCAGACGCGCAACCAACCCTGTCGATACGCGAATCGGCGCAAACGCACGATCGCACCGAAAATCCAACTTAGCGGCAGTAACCAAGTGCCACCGCCCTTTCCGCCGTACCACCAGCGCTGCACTTTGTCCGCAAACGGCTCACTCATGCGTCGTCGCTAAACTGCAGCCGATGCAATTTATTGTACAAACCGCCGGCCGCTATCAATTCAGCGTGATTGCCGATTTCAACGATACGGCCCGCTTGCATGACAACGATCCGATCCGCCCGTTCGATCGTCGACAAACGATGCGCGATTACCAACGTTGTGCGACCGGCCATCAACTGCTCAAGTGCCGCTTGGATGTGGCGCTCCGATTCGGTGTCGAGCGCCGACGTCGCCTCATCGAGAATTAACACCGGTGCGTTTTTCAAGATCGCCCGTGCGATGGCCAGACGCTGGCGTTGCCCACCAGACAGTTTGACGCCTTTATCGCCCACCAGTGTCTCGAAACCCTGGGGCATGTTAACGACAAACTCAGAGACATGCGCAGCATCGGCGGCCGCCTGGATCTCAGCCTCTGACGCGTTTTCACCGCCGCCATACGCGATGTTTCGCTTAACAGAGTCGTTGAACAGCGTTACATCTTGGCTCACGAGGCTGATCTGTTCGCGCAGATTCGCCAACTCAAAGTCGGCTAACTCAATCCCATCGAGGCTAACCGCACCCGAGGTCGGCTCGTAGAAGCGCGGCAACAGACTGACCAACGTCGATTTGCCGCTGCCAGATGGACCGACCAACGCGACCGTTTCGCCCGGCTCAACGACCAGATTTACGCCCGTCAATGCTGGAACGCGACTGCCGGCATAGACAAACGAGACATCGTCGAATCGCAGTTGCCCTTCGGCGCGCTCGACTCGACGCTCGCCGGTGTCCGCCTCTGGCGCCTCGTCAAGAATCTCAAAGACGGAACGTGCAGCGGCAATCCCACGCTGCATCGCCGCATTGATGTTGGTCAATCGCCGTAGCGGCGGTAGCAATAAGATCATTGCTGCCATGAACGACGTGAATGATCCAGGCGACAACCGGCCCGCCGCCGTCTCCATACCAGCAATGACAACGACGCCGGCGCCGCCAAGCGCAAACAAAATTTGATTAACCGCAACGCCACCCGCCTTGGCGCGGACCATTTTCATATGCAGCGAGCGATTAGCTTCGTTGGCTTTGGCGAAGCGCTGCCGCTCGTACTGTGTGCCATCGAACAATTTAACAACGCGGTTGCCAGAGATGACCTCCTCCGTCACCTGTGTTAGGTCGCCAACGGAGTCTTGGATGTGCGTCGAATAGCGTCGGAACGTGCGACTCAGCACTTTGACGAGGAACGCTATCACCGGTACGACGACAGCGATACAAACAAACAATACCGGACTCTGGTAGATCATGACGGCGACAAACGCGACTAGGCTTAAGGTATCGCGTACCAAAATGACGACAACGTTTGTCGCTGACTCGGCAATCATCTCAATATCGTAAGAGATACGCGACAGCAGACGACCGGAGCCGCGCTCGTCAAAAAATCGCGTCGGCAATACCAAGTATTGCCCCATTACTTCGGCACGCATCCGGTGGATTATCTGCCGACCAATCCAACCCAATGAAAACTCGGTTACGAAGCCTGCCAAACCTCGAAACACAAACACGACGAGAAACGCGAGCGGCACCCAAATCTCGAACGGCTCACCATCGGCAACCAGCGCCTCGTCGGTTAGCGGTTCAAGCAACAGTGCCATCGCGCCCTCAACGGCTGCGGTAACGGCCATACCCAATGCCGCGATAACCAGAACAAAGCGGTGCCGACGGGTGTAAAGCAGCAGACGCGCGTACAACGCACGCACATCGGACGTCGTCTCTGATGCTATCCCAGACTCACTGCCCATCGAGACTCACGACTGAAATACTGACGGCGGTAAAACCAGCTTTACCCGCCACATCCATCGCCGTTACAACCAATTGATGCCGAGCGTCTGCATCGGCACTTATCGTAACCGGAGAATCAATCGCAAGATCGAGCTCGGCCAGCGCCCTGACCAACGTCTCGCGGCGACTGTTGACGAGTTCGCGGCCATTGACGTAGTAGCGGTCATCGGCGGTTACCAGCACTTCCAGAGACGTCGGTGGCGGCTTATCCAAAGGACTTTGCTCGGCCTGCGGCAACTGCAACGTGATTTCAGATTCTTTAATGAAGCTGGTCGATACCATAAAGAAGATCAACAACAGCAAGACGACGTCGATCAACGACGTTAAGTTGACACCGGGCTCTTCCTGCCGCCTTGAAGCGAGTCTCACGGCTGACTCGCGTTACGCCGATGGATCGCCTCGACAAGCTTGATCGACTCTTTCTCCATTTGCACGACGAGACTGTCGATCCGAGTACGCAGGTACCGATAGCCGATCAAGGCCGGAATAGCGACAGTAAGACCAGCGGCGGTTGTTATTAACGCCTCGCTAATTCCGCCAGCCAAGTTCGCCGGATCGCCGACACCTTGCGTGGTAATTTCGGTGAACACTTTGACCATGCCGATGACGGTTCCAAGCAAGCCGAGCAGCGGCGAGATCGCCGCAATCGTACCCAGCGCCTCAACGTAGCGTTCTAGCTCGTGCACAACGTGCCGACCCGTATCTTCGATACTCTCCTTCATTAAAGAACGCTCGAAATTGCGATGGGCAAGTCCCGACGCCAGAATTTGCCCCAATGGCGAACCGCTATGCAGGGTCTGGATTTGCTTGGTCGTTAGCTCGTTGTTCTTGACCCAGCCCCACACTCGAGCGGTTAGGTCAGCGGGAACGACCCGCGATGCCTTTAACGTCCAAATTCGTTCGAGAACAATCCCCATCGCAACGACGGCACAGAGGATGATCGGCAGCATCAACCAGCCGCCGGCTCTGACAATTTCGATCATGCGAAGGTACTAACGCCCGGAAACCGGCAATATACCGTGCGCCGATGCGTCAAACCACTGACAAACGACGCTTTATTGGCCGGGATGTCGCCACCAGCGGGGGCGGCGCATACGCTCGCCGCCGCTGATACGAACGCCATCGCTGCAAAGCGTGACACCAATAAGCCCGCGAGAGCCTGTCGATAACACGCGAGCACCGGCCTCCTGCCAACGACGGACGATGGCGCTGCGCGGAAACTGCCAGCGATTCCGATAGCCGGCTGACGCAATGGCATAACGCGCATCGACCGCGGCAATGAACGCTGGCGTCGACGAGCTGGCACTGCCATGATGGGGCATGACGACGACGTCGCTGGCGACATCGGCGCCGCTGGCCAACAGTCTTTGCTCGCCACGCGCCTCAATATCGCCGGGTATCAAGACACGAAATGCACCCGCTTGGACTTGGACAACGCAGCTCGCGTCATTGCCGCTAAAGCGCGACGATTCGGGGCCGAGAATACTGAGCGTCACGCCGCCATCGGACCACTGCTGGCCGCGCCGACAACGTGTGCTGGGCAGGCCAGCCGGTAACGCCTCGCCGCTAATCACTTGCCGAGGGCGAAACGCCCGAACGATATCGTGCGCACCACCTGCATGGTCATTGTCGCTGTGCGACACGATGAGCCGATCGAGTCGTGCGATCCGCTGCCGTCGCAGCAGCGGCACGATCGTGGTCTGCGCCACGCTGCCAGTCGCCCACGACGCACCGGTGTCGATCAATGTCGATGACTGCCCGGCTCTGAGCAACACGGCTTGCCCTTGACCCACGTCGATGACGGCAATAGCAGCGCAATCGGTCCGGACTGGCGGCGACTCACTGGCAATTAAGCCAGCCGCGGCCAATAGTGCTAGTGCCGCCCGCAATTGTGCTGCTAGCGGCGTCCAAATAAGCACGGCGATGAGCACCAATGGCAGCAACGGAGGCGACACTGGCAGCAGCGTTGCGACGCCGGCCAGCGCGTCGAGAACGGGCAGAGCCAATGCGAGCAATCGGTCGAGCAACGGTAGCACCCACGCCGCGAGCGACGGCAGCGCAACGACTAGCAAAAGCGCCGGCACGATAATGAAACTCACCAGCGGAATCATCAGGACATTCGCCGCAATACCGAACCAAGGTGCCGCCCCGAATAAGCCGAGTCCGATCGGCAATGCAGCGAGACTCAGCAGCGCCTGAATGCGGAGCATCGCAAAGCGTGGTTTGCCGTTCGCCAGCACGCGAGAGCGCCACGCGACGATCAGTAGTAACCCCACCATCCCGAAGGATAGGTAGACCGACACGCCGAGCGCACTCATTGGCCACAGGCAAAAAACCGCCAGTAATGCGAGCGAGTAGCTACGTGGCGATGCGAGCGGCCGGCGCAGCACCCAAACCGCTAAGCCGATTGCAATCATCAGTAAGGCGCGTCGGGTCGGTACTGCGAACCCAGCAGCCAATGCGTAACCACCCGCACTGACTAGCGCGAACAGCGCGACGATCAGTCGCGGTGTGACACCACGCAGCAACAGCATCGGCGCGGTGACTAATCGACCAACGGCCGCACCGCCGACGGCCGCTAGCCCAATGTGTAACCCCGAAACGGCGAGTAAATGCGCCGTCCCGGTAGCGAGTGTCAACTCGCGCATCGCCGGGGTTAATGCGTGGCGCGATCCAACTGCCAACGCAACCAACATACCGGCATGGTCAGGATCGGAGACGTGGGTCGAAATAGACTCAGCCACGCGGTGCCGCCATGCCGCCACGCTCGGCGGCGGCGTTGGCTGAAGGCGCTCATTGGTCGCACGATTGACGACGTAAGCTGTCGCGTTGACCGACTCGGACAACGCATGACGCTCGACGTCGAAACCGCCTGGGTTAACGACGCCGCGTGGTGCGCGCAAGCGGAGTGTTAGTCGCCAACGCTCACCAAGTCTCGGCACAGCGGGTGGCGCTCGATACCACTGAACGCGGATCAATCGCTCGCCATGACCGTCGATGTCGCCGCGAAACAGGAACGAAATCCGGCGCGCGTCTCCGGCAACAAAACTGTGGACGACACCATCGATCGTTTGGTCGACATACCAATCTTGCAGCGGCCAGCGCTGCATCAACGCCCGCTCGGCGGCCACTGTCATTGTCACCGCACCGATACCGGCGAGTATGAGCAATGGCCGCAGGCGTCGCGACACGATCGATAGCAGCGCGCAAGCGCCCGCTAGAGCGGCAATCGATGGCAGCGAAGTTGAGCCGATGATTAACCATGCACCGCCGAGCAGCGCCCACACATGCACTGTGACCTCGTCCCCTCCCTATCGGGCCCGCAGCGTTTACACTGTGACGCTGTCGCGGTAAGACCGTCGACACTAGTCGCACGGAGCGTCAATGCCACGTCGTTTTTTTCGCCAATTCACCGTTAAACGCCAGGATCTCGAGACACGCTGGTATTTGCGGCCGTTCCGAGTCGCCCTCGCGGACCCGAAAATCGCCAGTATTCAACGGCGCAGCGTCGTTGCGGCGGTCGGAATCGGTGTTTTTTGTGCATGGATTCCGTTACCGGTGCAGTTCATCGTCGCGTCATTGCTCGCCATCGCCGTTCGCGCAAATGTCGCCGTGGCTGCGGTGGCAACACTGGTAACCAACCCGGTGACGATGGCGCCGATGTTCTATCTCGCGTTTCAGGTGGGCTTGGCATTGCTGAGTCAACCGACAACGCCGTTTGTCTTTGACTTGTCATGGCACTGGTTGACGCATGAGTTTCCTTTGCTTTGGAAACCGCTGCTAACCGGCTGCCTGACTTTGGCATCGGCCAGTTCGTTATTAGCGATGTTGGCGCTGGATCTGACCTGGCGCTTTTCCGTTGCTGCCGCCGTGCGGGCGCGCCGCCTCAAGCGGCGCCGGCGCTTCTCGCTCAGTCACGCGGTGTCAAAGGCTGAGCGCTCGTCCCGCAGCTGACCGGCTTCGATTCGCACAACGCGTTGCATCGAGCGTGCCACCGAACTGTCGTGTGTGACCACGACCAAACTAACGCCAGTACGCGCGTTCAGAGACAGCATCAACGACAACACCGTTTCACCTGTTCCTGCATCGAGATTCCCGGTCGGCTCGTCGGCCAAAACGACGGCCGGCGACCCGATGAGCGCGCGCGCGAACGCCGCGCGCTGCCGCTCGCCGCCCGATAACTCAGCTGGCTTATGCGTTAGCCGCTCGCCGAGACCAACGTCGGTCAGCAAGGTTGCCGCTGCCGCCAATGCTTCACGCCGCGGTTGGCGTCGGATAAGCAGTGGCATCGCGACGTTTTCCGCGGCTGTAAACTCCGGCAGCAGGTGATGAAACTGATAAACAAAACCAATATGCCGGTTGCGGACATGGCCACGGTCGCGCTCGGCCAACGCATACATTGATTCTCCGGCGATCAAGACATCGCCACTGGTCGGTTGGTCTAATCCACCCAACAATTGCAGCAGCGTCGTTTTGCCAGATCCAGAGGCGCCAACAATCGCCATCGTCTCGCCTCGTGCCACGGCCAGATCGATGCCGTTGAGCACGACTAATTCCCGGCTACCGTCATGAAACGTTCGTTTTAGTTGTCGCGCCTCAAGTACGACGCTGGACGATTGAGTTGCCATGGTGTGCCCTGCCTGCATTATTCGTAGCGCAACACGTCGGCGGGCGCAGTAGCTGCCGCCCGCCAAGCCGGATATAAGGTGGCCGCCAGCGACAAACCAACGGCGACGGCAGCGACCCGCACAACATCGTGACGGGCGAGCTCGGCCGGCAGGTCGCTTATGAAGTAGACGTCATCAGCCAACAACTCGGACCCGAGTAAGATTTCGATCGCAGCGATGATAGTCGCAAAGTTGCTGACGATGACAACACCGACAAGCAGTCCGACAGCCGTTCCAAGCAAGCCAATTGCGGCTCCTTGACACAAAAACACCGTCAACACGTTTCGAGGGCTCGCACCGGCGGTCCGCAAGATAGCGATATCGCGTTGCTTGTCGCGCACCACCATTACCAACGTAGAGACGATATTGAACGCGGCCACAGCGACGACCAGGGACAAGATAACGAAAAGAATCGACTTGGTGACTTGGATCGAGCGAAAAAACGTCGCGTGCCGCCGCGACCAATCGCTGATCCGTACCGGCCGATCCAGTGTCATTGCCGCCTCACGCACAACACGACTGGCGAAGAAAACGTCCGTGACTTTTAGGCGTAGGCCGCTGACCGCGTCGCGATACCGAAACAAGCGCGCCGCGTCGTTGAGGTTGATGAGTGCCAGGCGACGGTCGAACTCGTACATCCCCGCGCGGAATGTACCGCTCACGGTGAATCGCCTAAGACGCGGCGCAACCCCTGCCGGTGTCACGACACCGTCAGCAATCAGAAGCGTCACGGTATCGCCCTGCGTCACGCCCAACTCGCTCGCGAGCGCATCGCCGAGCACGATGTTGTAGCCACGAGCACTCAGTGACGCGAGCGCGCCGTCGGTGGCAAACCGATTAACTCCCGAGACAGTCGGCTCAAGCGCTGGATCGACACCACGTACTTCGATGCCACTGTAGCGGTCGCGATGCACCAGCAAGCCTTGCTCACTGATGTACGGTGCGACAGCAATAACGTCTGGGTGCGTTGTGGCCGTCTGACCGAGCGCTTCCCAATCCGTGAGCGGCGCGAAATCGCCTTGGATGGTTGCATCGGCGGACATCGCCAACAGTCGACTGCGTAGCTCTGTCTCGAAGCCATTAACGACCGATAAGACGATTAGCAAAACCGCGACTCCGATCGCAATACCGAGGATCGATATCCGCGAGATAAACGACAGAAAGCCATTGCGAGTGCGGCTTCGTACGTAGCGAAGTCCGACGAATGCCTCCCACCATTTACTCATAGCGTAGCGCCATTGCCGGTTCGATACTGGCTGCTCGTCGTGCGGGGTAGAGCGTCGCGAGAGCGGTCAAGATCAGCGCGACAGCGGCGATCCAGACAACATCGCTGCTGCGCAAATCGGACGGAATCGCGGTCATGACGTAGACGTCGCCGGGCATGATTTGGAAGCCGAGCGTTTGCTCTAAGAAGGGCACGATCGTTGGTACGTTAACCGCAAGCAACACGCCGATCAGGACACCGAGAATGGAACCCAACCAACCGATAACCAATCCTTGTACAACGAAGACTCTGACCACAGAACCGACCGACAAACCAAGGGTCCGCAAAATAGCGATATCAGTGCGCTTGTCGGTGACGACCATGACTAAGCTTGCGACGATATTGAAAGCCGCAACCGCAATGATCAGCATTAAAATGAGGCTCATCATCCGTTTCTCGAGCAGTACAGCCCTAAAAAAACTCGCATGTTCCTCGGTCCAGGCCAGTGTCTCGAATTCCCCATCTAAGGCGGCACTAACTCGCCCGGCGATCAACCCGGCGGCGTAGACATCATTGACGCGAAATCGCAACTCGGCGACACCGTCGCCACGACCAAGCAAGCGCGCGGCATCGTCACGATGAATGAGAGCGAGCGACGCGTCATGGTCTTGGACGCCCGCTTCAAAAACGCCAACAAACGTGAAGCTCGCAAGTTCGGCACCGAGCTTATTGCCAGTCAGCGCAGGCACGAGCACCCGCACGCTGTCGCCCGGTATCACACCGAGTTTTAGCGCTAGCACACGGCCGAGCAAAATCGCGCCTTGCCCAGCCTGAAGTTGCTCTAACGAGCCGCGAACCAACGTCGAATCGATGCTCGATACCGTCGGCTCGAGCGCTGGATCGATGCCTTCGATCAACACGGCGTGCAAAGAGCCGGCAGCCCTGATCATGCCCTCGATCGGTGTTACCGGCGCGGCAGCAACGACATCAGACTGGCGCAACACATCGGCCCGCACTGCCGGCCAATCCTCAATGAACGCGCCGCTGACCGGCCGCAGTCGTGCGTGCGCACTCATACCAAGCAAACGCTCGCGCAACTCGTTTTCGAAGCCGTTCATCACCGACAGAATGACGATAAGCGCCGTCACACCCACGGCGATACCAAGCATCGACGCCAGCGTGATGAAGGAGGCAAAGCGGGTGCGCCTGCGGGCTCGCAAATAGCGCAGCCCAATACCCAGTTCCAGCGGTAGCGGCATGCGCGCATTAGAGCATGTCCGGCTGATGGAACAAAGCGCCGGCGCTACACGATATTTTTCGCGAAAGCGAGGACTTGTGCGCTGTTTGCCGCCCCGGAGCGGTGCTATATTCCAGCGAATTTAGCGACAAGGTGCTGATATGAAACGCCTGATTTGCCTGTTAGCTCTGGTTGGCACCCTTACCGGCCTGCCGACACTGGCGAGCGCCAATACGCCGGTAGCCGACGGATACGCCGCCGAACGACCGACCCGTGGCATGTCGATGGCGTCGGTGGAGCGCCGCTATGGCTCGCCCGACACCAAGCGCGCTGCCGTTGGGGAGCCCCCAATAAGCCGCTGGATCTACGCCCAATTCACGGTGTATTTCGAGCACGACAAGGTCGTACACGCCGTCATCAACCGCTAGACGTCACGCAGACAAGCACCGGGCGGCCTCGTCTTGGCACCCGGTCAGCGGGTAAACTTCCGGCCTTTTGCCGCGTTGCGGCACGACACAAGGCCGCACCGTGCTCGCGCAGTTCCAACCACTGTTACAAGACCTTACACCGGGCAGCCGCGTCGGCGGTTTGCACGGCGCTGCGCGCGCGCTATTCGTTTTGGGCCTCGCAGCACGGCGCGACCAACCGCTGCTGTGCGTTACCCCCAGCCAACGTGAGGCGGACCAACTAGAGCGCGAACTGGCCGATCTTGATGCGAGCGCTGCACCGCTACTTCATTTTCCCGACTGGGAAACGCTGCCGTACGATAATTTCTCACCGCATCAAGACATCGTCTCACAGCGCTTGTCGGTCCTGGCAGAATTGCCGCACCTCAAGCGCGGCATAATCGTCGTCGCGGCTGCGCCGCTGCTGCATCGGCTGCCACCGCGCCAGTACATCGCCGCCCGGTCACTAACGTTCACAGCCGGCCAGCGCTGCGACCGGGATGCCCTACTCGAACAACTCAACGCTGCCGGTTACCTCAGGGTTCCCGAAGTCTCCGAACATGGTGAGATTGCGGTCCGTGGATCGATCATCGACATTTTCCCGATGGGCGCCACTGATCCAGTGCGCGTGGACTTCTTCGACGACGAGATTGAATCGCTGCGCCATTTCGACCCGGATACGCAAGTCTCCGGAGAGTCGCTGTCCGAGCTCGCCGTGTTGCCTGGCCGCGAAGTTCCGTTAGACGACGCTGCCATCAAAGTATTTCGCAGCAACTACCGCGCCCAATTTACCGGCCAAGCATCGCGCTCGGCCGTGTATCGGGACGTATCGAACGGCTTAGCGCATGGCGGAATTGAGTACTTCTTGCCGTTGTTTTTCGACACCACGGCCAGTCTATTGGACTATGTGCCAGACAACGCGGCGGTCGTGCTGCTCGACGATATCGATGGCGCGCTCGCTGAGGCCCGTGACGATGCGACCAGCCGCTTCGACACCCTAAGCGTCGACAAAGACCGACCGCTGTTGCCGGTCGAGCTGGCCTTTCACCACGCCGACGCGACCCTCGCTCAGTTAGCAACCCGCGAGACATTTCATTTCAGTCGAGAAAAAGCGCTCGGCGGCGCGGACGCCGGTACCCGAACGTTGCTGACGCCGCTTCCCATTAGCAGCGAGGAGCGCCCGCTGCGTGAACGTCTCCACGTCACCGAGCACGCCCAAATCGTTATCGCCGCCGCAACCGCAGGACGACGCGAGGCGGTTCTCGATTACCTGCACGATCAACGCCTCACGGCGAACCGCAGTCAATCGCTCGTCGATGCATTGAATAGCGACGCTGCCCTAACCGTTATTGTTGCGGCTCTGGACGACGGTTTTCGCCTGGCCGATGGGTCGCTGCATGTCATCCCGGAACCGTGGTTGTTTGGTGAGAAACCGAAAACACGGCGTCGCCGACGCCGTGGCAGCGTCGATCCTAGCGCGCTGATCAACCAACTCAATGAATTAACGCCGGGTGCGCCGGTCGTTCACGAAGAGTACGGCGTCGGTCGCTACGTCGAGCTTAGCCGACTGACGATTGGCGGCGCCGACGGCGAGTTCGTGACCTTGGAGTATGCGGGCGGCGACCGCTTGTACGTGCCGGTGCATGCACTTGAGAGAATCAGTCGCTATACCGGAGCGTCGCCCGAACAAGCACCGCTACACCGGCTTGGCACTGATCAATGGGCACGCGCGCAACGCAAAGCGCGCGAGAAAGCCCGCGATGTCGCCGTCGAACTGCTGGATGTATACGCCCGCCGGGCTGCCCGACTAGGCCATGGCTTTCACGTATCCGGCCAAAGCTACAAAGCTTTTGAGCAGCAGTTCGCGTACGAGCCAACCGAAGACCAACAACGCGTGATCGACGAAGTGATCGCGGACATGCGCTCTAGCGCACCGATGGACCGCGTGGTTTGTGGTGATGTCGGCTTCGGCAAGACCGAAGTCGCGTTACGGGCGGCATTTGTCGCCATCGAAGGTGGCAAGCAAGTCGCCGTATTAGTACCGACGACACTACTGGCACAGCAACACTATGAAACGTTTCGCGATCGCTTCGCCGATTGGCCGTATCGGATCGAGGTCTTGTCGCGATTTCGCTCGCCAAAACAAGTCCGCGACGTCCTCGACGGTCTTGCGAATGGCAGTATCGATTGCGTTGTCGGCACCCACAAACTGCTCCAGCATACCGATGCATTTCGTGATATCGGCCTGGTCGTCATCGACGAAGAGCACCGCTTTGGCGTGCGGCACAAAGAGGCGATTAAATCGCTGCGCGCTCAAATCGATATGTTGACGCTCACAGCCACACCAATACCGCGGACGCTCAATATGGCACTGGGTGGCTTGCGCGAACTGTCGTTGATCGCAACACCGCCATCCGATCGACTGTCGGTAAAAACTTTCGTAACACCGTGGAACGATGGCCTGATCCGCGAAGCGATACTGCGCGAGTTAAAACGCGGTGGCCAAGTCTACTTCGTACACAATCGGGTCGAGGATATTGAAAAGATCGCTGCGAAAATCGAGGATCTGGTACCCGAGTCCAACGTGCAAATCGGCCACGGTCAAATGAAAGAACGCGAACTTGAAGCGGTCATGGGTGAGTTCTACCGGCAACGCTTTAATGTCTTGGTCTGCACGACCATTGTTGAGTCGGGCATCGATATCCCGAGCGCCAATACAATTATCATCAATCGTGCGGATCGCTTCGGACTCGCACAATTACACCAACTACGCGGTCGCGTTGGTCGGTCGCATCACCGCGCTTACGCGTATTTGCTAGCGCCACCAAAAGCGGCACTGAGCGCCGATGCGGAGCGTCGACTCGATGCTATCGATTCACTGGAAGACCTCGGTGCGGGCTTTGCGCTCGCTAGCCATGATTTGGAAATACGCGGCGCCGGTGAACTGCTCGGCGATGGGCAATCGGGCCAGATACAAGAGATAGGATTTTCTTTGTACAGCGAACTACTGGCCGAGGCGGTCGCCACACTGAAACGCGGTGAAGAGCCCGGCTTGGACGTCCCCCTAGCGAGCGGCGTTGATGTAAATTTGCATGTTCCCGCCCTGCTGCCTGACGATTACGTACCTGACGTCCATCTCCGTCTGGTTCTGTACAAACGCATCGCAAGCAGTACCGACAGTGCAGCGTTGCGTGCGCTTCGCGTCGAAATGATCGATCGATTTGGCTTACTGCCGGAACCCGCCGAGCGTCTCTTTGAGCTTACGGATATCAAACGACGTGCCGATACGCTCGGCATCGCCAAGATCGATGTCTCGGCCGGCGGTGGCAGCATACGGTTCAAACCGTCGACCCGCGTCGACCCTGTTAATGTCCTTGCACTCGTCCAATCGAAGCCCGGGTTTCGGATGCGTGAAGCGGATCGTCTGAGTTTTACCGACGATCTGTCAACTGCCGAAAGCCGGCACGCCCTGCTGCACGAATTGTTCGACGCACTCGGTGCTGGCGACGAATCAGGGAGCATGGCAAGCTCCGGTCATGGCTAAACAAGTGCGTTCAATCCGGTGGTTGGCATTGCTTTGCGGCGCCGTCGCAATGGCGCCGGTGCGCGCGCAGGAGGCGGCTGTCGATGAGACGCCGCCGCTGCCTGAATACCGAGTCGAGCTGATCGTATTCGAGTATCTAGACAGCAAAGGCGCCGACGAAGACTGGACCGCCGATCCGCTCCGCGAATTAACCGCAACCGCGCCCGTTGTCGACAGCGACACGTCAATAGAGGGCAGCATCGATGAGACGGACGAAACGGTTGCGGCGCCGGCAGTCGAGGTCGAATTTCGCTATCGGCCTGTTAGCGATGATGTTCTCAGCTTCGGCGAGTACGTCGACCAAATGCGACGGAGTCGTGATTTCCGACCTTTGATTCACACAGCATGGGAACAGCCAGGTTACCCACGCGATGTCGCATCGCCGCTTGATCTTGCTCGTATTGTCCGCTTGCCGGAACGGCTGAATGGCACGGTTACACTGTGGCTCGGCCGGTT
>JBCDBO010000027.1:0-37379 GCA_039183535.1 Pseudomonadota bacterium | reverse complement strand
CGGGGCACCGATGCCATCGCGACGCGCGGCGACATGCAGGCCAGCCTTAGCGCACAACTCGGCCACCTACGTGGTGACGATATCGATGCGAAGCTTCGCCATGTTGCCGAGTACCAACGTATTGGGCGCTTTCGCGTCGCCTTGCTCGACGTTGGTGGAGGGCTGCCGGTTATGCGAGTCTCTGACGCATTGACCGCTGTAGCCGAGGCATTGATCGACACGACGCACCGTATCGCCTGGGCGGAGAATGCCGAGCGATACGGAATACCGTCGCCGCCTGCGTTCGCCGTTATCGCCTACGGCAAACTCGGCGGTTACGAACTCGGTTACGGTTCCGATCTCGACTTGGTGTTCGTGCACGATGCGACGTCTCCAGACGGCGTAACGGATGGACCTAAGCCGCTTGGCAATGACCAGTTTTTTGCACGCCATGTTCGTAAGCTCATTCACTACTTGACCTACCAAACGACTCATGGCCCGATGTACGATGTCGATATTCGCTTGCGACCTAGCGGCCGTTCGGGGCTTCTGGTAACAAGCCTTGCGGCCTTCGAACGTTACCAGCGCGAGCAAGCGTGGACTTGGGAGCACCAGGCACTATTACGGGCCCGCGCAATCGTTGGTGACGACGGGTTGCGGCAACGATTCGAACGCGTGCGGCGTGATGTTTTGGTTGAGACTGTTCGTCGTGACTCGCTCCAAGTCGACGTTGCCACGATGCGCGAACGGATGCGGACCGAGCTTGCTGCCGGCGGTGCGGGCCGGTTCGATCTGAAACAAGACGCAGGCGGCATCGCCGACATTGAGTTTATTGTTCAGTATTTGATCTTGCGCGACGCCGGCTCAGACCCAGCGGTACTCGAGTTTACCGACAACATGCGTCAGCTCGACTTGATCGCTGAGCGTGGCTGCATCGATCCTGGCGCGGCGCGCGAGCTCCAGGCGGTCTATCTCGACTATCGGCAAACGCAGCACCGGCTATCGCTAGCCAGCTCGAGTAGCGTTTTGGATGGGGCACGCTACAACGATGAGCGACGGGTCGTTCGCGACCTTTGGGCGGCCGTGTTCGAGTCGTGAGCGCAGCGCTGTTCGCCAATGTGCTACCGTTGCGAACCTCGACGTAGGCATTGACGAGGAATTTGGCCGATGAGGTCCCGACACGGCACGGTGGATCAACTGCTCGACAGGGCGAATGCTGAGCACCGCTATGAGGTGCGTCGCAGTCAGTTGCCGTTATCGTGCCCGATGCCGAGCCAATACCTTTGGAATGCCCATCCTAAGGTTTATCTGCCGATCGAAAAGAGCGGCGGCGAGGCCAAGTGTCCGTATTGCGGTGCACAGTACACGTTGGTTGATGACGACTAGGCCTGCGTTGTCTTGCAGCCGGGTTGCCTGACGCACATTAATCTCGCTGCTGGCTTACGCGGCGGTGAGCGGCAGACCCTGCTGCTGATCGAGCAGCTTGCCAATCGCGGTTGGCGACAGCGTCTTGTCACGCGACCCAGCGCCCCGCTGGCAAAGGCCCTACCAATATTTTTGCGCGAACACGTCGCGCTACGCAGCGGCGCCAACATCCTCGCAGCGGCACGCGCGTGCGCGGGCAGTTCGATTATCCATGCGCATGACGGTCGCGCGGTTTACGCGGCGGCCGCCGCGGGTTGGCTCAATTCTGCGCCAACGGTCATTACCCGCCGCGTCATGAATCCGCTGCGCAGCGGTTGGCCTCAACGCGTCGCCTACGGCCGCGCGGGCGCTGTTGTTGCAATCTCGACCGCAGTCGCTGCGGCGATTAACACGGCATTACCGACGGTCGAGCCGGCGGTCATTCCAAGTGCGTTCCAGCCCGAGCAACCGCGAACGGGTTACGACGAAACCCTGCGCACGCGATGGGGTGAGCGGTTCGTCGTCGGCAATGTTGCGGCCCTCGAGGATGACTCGAAAGGTCAGTCGTGCCTGATCGAGTTAGCTCGAGCTGAGCCCTCTGTGCATGTCGTTCTGGTCGGATCTGGCCGGGACGAGACCGCTTTGCGGGCCGCTGCAGCGGATTTACCGAATGTCGAGTTTGCCGGCCAAACTGACGACGTGGATGCGTATCTTCGGGCCTTCGATCTGTTTGCCTTTCCATCGTTACGGGAAGGCTTCGGCTCGGTATTGCTCGACGCCATGCGTCATGGCCTCGCGGTCGTCGCGAAAAGAACCGGTGGCATCGTTGATATCGTTGAGCCAGACGTTACCGGTCTGCTCGTTGACGCCGATGATGATCGCGGTTTTTTCGCTGCGGTGCGCGAGCTACAGCTAAACACGGCTCGTCGGGGGGCGTTTGCTACGGCCGCCCGACAACGTGTCGAGCGTTTTTCAGCCGCTATAATGACAGATAGGTACGAGGCGATTTACCGAGGGCTGTAGCGTGGGGCAGCGCTTCGAGGGACGGCGGCAGCCGCCGATGGGATGTCCTACAGTAAGACCGACGAGGAGTTGCAGTAACAATGATCGTAGTTACCGGCGGTGCCGGCTTTATTGGCTCGAATCTGGTTCGTGGCCTTAATGCCATCGGGCATCGCGACATTGTCGTCGTTGACGATCTCAGTGACGGTCGAAAGTTCAGCAACCTTGTCGATCTCGACATTGCCGATTACCTCGACCGAGATGAGTTTATCGGACGGATCGAGGCGGGTTCGTTTGGCGCGTCGCTGGACGCCGTGTTTCATCAAGGCGCGTGCTCGACGACGACGGAGTGGGATGGTCGGTACATGATGGCGAACAACTACCGCTACTCGATGACCCTACTCGATGCCTGTGTGACGAGCAAAGCACCGCTTATTTATGCCTCGTCGGCGGCCGTATACGGCGGTAATGAGACGTTTTCCGAGGCGCTTGAGAATGAGCAACCTCTCAACGTGTATGGCTACTCAAAATTGTTGTTCGACCAGCAAGTGCGTAAACGTTTACGCGGTGGCTTGCCGGCGCAAGTGGTTGGTCTGCGCTATTTCAACGTTTACGGACCCAACGAACAGCACAAAGCGTCGATGGCGAGCGTTGCCTGGCATTTTCGGGAGCAACTCAATGCGGACGGTTGCTGCCGTTTATTTGCTGGCGCACAAGGGTATGCCGATGGCGAGCAGCGTCGCGATTTCGTTTACGTCGATGACATCGTTGCCTTGAACTTGTGGTTCTTCGCACACAGCGACGTTTCCGGCGTTTTTAATGCGGGCACCGGCCGCAGCCAAACCTTCAACGACGTTGCCGATGCCGTTATCGCTAAGCTCGGGGGGCGCAAAGAGTACATACCGTTTCCCGAGCATCTGCTCGGCCGTTACCAGAGCTTTACCGAGGCTGACCTTACCGCCTTACGCCGTGTGGGTTGCGAGCATGAGTTCCAAGACGTGCAATCCGGTGTCGCGGCGTATCTCGATCGGTTGTCGGCTGCCTAAGTGACCCGCGACGTACTTGTTGTCGGCCCATCGTGGGTCGGGGACATGGTCATGGCGGACGCGTTGTTCCAGCAGCTGACAGATACCGGTGCCGCCGTCGACGTTGTGGCGCCGGGATGGTCGTTACCGATCCTCGAGCGTATGCCGACGGTGCGCCGCGGTTTTGAGCTCAAAGCGGGGCACGGTGAGTTTGCCTGGGCGGCGCGACGTAGCTTGGGCCATCAATTGGCGGCGCATCGCTATGACCAGGCCATCGTTTTACCGCGCTCGCTGAAAGCTGCCTTAGTGCCGTGGTTCGCTCGCGTCGCGCAGCGGACAGGCTTTACCGGTGAGTTGCGCTACGGACTCATTAATGATCGCCGGCCGTTCGATCGCACCTTGCTCAATCAGACGGTTAAACGTTTCGTTGCGCTCGGCTTACGTCGTGGCGAGCCGTTGCCGACGCACTTGCCGCAACCGCGTCTTGTCCCAGTTGCCGATGAGCAAGCGGCGACGTTGCAGCGCCTGGAGCTATCGGTGGACACGCCGACGATCGCACTATTACCGGGCGCCGAGTACGGTCCCGCCAAGTGCTGGCCGCTAGAGCATTTCCGGGCGCTTGCCGAGGCATTGAAGGCAGCCGGCGCGAACGTTTGGATCATGGGGTCGGCGAAGGATTATGCGGCCGGCGAACAGATCGCAGCCGGCGGAATTGCTCGGAACCTGGCGGGCGATACCTCGCTCGCCGAGGCGACCGATTTGCTGGCGTGCTGTAGCGCCGCGGTCAGCAACGATTCCGGATTAATGCACGTGGCCGCAGCGGTCGGCTGCTGGGTTGTTGCCATCTATGGATCGAGCAGTCCGTCGTTTACGCCGCCGCTGACCGACCAAGCGAGCGTTATGTACCAGGACCTCGATTGCAGCCCGTGTTTCAAACGCCACTGTCCGCTTGGCCATCTCGATTGTCTTACTGGAATTTCGCCGGGGGCAGTGCTGCGCCGGCTAGACCGTCAGTTGGCGCCTAGTAACTGATCGATGCGCTCGCAAACGGCGGCGACCGAGATCAGTTCGAGCGCAGCCGGATCGCGGACGCGCTGCCCCCAACGTACCGACTCGACTGACTGACCTAGAAATTTTTTGACGGCGTCGGGATAGACATTAACGACACCGGCGCGCATTCGGTAAGGTCCGGTCCTATCTGGGTTAGACGTCGCATAAAGACCGATAACGGGCGTTCGGCTGGCCGATGCGAGATGCACGGCGGCCGAATCGGGTGCGATGGTAAGGTCGGCGGTCGCGATTAGTGCGCACAGCTGTTTCAGCGTCGTCGTTCCCACCAACGATCGCGCTGCGCTCCCGCATTCGGCGACGATAGTCTCGGCATACTGATGCTCGGTAGCGCTGCCTGCGCCACTGACGATAATGGTGGCGTTATACCGTTCGACCGCGTAGCGGCATGCTGCTGCAAAGCGCTCCGCTGGCCAATTTCGAAAGTTGTTACGCCGATCCGAACTGCACGGACTCACAACGACCAATGGCTGCGCTGCCTGGCGATACTGACTCGCGAAGGCACGCTCTGGTGCCGACAACGCAATATCCCATTCCGGCTCTTCGGTACCGCTACCGAGGTGGCGTACGAACTGCATAAAGCCATCGACGACGTGGGGTTGTGTTTGTGCGGCGATACGTTCGCGGCTAAACAGTGTTTGGAAATCCCGGGCGCGCGCTGCATCAAAGCCGATGCGACGGCGTGCTTTGATGCCAACGGACAGTATGTTGGCACGCATCGATGCATGCATCAGCAGTAGCGCATCGAAGCGGCGCTCTGCCAATGCAGCCCAGACCTGGCGGTAGGCGGCGAGTCCGGCACGCTTGTCGAAAATGATAAACTCACAGCCCTCGGTACCCTCGAGTAGCGAAGCCTCGGTGCGGTTGATGACCCAAGTCAGCGCCGTGCCGGGATGCTGGCGAAGGATGGCCAATGCGGCTGCCTGGGCGTTGCAGACGTCGCCAATGGCAGAGAGCCGTAGCATGCAAATGGAGCGTGGAAACTGTTTGTCGGGGGCAGGCAAGTACAGGACCTTGAGCGGTGATCGCAACCGAACGTCCAGCGCCCGGCCAGGCCATCGTATACGATCCGGCGCAGATCGCGCACATCGATGCCAACAGCTTTACGGCGAGCAATTGGCCGGCCGCGCAGCCGGTCGAGGCCGATCGCGGAGGTCGCGGTTCGGCGTGGTTTGTTGGCCGAGACGGCACGAACTTCGTATTGCGCCATTATCGTCGCGGCGGCTTACCCGGTCGTCTGGTTCGCGACCGGTACTGGTTTGTCGGTGAGGCGACGACGCGCAGCTTCGCCGAATGGCATTTGCTGCAACATTTGGTGTCTTTGGGTTTGCCCGTGCCGTCCCCGGTTGCGGCGCACTATCGGCGCAGCGGTTTTTTCTACACGGCTGATCTCATTACGGCGCGTTTGCCCGACGTTGTGTCGCTAGCGCAGCGCCTGCAGGAGTCGGCCGATCATAGCGCCGTGTGCCGCGAGGTCGGTTCGACGATTCACCGTTTCCACCACGCGGGCCTATGGCACGCCGATCTCAATGCCAACAACATTCAGTTAAACGAAGCATCGGTTTGGCTTATCGATTTCGACCGTAGTCGTTTGCAGGCTAAACCCGTCGATGGGCAAGCCAATTTGCGCCGCTTGAGTCGCTCGCTACGCAAGCTCGCAGCTCAGGCCAGCACAATCGACGCGGCAGCCGCTATTCGCGACATACACTACGGCTATGCTCAAGCCTCGGATGTGTTGGCGTAAACATCGGGGTAGCCTTCGGGGCGCCCTTTGAACTTGCGATGAATCCAAAAGTACTGCGCCGGTGCTTTCTGCACAGCGCTCTCGAGCGTCGCGATATAGGCGCGCGTCGTCGCTTCCATGTCGGTGCTGTCGACCTCGAGCGGCGGCAGGAATTCGACGGTGTACTTTGGACCATCACCCTCGCGCCAGCAGTACACTGGAATGACCTTCGCGCCGCTAAGCGCGGCCAGGCGTCCGGTTGCCGTGTTCGTCATCGCTGGCGTTCCGAAAAAATCGATCAATTCGGCGTATTTGCGCCGGTAACTTTGGTCCGGCGCGTACCAAACGCTGACGCCCTCTTTGAGGCTGCGAAGCATTTGTCGGATGTCGGCTTTCTCGATCAAGCGCCGGGCCGAACGTAGTCGGCCGCGACGGATCACCGTATCGGTGTATGGATTGCGTTGCGGACGGTACACCGCATCAAATTCGGGAATAACCTGGCGCAGGAAGCGACCGCTTATTTCCAGTGTTGAGAAGTGCCCGGTCAGCAAAATGATCCGATACCCTGCATCGATGAGTTCGCGAAGCTGCTGCTCACCACGAAAGGTAACGATAGGTTCGAACAATGCGTCGCTTCGCCACCAAGCACTCGCTGTCTCAAACAACGACGCACCCATGTTTCTGAAGTAGTCACGTCGCACGGCCACGCGTTGCTCGACAGTCCAGTCGGGGAAACACAATTGTAAATTGATGTCGACTATCCGCCGACGCGAACCTGCTACAGCGTGGGCGATATCGCCAGCACGGCGCCCTAACCAAAGCTGTATCGATAGGGGTAGAAGGCTCAACAAACGCAGCAAGGCGAAGCCGATGTGCAATAGCCAATACCGCGGGTGCCAGGTGTTGCTGGGCAGAGACTTCCGTGAACTACTCATCGTTGTTGGGGCGCTTGAAGCGGCGGTGAACCCAATAATACTGGTCGGGATAACGACCGATTTGTGCTTCGATCGTCGCGTTCAGCAACGCTGCTGCGCTCGCCGCGTCTTGCGCCGCCAAGTCATCGAGCGGTGCGGCAAATACCAAACGATAGCGACCGTTCGACTCTCGCCCCGCAATGACCGGTACGACGCTGCAGCCGGTCGATTGCGCGAGGCGCCACGCCGTGACGTTTGTTGTAACTGTATGACCAAAGAACGGCGCATCGACAGCGCCATCGCTGCTATCCGCTTGGTCGGCGGCCACCAGCAGGGCGCGGCCATCCCGCAACCACTGGATAGCGCGCTTGAACGCTGTCTTCTCGATGAGTTCGACGGCGCCCGCCTGGCGCCCGCGGCGTATCCAGTGATCGGCGATTGGGTTGCCTAGCGGTCGCCATACCGATGCGTGGTCGATGTAAAGGCCGAGCAAACGGTTGGCAAGGTCGAGCGTTGTAAAGTGGCCACACAACAAGATGATTCCGTTACGACGGCCTTTTGCCTGTCCCAAGGCCTCAAGATTCTCGGCATCGGTGAGTCTGATCAGCCGCGTCTCGCGTGCGTACCAAGCGAGCCCCAATTCACCGATCCCAACGCCCAGCGCGGCAAAATGCGACCGCAACAAGCGGTCGCGTTCTATGGCAGAGAGATTCGGATAGCATTTGTCGATGTTGCTGCGGGCGATATCGCGTCGCGTAGTGGCCAACATCAATGTGACTCGACCGACGAGCACGCCAAGCCCACGAAGCATCGCCGTGGGCAAGTGACTGCTCAATCGATGCACTCGAAAGGCGACTGAGAGCAGCAGGTTCCCGAACCGGTGGGTCAGCGGCGTTTTGGACAAGAACTCGCGCCTATCGATGGAGTCAAACAGCCACTCTGTTGGCGAAACGGTCGTCGCGTCAAGCATAAGGGCTTGAAACGCAGCGTATCAGAGCCATATCAGTCCTAGGAACATGGCCGCAAAAGGTACACGGATTCATGAAACGCATCGCGCTATTTGTGATGACCAATATTGCCGTGCTGATCGTCATCAGCGTCGCATTCAATGTTTTGGGTCTGAGCTCCATCGACGCCGCTGGTGGCCTAGATCTGACCTCGCTGTTGATCATGTCAGCGATCATCGGTTTTGCGGGATCGCTCATCTCGTTGTTTATGTCGAAGCGCATGGCGCTGTGGCAGACGCGGGCCCGCGTGATCGACACGCCGCGCGACGCGACCGAAAGCTGGTTGCTCAACACGGTCCAACGACAAGCAAACGCGGCCGGCATCGGCATGCCGGACGTGGCCATTTACGACTCACCCGATGTCAATGCCTTCGCGACCGGCGCGAGTCGGAACAACGCACTGGTCGCCGTCAGCACGGGATTGTTGCGCGGTATGAGCCAAGACGAAGTGGAAGCGGTGTTAGGCCACGAGGTGTCGCACGTCGCCAATGGCGACATGATCACGCTGACGTTGATCCAAGGCGTGGTCAACACATTCGTCGTATTTTTGTCGCGGATCGTTGGCTACTTCGTCGACCGTGTTGTTTTCAAGAACGAAGACGGAGTCGGCATCGGCTACTTTCTCGCCAGTATCGTCGCGCAAATCGTCTTCGGCTTTCTCGCCTATTTCATCGTGGCGTGGTTCTCGCGGCAACGTGAATTTCGCGCCGACGATGGCGGTGCGCGATTGGCCGGCAGTGGCAAGATGATCGCCGCCTTGCAGCGTTTGCAGCGCCAGCAACAAGCGACAGCAGGCTTACCCGAACAAATCGCCGCGTTCGGTATTCGTAGCAGTGGTCAGGCGAGTTTGCTGCAGCGATTAATGAGTACGCATCCGCCGCTTGAGCAACGCATCGCCGCCCTGCAAGCGCCTCGCGCCATCTAGCGACCTGCTAGCGTTTAATTGGAGTCGGTTTCTTCGCCCGTCCCGGTGTCGTTGTCACCGGGCGTGGCGAAGTCGTTGCCGTATGAGCGGGAATCGTCGGCGATATCGACAGGTTTCGGCGGTGGCGGCGCCCCGTCGATTCCAAGGTGGTAGGCGGCAAACCCTGGCATGACGACTTGGTTGCGTGCGAGCCCAATCACACGACCGGGTTTGGGTGCGTAGATACGCGTCTGGGCGTTGGTAATCGGGTCGGTAATCGTCCCTAGCAAATCACCGCCGGCGACGCTTGCGCCCAAATCAACCTCATTCAGCAAGATCCCGCCGCGATCCGCACGAACCCACGTTGAGCGGTAGTAAACCTGCTCGGGCGCGCCCCACAAGCTGACTTTGTTCACCATCCCAAGTGTATTGAGTAACGTCTCGATACCTTTGACGCCGTGTGCCACCTCGTCAAGTTCGAGCCGTCCGGGGCCACCGGCTTCGAGCGTTACAGTTGGTACACCGGCGACTGTCGCTTCATGGCGTAGCGTCCCGTCTTGCGGTTGCGAGTGAATGATGACGGTCGCGCCGAAACCCTGCGTTAGCGTGACCACATCGGGTACGCGCATGTCAGCCCGCAACTGCGGCAGGTTGGCTCGTTCAAACGAGCCAGTGTGTAAATCGATCAATGCGTCGCAGTGGACAACGATTTCCGAGAAAAACGAGTGGGCGATGCGCGACGCTGCACTGCCGTTTGGGTTGCCGGGAAAGTAGCGGTTCAGATCGCGACGATCTGGCAGGTAGCGCGTGCCGCGCCGAAAGCCTTGGACGTTAACGATCGGCACACCAATGACCGCGCCAGCAAGTTTCCCGGGGCGCAGGTTATGCAGCACCCGGCGGACCATCTCGATGCCGTTCAGCTCGTCGCCGTGCACGGCTGCGGTCAGGCATAGGGTCGGCCCCGGCTCGGTGCCGTTGACAACCAACACCGGCGAGGAGACCGGAATCCCCTCGAACAACTCAGAGCCCGCCCAGGCTAATTGTCGATAGCTGCCAGGCGGAACCTCTTGCCCGAGCAGCGTCAGCGGCTGTGCGTCGCCACGCGCCCGCTCGACAGCGTCGGCGAGTGGCACGGTCGGTTCGGGAAGCGGCGCGGCTTGCGGTACGCTTGGGTCGGTCGGTGCTTGTTCGGTCCGCTCGAGCGTCTCGCTCGCCGTACTTTCCTCGCCGATACCGACCTGTTGGGCATGTGCGAACGGAGCCGCGACGAGCAGCAGCCAGCAGGCGCTTATGGATGACAGGTTGGCGCGCATCGGATGTGGATCGAGTGGCGGCGGTTCGGTGAACATAACAGAATGTCAGTGTCGGCAATATCGCCGCGCAAAACTGTGATTCGAGACGATTTTTGACCGCTCAAAATCATACTTTCGCCCGTCAACGGCGACAAATTGCGATTCGCCTGACCATTGTCGCGCTACCGCTGCTCGCCGTCGGTGCCGGTATTGTTGTTATCGAGCACGGTCTTGGGACAAGTGCGCGCAATATCGCGCCATTGTTCATCGTACTGTTGGGCGCTGCCGTGGCGCTGTGGCGTAATAACGGCCGCTGGTGGCATCCGGAGGCACGCTGGATCCTGATGACCATCGGTTTCGCTGTCCCGTCGGTTGGCCTGTCGTTGTACCTGCATTACCGCTGGGCATTGGATATTGACGCTGTAAGAACGAGTGCCCGCAACGTGCGCTTGCTGTTCGCCTGGTTGCCGGCCTACACGTTGTTCGCTGGCGCTATCGGTGCGGCGTTGGGGCACATTGTTGGGCGTCAACTGGATAGTCCGCACGCATAAGTCGCGGATTGCAAACCGTCGACGACAATGACATTCTCCCGGCGCACGATCGAATGGTGATATCTCTTGCGCATAGTCCTTGCCGTCTTGCTCACCGCGTTGCCGCTTAACAGCACGACCAGTCCACTCCCGGTTGCCGATCGTGTCTTGGTCGACAAGAGCGAGCGACGCCTTTATTTGCTGCGCGGCGAAGAGGTGCTCGCTCAATTTACGGTCTCGCTCGGCCAAGAACCGCTCGGCCACAAAACCGAGGAAGGCGACAAGCGTACGCCAGAAGGTGTTTACCGTTTAGATACGCGTAATCCAAACAGTGATTTTTTTCTGTCGATTCACATCTCGTACCCGAATGCGGCCGATCGGGCGAATGCCGCCGCCCGAGGCCGTCGGCCGGGCGGGCAAATCATGATTCATGGTTTGCCGAATGAACCGAAGTACTCAACCGACTTTTATCGTTCAGCCGATTGGACGGATGGCTGCATCGCGGTGACGAATTCGGCCATGATCGATATTTGGCTGATGACCGAGCCCGGCACGCTAATCGAAATACGGCCGTAGTTCGTGGAGAGCACCGCAGTGAAAGAAGCCATTGTTTCACCCGAGGGCAGCCTCGAGCTGTTATCGCAGGAGGAAATCGAACGCCTTCGCGACCACGGGGAAGGTGGTCTGTACAGCACACTGCGGCGCTGTGCGCTGGCCGTTTTGACCTCGGGCAGTCAAGTCGACGATGTCGCGGTCGTGATGAAGCAGCATCAGGATTTCGATATCTCGATCGTTCCGCAGGATCGCGGCGTGCGACTGGCACTGAAAAACGCACCGAGTTCTGCGTTCGTCGATGGGCGCATGATCCGCGGCATCCGCGAGTTGTTATTCGCTGTGCTGCGCGACATCGTCTATGTAGACTTAGCTGTCCGCAAATCCAGTCAGTTCGATCTTACCTCGTCGACCAGTCTGACCAACGCCGTCTTCCATATCCTTCGTAACGCGCGCGTTGTTCGTTCTGCTGCCGCAACGAATATCATTGTCTGCTGGGGCGGACATGCGATTTCTCGTGCCGAGTACGACTACACCAAGCTGGTGGGTTACGAACTCGGACTGCGCAGTCTCAACGTCTGCACAGGCTGCGGTCCTGGCGCGATGAAAGGTCCGATGAAGGGCGCGACGATCGGTCATGCCAAGCAACGGATTCGCGATGGCCGCTACATCGGTCTGACTGAACCCGGGATCATTGCGGCGGAATCGCCTAATCCCATCGTCAATGAGCTCGTCATCCTGCCGGATATGGAGAAGCGCTTAGAGGCGTTTGTCCGCGTCGGTCACGGCATTGTTGTTTTCCCCGGTGGTGTCGGCACCGCGGAGGAGATCCTGTACCTGTTGGGCGTGTTGTTGCACCCGGACAATACCGACCAGCCACTGCCTGTCGTACTTACTGGGCCCGCGAGCGCTGCCGCGTATTTCGAGCAGATCGATAACTTTATTGCCGCGACGCTGGGCGGAGAGGCGCAACAGCGGTATCGGATCATTGTGGACGATCCAGCGGAAGTCGCACGCGAAATGGCGACGGGGATGGCGCGGGTTGAAGCCTATCGGCGTGAGCACCGCGATGCCTTTCATTTCAACTGGCGTTTACAAATCGATCATCGCTTTCAAGAGCCGTTTGCGCCTACCCATGAAGCTATGCGCGCCTTGGATATTCGTCGGTCATTGCCGGTTCACGAGCTAGCCGCCAATCTGCGCCGCGTGTTCTCTGGAATCGTCGCTGGCAATGTTCACGAGGAAGGCCACGCCCGGATCGCGAAGTACGGTCCGTTCGAAATCAGCGGTTCCAGCGAGATCATGACCCTGCTTGACGATTTGTTGCGGGCGTTTGTCGAGCAGGGGCGGATGAAGCTGGCCGCCGAGTACACCCCGTGCTACCGGGTGCTGACTGACTGAGTGGTTTTACGTAACTAAGAATTACGTCAAAACCGCTAAATATTTTTGTTAAATCAATGACCTGCGACACCTAACGCTGTGATCTAGTTCCTCGCTTCAGCGCCGCTCCGTTTGTAGGATTTGCTGCGAATTTTGGACGAGGCGTTTTGCATGTCGGACACCAAAGAACTGATCTGGGACGATGCTACTCGCGACGAGCAAGCCGGGTTCGATAGCGTTGACGAGACCCCCCGCGATTGGGATGCTTGTCGAAATTGGTTGTCGCGAGCACCTGCGCCGGCAACGTCAGCGCGCATCGCAGCCGACGCATCGGTATATACCTGGAAGGGCTACCGCACTTGGTCCGATAAGGTGAAACGAAACTGGTCGGACCGCAAAAACACCGACAAGCGCTGAACCCTTGACGGGCGGCCGGAACACGCGGCTTCACGGGATCATCATCGCAACTTGGGACACTCCCGTTGACATAAGCACTAACACAGCATTGAGGCTGTGAATCACCGCACGGCGTGCGCTGACTAGCCGACCTACGATGCGCTACCGTGACAACACGAAAATACTGGCCATGCCTAACACGAACCATACCGAGACCGTCGAGCCCGTACTGACCGAGGAGTCATCGCAGGCACGTTGGTCTTGGGTGCACCGCGCGATTTCGTCGGCAAAGTCGAGCAACGCCCGCGCGCTCTACGACGCCGAAGCGCTCGAGTCAATCGCACCGGCGACTCGCTCCAAGGATTAAGCGTCGATGGAAGTACTGCTGCAATATTGGGACGAGCTCGATGACGCGCTGCATCTCGCCCGATTCGCGGTGCGTCGCTCGCCGACACGCTGGCTGCTACTGGCTTTTGGGCTTGCCGCAGTAGGTATCATCGCCGGCCAGTTGTAGTTCCGGCGGTGGTACCGCGGACCTCTTGAAAAACGCCCATCGGGCCCCCACCCCCTGGCAAAGCAAAAGCACCGCCACACTGGGGACTATCGATGGCCGATTCCGCTGCCAGCGAGACGCTGGGTTTTCAAACCGAAGTCAGGCAACTACTGCGCCTGATGATTCATTCTTTGTACAGCAACCGAGAGATCTTTCTCCGCGAGCTGATTTCAAACGCATCCGATGCAGCTGACAAATTGCGCTTTGCCGCCCTTGCCGATGCGTCGTTGCTAGCGGATGACCCAGAACTGAAGGTTGAGCTATCGGTCGACTCGGCAACTCGCACCCTGACGATCAGCGACAACGGAATTGGCATGAGTCGCGACGAGGTGATCGCCAACCTTGGTACGATCGCGCGCTCCGGCACGGCCGACTTTATTAATCAGTTGTCCGGTGATGACCAAGCGGACGCCAATCTCATCGGGCAGTTTGGCGTTGGCTTTTATTCGGCGTTTATCGTGGCCGATAGCGTTGTTGTAACCACCCGCCGAGCCGGCGACCCAGACTCTGCCGCAACGCAATGGGTTTCAGCCGGTGATGGCGAGTTCACGGTCAGTCCTGCCGAAGCACCGCGCGGTACTCGCATCGTTTTGCAATTAAAAGACGATGCCGACGAGTATCTGGACAGCCATCGACTGCGCGCACTCGTTAAGCGTTACTCCGACCACATCGCATTCCCTGTCGTCATGCGCAGCAGCGTGACAGACGGGGACGACGATGACGCTGCGCAGGCGGACGCTGCCGAGACGGTAGAGACGCTAAACTCGGCTACAGCTCTGTGGACGCGTTCACGGTCCGACGTCAACGACGATGAGTACACCGAGTTCTATAAACACCTCACCCACGATTTCGCGGATCCATTAATCCATAGCCACAACCGGGTCGAAGGTAAGCGCGAGTACACGAGTTTGCTATACGTACCGGCAAGTGCGCCATTCGATATGTGGAATCGAGAGGCGCCGCGCGGCCTGAAACTCTATGTCCAGCGCGTCTTTATCATGGACGATGCGGAGCAGTTCTTACCGTTGTACCTACGTTTCGTACGCGGTGTCGTCGATGCCAGCGACCTGCCTTTGAACGTATCGCGCGAACTGTTGCAAGCGAGTCCCGATGTCGATGCGATGAAAAGCGCGCTGACCCGGCGTGTGCTCGATATGCTGGCTAAGCTCGCTAAGGACGACGCGGAAAAATACCAAGCCTTCTGGAACGAGTTCGGCGAGGTCGTTAAAGAGGGCCTTGCCGAAGATCCTGCGAATCGTGAGCGGATCGCCAAATTGCTGCGCTTCGCGTCCACGGCCGAGTCGAACGACGATGCATCGGTAGCCTTTGCCGATTACATCGAGCGCGCGAGTGAAGGGCAGGATCAAATCTACTATTTGACGGCAGAGTCATTGGCCGTTGCACGTCGCAGTCCGTACCTCGAGGTGTTTGGCGAGCGCGGCATCGAGGTATTGTTAATGACCGGGCGGCTTGACGAATGGGTGATTGGTCATCTGCCGGAATTCGATGGCAAGAAGCTCACCGACATCAGTCGGGCGGACGTTACGCTGCCCGGCGAGTCTGCGGACAAGCCGGACCTCGACGGCGACGATGATGGTGAACACAAAGGCGTCATGAAAAAGTTGCGTCAATTACTGAAAGATGACGTCGAGAAAATTCGCATCAGCCGCCGGCTGGTTAGCTCACCGGCTGTGCTCGTCATCGGTGAGCACGCCTTGAGTGCGCAAATGCGCCGTTTGCTCGAGGCGGCTGGTCAGAGCGCGCCTGCCAGCAAACCGGAACTGGAAATCAACCCTGATCATGGTTTGTGTCAGCAGTTGGCCGAGGAGCCTGACGAACAGCGCTTCGAAGATCTTGCCTACGTGTTGCTCGACCAAGCGCGCCTGTCGGCTGGCGAATCGTTGCCGGACCCCGCCGCTTACGTCGAGCGCGTCCAACGTTTGCTATTGCCGAACGAAGCCACGGCGTAATCGGTCGTTAGCGACCGATCCGCATATGTGGCGGTATTAAGCGCCGCTCCAGCAAATCGAAACCGAGGTCGGTCCCCATCGCCAAAATGGCGGCGGGGACCGCACCCGACAAGATCATTCGCGTGTCGCTGAGCGCTAAGCCCGTCACGATCGGCTCGCCGAGGCCGCCAGCACCGATAAACGCGGCGAGCGTCGCTGTGCCAATGCAAATAATCGATGCCGTGCGAATGCCCGCCAGTGCATGCGGTAACGCCAGCGGCAGCAATACATGGACGAATTCTTGGCGTGCGCTCATACCCATTGCCGCGGCCACGCGCCGATAGACCGGCGCAATCGCGCCGAGCGCGGTCAGGGTCGCGCGCAGCACGGGTAGCAATGCGTACAAAAACAACGCGGCTAGCGCCGGCACAAAGCCGATACCAAGTAGTGGAATCATCAGCGCCAGCAAGGCAATCGACGGTACGGTTTGAATTAGGCCGGCGATATACAGCGCAACACCGGACCAACGCGGTGAGCGATGCACGGCAAGTGCCAGCGCAAAACCGAAAACCGTCGCTGCGACGATGGCGATCAACGTCAGCTGTATGTGCCGAACAACGAGAGGAGCGAGGGCCACCGTCGCTGCGGAGTCAGCGCTGCTACCGATAGCGCCTTGCGATGCTAGGAACTCGGCGGCGGCAGCCGAGAACGACAATCCATCGACAACGACGCGTGCGTTCAGCGCGCGCATTGCCTGGTCGGATAGTTTACCGGTCAAACCGTTTAGGCGTTCGCGAGCAGCCGCCGGCAAGTCAGCGCGAATCAGCCAGCCTGCGTCGTAGCGCGGAAAGTAATTCGCTGAGTCAGTTAGTAGGACGAGATCGAAACGCTCGATGTCCCCATCCGTCGAGTAGGCATCCGTCGCGTCGATGTCACCGTTCGCCAAGGCCCGATAGGCGAGGCCATGTTCGATGCCGCGTGCGGTTTGCTCGAGCGCATAGCGCGCTGCGAGACCAGGCCAACCGTCATCGCGCTGCATAAACTCGTGACTGAATGCGAAGTCGATATCGCTCACTGCCGCCAGGTCACTAATATCGCGCCAACCGCGCGCCTCGGCTTGCTCACGCCGCACAGCCACGGCATACGTGTTGTTGAATCCAAGCCGACCTACGAACGCCAGTTCGCGCTCATCAAGCAGGCTGGCCAGGCGGTCTGCGTCACCATCGATGCTGGCATCTTCGAGAATTGTTCGTGTGATCGTCCCGTTGTATTCGGGATACAGGTCTACGTCGCCGTCGGCGAGAGCCCCGAATACCAATTGAGTGCCGCCGAAACCGAAGCGGCGCTCGACGGGATGCCCACCTGCCTCAAGCCACTGGGCCGCTATTTCGGCCAACAGATAACTCTCTGGAAAGTTTTTACTGCCGATGGCGATCGTCTCGGCCGTAGCGCCGCCAGCGGGCAGCAAAACGATAACCAGCATTGCAAAGACCGATTTAGCCATGGGCGATATGCAGCCGTTGCGCCGCGACTAACCGAGCGACGTAGTCGTGGCGCGGGTCATTAATGACCCGCTCACTCGGTCCATGATCGACGATCCGACCGTCTCTCAGCACAGCGACGGTTGCGCACAGCCGTTGCGCCTCATTGAGGTCGTGCGTTACCAGCAAGAAGCTGCACCGGCGGGCGTTAGCGAGCGCGACAAAGTGATCGTAAATATCGTTGCGTGTAACGACGTCGAGTCCCGAAAAAGGCTCATCGAGCAGCAGTAACTCGGGCTCGAGTAGCATGGCTCGACAAATACCGGCGCGCTGTTGCTGACCGCCCGATAGCTCGATTGGGTAGCGCTTGAGCATGTCGGGATCGAGGTGCATTTGCTCGGCTAATAGTCTCGCGCGCGTCTGTAACTGCTCGCTCTCGTGGCCGAGCAGTCGACCTTGCAGGCAGAGGTTGTCAAGGACCGACAAATGCGGGAACAGCCCGGTTTCTTGCAACGCGTAACCGATTCGCTGTCGTTGTGTGCGAACGTTCGTCGGCGTGAGTGGCTCATCAAACAGGTTAATCGATCCGCTATCCGGTTCGATCAGTCCCAGGGCGAGACTAAGCAGTGTCGATTTTCCGCTGCCGCTCTCACCGACCAACGCCATACCGCCCCACGCAGGCACGCGAAGCGATAGATCGCGAAGTACGTCTTGCTGTCCCAGTCGTTTGCTGACCGCATTGAATTCGAGCTTGGCGATCGGCATATCTTCCATCCGCGCTACCTTACTGGGCGAGCCACGAATGCGCTACACTGGTGCATTGGGGCAAAGCTCTGTCCGCACCGACAGGGGATACCGAATGGCAACACATAAACCCAAAGCCGACCGTGCTGATTTGCGTCAGCGAATTGGCGATCTCGCCTATGAGGTGACCCAAAACAAAGGCACGGAACGACCGTTCACCGGTGATTTTCTCGATCACAAAGCGGACGGGACTTATACGTGTGTGTGTTGCAACCAGCCTCTGTTCAAGTCCGAGCACAAATACGATTCAGGGTCGGGTTGGCCGAGCTTCTTTTTGCCGCTGGCGAAGGACAACGTACATATCGAACGCGACACCTCGCACGGCATGATCCGCGACGAAGTGTTGTGCGCCCGTTGTGGCTCGCATCTTGGACACGTTTTTCCGGACGGACCCGGACCGGAAAATGCGCGTTATTGCATTAATTCCGTGGCGCTCGATTTCGATGAGGATTCCCAATGAGAGCCGCTCGACTCGTATTTACGCTACTCGCGGCAAGCGCGCTGTGCGCTTGCGGTGAGCGTGACCCTTCCAATCCATCAAACGACACTGCCGCGGAGAGCAGCATGACAAAAACGATCGCTGAAGCCGGTGACAACGTATCCGTTCATTACACGGGTTGGCTTTATAACGAAGGCGCCGATGACAACAAGGGCGCCAAATTTGATAGCTCCCGCGATCGCGGCCAACCGTTTGAGTTCCCGCTGGGCGCTGGCCGTGTCATCGCGGGCTGGGACCAAGGCGTTGCGGGTATGAGCGTCGGTGAGTCCAAGACGTTGGTTATTCCGCCGGAACTTGGCTACGGGGATCGTGGCGCACCGCCAGTCATCCCGCCGGGTGCGACGTTAATTTTCGATGTCGAGCTGCTGGCCATAGAGCCGTGATCTGGCGAGCGCTAGCGCTCGCCACGGTTTTTGCGGCGGCGACGGCCAACGCCGATACGCTGATACACGCCGGCACACTGATCGATGGGTCTGGCGATGAGCCGCGCGCGAACGTAACGCTACGCATCGACGGGACCCGCATCCGCGCTATTGAGGATGGTTTCATACCCGGCGGCGCCGACGACACGGTGATCGATTTATCGACGATGACGGTGTTGCCTGGCTTTATCGATTTGCACACGCATCTGTCGAGCGAGCTCAGTCGGACGAGTTACCAAGAACGCTTCACGCTAAACGATGCGGATTTCGCACTGAAGGCGTACGGCAACGGGATCAAAACACTGCACGCCGGTTTCACAACCGTCCGCGATCTTGGCGACATGGGCAATGTCACGATTTCGCTGCGCGATGCGATCGCCCGCGGGCAACTCGATGGACCACGTATTTTTACGGCCGCGACGAGCCTTGCGACCACCGGAGGGCATGCCGATCCGACCAACGGCTGGGCCCGCAAAATAGCCGGCGACCCAGCGCCGATTAATGGGGTTGTTAACGGCCCGGCAGATGCACGCAAAGCGGTTCGGCAACGTTACAAAGAGCGCGCCGATTGGATCAAGATCACGGCGACCGGCGGCGTCTTGAGCCTCGCGAAGAACGGCCAAAACCCCCAGTTTAGCGACGCCGAGTTGACGGCGTTGATTGAGACAGCGAACGACTACGATCTGAAAGTCGCGGCGCATGCGCACGGCACCGAAGGTATGCTGCGTGCAATTCGCGCCGGTGTTACGACCATCGAGCACGGTACATACATGACCCCGGAGGTCATGCGCGAGATGAGGCGGCGCGGGACCTACTACGTGCCGACGATTCTTGCCGGGGTCTGGGTCGGTGAGCTCGCTCAGAAGGACGGTATGTTGCCGGCGGTTGTGCGGCCAAAAGCGGCTGCGATTGGTCCGCAAATCCAAGATACGTTTGCCAGCGCGGTAAAGGCGGGGGTGCCGATCGCGTTCGGCACCGACAGCGGCGTGTCGCCGCACGGGATGAATGCGCGTGAGTTTCAGTTGATGGTTGAGGCCGGAATGACACCGATGGATGCGATTCGCTCAGCGACCGCCATCGCTGCGCGAGTTCTCGGTGCCGAGAATGACTTCGGTACGCTGGAGGCTGGCAAGCTCGCGGATGTCGTCGCCGTTAACGGCGACCCGTTAGCCAACATCGAGCGGCTGCAGAGCATTGCGTTCGTTATGAAAGAAGGCCGCGTCTTTAAGCACTAGTGCGGTTGCGGGCGTTCGGCGAGCGATAGACGCAGCGACGCTTTGCTATCGTTGGGTGCGGTGCGAATCTCTACCACCAGTCCCCGTGATCGCAGCTGTGCGGCCAATCGCTTGGCGCGCGCGTCGGCGAGCGCGCGATTCGACAACGTCGTCACAACGATCGACGTGTGAGGGCATTGCAAGCCTAGTTCGGCTAACGCATCGACGATGCGCGCGACGGAGCTTTTCAGATCATCGTCGCCGGCGCGAAACGCCAGTGGATAACGGTCTAGGATGGCCGCGAAATCGTCCTGACAACGCACCGGTCGTGCCGCGCTCGTGGCGCCGCTCTGCTCGGGCGTTTGCGGGCTTACGGCGGGCGGCGCGGACCATGCAGCGGGCGTCGTTGGCGATTTGATGGGGAGTACTAACGGCGCCGTACCGTCCAAAGAGAATCCACCAAGCGCCATGACGAGCCCTGTCGCGGCGAAGCCACCCGCAAATGCCCGACCTACCACGTTCGTCTAAATCGATTGATGCACGTGCTATTGCAACAAATCGCGGGCTTGCTCGATCCACCCGTCGCGCCGGATACGGCCTGGAAACTGTGGCAGCTCGGCCGAGATACGCTCAATGTCTTCGTCCGTGAAATTAGCGACTTGGCTAAGGCTGTAAATGCCTAGTTTGTTCAGCGTTTTTTCTAGGACAGGGCCTACACCGCGGATGCGTTTGAGATCGTTGGGATCAGTATTGTGCCCGTTCCCGTTGCTGCCGGGGCTACTCGGTGCATCGTCGCTGTTCGCTGCGCTCATCTCACGCAGCGGCATGATCCGCGTACGCATCGTATTACTGAGCTCGGTGTTTAAGGTACGTTCCGCTTCGAGTTGTTCCAGGATGATCGTGTTGTTGTGCTCCGATTCTCGGTAGCGCTCGACGAGCGGCGGTAAGCGTTGTTGCCAGCTTTCGAGTTCGCGGCTCAACGCAAAGATCTTGTCGTCCTTTTCGGTCATCGAGTGCGTCAGCTTGCGAGACCGTTCGATCAGCGCCGTGAGATTGGCGCGAAGACCGTCGCGACGCTCGTAACTCTCTTCTAATGCTGCGCGTAGTCGCGCGATCTCCCCCGCATCTGCGGCCTCGCCAATTCCGGCGGAGGACTCATGCGGTGCGTGATTCGCGGAATCGATTGACGGCAGTTCGTCAACGCCGGTTGCCGATGCCAAATCGGTAACCGTATCGGTCGTACGGGTGACTTCGTTAAGTTTGGTTCGTACAGCGGCCAGCTCAGCGGCGAGATTCTTCCGTTCGTTATTGATCCGCTTCTCCGCTTTTTGTTGGGCGATGAGCTGCTCGTTCCACTCGGCCTTTAGCGCCAAGCGCTTGTGTTCAGCACGACGGGCGCAGATTAGCCAGCCGACAATTGCGCCGAGTAACAAGGACCCTAACGCGATAAGCGTCACCGCTGCTGTCATCTCGGGCATATCCATTCCTCGCTACGCGCCACTAGCTGAGTGCACGTCAAATCCGCTAGGCTTACCGGCCAGCGTGCCGCCCGTCCCGTTGGCGCCCCCGCTTAGGGTCCCGTAAGCTCGCCTAACTCCCTAATTTTAGTGCATTTGGCGGCACTGAGTAAGACATGCATCACGAACACCTCGTCATTGTCATCGTCACCGTCGTCGGCCTGGGCGTCATGGCACAGTGGGTTGCATGGCGGACACGGCTCCCTGCCATCGTTTTATTGGCCGTCGCCGGCGTGCTCGCTGGCCCGGTATTCGGGTTATTCGACCCCAGCGAAGAGTTCGGCGAGTGGTTGCAACCGCTGATCAGCCTCTGTGTTGCAATCATCTTATTCGAGGGCGGCTTGAGTCTCAGCCTCCGTGAGCTCAAGGAGGCGGCCAGTGGGGTTAGCCGTCTGGTTTACTTTGGCGCTCCGCTCGCCTGGTGTTTTTCATCGTTGTGCGCGCATTACATCGGGGGCATCGACTGGCCGGTCTCGTTGGTGTTCGGCGCGATCATGGTCGTTACCGGGCCCACTGTCATCATGCCCCTGTTGCGCCAGTCCGCGCTGCAACGGCGCACCGCCTCGTTTTTGAAATGGGAGGGCATCGTCAACGACCCGATCGGCGCGTTGCTGGCGGTTCTTGTTTTTCAGTTCCTCGTTTTCAGCGGGTCCGGTTCAGGTTGGGGAGAGATCACCCAAAGTATTATGACGGCGCTCGCCTCGGGCTTAGTCGGCGGCGGTCTCGGCGGTTGGTTAACCGCGCGTGCGTTCCAAGCGGGCTTGGTGCCAGAGTACTTAAAAAGTCCCGTGATGCTCGGGCTCGTACTGGTGGTTTATGCGAGCTGCAACTTGTTGCAAGCGGAAGCGGGTCTACTTGCCGTGACCATAATGGGCATCGTTGTCGCGAACATGGATTTGCCAGGTATCGGCGACATGCGCCGCTTCAAGGAGTACATCACGATCATGCTGGTTTCGGTCGTGTTCGTGCTGCTGACGGCCGATCTTAATATCGCCTCGCTAACATCGATCGGCTGGCGCGGCGTTGCACTGATCGTCGCCTTGCTATTCGTTGCCCGGCCAGCCGCGATCTTGCTCGCGACCATCGGCGCAAAAATGAGTTTTCGAGAGCGCCTATTGGTCGCATGGATTGCGCCTCGCGGCATCGTTGCCGCCGCAACAGCGGGTGTCCTAGGTTCCGGTTTGGTGGCCCAAGGTTACGATGCCGATGTTTTGCTACCGCTGGTATTCGCTGTCATTTTTGCGACGGTTTTCGCGCATGGCCTGTCGATCAATTGGTTGGCTACACGGCTCGGACTGGCCTCAACGCAGCGCGACAGCGTGTTGGTCGTCGGCGCCTCGCCCTGGTCGGTCGAGCTCGGTCGCACACTGACGGAACTGAAAGCGAATGTCCTGATCGCCGATGCATCGTGGCATAACCTTCGTGCGGCACGTCTGGCAGGCTTGCCAGTTTTCTATGGTGAGATTCTGTCAGAGTTCGCAGAGGAATCGCTGGAGATATCGCATGTCCGTTCCGTTTTGGCGGCGACCAGCAACGATGCCTACAACTCGCTGGTCTGTACGCAAATCGCGCCGGAAGTTGGGCAAAGACGTGTCTTCCAGCTACCGCTTGGCGGCGCGGACGATGACCCAAAAACGGTCTCACGCACCAACCGCGGCAATATCGCGTTCGGCAAAGACGTCGTGTTCGAGAAACTGTGGCGACTGTATGTGCGTGGCTGGAAGTTCTATAAGACACGCTTGTCTGAGTCGTACAGTTACTCCGATTTTCTCGGCGATCGGCCGGCCGACGCGATCGAGATCGCGGTGCTAACGACGGACGGACATGTCGAGTTCTTGGCGGCCATGCATAACCGCGAGCCAAAGCTCGGTGAGACGGTGATCTATTTTGCACCGGTGCGGAGCCCATCCGCTCCAGAGGCGGGTACGGATGGCGACTAAAGCACCGCTCAAGGAAACCGTCGCGCTAAATGGGCCAGCCGGTGCGATCGAATGCTTGCTCGAGATGCCGGCAGATGCCAAGCCGTATGGCAAAGCGCTTGTTTGCCACCCGCACCCGCTACACGGCGGCACGATGCAAAACAAGGTCGCCCATACGCTTGCCCGTGCAGCGCTTGATGCTGGTTTGGCAGCAATGCGGTTCAATTTCCGTGGCGTTGGCGCATCGGCGGGAGAGCACGACAATGGCATCGGCGAGCGTGACGATGCGCTGGTTGTCGCCGACTATCTCGATGCGCGCTACGACGGCCCAGTCGTTTTCGCAGGATTCTCCTTCGGTGGCGGTGTCGCTACCGAAATCGCTCGCCGCCGCGAACCGACTGCGCTTGTGACCGCAGCGCCAGCGGTCGATCGTTGGCCACGCTCAGACGATTGGCGGCCGCCGAATTGCCCGTGGTTAATCGTACATGGCGATGCCGACGAACTTGTTAGTGTCGATGCGGTCGTCAACTTTGTTGATGCACTAGAACCGGGACCGGAGTTGATTGTCATGCCTACCGTCAGTCACTTTTTTCATAGCCATTTGGTCGAGTTACGAGCAACCGTCAGCGCATTTATCGCAACGGCACTGAGCGAGCCAAAATGACACTGATTGATCGAATCACGAGCTTACTCGGCAAACCCGCTGAGGATGAGGCCGCCGAACGGGCCCGAATCGCCGAAGCGGTGCGGCTGTGCTCCGCGTGCCTGTTGATGGAGGTCGTCCGTGCGGACCATGCCGAGGATGAGGCGGAAATCACGATGGCCTTAGCACGCGTGAAAGCCCAGTTCTCGCTGACCGATGCCGACGCGGCCGCGTTGGCTAGCGTCGCCAAATCGCGGGTCGAGTCGTCTGTGTCGTTGTATGAATTCACCCGTACGTTGCACGAGCGAATGACGGTTGAGCAAAAGTCGCAGTTGATCGCCGGGATGTGGGCGGTTGCCTTTGCCGATGGGCATTTGGACATGCACGAGGACGCGCTAGTCTTAAAAGTGGCGGATCTACTGTATGTCCCGCGTAGTGAGGTCATGCGCTTGAAGGCGGCGGCCCAGAACGCATGAAGCCGCCCGAGGGCGGCTTCATGAACGTCTTGCGAATCTGTCCGATCCGGATCAGACCATATCTTTCAGGCCTTTCAGGGCCGCAATTTTAACCGCCTTGGATGCCGGCTTGGCTTTGAAAACCGTTTCTTCGCCGGTGAACGGGTTAATGCCTTTGCGCGCTTTTGTGGCTGGCTTTTTGACAACTCGCAGCTTCATCAGCCCCGGGACGGTAAAGGTGCCTGGAGCGCCGCGTCCGCCGAGGTTCTTTTTAATCATTCCCGACAATGAGTCGAAGACAGCGCCGACGTCTTTACGAGTCAGACCGGTGTCTTCAGCGATTTGCCGGTAGATCTCCGATTTCGTTGGTGCTTTTTTGGCGGTTGATGCAGTTTTTTTGGCGGCCATTGACGCGCAATCTCCTGAACGTATTGTGAGTAAAAATGGTTGAGCAGGTATGAACCAGCGCGCGACCTTAGCACAACCGCTGCACTATAAGAACAGTCCCGTTGACCGCGAGAAACTCAGTCTGAGTAAAACTGCCGGCTGAATTTCATGGAGACCGGTTCGTCAGCGTCTGGCAGCACCACGGTCACGTCAAACGTCAAGGTCTCGCGGTTGGCGACAGGCACCTCGCCGATGTAGTAGACCGCTGGCTCGTCAGCCTTCTCGCCCGGTTCTTCGATCTTGCGAAGCGTGATGTTCTTCAATTGGCCGGTTAAATTAACCGCCCTTGCGCTGACGTCCGTTTCGATTCGCTTGCCGGAGTCGGTTTCGATAACGGCGACGTTCAGCAACGCCCGATTTTGCGAGCGAACGATGCCGTACGACTGGGCGACGCTCGGTGGTACCGCGTCCGTCGAGACGGCATTGATATGAATCGTGTGGTCGCCAACCACTGTTTGGTTATCAGCCGATGGGGTGGCCTGCGGAATCGTCGCGTTGGCCGGCGGACCGTCACTGCCGCAGCCCACCAGTGTCAAACAAAGCGTCCCGAGTACAGCCCATTGCGAGCGTCGGTGCGTCAAGTCCGTCAGCATTACTGTTCCCCCGTAGCGTGCTCTACCAACTATAGCGTAATGCGCCTTGTCCCGTCGGCTAAAGCAGCCAGCCAGGCACCTCGGTGCGGATGATGATGTTAAGCGCCATCAGCAGCAAAATCAGGGCCATTGCCGAAAAATCGATTCCGCCAAGCGGTGGGATGATCCGCCGGATCGGGCTGAGTAGCGGCTCGGCGAGCGATTGCACGAGTGCCGTTACCGGGTTGTAGCCGGTGTTAATCCAACTCAAAACGACGTACAGAAACAAGACGGCGATGAGGAGCCAAATCAGTAACGACAGGCAGCGCAATACACTGAACAGAAACAGTGCGCCAAAGCCAGCGATTCCGCCCGAAATCCAATTGATAAACAACAACAGCGCGAATTCGACAGCGATTGCAACGGTAATGGTTGCGGTATCGATTTTACCGATCGGTGGCAGGATTCGCCGTGCTGGAATGATCAACGGCGACGTGATTTGCAAGACTACCTGCGCAAACGGGTTGCGAAAGTCAGCCCGCAGTGTCTGCATGACGAGCCGCAGTAGAACAAATATGACGAACAGTTCTGCTACGGACCTGACAAGAAAAACAAGCGCTTCAGTCATTGGGGTGATCGGTCACTTCAGTATCTAGTTCGATACCGCGTTGCACGGCGGCGTCGATGGCCTGCGAGAAGATAGCATGGAAATCCGCATCGTCGAGCACGCGTAGAGCTGCTGCCGTGGTGCCTCCCGGAGACGTAACGGCTGCGCGCAAATCGCGCAGCGCTGTTGTCGTGCTGCTGGCCAATTCAGCGGCACCAGCGGCTGTCGCAACGCTAAGGTGCCGGGCGTCCTCGGCGCTGAAGCCGGCGTTGCGCGCGTAATCCTCAAGGACTTCCATAAAGCGAAAGAAATACGCCGGACCACTGCCAGAGACGGCCGTACTCGCATTCATCAACGACTCATCGCGAAGCCAAAGGGTTGATCCGGTTGCAGCAAACAGCTTGGTGACATGCTCGCACCAGTCGCGCTCATTTGAAGCATCGCCGACAAATGTACACAGGCCACGTTTTACGGTCGCCGGTTGGTTCGGCATCGCGCGAATCAAACCGGCGGTCGGGCCTAGCCAGCCACGCAGCCGAGCTAGGCTGACACCGGCGGCTACCGATACGAAACCGCGGCTTGCCGTGAGGCCGGCTGCTCGAAGCTCATGACAAACGACGGGCAATGTATCGGGCTTGGTCGCGAGGATCACGGTCTGTGCGCTGCGGACGGCTGCGGCATTATCGGCAATGACGACCGTCGTCGCGAACCGCCGCGACAACTGCTGCCGGCGTTGTTCATTTGGCTCTGCGATACGGATGCTGACCGCGATCGCGCTGTCGACCAGGCCGCCGATCAATGCACTGGCCATATTGCCGCCACCGATAAACGCAACGCTAGACGCCAAGTCACTCACTGCTTCGGTCTCGCACCGAAAATCGATGTGCCCAACCGCACCCACGTCGCTCCCTCGGCGATGGCCGCCTCAAAATCGCTGCTCGTTCCCATCGATAACTCATTAAGCGCGAGTCCGCTGTCGCGGCGAAGTGTACCGGCAAGCGTCGCAAGCCGCTTGAACGGTTGCCGCTGCTCGACGAACGAGTCGGTTAGACGCGGCAAGCACATCAGACCGACTAATCGCAGTCGCGGCAACTGCGCGATCGCGTTGGCAAGTTCGAGCGTCTCGGCCGCGCTGATGCCGCCCTTCGTCGTCTCAGCATCGACGTTGACTTGCACCAAGACATCGAGCGGCGGCGCGTAGTGCGGGCGCTGCGCAGCAAGGCGCTCGGCAATCTTCAGGCGATCAACGGTGTGCACTGCGTCAAAGTGCTCGGCAACAGCCCGTGTTTTATTGGACTGGAGTCGGCCGATGAAATGCCATCGCAACGGTAAGTGTTGAAGCTGACGTTGCTTGTCGCGAGCCTCCGCAACAAAGTTCTCGCCGAAATCACACTGGCCAGCAGCGTGTATCGCACGAATAGCCTCGGCTGGGTGTTTTTTGCTCACCGCGAGCAGTTTGACGACCTCGCGTGGGCGCTCGTAGCGGGCGCACAATTCGCTGAGCAAACCGTTGGTTTTGGCCAGTTTTTCCGTGACTCCAATCACGCTTTATCCGCACTGCTTAGCTATACTTCGAAAGTGTTATGGTAACTGTCTGATTGCAGTAACCAAACCGCCTTTCATGGCGCTCTAGATCCACTCAGGTTACGGACGACTCATGGCCGTTGATATCGCTCAGCTTCTATCGTTCACCGTCAAGAACGAAGCTTCTGACCTGCACTTGTCAGCCGGTGTGCCGCCGATGATTCGCGTCGATGGCGACATCAAGCGCATAAACATGCCGGCGCTGACGCACAAAGAAGTGAACTCCATGGTGTACGACATCATGAACGATAAGCAACGGAAGGACTACGAGGAATATTTCGAAACCGATTTCTCGTTCGAGATTCCGAAGCTAGCGCGCTTTCGGGTGAATGCTTTCAACCAAAACCGCGGCTCTGGCGCGGTTTTCCGGATTATTCCATCCGAGATCATGACGCTCGACGATCTGCAAGCGCCTGCGATTTTCAAAGACATCGCGATGCAACCGCGCGGCATTTGCCTGGTAACCGGGCCGACCGGCTCCGGTAAGTCGACAACGCTTGCGGCGATGATCGACTACGTCAATGACAACAAACCGGACCATATACTGACGATCGAAGATCCCATCGAATTTGTCCACGAATCGAAAAAATCGCTGATCAACCAACGTGAGGTCCATCGCGATACGCTCGGCTTCTCCGAGGCGTTGCGCTCGGCGCTGCGTGAAGATCCCGATGTCATCTTGGTCGGCGAGTTGCGTGACCTCGAAACGATACGGCTTGCATTGACCGCCGCCGAAACCGGCCACTTGGTCTTCGGAACGCTGCATACGAGCTCGGCGGCCAAGACCATCGACCGCGTCGTCGACGTGTTCCCGGCAGCGGAAAAAGAAATGGTCCGCGCCATGCTGTCCGAGTCGCTGAAAGCGGTTATTTCACAATCGTTGCTGAAACGCATCGGTGGCGGTCGGATCGCGGCTCACGAGATCATGATCGGTACGCCTGCGATCCGTAACCTCATTCGTGAGGGCAAGATCGCGCAAATGTATTCAGCCATCCAGACCGGCCAGGCGGCGGGTATGCAAACGCTCGATCAGAATCTACAAGAGTTGATGGCGAAGGGGATGATCACCAAAGAAGAAGCTCGCTTTAAGTCCGTCAACAAAGAAAATTTCTAGGGAATCGCCATGCAGCGTGAACAAGCCGCCCGGCTGATGCAAAACCTGTTGAAGATGATGGTCGAGAAAGAAGGCTCGGACCTGTTCATAACCGCCGGTTTTCCGCCCGCGATCAAAATCGACGGCGAAGTCCACAAAGCGTCGGACCAAACACTGACCAACGAACAAAGCTCGGTCATCGTCCGTTCGATTATGAACGACAAGCAAGCCCGCGAGTTTGATGCGTCCAAAGAATGTAACTTCGCGATCAGTCCGCAAGGAATTGGACGTTTCCGCGTAAGTGCCTTTGTGCAGCAAGGAGCGGTGGGTGCCGTACTGCGTACGATTAACACCGTCATTCCAACCTTTGATGAGCTGGACCTGCCGCCCATTCTGAAAGACGTGGTGATGGAAAAGCGCGGTCTTGTCATCATCGTCGGCGGAACCGGTTCTGGTAAATCGACGACACTCGCGACGATGATTGGCCACCGCAACAACAATACGCGCGGGCACATTATCACCGTTGAGGATCCGGTTGAATTTGTGCACCCGCATGCCGGTTGTGTGATCACTCACCGCGAAGTCGGCGTCGATACCGAAAACTGGCATGCCGCGTTGAAGAACACGTTGCGACAAGCGCCTGACGTTATTTTGATCGGCGAGATTCGCGACCGCGAAACGATGGAATACGGAATTCAGTTCGCTGAGACTGGCCATCTTTGTCTAGCGACTTTGCACGCCAACAGCGCGAACCAAGCGTTAGACCGCATCATTAACTTTTTCCCGGAAGAACGCCGCGGTCAATTGCTGATGGACCTCAGCTTGAACGTTCGCGCGCTCGTGTCGCAGCGCTTGATACCGCGCGAAAGCGGCATTGGTCGTGTGGCGGCTATGGAAATCATGCTGACATCGCCGTTGATCGCCGACCTAATCTTTAAAGGCGAAGTCGCTGCGATTAAAGAGATTATGAGCAAGTCGACTCGGCTCGGCATGCAAACCTTCGACCAGGCCCTGTTTTATTTGTACGAGGACGGCACAATCTCGTACGAGGAAGCGCTTCGCAACGCCGACTCCAGTAATGAACTGCGCTTGCGTATCAAACTTGAGAGTAAACGCGAAGACCACTTGGCCAACAAGCATTCCGATAGCTTGAAGATGGTCGAAGAGGACACCGCTCAGACCTTCTAATCTCGCCCGACCCATGAACGTAAAACCATTGTTCAATTTGATGGTGGAGAAAAAGGCCTCCGATCTTTTCTTCACGTCACATGCACCGGTCAAGATAAAGATCGACGGCAAGATCATGCCGGTCAATAAGCTTGAGTTGACACCAAAGATGGTGCGGCAAGCGGCGTTCGACTTAATGAACGAAGAGCAGATGGAGTTCTTCGCGCGCGAACTAGAAATCGATTTCGCGATTTCCGAACCGGGTCTTGGCCGGTTTCGCGTTAACGTTTTTCACCAGCGCAGCAACGTCGGTATGGTGTTGCGTTACATCACGGCCGAAATGCCACGACTCGATGACCTCGGCATGCCCGAGGTCTTAAAAGAACTCGTCATGCTACGACGCGGCTTGATCTTGATGGTCGGCGCGACGGGCAGTGGTAAGTCGACTACGTTGGCGGCGATGCTCAATCATCGTAACGAGAAAACGTCGTCGCATATCATTACGATCGAAGATCCGATCGAGTTCTTACACCCGAACAAGAAGTCGATCGTCAATCAACGTGAGCTCGGCTTGGATACGAAGTCCTACACGCGTGCGCTCAAGAGCGCTATGCGAGCCGCACCCGACGTCGTCTTCATCGGCGAGATTCGTGACCGCGAAACGATGCAAGCGGCGGTCGATTTAGCAGGTACTGGTCACTTGGCGATTGCAACCTTGCACTCCAACAACTCACCGGAGACGCTCGACCGGATCATCAACTTGTTTCCGGACGCACAGCAACGACAGATCTTCATGGATTTGTCGCACTACCTGCGGGCGGTAATCTCGCAACGCCTGGTTCGCGGTCGCGACGGCAAGCGTATCGCTGCCGTCGAGGTCATGCTAAACACGCCACACATTGCCGAGTTGATTAATCGCGGCGATATCTCGGCGGTGAAGGAAGCGGCCAAAGACTCGAGCGAGCAGGGCATGCAGAACTTCGATCAGGCGCTGCTTGAATTGTATCGCGCCGGCAAGATTACGATGGAAGAGGCGCTGCAAAACGCCGATTCCAGAACCAACCTAGAAGCCCAAATCAATTTCGGCTAGCAAAGGCCAGTTGGGGTCGCTGCGCCTTGCATAGACGTTGCATTCATCGGGCCGAGACGGCCCTCTTACAACTTCGTCGACCGCAATTGTCAAACCCTGGTCGGCTTAATCTCGCCGTCTACGCGCTCGCTGGAAAGACGCTCTCGGCATCGAACACCGGGCCGTCAACACAGACCCGTTTCATCGCGACGTTACCGTCGACGTGCACGGGAACGGTGCACCCGGCGCAACCGCCAACGGCGCAGGCCATGTATTCCTCCAGCGAGACTTTGCAGGCAACACCTACGTCGCGGGCGAGCGCGGCGGTGGCTTGCAACATTGGCGTCGGCCCGCAGGCGAACAGCTCGGTTTGTGCCCGTTCGGCATCGCTGAGGGTGTTTAGATATTGCCGGGCAAGATCGGTGACGTAGCCATTGAAGACCGCATCGAAGCCGGCCAGGCTCGCGAGCCGGGACGGCACGCCGTGCGCATCGAGAAACGCCATTGTCGCGGCAACCGATTCGTCGAGTCCGGGCAGCGGTGTCGCGGCGCGACCGACCTCGAACGGGAACGGCAACTCCGAGCCGAGAAAGGCGATGGTCGTACCCGTGTCATTCGGATCAGCCGCCAGCGCAGCGGCGAAAAAAACCACCGGCGGTATGCCAACACCGCCACCGATCATAATTCGAATCGGTCGCTCGGGCGCCGCTTGGAACGGCTGTCCGATCGGTCCCAAGCACGACAAGGTTGTGCCCTTCTCTTGTCGCGCCAATGCAGCCAGTCCCGCACCGTGCACTTTATAGAGAATATCCAACCAGCCCGCCTCGCGGTCGGTATTTAAGATTGACAGTGGCCGGCGCATCGGAATGTCCGCATCACACGTCAGATGCACGAAGCTGCCGGGCTCGGCCACAGCGGCGATACGCGGCGCTTGCAGCCGCACGATGTACTGCTCGTCTGGCCAGACAAATTGCTCCACTATCGTCGCGTCTTCGACGAGTATCGTGCCGCGGTGCTGCTTAGCCGTCATTTGGCCAACTGCCTAAGTCGATTGCGATGGATTTCGCTGAGTACGGCCATACGAACCGCAACCCCGTTGGCGACTTGTTCGGTAATCACCGATTGCGGACCGTCAGCGATGTCCGACGCGATTTCCACGCTACGGTTCATCGGTCCAGGGTGCATCAGAATCGCATCAGGCTTTGCGAGCGTCAGCCGGGCAGCCGTAATACCAAACCGGACGTGGTAATCGTCGCCATCCGGTGCGCCATCTGGGCTCTCGAGGCGCTCGCGTTGAATGCGCAATGTCATGACAACATCGGCACCACGCAGCGCATCGTCGACGGACTCCATGATCCGCGCGGCCGGGTAGGCGGCGGCATCCGGTGCGAGCGCGCCAGGAGCAACCAGGCGGCACTCGCCAACGCCGAGCGCGGTTAATGCGTGGTAGGCCGAGCGGGCGACCCGCGAGTGGCCGACGTCGCCGACGATCGCGACCACCAATTGGTCAAAGCGGCCCTTGTGACGACGAATGGTCAGCACGTCGAGTAAGCCCTGCGTTGGGTGTGCCACGCTGGCCTCGCCGGCGTTTAACACGGCGACGTGCGGTTGGACGTGTTCAGCAATCATCTGCGGCACACCGACACTTGCGTCTCGAACGACGAAGTAGTCGCAGCGCATCGCCTCCAGCGTATAAATCGTATCGAGGATGCTCTCGCCTTTGATCCGTGATGACGTATTCACGTCGAGGTTAATCACGTCGGCGGCGAGACGTTTAGCCGCGATTTCGAACGACGCGCGGGTCCGCGTACTCGGTTCGAAAAATAGGTTGGCGATTGTATAGCCGTCTAAGGACGTATTGCGGACTGGTTTGGCGGCGGTCGGTGCCTGAAAACTATCGGCCAAGTCGAGTAAGGCCGTAATTTCCGCGCCCGGCAAGCCATCGAGCGTTAACAGGTGGCGGAGCGAGCCGTCAGGCCAGCGTTGAACATCGTTGGTTGGCGTCGTCGCGACGGCTTCGGAGGGTGCGCTCATCGCGCGCAGTTTAGCAGAGCTTAGGTTGCCCGCGACGCGTCTTGCAGCCACTGCTCGGCGATGATGCGCGCAGCCTCGGCGTCGACATCGCCGCGGCGGGCGCGGCGGGCGCCGGCTTGGCGGCGTAGCTTCAGCCGCGTTTCGGCCTCGCGCGAACTAAAGCTCTCATCGACAAGGTCAATCGGCACGCCATGGCGTTCCAAGCCACCGGCGAAGGCGAGAATCTGCGGTCGAATCGACGAGGCCGATTGACTGTCATCCGGCAAGCCGACCAAGAGCCGGCTCGGACGCCATTGACCGACCAACGTATCGATGGCGGAATCGAGCGCATCGCCGCTTGCTTGCAGCGTCGTCAGCGCTGTGGCTGTACCTGTGATCGATTGGCCGACCGCGACGCCGACCCGAGCCAATCCAAAATCGAACGCCAACACCGTTTTACTGTCAGTCATGGCCAGCCACGGGTGCGATGCGACTCAGATCCACACCGATCAGCTCGGCGGCGGCGCGCCAGCGCGCCTCAAACGGGAGGTCGAAGACGATGCGGCTGTCGCACGGTGTCGTTAGCCACGCGTTGCTCAGCAGTTCCGCTTCCAACTGGCCGCCTTCCCAGCCCGCATAACCAAGACCGAATAGCGCGCGACCAGGCCTCGCCTGTGCGGCCATGGAACCGACCACGTCGAGCGCGAAACTGAGCCGTAGATCGTCAACAAGCTCTAGGGTTGAATCGAATTCGCCGGCGAAGCGGTGCAAGACGAAGCCGCGGTCGCGGGCCACTGGGCCGCCTGAGACGACCGTTTGTGCGGCAATGTCGTCTGATTTTGCTTCGAGCTGCAACTCATCGAGAACATCGCCGAACGTTAGCGGTAACGGTTTGTTAATGACAACACCCATTGCACCTTCCGCTGAGTGTTCGCAAATCAGTGTGACCGTCGCCTCGAAACTCGGATCGTTCATGCTGGGCATCGCAACGAGAAACTGATTCTTTAACGAATTTTCCACGGGCTGTTGCGACTCAGTAGACGCGAGCGAATTCAAATCGATAGCGAAACCGTAACGAATCGTAGTCGGTCCGCAAATGGACCGGTATCGGTGGGTACGGCGATGCTTGGCGCAAGACATTCAGCGCCGCTTGATCGACGTTGCCACTCCCGGAGGAGCGTACGACGACGATTTCGGCCAGCGCGCCTTGCGTATCAATTTTCACCTCGATGATTGGACTGCCCGAATCGGCGAAACTCGCCAATTGCTCACGGTTGTAAAACCGTGTCCCAGCCACCTCGACTTGGCGCTTCCACGTCGCGAGGTAGGTAGCAAGTTCGCTTTCGCGCGTGTCTACGCTAAACACCAATTCGCGCGGATCGGGGTCGTACAGCTCAGGTTGCTGCCATTCACGCTCCGGCAGCGGCAGCGACTCCGCTGCGCCAATCGGCGGGCTGCTCGGTTCCGTGCGTGTCTCTTGCGGCTCCGGTGGCTTGTCGTTAAGCGATTGCTGTTTCGCATTGGGATTGCTGCTGGCGACGGCCGCGGCCAAGTCGAACTCCGTTGGATCGACATCCGGGGCAATATCCCCAAGCAATTCGGTCAGCTCTCCAGCGGCGCTGACGCCCGGAGGCGGTGCCCCGGCCGGCGTACGATCGGCGGTAGAACCCGCGCCCGTTTGGCTAACGGCAGCGAGATAGGCGGCGTCGTCGGGACGAACAATCCGCTGGTTCGTGTCCGACAGTACGACAACATCGAGCGTCAATGATGTGTCGCTTGTCTCTGGCAAACCAATATCGAAGGTGACGCCCAGAATGACCAGGGCGTGGAACAGGGCTGCCAAAAAAAGCATCGGCGGCAAGCGGTCGGTGTCTGGCGCCGCGACCGGTAACATACCGCGCTCCAACGCGGCCGGTGTGCTACTCATCGGCGGGTTCCACCAACCGAGCTTGCTTAATAACCAGTGCTGGCAGGGCCATGGTCGGGTGGCAGCGCACGTCAGCGATCATCATGAGCGCATAGTTTACGCCTATCAGCGGTGCCGTTTCGTGAAACAGCGCAGATCTCGTACCTGCCAATGCTATTACGCGTTGCTGATGTGTCGCTCAATGGCATCGAACAGACGGCCGGCACTGTTGGTGCCGAATTGGCGATCGATCTCGCGAATTCCGGTCGGGCTGGTCACATTAATTTCCGTTAACGCAGAGCCAATAACGTCGAGTCCGGCGAACAGAACACCGGCTTTTTTCAAGCGCTCGCCGACTCGCGTGGCGATTGCTCGCTCGTTGTCGCCGAGCGGTCGGCCTTCGCCGCGTGCGCCCATCACCAAATTGCCTCGCGGGTCGTCGTCGCCGGGGATACGAGCCAGCAAAAAATCGAGCGGTTCGCCGTCGATCACAATGACCCGTTTGTCGCCGTCGACGATTTCTGGAACGTAGCCCTGCGCCATCGCGAAACGCTGCTCATTGTCGGTCAGCGTCTCGAGTATGACGTTGGTATTCGGATCGCCGTCATTGACGGCGAAGATCGATCGACCGCCCATGCCGTCGAGTGGTTTTACGATCGCTTTACCCTGTTCGGCGATAAATGCCTTGATGGTTTGCTTCGACCGCGTCACCAGCGTTGGCGGACAAAGGTCCGGAAACCAGGCAGTGAACATTTTTTCGTTCATATCGCGCAGCGCCTGGGGTTTGTTGACGACCAGCGTCCCAGCCGTACTGGCCCGCTCCAGGATGTAAGTCGTGTAGATGTACTCCATATCGAATGGCGGGTCTTTGCGCATCAGCACGACATCAAGCGAGCCGAGTTGTAGCGACTGGCGCTCGCCCAGTTCGAAAAAGTCGCTCGCCCGGTCAACAACGTGCAGCGAGCGGCCACGCCCGTGCGCAACGCCATTGTCCAGCCACAGATCGCGTTGTTCGAAGTACAGGACCTCATAGCCACGTCGCTCCGCCTCGAGCAGCATCGCAAAACTGGTGTCTTTTTCGGGTTTGATCGTCGCGATCGGGTCCATCACGATCCCGAGTCGCTTTCTTGACACTGTCATTAGAGCCGCCATAGTCAACTGTCTCCGCGCCTAGTATTATTGCACTTGATAGCGCATTTCCAATTCACCGGCGTGCGTCGTGGCACGGAATCGATCGATGTGCTATCTAGCGCGCTGGATCGGCCGATTGCTGCCGATTTCGCGCGTCTGCAACAACTGTGGAGCACAGCGTGGTAGCCAGCCAGTCAGGCAGCCTGCAGGGCATGAAGATTCTTGTCATCGATGACTCGAAAACGATTCGGCGTACAGCCGAGACACTACTAACCAAGGAAGGGTGTGAGGTTCATACCGCGGTGGACGGTTTCGACGCGTTGTCGAAAATCGCCGACCACCAGCCCGACATCATTTTTGTCGACATCATGATGCCGCGCCTAGACGGGTACCAAACCTGTTCATTGATTAAGCACAACAAGGCTTTTCGAGAGACGCCGGTCATCATGTTGTCGAGTAAAGACGGCTTGTTCGATCGCGCACGGGGACGAATCGTCGGTTCGGAGCAGTACTTAACCAAACCGTTTACAAAAGACGAATTGCTGGGCGCGATTTCAAATCAGCTCGGCTGAGCGGCGCTGCCGCAGAGGTGTCACGATGCCAACCGTATTGATAGTCGATGACTCGCCGACCGAAGTCCACGTGATGCAAGAGATGCTGTCACGGAACGGTTTTGAGACCCTGGTCGCCGAAGACGGCGACTCTGCCCGCCTTCAAGCCGAGCGCCATATCCCCGATGTCATCCTTATGGACGTCGTTATGCCAGGTCTGAATGGGTTTCAAGCGACCCGCGAAATTTCGCGCAACCCGCAGACGGCGAAAATACCGATCATCATCGTCAGCACGAAAGACCAGGAGACCGATCGAATTTGGGGTATTCGCCAGGGCGCGGCCGAGTATTTGACCAAGCCGGTCAAGGAAAAAGACTTGATCAGCAAAATTCGCAGTGTGGTAACCGGCTAACGTGAGCGCAGACGGCAACATCCGCACGCTTCGTGAAACGCCTTTTGAGCTCCTTCGTGAGCTCGAAAATCGAGCCAGGCTGGCCGTGTCGGGTCAAGGGCGCGCAGCGGCACTGCCCGCCGAATGGGTGGGCGTTGGCTTTCGTCTTGGCGGTGAGTCCTATCTCGCCTCGCGCGACGAGGTCCGCGAGATCCT
>JBCDBO010000026.1:0-39994 GCA_039183535.1 Pseudomonadota bacterium | reverse complement strand
CTAAGTACTTGTGTTCAACACCCCCTGCTACCACAAGCTCCTGCTACTGAGCGAAGTCAGTAATGAGTTCAGCGACGATATCCAGGGCCTCGAGCTCAGGAAAGTGTCCGGCGTCGTCTAGGGTAACAACGTCAATCATATCGACTAGTCCGGTAGAGCTCCTCCAGCTTTTTTTGTTGTGTGACCGGTCGCGCCGTCCCCAGACACCTAGCGCCGGTTGTTTGGCGATACCTAGCGGGACATTCGGAACCAAATACCTCTGGTAGGCACTGCCAAGCGACCAAAGTGCACCGTTGTCCATAGCCTCCGCGGAGGCCGCAGATAGCGCGTGCGCATCTTTAGGATCAGCGACTGAAAGTTCAAACCACTCATTCAGACGCCTTCTCCCCATTCGCTTCATTGCCCATTGTCCAATAAAAGGCTTGGCGAGAATTCGTTTTGGGTCACGTCTGGACTTCCAGTCTACAAAGGTCTCGATAGTTCCCGTCTGAATGAGAACCAATTTGTCGACAATACCAGGGTACCGAACGGCGATGTCCGTTGCAGCGAGTCCCGCTGCACATGAGAAGGCTAAAATCGACGGAGCGCGTGCGATCTCACGAACAAACTGAGCCACGCAGTTGTTTGTCTCCTCCCACCCAAATCTATATGGGGCATCGCTCGCTGAGAACCCCATGGCTGGCAGTTCAAAAACTATCACTCGAAAACGACTTGCATATCGATCCATCAGCTCGTCGTAGGATTCGAGCGTCACCGGTGGGTCGACAGAGAAAATAAGCGGTTGACCTTGACCTCGCGTACGGTATCTGAACTGGACACCATCAACTCTGGCGAAGTGTATATCCGGCCTTGTTCGCGAGGCCCAGCCAGTGCGATACGCTTCCTGGCGTTTTTGTGCGCCACAGGTATCCAGTCGACATGCCAATTTGGCTAGGCAGTTCACCGATCTTTCTGCGACGCCTGCCCGTTAAGAACAGTGACGGGCGCATAGAAGAATTGGAGGTCCGCTGCCTCGCCGTAACGATCTTGAATACGTTGATGCCAAGCTTCGTTAAAAAACTCCTTCGCGGCGTCGTCACTCTCCCACAAGTAGATACCACCTATCTTTCTCTCGCTGGCGATCGTGAAATACTTGTAGTCCAGACCGTCGATGCTCGTGTATTCCGGCATCGCTTCGATCATACGGTCGCGAATTATGCCTCGTGGTGCGTACCAAGGTGCCGAAACCCTTACGACCGAGACAACCGCTCCGCTGCCCGCGTCTTCGTATGACATACCTTCGACCTCGCTAACGACCTCAAACCAAGTCAGCGTGGCGGGGTTTCCGAAAGTCGTCTCCATGCGAGTCTTCCAGTCGTCTGAGAAAAAATTGTTTGCAGCGTCTTGGTTCTCCCATAGGTAGACGCCGCCAACGGTGTCATCGGAGAACACAAAATACTTGCGTTGGAGTCCACGCACAGCTTCATATCGTTGTGCGCCCGCGACAAACGCGTGAGTGAGATCAAGATCGTTTGTTGTCGCAGGCCTCGGCAGCTCTACAACTACGGCGACACGTGTGTCCGCCGAAGTGGATGAACATCCCGCCAATAAGGCCAACCAAGTCCCGCACGCGACGATCGATAGAAACTTGAACATGGGTTACCTCCGCTATTGGTGCTTATTCGTAACCGGCTTGTAGCAGTCGTTCAAATAGCCGTATACCATCAAAAATGAAGAGCCGATTTACATTAATGAGGATACGCATGGCATTGCAGTGGAGTGACGTGGAGGTGTTCTTGGCGGTGGCGGAGAAGAAGACGCTCTCCCAGGCGGCGGGATACTTGAACGTGTCCATCCCAACGGTTACGCGCCGAATCGACGCGCTTGAAAAAGAGCTTGGCGTGAAGTTACTCCGCCGGACTATTCGCGGAGCAACACTGACAGAAGCGGGCAACAGGGCTCTTGAGGATGCGCGAGCCGGGGCTCGTCACATGAAGAAGTTTACACGTGCTGCGAAGGCCGCCTTGCAGAACGGCTTGCGCATCCCTATTCGTATCTCATCAACCGAACCGATGATCTCTAGAGTTTTGGCGCCAAATCTCGGTTCACTCTTGGAACAGATTCCCGATGTTGGGATTGAATTTGACATTGATACCGGTCTCTCGGACCTAACGTGGGGCGATATAGATATCGCGGTACGTTTGGCACGCCCTCAGATTGATTCGTACGTAGGTCGAGCTCTGAAGAAAATCGAATTGTCGTTGTACTGTTCGAAGCGCTACCTCCGCCGCCGTGATCCGTTGGCCTTGAATCTCGACGAAGAAGAACTGCTATGGCTGGATGCGAAGTACCAGGGAATTCCTGAAAACCTTTGGCTCGTAGAACATCAATTGGAGTCGAGAGCAAGGCTTCGATCCGGTAGCATTCGCGCATTGGAGGAGGCGTGTTTGGCAGGTATCGGCATTGCCCCATTGCCTAGATTCTCTGCGCCTCCCAGCCTAGTCGAAGTTGCAGGCCCATCGCTGCCACCCCGGCAGCCCTGGGTCGTGTTTCATAAGGATACGAGATCTAACAAGCGAATGCGGGTTGTCAGGGACTGGATTGTCCAAAGCTGCGAGGCGGTATTCTGAGTTACATTGGATCCGCCGTTGATAGCAAGTGCCGTTTGACTTGGACTTGACTCAAGCACGTCTTAGCGTCCGGATGACGCCTCAGGCTGCGTGTGAGTTACGTTCGCGGTGCACTTGATGCGACGTTCTGTCTACGGCGCACCACGAGGAAGCTGCAGGGCAGTGTCAGGACTCTTTATTGCTGATAGTGATTGGCCCGGACATTTAGCAGCCTTTTTCGCGGTTTCTTTGATTCGCTTGGTGCGGGTTTCGGGTTTCTAAGCGTTCTTTATCCATTCGAGAACTATTCGCTTTGACGACGATGAAAACGAATCAAAGTCGTCCTTCGCAAACTCAACAGTCGCTGAGCGCTTCCGACAAGTCATCGGGAATACTTCCTTTCTGGACGTCGTCGAAGAAGTTCCAGGATCCGTCTTTCTTCGCCGCCACCGCCAAGAACACTTCCACGACACTCCACTGTAATGCCATGGAAAACCTCATTAATGTAAATCGGTTTTTCATTTATGATGGTATACGGTCAATTGGCCGAGTGCTACAACCGGTTACGAATAGGCGGAATGAGCACGGAAAGGAGAAAGTCACTCTCACTGAGCAGCAACTTAGCTGAATCAAAGCGCAAGTCACCGCTGGAAAATTCACCAATGACAGTGAATACATTCGCAGTCTAATCTGACGACCAGTCTAGCAACACCGATATCGAGGGGGAGCCGCCCGGCCGTGATCGACGGCGCGAGGGAAATGAAGGGGTAAAGGTGACAGGTCGATGGAAACATCCGCATCACATGAACGAAATCTTACCGTAGAAGGCTTACAAGACGCCATGGCGTTTCTTGCGCCGCATGTGCACGAGTTTCGTTGCCGACGGCTTGGAACCGATTGGGCGGGTGTCGAGGCGGTTGTTGCACATCAAGGTGGGTGTGAATTCGTTTCGCCTGTCGCGAATTTTCACTTTCTCGAAATGTGTGTCGGCGGAAGTCTCAAAGCCATTAATCGGCTCAACGGACTGGCGACACCGGCCGAATGCGTCTATCGGCCTGGGGCCCTGTTTTTACTGCCGGAACGGCGGGCTGTTCATCACATTTCAGGGAAGGGCGATGTCCTGAATCTTCAGGTCGCGATCGACCCAACAATCATGCGTGACGTGAAAGCTGACATGGTCAAGGGTGATCCTGAATCGTCCGATATTCTGGGGTATAACGAGGTATTCAATCCGACCATTCACGCGGCGATGTCTGCCATTCACCGTGAGTTGATCGACCCGCAAGCGGGCGGCGCGATGGTCGCGGAAGCAATGGCCCAGGCCATTTGCGTCGAAATCGTCCGCCGCTTTTCGACCAAAACCTTGAAGCAACCTCAAGGTAAACATACGCTCTCTCCAGCGCAGTTGTCCGCCGCGCTAGAGTTCATTGACGAGAATCTCAGCCGCAATATTGGGCTCAACGACGTTGCATCCGCCGCGGGATTCTCTACAAGTCATTTCCTGCGCGCCTTCACGGCTGCGTTTGGGAAGTCACCTCACGCCCATTTGACCGACTGCCGGATTGGCAAGGCCCGATTGCTGTTGGCGGACCGGAAACAGACGATCGCAGAGATAGCTGTTGCTTGTGGTTTTTACGACCAGCCCCACATGACCAAAGTTTTCAAAAAGCAACTTGGCCTGACGCCTGGACGTTATAGAGCCGATATAGAGCGCTAGGGTCAGGACCCATTAACTTTGCCTAGTTAGGCACCAACTGTCGGAGTTTGATCCTTGACCTCGCTCGACGTTGCTCCGTACAACGCCGACCATAATCAGTCGACTCGCGTTTCGCAGGCTGCCGTTGATCTTTGGCCGTCAGGCGGCCGCGATCGCCGGGGTCGTCCAGCCTCCACACGCCTTTAGTCCCGCGCTCCCCGCGGTACTCATACTCAAGATACTCTTCGCCGCATTGACGTCAGGATCGTGCTTGGTACCGCACGATTCGCACTGTCAGTGTCGCACCGACTCACATCCACAATATTTTACAACCTGCCGCCAGCGTACAATACGACCTGACCCTGTCCGTCTAGACTCGCATCAAAATTCAGACTTGGAGCGATGTGATCATGAGCGGTAAGACGGGCGTGAAAGTGATGGGAGGTTTTCTCTCTGCGTTCGAGCGCCGCGATCTAGGCGCCGCGATGGACATGCTCACAGAGGATGTCGTTTACATTGTCATTGGCGACCCGGGTGGCGAAACCCCTATAGACCGGGAAACGTGCGAAGCCATCCCATGGATCGGGCGTTACGACGGACGCAAGGCGGTCCGTCGCTTCGTCTCAATCCTTCAGGCGAACATCGACATTATCAGCATAGCTGTCTCGAAGGTGATTGAGAACGGCGAGGATATAGCGGTCTTTGGCACCTTCTCCTACATCGCCAAATCCACCGGAAAGCGCTTCGACAGCGACTATGCGATCCGGGCCCGTATTCGCGGCCACGGTATCGCTGAATACACCTTCTATGAAAACACCTACGCCGTCGCTGCGGCGTTCCGGACGGAAGGTTCCTGGACGGTTGAGCATGATGTAGGCGCCTCTTCTGTTCCGTCTGGAGACACGTTATGAAGATCGCAATCATCGGCGCGGGCCGCGTCGGCGTGGCCCTGGGTGAGCGCTGGAAAGCAGCCGGACATGCCATCTCGTTTGGTGTGCGTGACCCGAAAGCTGACGCCTACTTTGATCTTAGAGTTGAATTCTCGGACAGCGCGATCAGCAACAATCGGGCTGCGGCGCGCAGCAGCGATGTCGTTCTTATTGCCACGCCGTGGGGCAAGGCCGAATCGGCCGTTCAATCCTGCGGCGATCTCTCCGGCAAAGTTGTTCTGGATGCAACGAACCCGGTCAGTTTCGACGGCGGCGAGGAGATGTTGCTCATGGGGCACACGACATCTGCGGGCGAGCAGGTCGCGGAGTGGGCTATCGGCGCGTTCGTCTACAAGACGCTGAACCAGGTCGGCGTGGAGGTCATGGTCAATCCGGTTTTCGGGACCGAGCGGGCCGTGATGATGTTTGCCGGCAGCGCGGCAGACGCGCCGAAGTCGATTGTCGCAGCACTCCTGGCCGATCTCGAATTCGACGCCGTTTACATTGGTGACATCAGCAAAGCGCGTCTCCTGGAGCCCTTAGGCATGGTCTGGATCCACGGTGCTTTGAACATGGGGCTTGGCCGCAATTGGGCTTTTGTTCGGGCCGTGAAATCCCCCGATCCAGCACAGAACTAAGGGACAACCCAAGATGTTTTCTTCCTTCAGACACCGTATTGAACCGAACGACAAGGAGCAGAAACAATGTCAAAACGAATACTAATGATTTCGTCCAACCCGGCCATCTCGCCGGTGACGGGCTGGCCCATCGGCTTTTGGTGGGCTGAACTGACCCATCCCTGGCTGACCTATATCGAAGCCGGTTACGACGTTGATATCGTCTCACCACAAGGTGGAGATTTGGTGGGTGACGGATACAGTGATCCGGAAGACGAAAGTGGCTACTCAGCGAACGACCTAATTTCTCTCGGCTTCAAGAAATCTCCGAAGCACGCCGAAAAAATTACCCAAACGCGGAAACTGTCCGACGTTACCTGGCGCGACTATGACGCGATCATGATCGTCGGTGGACAGGGGCCGATGGTCACCATGATCGACGATGAGGGGCTGCATCGTTTTTTCGTTGAGGCCTATGAAGCCGGCAAGATCGTGTGCGCTATTTGTCATGGCACCTGCATCCTTCTTAAGGTGCGGACCTCAGACGGCAAACGGTTGGTTAGCGGGAAAACGTGGACAGGCTTCGCCAATTCCGAGGAGCAGTTCGCTGAGGCCGCGGTGGGCATGAAGATCCAACCATTCTGGATCGAAAGTGAAGCACACAAAATCGAAGACACCAACTTCATCGTGGCGCAGCAGCTCGCGCCGTTTGCTGTTCGCGATGGCAATCTGATCACAGGACAGCAGCAACATTCCGGCGTCGCGGCAGCCAACCTCGTTATTGAAGCATTGGGCAAATAAACACAAAGGACAGCGCAATGACAGCGTTCACTATCAACATCCCAGAGGACTTATTGTCAGACCTTGCGACAAGGCTGAGCCTGACACGTTTTCCCGATCAGCTCGAAGGCGTTGGCAGTGATTACGGCCTTAGTTCGGACAAACTAAGGACGCTAGTCGATTACTGGGCAAATGACTTTGATTGGCGCGCGCAGGAAACAGCCCTCAACGCCTTCAATCACTACGAGACCGCTCGCGACCAATCCGGTTGGGGCACACCAAATATCCCGGTGGGCTACTTGATGCCCAAAAACGACATGTTCCCTACACCACGTTCCTGGATTGAGCGCCAAGAGCCCATCGTTCATTGGACCGAGACGGAAAGCGGCGGTCACTTCATGGAGTGGGAGGAGCCACAGATCGTCGCAGATGATCTTCGAAAGTTCTTCACGACCGTTCAAGAGCTCTCCTAGCGCTCGGAGAATACGGACTGCCAGGCGATCTATGGAAGACTCTACAACAAATCTCGACACGCTTAGCTCAGTCTCGCTTGACGAGCCCACCGTTAATGCGCTGCGGCGCGCCGGTACTGAACGACGTGCCGATTCAGGCGAAGTGCTTTTCTCTGCGGGCAGATACCACACCGCATTCTGGTACTTATCGAGTGCTAAGGCGCGCGTATTTGATCCGACAAACCCTGATGAGGGATTTAGAGTGTCTGATGGCCAATTTCTTGGCGAGCTCGGACTACTGCAGGGACAGAAAGCGGTCCTGACCGCAATCGTCGAAGAAGCCGGTCAAATCATCTGCGTTCCACTCGACGCGTTTCGACGCCTCGTTGAAACTGACCCCCAAGCCAGCGACGCAATCATCACCGCTTTCACGGCACGGCGCCAGCGTATGTTGAGACGCGGTCTCGGTGGCCTGACGCTAATTGCGGACGAACACGACAAAACCATTCTGCCCGTCTTACAGTTCGCGTCGCGCAATCGAATCCCGCACCGCTGTCTCGACCCCTCGGCGACAGACGCCGCGAAGATCATCGATGAGTTAGGGAACGCGACGGAGCCACCGCTAGCTGTGTTCGGTGACGGTTCATCCATTGAAAAGCCAACACCATCGTCCGTAGCGCAACGCCTCGGTGTTGAACTGTCGATCGACGATGCGTCAGTGTTCGATTTAGTCGTGGTCGGTGGCGGGCCTGGGGGGTTGGCCGCGGCGGTTTACGGTGCATCCGAAGGTCTGAAAACGCTCGTCGTTGAGGAGCTTGCGATTGGTGGTCAGGCCGGCACGTCGTCGCGTATCGAAAACTACATGGGGTTCCCGACCGGCATCTCCGGCGGTGACTTGTGCTGGCGGGGTGAAATCCAGGCCGCAAAGTTCGGCGCACGTTTCCTTCTGCCGCGCCGGGTAATCAAATTTCAACCAGGCAACACCACGCACAACCTCGAACTGGATAGTGGTCAGACGCTCAAATGTCGCTCCACCGTCGTCGCGTGCGGCGTTCAGTATCGCAAGCTACCGCTTGAACGACTCGAAGAGTTCGAAGGCGCCGGTATTTACTATGCAGCCACCGAACTTGAGGCGCGCCTTTGTCGCGGCCGGGTCGTCGCTGTTGTTGGGGCTGGCAACTCAGCCGGACAGGCCGCAATGTACCTTGCCGAAACATCTTCTCATGTACACGTTCTCGTGCGCGGGCGAGCCCTCGGCGAAACGATGTCCGAATATTTGTCCCAGCGTCTTCTGACACACCCTCGAATAACGATCCACTTCCAGACCGAGATCGAAGCGTTGGAGGGTGTCGATGTATTGTCATCGATCGTTTTGCGAGACAACAATGCGGGAAAATCAACGACTCTCGAAACTTCCGGTGTCTTTGTCATGATTGGTGCGGCGGCGTTCACTGATTGGCTAGGCGACTGCGTGACCCGCGATAATCGGGGCTTCATCGTTACCGGCACGGATGCTGGGAACACGAACAGCGCATACGCGACGTCATGTCCGGGTGTCTTCGCGATTGGTGATGTCCGTTCAGGTTCGGTTAAGCGTGTTGCCTCAGCCGTTGGTGAAGGTTCTGTCGTCGTTTCGTCAGTACACGCCTACTTGGCGACGCAGGCGAAATGACGAGCTCTTCAGATCAATTAGGGCCGATTAGCTTACCGGTCACTGTTGTTGTACGCAGACAGGTGAAACCCGGAAAAGAGCAGGACTACGAGAACTGGCTCGCCAAACTGACGAGAGAAGCGCGAGACTTACCAGGTTACCTCGGTGCAAGTTTGCAAAGGCCGCCATCCGGATCGCGTGAGTATGTAAGCATCTTTCGCTTCGACACGGTTGAGAACCTGGACGCTTTCGAGAGGTCCGACTTGCGTGCTAGCGCGCTTGCCGATGTTGCGCCGTTGGTTGAAGCCGACGCCATATGGCAGAAACTTTCCGGTTGGGAAGTATGGTTCGCTGCACCCGACGGAGCTGTAGTGCCGACGCCTTCGCGTTTCAGAATGGCGCTTGTTCTAGTCGCTGTCGTATTCACACTCGTGATGATTATTGGGTCGGGCGTCGCATTCGTGTTCTCGAGTTGGCCCTATCCAGCTCGATTGTTATTGACGCTGACAGTCGAGGTGTTCTTGTTGACATATGTCATCATGCCGCCGCTCACACGGGCGATCGCGCCTTGGATTTACCCAAAGCCGCGTTCGAGGACCCGGTGACGAGGCAGTTGCGACTCGTCGTAGCGACGATTCTCGTTGTGACTTTCGTTCTCACGGCACAGAGTCAAGCTGAGCCGCTGACCAACGCAAAGCTGCAGAAAGAAATTCAATTGTTGCGCGCTATCGTCGAAGCTCAAGCGCGGCGAATCGACGTATTGGAGGCTGCATCCGCTGAGAAACTAGAACTCAACGACGACGAGTCCGCTAGGTCTTTTGTCGTCTCAGCGAACAAGCTAGTTAGCATTGGTCGCTTTCCCGATGATGCAATCGTCACAACCGGTGACTTTCCCGGTTCAATACGTGTGCCTGACCAAGACGGCTCCGTCCGCATTGGTGGTTTTGTTCGCGCAGACGTTGTGCATGACCTCGAGAGCCTTGGTTTCGAAGACCTGGTATTCAATCGAACAATTCCACTTGATGGGTCAGCTGGCGACGATGAGAGTCAAACGCGGCTAAGCGCACGACTGAGTCGAATCAGCATTGATTTCCGGCGAAAAACGACAACTGGTCGAGTTCGAACATTTATAGAAGCTGACTTTTTTGGCGGCGGCGACGAGTTCAGCTCCGGGTACGAATTTCGACTTCGCCATGCAGCCGCGCAACTTGGTGATTTTTATCTGGGGCAATGGTGGTCCAGCTTTTCCGATGTTGCGTCTTTTCCAGAGGGCTCGGACTTTGCCGGTCCACTCGGCAAGATTGTGGTACGCCAACCAGGTATACGTTGGGCAAATGATGTCGGCGAGGGCTGGCGGCTTGGCGCGTCCGTTGAAAACCCAGCGGGGGACCTTTCGGGACCTGATATAGCATTGGCCTCCGACAGCGTTCCAGACCTGATCGGTTACGCGCAGCTGACTAGAGATTGGGGGCGGGTTAAGCTGGCCGGGCTCGGTCGTCGTCTGGAAACCGAGAATTCAGCCGTTTGGGCCGGTGGCATTAACCTAACAGGCCGATTCCCTGTACGGTTCCTTGGCGCGCGCGACAACATCGTATTTCAGGCTCAGGTCGGCGAGGGGATCACGCGCTACTTCGCGGGCTTCGGCGGCGCAGGATTGGACGGAATTGTAAGTGTCGATCGTGGCATTGAACCGGCGGGCGTTACCGCAGGTTACGTCGCTTATCAGCATTGGTGGAACGATACGCTGCTTTCGACAGTGACCGCCGGCGCGATGAAGCTGGATCTCGCGTCCACGGCCGCTCCAGGTTCGTTTGAACGCGGTGAATACTACAGCGCCAACCTGTTCTGGACGCCAATCAATGGCGCCACCTTTGGCTTTGACGTTATCTAAGCAACTCAAGAAACCGCCGGTGGTACGCAAGGTGATGGCATCCGTCTGCAGGGCTCAGCACGGTTTGATTTCTAAGACGAGTATGGAGCGTATCTGTGGCCGACCTCGCGCGCCGTTTTTGAGCTCGCTTCACCCGGTCGGTTCTCTATGTTTTGTGAGAGTAATAGGTAGGAAGCGACTCAGAACCTACAAAAGTGTCACCGTGCGTTTGCCCGAAACTTTTTTTGTCGTGTAGGCCGCTTTCGAGGTGAAGGTTCTTTCGTCAGTGGCTCGATTAAACCTCTCCCGGCCGCTCGCATCACTCTCCTGAAATTCGGACATTCCAAATGGCTCGGTGCAGGGCATGCGGCTGTGTGTCGCAGCCCGTCGCTAATTACCTGGAGCCGTGCGATCGTTCTGTCTAATTCGTCCGCCTTTGCAACCATTTTTTCCCGATCAAAACTCATACCACTGCTCTTGCTGAACATTTCTTTGATCTCATCAAGCGAGAAGCCCGCAGCCTGTCCCAAAGCAATTAACGCCAAGCGGTCCAGCACTGGCCGATCAAACGTACGGCGCAATCCGTGCCTGCCGATCGACTTGATCAAACCGCGCTCCTCGTAATAGCGCAGCTTCGACGCCGGCAAGCCGCTGCGTTTTGAAACCTCTGAAATATCGAGCATATTTGCCCTTGACCTCAAGTTAACTTTAAGTGGCAAACTATTCTCTGCCGAACAAATAAGCAAGCAATTTGAGGGAAATTGATGACATTGACTTTATACGGTGCAGCCCTGAGTCCCTATGTGCGAGCTGTCCGCGCGACTTTCGCGGAGAAAGGAGTTGAGTATCAGTTTGAATCGATTGGTCCTGCTGATTTGCAGAAGCCTGATTACGCAAAGCGCCATCCGTTCCGAAAATTGCCTGCGCTCGATGTCAACGGGCAAGCCCTTTATGAGACGTCAGCGATTTTGCGCTTCATTGACGAAGCTCATGAAGGCATCCAGCTTCAACCCACGGACCCGCTTGCCAAAGCCCGTTGTGAACAATGGATGAGCGTGGCCAAATCCTATTTGTACCCTGACCTTTTCACGGGACTGTTCTTTCCCCGTGCGCTTGCACCCCAATTTGGCATGCCAGTGGATGAAGCGCTGATCGCGGTCAGTACCGAGAAAACACGCGGTCATCTCGCCGTCATCGCTGAAGCCCTCACCGAAGGCACCTTGGGGGCCGAGGACCAGATCACACTCGGTGACATTCTCGTCGCCGCGATCCTTATGCCATTGGAACAGATCGATGAGGGCCACGAATTGTTGGCCGCGGTGCCTGCTATGGCGGGCTGGGTCGGTGGTTTTTCCAGACGTTCAAGTTTTGCCGGCGCCTCATGACAACGACAGAGGAGTTACAGGCCCAACAAACGCAATTCTGGAATGGGGAGATGGGCGATATCTGGGTGAAGGAGCAGGCCTTCATAGACGGCATGTTGCACCCATTTGAGGAAGTGCTGGTCAATCATGCTCAAACGCTCGCACCGCAGAACCTGCTGGATATCGGTTGTGGCAATGGCACGACAACTCGCGCTCACGCCGAAGCGCTCCCGGATACTCGCTGTACAGGCATAGACCTGTCAGAAACGATGGTCGCAAACGCAAGAGCCATTACCGAACACGCCAACACCAATTTTATCGCTACTGATGCGGCGATTCATGATTTTGGCGATGCAGAGTTCGATCTTCTGACCTCGCGTTTCGGCGTTATGTTTTTTCCCGATCCAGTGGCCGCTTTCTCGAACTTTCGCCGGTCAGCCTCACCGGAGGCTCACCTTGCCTTGCTCGTTTGGCGCAGCCCCGAAGACAACGAGTTTATGACCACAGGACAAAAGGCGGCCGCGCCCTATTTGCCGGAGACGCCGCCGCCACCAGAGAACGCACCTTCGCCGTTTTCATTCGGTGATCCTGATCGTGTCAGCCGAATCATGCAGGGAAGTTCTTTCGGAAAGATCGATTTTCACCCCGTGGACTTGGAGCTGAATTTTCCCGTTGCTGACCTAGATATGTTCCTAACAAAAATAGCCCCTATTGGGCACGACCTGTCCTCTCTCGAAGATGACGTTCGTACACAAATCATGCGATCAGTGCGTGCAGCGTACGAGAAATTTATCGATGGAGACGAGGTTCGGTATACCGCGTCAACTTGGTTGATCACAGGCCGAGCTGCATAGGTCGGAAGAACTACAGAAACCAACAAATAGGGACCACACTATGCGCAAAACAGTCGCTATCGAAGAATCAACCGCTATAGATGCAGCACTCGAAGACGTGTGGAAAGTCAGCGCCCACGATTTCGAGCATATCGATCGTTGGGACGCCAACGTTAGAAGCTCGCAGCAGAACGGATCGCCCAAATCCGACGCGCCCGTGGGTGGGCGTGTTTGCAACATGTACAACGGCAGGGAAACCGTGGAGAACTTCGTTGAATACGATGAAAGCAAACACCGCTTCGCCTATGAGATTACCAAAGGTCTACCGGGTTTCGTGATCTCTGCGCGCAATACCTGGACTCATGATGCGGCGTCACCGGGCAAGACACGCCTGACGATGAACATCACGATGCAGGTTGAAGGGATATTGGGAACGCTCATGCAAGCGCCAATGAAATCGCAAATGGGCAAAGTGCTGCGTAACGCCCAAGAAGAGCTAAAGCACTACATCGAGACCGGACGGCCGCATTCAAGAAAACTGAAAAAGATGAAGCGCGACTAACGCCTTCGGCAGAACAACTCCTAGTAAAACCAGGCAGGTCAGCAACATCTTTCGTCTTTACGGTCGAAAACAAGAAGCGCGGATCCTGCTGATACCAGTTGACTCAATAGTTGGTGGCCGCGCTCTTAGTAGAGTGCGGAGTCTATAGTGCACACGTAAGGCTGGACTGCGAACGAGAACCTTCGATCCGCGAGTGCCGATACAAAGCATACCTAGTATCGGTTACAATTTTCGCAGATCTGCCCGATTTCGGGGCCAGTCTTTCGGATCCGCACATAGACTTGAAGCGTAGAACCTAACTATGGTCCGCCCGGTCTCGTATCCTGTCGACAATGTAGAGCCAGCCAAACTTTCTGTGTCTCTGTTTTTTCCGGTTAAGATCCTGGACCGCATCCAAGATACCAAGCGGGTTGGGTACAGTCCCAGTAGGAATGAAGCTCAGCAATTGTCTCCACACGGGCGACTCAGTTTGTCTAACACCACGGAAGATCTCATAGGCAGCCTTGTTAATTTCATCTTCAAGCTCGCGCGGATCTCGAACACCATTGACTTTTCCGATGAAGTTCAACCACTTGGGGTCGTCTCGAATGTCAGCGATGTCCTTCCATGAAAGGGCAGAATAGTCGGGTGTCACCGTGGTTAGTGCGGTCTCCTCGGTATAGCCATTTCGCTCTTTCACAAGGCGAGTATGCGCATCCATCCGTTCCGCAGCCTCGTAGTAAGGAGTTCGGTACTTGAGCGTCAATAAAAGCGCGGCCAAAGGATTGATGGGGCCCAGCAGTGGATCGCTTGGGTCCTGGAACTGATTCATGCGGTATGCACCCGAATTGAGTTCTTGCATACGCCGAGCGAGCTCATCTTCGTTTACCAAGTCACTGTCCAGCGACGCCAATATCGAAGAGTAAGATCCACCGGCTACCGGTTTTAGCTCGTCAACGGGGCGAATGAGTTGCTCTGAGAACTGGCGTAGAGTCGAGTGCTTGTCGCTAATTGAGCGCCTGACGTCGCTGATAGGCCCGGGACCTCCGACGTTTACATGCAGCCTTTCAAAAAGTAGGGCGGCTCCCTTAAGTACTCTGATTTCCTCGGGAAACGATGCCTCAATAGCATTCATCAATCTGAATGCCGTTGTGTTCGACAGGATAGCGCTAGTCATCTTATCCCTCACCCTCCCCCCGACGTACTAGATCGGAACAATTGCGGAGTTACTGCCGGTTCGCGTGTTCACTAACGATTGTACTCGCTTCGCATATCGGGTCTGCCTTCCCTAGCAGAAGCACACAACGTAACTCGCTGAGAATGACGCTTTACGATGATTGGTAAACCTGGATCGTAATCAGCTATATTCCAGAAATTAAAATATAATAAAATCATATGGTTAACTTGCTTCTGGCGAAAATATCAGCTTATGCGTTTTTTCATGGTGGAAATCTCAATTTTTGGGGGGATTTGATCGCAGCTTATGGTGTTCGGTGAGGCCGTAAGTGACTGAATGATCGAATCTCAGCTTATGGTCCAACCCACAAACTACCGCGGCCTCACTACCGGTTGCTAGCGCCGCTACGTCTGTTAACCGACGTAGCGGCTGTATCGTCTGGACTCGCAGAAACCAGTTTTAGACGGTTATAGCTGACGGGTTAGCAGTACCCACCGCTTACCGTCGTTCTTCCATTCCCCTTTCACCATCTCGCGGCTGGCTTTCTCGCTGTACCCGGATCGCTCGTACAAAGCCCGTGCCCTGGTATTAGCGTCCGAGACGATGATGCTAAGTCCGGTGCAACGCGACTCTCTACCGAGTTCTTCAGCGATCTTCAGTAACTGGCTCCCGTAACCCTGCGAGCGATGTTCGGGGTAGGCGGCAAGAACATTGATGTACCACGTCGAGAGCGCCAAATCCTCAAGCTCTTGGAGCGGTACGAACATCGCGGGCATGTCGCGATACACAGCCGGATCGGCTTCGTTGGGTAACAGATACCCGACCAACGCTGCTACGGCCTTGCCGTTGCTTTCGCGCACGACGGTGTTGCGGTAGGAGAAGGAGCCAGCCTCGCGCTGTGCTCGTTCGCAACCGATATCCCAGACGGACTTCGACCCGTCGCTGAGTGATGACCACAGGTACACCGGTAAACCTTCGCCGGCGAAATTGATGAGTTCCGCCATTTCGTTAGCATCCCCTTTGCGAGCGCGTCGAAACGGGGGGCGGAGCAACGATTTTTGTTCGTGATTGAGCGTAGCAGGAGAGATCATGACGCCATCTCCCCAGCGTTGTTGTTCCTAGCGGTAACGTCGCGCCACAGCAACATATCGGTGATTCTCCCCGATGCCCCATCGTGAAAGCCGGCTTGGTCGGGGTAGTCGCTGGGATTGCGGAACGTCCCGAACAGCATGTCTATGATTGGTAGATCACAATAGTTGTCGCGGTGAGCAGTCCGCCGATGGTACACGGCGTGGCTCTCCGGCCGCTGGATGACATACCCGAGCCAGCGCGGCGTCCGAACGTTAGCGTGCTGAAAAATACCGAGAAACATCGCCGCATAGAGAAATAGCGTAACGGCGTCGGCGCTGAGTCCTACGACTAACGTTAGTGCGAGACTCCCTAGTAACGTAAAGCCGGCCATGTCTAACGGGCTAAAGTAAAACGCGCCGGCTGCTTCGATTCGCTCAGCGCTGTGGTGCATCTGGTGAAACGCTCGCCACAGCCAATTGCTCGCGTGCAAGCTGCGATGCCATAGGTAGAGCAAGCCGTTGTAAACCAGCAAACCAACAAAGGCACCTTGCAGCGGTGCGAGCGCACTGAGGTCAAAGAGCTGGTATTTGGCGAGCAGCGGGTCCCATGCATACGGCAGGTAACTCGATAGAAAGAAGTAGACGACGAACGATAAGCCCGCGCGCCTGCGCCAACCCGGAATCGTTGGTAAGGCACGCGCGGGCATCGCGAACTCCCACAACAAGATGGCCGCGTATAGCGCGAAGACCCCCAGCGAAACGGGGTCAGTAATAAGGTCGATCGGGCTGGGCATTGCTTCCTCCAAAATCTGTTTTAAGACCGACTGGTTGGTAGGAAAATGCTAGGCTTGAACGAAGGTGCGATCTAGTGAACGCTGATTACTTTTTTTAAAGAAATACGATTTCTGTATTTTTAACAGCCACTTGTGGATTAGTGGCGGCGCGCTAAAGCGGCGAGTGAGCGTGCCACGCACAAAAAACCAGACGGTAGGTACAGTAAATTGGCCACGAAAGGCGAAAAAACACGTGAGGCGATACTGAAAATCGCCGAATCGATGATTCTGAAGAACGGCTATTCAGGAACGTCGATCGATCAAGTCATCGCGGAGTCGACCATTACTAAGGGCGGCTTTTTCTACCACTTTGACGGCAAGAACGACCTAGCAAAGCACTTGGTCATACGTTACCTCGAGCAGGATGCGCTGTTTTTCGAGGGCTTAATGAACCGCGCGTACGAACTGAGCGACGATCCGCTGCAACAGATGTTGCTGTTCGTAAAGTTGATGGCGGAACAGATGGCGGAGCTTCCGGAGACACACCCAGGGTGTCTCGTGGCGTCGCTGACCTATGAATCGAACCGACTGAACGACGATGTCCGCACGCTCATCGCTGAGGGTATTTTGTCCTGGCGAAAACTGTTTCGTACCCAGCTAGAGAAAGTTGTTGCTGTTAATCCGCCAACCATCGATGTCTCCGTCGACGAGCTTGCCGATATGCTGACGGCAGTTATTGAGGGCGGGATTCTGTTGTCGCGATCATTGGAAGATAAAAGTCGACTGCCACACCAACTGCAAAATTATCATAGCTTTCTTCGGCTATTGTTCTCGACGCGCTAGTCTGCGGCTATGGTACGAAACTGATTTCTACGAGACCGACGTTTTGCGTTCGAATTGCGCACTCACGCTGCCGTTATAGCAGGTGCCCCTACAGTTGAGCGCAAAGCATAAAAGGGCCAGCCCCAATCAGTTGGCCTACTGTGTTTCGAGACAGGCCGACTGAACCCAACTGACGACGTGGCGCTGTAATGCCAATCGCTGACCCGCGAACGAGTGGTCACCAGGTATCTCGATAGCGGTCAACCGGGGCACATCGTCGCCCCAGCGCGCGGCGAGATCACGCTGCACCGATAACGGTACGACGCTGTCCTCGGTGCCCGAAACGAGTAGCATCGCTCGCTCACCGAGACGCGGACCAAGTCGGCCAAGGTCAAAATCGCTCGCGTTCTGCTCTATTTCGGCAATCGCTTTCGCACCGCTCCAGTCGTCGAGCATAAACAGTTGGTCGGAGTATCGAGCGAACGCCGCTTTTTGTTCAGCGCTTCGCGAGGCATACCCACCAAAGTTGGCCGCTGCTAGGCCAACACCGCAATAGACTTCCCTATCCGCCGCCACCGTTCTCAGTGCAGCTAAGCCGCCCATCGAATGACCGATGACTATAAGTCTGTCGGCGTCGATACGGTATTGCCTGGCGTGCGCACGCAAAAAGGTGAGTGCGGCGAGTGCATCCTCATGGATGTTTAGAAAACTGAACTCGCCTTCGGCCCCCCACGCACCGCGATAGTGGATAAACATGATGTGTAACCCTGCGCGGCGCAGCGTTTGTGCGAGATCCAGATTTTTCTCATTACCGGGATACCCGTGCAGCAGAAGTACGGTTGGCTGCGCGCCTTGGCCACCGGCCAGCATCAAATAACCCGGAAGGCGTGCTCCGTCGCTAACAAACTGCACCTCGACGTTTGTTGGCGGAGGCTCGATGGGTGGTGGGTCATTGATTAGCGGGTCATACCGTCCACCGGAGGTACAACCGGTCACGATTAAGCTCGCGATCGCAATCCATGCCTTCATTGCTGACTCAATGTTGGATAAAGCAAACAGTCTAACGGTTTCTCCTCTAACTAGCGCCGGCCAAGCGTCGCCGTCATTTGTATGTTGCAAAACGACTTGTTGTCTTCGCAACGCTCTGAACGGTCTGAACTAGAACAATGCAGTATTGCCGCCAACACGGAACCGTGAGCAAGGCCCGGCGAGCCGGGCCTTTCTCAGGACATCGCTTATCGGTTTAGCTGGCGCCGGTAGAGAGCGGCAGCGCCTAGCAGAGCAAGTAACCATGGCCCCGGTGAGCCACCACCACCACCACCACCACCGCCTGGCGGCGGCGCCGGGTTCGGCGTTGGATCAGGGTCGGGCGACGGTGTCGGCCCTGGCGCCGGCGGACTACTCACCTCGGCCGTGACTAGGCGCTCCGTACCAGCCTCGTCGGCTGCCGGCTTCAACACAGATTCAATCACGTTGGTTGCAGTTGAGCGTAGAACGCCCAGGAGCGGCTCGCTGTCTCCGAGTATGGCGCCGCGGTAACTCTGCGCCGCGAACGTGTGTGTTGCTACCAAAGTCCCGTAGCTGGCGTCTCTTAATTCAAACCGTACCCGACCATCGTTGTGTACCGCTGTTACGGCAACTGACTCCGGTGCTGCTGCGGTCGTGGGTACCACGTCTACTGCGCGCAGCGTCCAGTCCGGTCAAACGCGTCGCACGTGACAATTGGCCATGTTCTAGGGTCGTCAGGCCGTACACGAAATCGCGGCCTTCTGGCTAAAGGGTTCTGTTGCGCGCCAGATTGCAAGCTGTCATTCTTTAAGAATGAGAACCATTCGCAAAACGAATGTGCGTCCTAGAGAATTGCGCCGTGGGCACACTGAAATTTTTGTGGTTCCGATTACCAATCGAACGTGGCGAGCAAGCGTCCGATGAGTTCTATTCGTCGGGAGGATACAGCCGGCAGTCCCGAAACTACTTACGATGAGGCGCCCATTATCGACGAGCGCGTCGCGTCGCAAAACTCTGCGGTCGGCGATGAACAAACTTCAAACGGTGGCCAGACGCTCGACTTCGCAGTGCTCTACCGGCAGTACTCCGTAAATCTGTCGACGTCATTGCGTAGGATGTTCGGAGACGGTCCGCCCGACCCAAGTGACGTCACGCAGCAAGCCTTCCAAAAGCTTATGGAACGCGACGGCGATGAACCAGTTCGCGACGTAAAGGCGTTCTTGTGGCGCACCGCCAAAAATATTGTCATTTCCGACAAACGCCGGCAATCCGTGCAAAACCGATACGAACCCGACGTAGAAGCTAAGTTTTTCGCCGGTGGAGGTGTGATTCTCGACCCGCAAAGAGTCCTTATAGCAAAGGACCAGCTCCAAAGGATCAACGAGGTATTGCGCAAGATGCCGCCAAAACGTCGGCGTGCTTTCATACTTAATCGGGTTGAAGGTCTCAATGTTGCCGAGGTAGGACGGCGCCTAGGGTTAAGTCGATCCGGTGCTCACAAGCACATTGTCAAGGCATTCGCGCAGTTGGATGAGCTGTTGGAACCTGAACCGTCTGAAAACGAGCGGGAGCAGTGTGACAAGTAAACACGTTGAAAAAGTTTCGATCGTGGAAGAGGCCTACGACTGGCGCTTGCGTACATTAGACGCTGACATCACGGCCGAAGAGCAGCGGGCATTTGATGCGTGGCTGCATCGAAGTCCACAGCACGCAGCCGCGTATCGGAAGGCCCAGGGTGTTGTTTCGGCGGTCGACCGACTGAAACCCGCCGATTTTGCTGAAGACGTTCGCCGGCCTGAACGTTTGGAGTCGGTTCGTCGCTGGTGGCATAGTCGCGGCGCTATGTCGCGCGCTTGGCCTTTGGGGACCGTCGCCGCTTCGTCGCTGGCGGCCTTGGTCGTCGTTTTTCTTGCGACGCAACGCAGTCCCGTGCTTGAGGTAGAGGAGTTATCGGTACCGGTCGGTTCAACCTTCTCCTCGGAACGAGGCGAAACTACGACCATTACGTTGGATGATGGGTCTACGGTGACGCTCGGCGCAGCAACAACGCTTACGGTCACCTATGAGCCCAGTCTGCGGCACGCTCGCTTGGACCAAGGTGATGCGCTGTTTCAGGTGGCGGCAGATCCGCTACGGCCGTTTCTTGTTAGATCCGGTGACTTAACCGTAGAAGTCGTCGGTACGACGTTTGATGTAAGAAACAACGGTGGCGTCGCAAGAGTGGCAGTCGCCGAAGGTGCGGTCGCAGTTCGCCATCCGGTCGTAATCGCCAACAAGGTGTCCGGGCTAGTTGCAACAGAGAATTTGTTGCCCGGGCAGCAGATCGTCGCGATGAACCGCAAGCTCGGGGATGTAGGCGCTGTCGATCCAAAGACGGTTGGTTCGTGGCAAGAGGGCCGATTCGAATATCGGCGGGCACTGCTCTCCGAGGTCGTCTCGGATCTCAACCGTTACTCGAACGTCCCGATCCTTCTCAGCGATCCCGACGGTCAGTTATCTGATGCGACGGTAACCGCTATTTTCGATGGCCAGGCTCCCGAGGTCATGGTTGAGCGTCTGCCAAAGATCTTGCCGGTAGCGTTGGATCGAACCGACCCGCAACGCCTTGTTATTCGACCCGGACCTGCCGCCTCTCCTGCTCGCTGAGCTTGTCGCAAAAACTCCATAACAAGGGGTGTGATTCCGCTTGGACAAAGCGTCCTGAAAATAAAGCGCTAGAAACTCTCATTGGCGCGACCAAAAAAAGGGACAGCAGTGAAAGCAGAATTCTCAATCTACCGTCCGACCGCGGCGGTCGCACAAATATCGATCGCGTTGATGTATCTCTTTGCCGCGACTTGGGCGAGCGGACAAACCGAGAACGTAAGAAGTATCGACATCCCAGCCGGTCCGCTGGAGGACTCGTTGCTTCTGGTGGGACGAGTCTTTGGCGTCGATGTGATAATCGCCGGCGAGCTGACCGACCAGTTGAGCGCTCCAGCCATATCCGGTACCCGAACCGCGGAGGCTGCACTTACTGAGTTAGTTGAGGACTCTTCGTTGGATGTGCAGCCTGACGGAGACGGTTTTTTAATCGTCGAACGTGTAAGCCAGCCTAGGACAGACTCGGCGAACATCGGCGATGAGCCAAGTACCGAACAATCCGAGCCGTCAGGTCCCCTTGTAGAAATCATAGTCAAAGGGGGGAACATTACCCGTACGGTGCTTGATACGAATACCTCGATCAATATTCAAACCGAAGACGACATCGTACGCAGTAACGACAAGCGAATCGCTGAAGTGTTCAGCAGAGCAGCAAACGTCAACGTCAACGGGAGCGGTATTCAAGCCTTTAGCTTTAGTATTCGCGGTGTCAACTCATCTGGTGTTGGCGGCGCTGGCAACGGGCAAGTAGCCTCGCTAATGGTCGACGGTGCAGCGTTTACCACCCAACAATTCGCTCGCGGATTCAACTCGCTTTTTGATGTCCAGCAGGTTGAGATGTTGCGAGGCCCCCAAAATACAGCACAGGCGAGAAACTCACTTGCCGGTGGTGTAGTGGTTTCCACCAATGACCCTGAATTCGAGCAGCGCACAACAGGTATCGCTGCGCTCGGTAACTTCGGGAGCTATGAACTCGGCATAGCAAATACCGGAGCTATCACGGATCAACTTGCCTATCGCATTACTGTGCAACGGCTGAGCACTGATGGATTCATCGAAAACCCGATTCTCGGTATTGATGATTACAGCTTCAGTGAAACTGATACGTTTCGCGGCAAACTCTTGTACGAATCCAAATCGCTACCACTCACTATCCTATTCAGCCACAGCCACGTCGCGGCTGATGCCCGAAACGATACCAGCTCTTGGTTTCCAGACGCGCGAGACTTCACCAACAGTAATCCGTTCGGCGCCGGTGGAATGGATTCAGATCAGGATGTGACGACACTTCGAGCAAGTTACGACCTTTCAGATGTTTGGCGGCTAGAGTGGCAGAGCGCGTTTAACGAGTTCCTTTCGGAAGATCTCAACTCAAACTATGCGACAACTCTGCCGGATCGGGATCGGGCGTGGTTCGCGACCGCGGATCAAGAGGAAATTAATCACACGCTTCGTGTTTCCTATGAGGGTGATCGACTGCGCGGTTCGGTCGGCTTGTTTTACTCCGACGAGACGAATCGAGCGCTACGAGATGGAGTCGCAGATCCGAACTTCCAGGGCAGCGGCTTGAGTCTAGACTTGATTACCGACGCGCCGGTGGATACACAGACTGAAGCTCTCTTCGGTGAGTTCGATATTCAAGTTAACGATGCACTCATACTCACGCTGGGCGGACGTTATGAACGTGTTGATTTGAATTCGAGAGGGGCAACGTCGGCTTCGTTTGTATTACCACCGCCAGCGCCTTTCACCGTTGTAGCGCCACTCATCGATGGGCTCGAAACCGATGCTAGTACAGACTTCAGTGAGTTCTTGCCTAAGCTGGGCTTAACTTACATGCTCGATGAGCATCAGCGCGTTGGCTTTACGTACACAGAGGGATACCGACAAGGGGGGATTACATTTTCCTCAGTGGATTTTTCTCCCATTCGATTTGAGCCTGAGTTCGTCAGGAACTACGAACTGTCTTATAAGAGCGCTTTCCCGAGTGGCATGTCACTAAATGCAAACCTATTTTACTTGGATTGGACCGACCAACAGGTGAACGATCAGGAACCTGGCAGCCTAGTCCCGGTTGTGCTGAATGCGGGAGAGTCAACTGTCTACGGTGCCGAGGTTGAGTTAGCTTGGCAAAACCAAAACTGGGATTCCTATGCGACGTTGGGCTACGTCAGTGCCGAGTTCGACAACTTCATCACGAATAACATCGATTTTTCGGGCAATACGTTTCCTAATGCGCCCGAGGTTACAGCGGCGTTAGGTGCCTTTTATTCGATTGCAAATTGGACACTGGGCGCCGAGGCTAACTACCGTGACGGCTTTTTTACGAGAGCCAATAACGACTTCAAAACCGAATCTCTGACAATTGTTGATTTGTCCGCGGACTATCATGTCGGCGACGTTACGATTCGGGGATTCGTCAACAACCTTTTTGATGACTTTGAGCTTATCGGCGAGGTATTTGTGGTCGAGGCGATTCCGCAGGGAAGCTTTAGTGCGCCGCGGACCTATGGTGTGCAGGTTTTATACGGCTTCTAGGTGGCTGCTGTCGTTTTGCCACTGGGTATCTTGCCGTACTTGGCGGCGGTGGCTTTCTTTCACAGCCACGGTAAGCGAAGCGCCGTAGCGCTCGATGACGCACAGCTTCGTATGTTGCGCGTGTTAGCTTGGGTTCTGCTACTCGGCTCATTTAGTTGGACCGCTGACTTGTTCGGCGCAGTTCGCGGTTTGTTTTACCAGTTGTTTATTGTCGGGTTGATCATGTTGGCCAGTCAGTGGTTGGCCACGCAGTGGCCGCGTCTACACTGGTGGTCCGGAGTGACTGCCTTGCCGTTGCTCCCGCTAGCGATGCTGAATTGAAATTTCGTAGCTGGTCACTATGGCTGCTGACACCTATCTGCAGCTTTCTGCTTGTAGCGGCCACGGCCGTACTTGCTACGCATATTGCCAGCGACGGGGAGCGCCATATCTCAGCGTTGCTGCTGTGGCTGTTTCTATTGTGGCCACTGGCGTGGGGGCTAATGATGTTCTTTGTCGACTGGCCAGACAGCCCAAAGCGCCCCGTTGTTTACATGGCTATTGCGGCGATCCTGTGCGTCGTTATTCTATTTGTTGTGCAGCCGGCGCCGCTCCTTCCGTGAGCTCGAGTCTTCGGTGATCTATGCAGCGTGACCGACTCAAGCGACTCACGTTCCAGCACACAGTGATGGGCGCCGTACTCGGGTGGCTGCTTTACCTCGTGAATTTTTCGGGCTCCGTGGCGATGTTTGTCGATGAGTTCCGTATCTGGGAAGAGCCCGCCGCACGCACAGCGGTTAGCCACACAGTCGGGGTTCAGCGGGTCATCGATACGTTCGTTGTAGAAACGAAACAGCCAATTCACTTTATCGAGGTGTTGCAGCCGTATCCTGGCAATCGTTACTACATGCTGCGCGCACGTTTTGGAGAACAAGACCCGACAACTGTGTCGTACAGCTATGACGCAGAAACAGGAGCACGGGTATCGAGGCGCGAGGGCGACGGTGTATCGCTTTGGCTCCAACAGCTCCACCGTTACCTAGCCATCGAGCCGAAGATTATCGGCAGAATACTGGTTGGCCTGTCAGGCGTGTACATGTTGGTGCTGATCCTGTCGGGGATAGTTACGCATCAGAAGATCGTCAGAGACCTGTTCAAGATTCGGTGGCGCCGAGCAACACGGACGAAGATGCGGGACCTGCACAACGCGACGGGGCTTTGGACGCTGCCATTTGCGCTGGTGATTGCGTTTACCGGCATTATGGTGGGCGCACCGCCGCTGATGGCAGTGGTTGCTGGTGTGCCTATGACGGGTGGCGACATCGAGAAACTAGAGACGATTCTGGCACCGAGTAATGATCCGGAAAACTGGGGTGACCCTGCAGCGTCAGTCTCGGCGGACATCGCCATGCAGACCGTCGCTGACACCACAGATCTCTCGCCTATCGGTGTACGCATTGAGCGCTACGGTCATCAAAACACAGCATTCACGGTGTTGGCCGACTCGCCGGGAGAATTGCTCTACGTCTCATACGTTCCCGTGAACGCTCTTACCGGTGCCGTTGATTCGGCCAGCTACGGGCGCTCGATCGATGGTTTACCAAAATCGGTAGCTGCACGCGTGTTTTTCGCATCGAGTCCTCTTCACTACGGCCGTTTCGGTCCCGTCACGCTGAAGGTCCTGTATTACGTCCTAGGCATGATGATTAGCCTGTGCATCGCGTACGGTATGTTGATCTATTTCGAGCGTCGCTTAGATGGTTCCGTCGGGCATCTGAGCCGGCGAACCTACCAGCGTCTTTCGTTGGTTAACGCGGGTTTTCTGGCGGGTCTACCGGTGGTTACGCTGGTGATGTTCTATCTAGATCGATTGCTACTAAACGCTGGTGAGACTCGATATACAGCGCTTGCTTTGTGCTTTTTTTCCGGTTGGTTAGCTTGTCTGATCTATGCGTTTCTTGATAAGAATCCGCGACGAGCGGGGCGTAACCTGATGGCTACCGCGGCAGGTCTTGCGGTGTTCCTGCCGGTGTTCGACCTTTTGACCGCAAGTGTCGGTTTCGCAAATACAGCCGTGCTTGTTGTTCACGGCGTGGCCGCCGTCTCTGGTGTTGGTTTGGCTTGGTATCTCGTTGTCAGTCGCGCGAACGTTGTTGTGGGCAATCGCGCCGGTGCCGTGAATTGATCACATAGCGTGAGGAAGCAATCAGCTTTTCGTCTATCAGGGTCTTGTAATTAAAACTCTCTCGATGTGTCAGCGCCGCGCGGCAATGATTGTCTGATCCCGATCTTGTATGGCTATTTAAAACCTGACGTTTCACTAGCAATGATGCTTAGTCTTTGCCCCGCAAACCTGAGACTCCACGCTGTTCTTTAAGCAATGACGATCTTCGGACGGCACAAGCTCGTGATGCACGCCAATTCAACTCGTTCTAGCGACTTTTTTTGGTCCGCGTCCATTTATTTGCAGAAAATCGAGACGGATCGACTTCAGCTACCTAGCTGTTCTTGAGAACCACCCGATCGTAAGCATCGCCCGCCTTTAATGTCGCAATGACCTCATTGATGTTTAGCAAGGGCATCACTTTGACATTGGCCTCAACATTATGGCGGCCATTACCGCTGCGGAAACGTACGTCTTTTGTGCGTGGTTCACAGTTTCTGGTGGCCAATTTGACATGCCTTACGACGGCCACAAAACTGCCCAGAACCCCTTAACCGGCAACGGTTGCCATGACGTTAAACCGCTTAACCAGGACGCTAACGTTCCTCGTTCAAGTAACGTGTTTTTTGATTGCCTGCAGTTCCCTGCAGGCGTCCGAAACGGTCGACATGAGTGCGCTCGAAAGCAGCGTCGATCTGTCGACGCGGATAGCGCTTTTGGAGGATGCTGGCGGGTCCCTGTCTATCGATGACATCATCGCCCGAAATACGGCCGGTGACTTCGAACCGGTGGGGGACGGTTCCCCGAATTTCGGTTTTACAGCATCGGCGTGGTGGGTCCGCGTTGACGTCACTAACACCGGCAACGAGGCCGCCAGTGCGTTAATGCGCCAAGACTACCCACTGATCGACTATCTAGACTTCTGGCAGCCATCGTCGGACGGCGAGTGGCGGCATATCGCCACCGGTGACCAGCGCGACTTTTCATCACGCGACGTCCAGCACCGCGACTTCGTGTTTCAAATCGACGTACCGGCCCACGGCACGCAATCGCTGTATCTACGCTACGCGTCAAGCGGGCCGATTAACATCGGCCTGTCGATATCCGATGAGGCGACGCTACTTAGCCGGATCGGCCGCGAACAATTGGGTTTCGGCATTTACTTTGGCGGCTTTTTGGTACTGCTGTTCTACAACCTATTTATTTTCGTGGCTGTCCGCGACCGTGCGTTCTTCCACTACCTGTTGTACGTCGCCTCTTACGGTACGTACTTCGCTGTTCACAATGGACTAACGTTTCAATACTTCTGGCCGAACAGCCCGTGGTGGGGTAACAAGGCACTGGTCGTCTTACTCGCGCTGACACTGGTCTGGGGCTTGCGCTTCTCGCGCAGTATTTTGAACAGCGACCAAACCTGCCCGCGGCTTGATCGTATCGCCGCGCTGCACCAGTGGTTATCGGCCGCCGGACTGCTCGGTGCGGTCGTGCTGCCTTACTCGCAGATTATCGTCCCGCTGGCACTGCTGTCCGCATTGGCACCGCCGCTACTGATATGGATGGGGGCGGTGAGCTTTCTCTCCGGGCATCGGGCGGCACTGTACTTCTTGGTGGCCTGGTCGATGCTGCTGCTTGGCGTATCAGCCTACATGCTGAAGACCTTCGGTCTGCTACCGCACAATTTCATTACCCAGAATGGTTTCCAGATTGGTTCGTTGGTCGAAATGGTGCTGTTGTCGTTAGCGCTGGCAAGCCGCGTCAGTGAGCTGCAGAAACACAGCGTCACCGATGGTCTCACCGGTGTCTTGAATCGGCGCAGTTTCGATGAACGTCTGGTGGAAGAATTTGCTCGTAGCGTTCGCTATGGCCAACCACTGTCGCTGATGTTGATCGACGTTGATCACTTCAAGGGTTATAACGACACGCACGGTCATCAAGTGGGTGACGACGCGCTGCGTGCGATCGCGACGTTATTGCAGACCTCGGTACGGCGGTCGGATCGTCTCTACCGGTATGGCGGCGAGGAGTTCGTCGTGCTAATGCCGGCTACGAATGAAGACGACGCCCGTGTGCTGGGCGAGCGCCAGCGCGAGCTGGTCGCGACGCAAACGCTGCCCTCAGGTTCGCTGACGATCAGTGTCGGCATCGCAACGTTGGTGAACGGCTCTTTTGCGAACGAAGCCGAGTTTTTCGCCGCCGCAGACGAGGCGCTCTACGTTGCCAAGCAAGACGGTCGAAACCGTGTCGTCGACGTTACCGAGGCGATCAGTACACGCGCTGCGAAACTGGCGACGGCAACGTAGTAATCAAAAAAATAGGGTCCGCCCCGACCGTCGTATCGCTATTCATCGACCTAGCGTTTCGATGACGAGTTTTGCCGCTGCCGCTCCGGAATTTTGCTGTTGGCCGGTGATTAGGTTGCCGTCACGAATCGCAAACGATGCGAATTGCTGCGCCACAATGAAATTCGTATCGTCGATTTTTGCCGCTTCATCCTCAATCCAGAAGGGCTGTATTCGCATACCCGCTGCGGCTTCCGCAAACCGTTCTTCCGAGTTGGCGAACCCGGTCCATGTCTTACCTGTAATCATCAGTGATCCGTCAGAACAGCGAGCTTTTAGTAAAACGCAGGTGCCGTGGCAAATCGCACAAACCGTCTTGCCCGCCTCGTAGGCGTCAACGATAAATCGATGCAGGGGCTCGTTATCGACCATGGTTATCATCGGGCCTTGACCGCCAACGATCATAAGCGCATCGTAATCGCGCCAGTCTAAATCACGGATCGGTCGTGTCCCCGTCGTCAATGCACGATGCTTTGATGATGACTTAAAGCCGAGCGAAATAATGTCGGCAGCCGCATAGCCACTGGCATCCTCTGGGTCGCTGTAGGCGTCGGCGACTAAATCGCCTCCCTCGGAGGAAGCCACCTCGACGTCATATCCCGCGTCGGTAAACACCAGCCACGGATGTGTGAGCTCCGACCACCAAAAACCAATGGACCAACCCGTTACGGGCGACGTAGTCGCATTGGATGCAATCATCAAGACTCTCTTCGTCATTACAAACTCCTAGAAACTAAAACTATGGACGCACCCGCTAAGGGTCATTTCGCTGTACTGGATTGAATGACGGCACACGTACAGACCCGATGCTCACAACGAAATAGATAGCACTTGTGCCGCGATGGCTGCGTCGGAGAACATATTGCCCTGGTTGATGACGATCAGGCGTCGCCTATCGGTCGAAAACGCCACGGCTGTGCAGCCGTTGCAGCCTGTATCAATGTGGGCAGTTACATGTCCCGTCGATGAGATGCGATGTAGCCTATCGCCGTGCGATGTCGCGTAGATCACACCCTCGGTATCAATGACAAAATCATCGATAGGGCCAGTCAGCGCATGCCGAGTAAACGGTACAGTCGAATCAAGCGGTCGTTTTATGATCTCGCCACGAGATGAGTTCGAAACGAACAGCGTATTGCCGTAGACCTTGATTCCGTTAGCACCTGGGACAAACGTTGTATCGGAAGGGTGAGGCTTGAGCGCAGGATCACTTGCGTACAGAGACAGCTCGCCGGTCTCTTTGTCGACCGACCAAAGACAGCCTGCCAGAGAATCGGCGGTGAGAATCGTGCCATCTGGTAGAGACGATAGGCCATTCAGAAATCGAGCGGCGGCGGAAACCTGCTTTTGAAGAACATCACCATCAAAGGACAGCATTGTGATTGCATTCCTCTGTATCGTCTTTGGGCCTGACGTGAAGGGACTGCCGTGAACGGAAACATACACGCGCTCATCCGCAACGATGATCCCAACCGGATAGTCCTCGAGAACGGTGAAGGTACTGACTTGCCCCTGTTCATCGATTCGTAGAATTTTTCGATCAAAGTAGCTGGTTACCAAGAACTGTGATTGCTTGAATGGTGCGATATTTTCAAGAAAAGTGCCGTTTGGTAGCGTAGCTAGAGTGACGACGTTTCGCGTCGACGAAATTTGCTCGCGAGGCAAGTCGTGGGTTTGAACGTCCGGACTGCAGCCTAACGCCAACAGTATTGTCGCGATCAGTATTGTTTTAGACGTTGTTTGCATCGGTGGAATCTCGTTCCGGTCATTCGTCCGCAGTCGTATTGATGGCCTGCTCGCTAGTGTTCGCGGGCCGGCTCAGCGCTAACTCAGATGCATCCATTGTTGACATTTGTAGAGCGGAGTTAGCAGGCTTAGCCCTCGGTCGCCGATAGTGACCGGTCAAACACCAACGACGATTTGCCATGCGGCTAGGCTAGGCGGGATTCCGCTGCAAAGGCTAGTGAAATCCCGAGATTGTGAAAATGCCAAGAGAAAAATGATCAGTTGTGCATCGATCTGTTCCGATTCGGCAACAGCGCGAACTAACCACACTGGCGCTCCGTGTACGACATGGTTACCCAAGGTTGTATTGGGCGTGGTCGTAGCGGCGCTACCGTTACTGGGAAACGCACAGTTCGACCCGTCGGCTGACGAAGCGGCAAGTGCCGAGATCGAGTCGTTGCTACGCCAGTCGTACGAACTGATGCAATCGGATTTCGAAGCATCGCTCCGCTACGCGCAACGCGCGGCTCAGTTAGCGGCAGATAATAACGACCGAGTTCGGCAAGGGCAGGCTTATATACGTATCGCGGATGCGCAGATGTTTATCGGCGACTACACGGCTTTCGATACAGCAATGGCGCAAGCGATTGCAATTGGCGAGTCGGAGCCTGAAATTGCCTGTCGTGCAAGGGTCAGCGCCACAATCGCAAACAAGAATCGCGGACTCTATACACGCGCACTGGCGAGCGCTCTAGAAGCGATTGAGACCTGTCGCGACTATGGTGATCCACGATTTTACTGGAGTGCATTGTTCAACACGGCAAGTGTTCATATCGAGCTGGGTGATCCAGAGTCGGCAGTACCGATATACAGGTTGCTGATTGACACAAATGGCGATCTTCTCGGTACCGGGTCATTCACGCCAACTCCACGGGACTTGGCGTCTGTCGAAAACGCACTGGGAATAGTTGAACTTGATCGAGGAGATGGCGAGCGCGCTGCGGACTACTTTCGAGCGGCCCTTGCGCGGATCCCCGACGATCAGTACGAGCGCTCTCGTGGCATCTATTTGTTTAACCTCGGCGAGGCGAGTCTGCTCGCCGGGCAATATCGACTCGCCGCCGACTACACCGCGGACGGCCAGGCAATTCTAGAACAGATCAAGTTTGAGTTAGCAACCCCCGCAGGGCTGGCCAATCAAGCGCTCGCCTACGCAAATCTCAATCAAAGCGAGCGGGCGGTCGGTCTCGCCGATCAAGCGCTGCAAACGCTGGCGCAGATTGACAGTCCTGGGCCCGACCTTGCCATCGATATTCATGAGAAAGTGGCGAGAACCTTTGAATTGGCCAATCTCTTTGAACAAGCGAACCAGCAACGGCAACGGGTGTCGGAACTGCGCAAGTCGTTCTACAAAGAGGAGCGTGCCAGTGAAATCGCCCGGTTCCAAACCGAGCTGGAGCTTGGCGCGAAACAGCGCGAAGTGGAGCGACTCAATTACGTAAACAGCCTTCAAGACCTAGCCCTCAACGAGCAACAGAACGTACTGACTGCTGTTATTACTGGCGTTATCCTGCTCGGCGCGGCCAGCCTGGGTATCGGCTGGCTCGCCTATCGCAACCACGTTACCAGCCGCGCACTTCGCGGCGCCAATCACGCGTTGCAGGATAGCAATCGCGAGCGCGAGTCATTGATCCAAGAGATCAATCATCGTGTTAAGAATAATTTGCAGGTCATTCTGGGCCTCTTGCAGCTGCAAGATAATCGTCTGACGGATAACGACCGCTCGCCCAACCAGGTGTCGCCGCGCCGAGTGTTGCGCGATATCCAGGGGCGGATCGAAGCTATGGCTTTGATTCATCAACAGCTAAATCACAATGGATTGACCAACCTCGTCCAAATGAAGCCGTTTCTCGCTCAATTGACGCAACAACTTGGGCAACTCTACGGGGGTATCGCGACGATTAGTAGCGGGGCCGATGAGTTAGAGCTGGGTCTCGATCAAGCGCTACCGCTGGGCTTAATTGCGAGTGAGATGGTTTCTAATGCCGTTAAGTATGCGTTTCCTGCACACGTCGACGATCCGCAGATTACGATTACGCTCTCGACTGTTGAAGATGACACGATAGTCCTTCGCGTTGGCGACAATGGGATAGGGTTCGGCGAGACGGCGCGGCACGGCGATGAGTCGTCATTGGGCATCACGTTAATCGAAACGCTGTCGCGGCAAATTGACGGCGATGTTCGGCTCGAATCGGGCGAGAGTCGTGGCACGCTGTGGGTCGTTCGTTTCCCAAGAACGATTGCTACAGCGTGAATTGTCGAACTAGCGCCTGCGGTACTCAGTGGGCGTGAGTCCTGTAAACCGCTTAAACACGGTTGAGAAGTAACTTGGACGATCGAAGCCAATCGACCGTGCAATCTCTGCGGTCGACCAATCTGTCGTCATTAGCAAGCGTTTCGCCTCTTCGATTCGTTGCTGAGCGATAAACTGTGCAGGCGTGCAATCGGTCGACCGTTTGAATTGTGCCGCAAAATGGCTATCGCTCAACTCGCAGAGCTCGGCGAGCGTGGATACTTTGATGTCACGATTGAAGTTTCGATCGACAAACTGCCGGACCGTAGCGATCTGATGTGGACTGAGGCCTCGTGACGGCGGAAGCGGTATCTGCGTCACTCGCCGTTGTGTTACCGACGATCGTGACCGATGTTGTGCCAGCGCGGTTCGAATAGCGATATGCACATCGGCTGGCCGTACAGGTTTGACGAGATAGCCTTCAGGCGCAACGGTTATGGCGCGACTAACAACCGCGTTATCTGTCGCCGATGTCAAAAACAAAATGGCAAGATCGAACTCTTCGCGTAATTGCTCTGCCACTAAGACGCCGTCCCGACGTCCTTTCAGCACAATATCGACCAGCGCAACGTCGGGCTCGTTGATGCGAGCACTATGAAGTGCGTCTGCTCCTGTCGCTGCGATGCCGACAATCTCGTGGTTGTGCTTTTGGAGCTCTTCGGCGATTGCCTGCGCGGTAATCGCCTCGTCCTCAATGATCAGTACTCGTGCCATACACGGATTTCCAGGCGCCGGTCTTGTGTTTTGCTGTAGCTGCGGTTCTCGGTCATGAGCGGCGCCATGTAACAGCGGTTGTTCGGGTCCTTCGCTGACTGCACCGCGGAGCGGCCAGGCGACCGTCAATCACAGATACTCGTGTACTAAGCCGATCGTCGCCGTAACTCAACGAGTACTGATTCTGGCTTTAGCGAACACGATAGCGACTAGCGACGGAACCGTTCGCTCGAATGTAGTTACGTCCCTTCGAAAACGCAAAGACGTTTGTCGACACACGTCGAAAGACGCACCGTATCGGCGCGTTCGATATCTATGAAAACACCTAAAAACTGGGGCTGGGCACAGAAAAACGCTTGACGTTAAGGATTCGACTGCGAATTCCAAAATTCCCTGATAAAGCTGTTGCACAGCAAATCGACCTGCCAATCTGCACCGCCAAGACATAGCCACACGTTCGCTCGTCGCTGCGACGTGACGGCAGAGGTGCAATGAATGATGGATCCCGAATTCGTCGATCTTGACGTGCTGAGTTCGACGACGCTAGCCAGTGACGTGGTCGACTCACTTCGTGACGCTGGTCAGGAGCGGCTGTATCAGGTTGGCGATGTACTGTTTGAGGCCGGTAAAGCGCACGAGGCATTCTGGTATCTAGTTGACGCAACCGTTTGTATCGTCGATCCGACCGTTAATCGCTCTGGATTCGTTGTCGCGCCAGGGCAGTTTCTCGGAGAGCTTGGCCTGCTGCAGCAACAAAAGGCTGTCTTAACCGCCAAAGTCGACAGTCCAGGCCGTATTCTGCGTGTCAGTCTCGATGCGTTTCGAACATTGATCGAAACCAACCCGCAGGCAAGCGACGCAATCATCACCGCGTTCACGGCGCGACGTCAGCGAATGCTACGAAAGGGTCTGGGTGGCCTGACGTTGCTTGCCGACGAGTCTGATAAGGCGATACTGGCTGTGCGGCAATTTGCTGCCCGAAATCGCATCCCGCACCGCTGCATTGGGCCGGATAGCAACGAGGCGCAAGCCTTCAAGAACCAGTTCGGACTTCGCCTAGACCAACCTGTTGCGATCTTTGGCGATGGCAGTGTCATCGAGGCGCCACAACCGGCCACGGTAGCAGCGCGGCTCGGTGCCGAATTGACGATCGATGACGATACCGCGTTCGACCTTGTTGTCGTAGGTGGCGGACCGAGTGGACTAGCGGCGGCGGTTTATGGTGCATCCGAAGGACTCAAGACCCTTGTCGTGGAGGCGACGGCGATTGGCGGCCAGGCTGGCACGTCGTCGCGTATCGAGAACTACCTCGGATTTCCCACCGGTATTTCCGGTGGCGATCTATGCTGGCGCGGTGAGATACAAGCCGCAAAATTTGGTGCTCGATTCCTGCTGCCCCGTCGCGTGACGGCTTTGCACACCGGCCAGCCGACACACGTCTTGCAACTTGACAACGATCGTGAATTGCACGCTCGAGCTGTCGTTGTCGCTTGTGGCGTGCAGTATCGAAAACTACCGATCGATCGACTCGAGCAGTTCGAAGGCGCCGGCATCTTCTACTCGGCGACGGAACTCGAAGCGCGCCTTTGCCGGAATGGGACACCGGTGGTTATCGGTGGGGGTAACTCCGCGGGGCAAGCGGCTATGTATCTTGCCGAGACGTCGGCCCATGTTCACATGCTGGTTCGTGCCGACTCGCTTGGCGACAGTATGTCGGAGTATCTGTCGCAGCGCTTGCTTACTCATCCTCGCATCTCGGTGCACTATGAGGTGGAAATGATGGCGCTCAATGGTGATCGTCGGCTGCAGTCGATAGAAATTCGCAATCGCGCCAATGGTGTGGTCGACTCTCTTGAGACCAATGCGGTTTTCGTGATGATCGGCGCCGCGGCGTATACGGACTGGCTCGGTCCCGATGTTAAGCGTGACAAGCGCGGTTTTGTGTTGACAGGTGACCAAGTCAACCGCGCGACCAGTCCATTTGCGACGACGTGTCCGGGTGTCTATGCCGTTGGTGACGTTCGAACTAACTCCGTCAAGCGTGTGGCATCGGCTGTGGGAGAAGGTTCGGTGGTCGTGTCTTCCATACACCAATACCTTTCGTCCCTGGCGTGATAATGAGCGCCTTAGTAGCGATCTTGAATCGTCGTACAGGCGCCGCTCTGGTCAGTCTTGCGTTGCCGTTCTCGCCGCTTTCAGCGACGGATGGCAGCGCGGACGATCGGTTACGTCAAGAGGTCGAGGAATTGCGCGAGCTCGTGCGCCAGCAGGGCGCACGTATCGAGGCACTAGAGACCAATAACCAGAATCAACGTTCGGTTGACGTCGTGGTCGCCGATACGTCGAAAACGCGACGCAATGGGAAACTCTCTGACGCGCAGCCGACTGGCCGTTTCCCTGACGACGCAATCGTGACCTCCGGCGATTTCCCAGGGTCCATCAGTATCCCAGGGCGCGGCGGCTCGGTGCGCATCGGCGGCTTCGTCCGGGCCGATGTTGTCCACGATGTCGACAGTGTTGGCTTCGAAGATCTTGTTCTGAACCGTACGATTCCTCTTGATGGCGACAACGGTGATGGCGACAGCCAGACGCGACTCAGTGCGCGGCTCAGTCGAATCAACGTCGATTTTCGGCGTAATACCGAACGCGGTCTATTTCGGACGTTTATCGAAGCGGATTTCTTTGGTGGCGGCGACGAGCTGCTATCGAATTACGAGTTCCGATTACGACACGCGGCGGCGCAATTTGGCGATTTTTACGCCGGTCAATGGTGGTCGAGCTTCGCCGACGTACGGTCGTTACCGGAAAGCGGGGACTTCGCGGGGCCGCTTGGAAAAGTGGCGTTGCGCCAACCCGGATTGCGCTGGGCGCGCAATGTAAGCCCTCGCACCCGCTTAGGACTTGCTTTCGAAAACCCAGCTGGCGATCTATCCGGGCCCAGTCCGGCGCTTAGCTCGGACAGCGTTCCCGACACGATCGCTTACATTCAACGCTCGGGTGATTGGGGGCACATCAAGCTAGCCGGATTGGTGCGACGACTGGACGCTCGCCGTGCGTCGACGTGGGCGGGCGGTATCAACGTGACCGGTCGCGTGTCGTTTGATTGGCTTAGCGAGCGCGATAACTTGGCGTTTCAACTGCAGCTTGGCAGCGGTGTTACACGCTATCTCGCTGGTTTTGCCGGTTCGGGTTTGGACGGCACGGTTAGCGACGAAGGGCAGATTGATACCGCGGACCTCATATCCGGATTTGCGGCTTACCAGCACTGGTGGAGCAACCGCCTACGTTCGACGATCGCTATTGGCGCGATGCGACTAGAGTCGGCGGAAACGGCCGATTCGCTGTCGTTCGAACGTGGCGTCTACGCTGGCATCAACCTCTTCTGGACGCCGATCGACGGTGCCAATTTCGGCTTCGACATCATTCGAGCCTCTCGTTACACGCTGGCGGATCGGGACGGCGATGGAACGAGGCTGCTGGCGACGGCCCGGTTCGATTTTTGACGGTTCAGGGGAATTATCGATGGCATCGATTCAACGTACTTCATGGATAACAGCGGTCGCACTGGTTTCGATGGTGCAAACCGGTTTTTCAAACACTAGCCACGCGGAGGAGCAAGCGCTCTTGCCGGCCAGCGCACGACTCGCTTTGCCGGCCGAGAAGCATGCTTGGCTGGATCGACTGGTTGGCGAATGGTCCGTCGAAATGCGTGTGTATCCTGAGCCAGGGGCGACACCCATTGTCGCCACTAATTTCGCGGCGACGCGCGAATGGCGCCTTGGTGGTCGCTACCTCGAGGAGCGGCTCACCGGTACTTTTGCCGGCAATGCAGCCGAGCGCGTGATGATCCTCGGCTACAACAACCTCGAACAGCGATTCGAATTGGCATCGTTCGATACCTTTGAGCCCGGCCATATGATTTATCAAAGTCGAGGATCTGTGAGTCCCAACCGGTTTTCGTTGTATGGGGAAAGTACCGAAGCGGGGAATTACCCTAAGCCAACCGGTCGAAGACGCGATCTGCGGTTCGAGTTCAGTATCTCGAACGATCGGTCGGAGGAGCGAATTTTCGTTACCTATCCCGGCAAGGATGAGTACTTATTTGTCCAGCAGATTTTCACTCGGAGCGGCGACACACAGCCCGTTGATCGCTGATGAGTTGCTTGTTGGCGGCTCGCCTCCTAGATGCTTCCGGATGGATTAATCGAAACGGCCACGTTTGCCGAATTCGACAAACCTTCGCCGCTGGACATCCTCGTCATGGCGAAAGCCAGGCCCGGGGCCCGGGTACAGCTTGCGGGTGTCAATGCTCTTACCTGTTTCCGCATCGACTACTTTGGCGTGGACACGGCGATCTGTCTCGGCGTCATAAAGCCGAATCGGCTCGTCCCCTGCGGCGAAGTGCCATTTCTCGCCGAACTCCAGTAGCGCGATGAGCACTGTCGTGGCATCCCGCCCTTTCTCGGTGAGGACGTATTCGAAGCGGTCGGGTGATGTCTGATAGCGCTGCTTGACTAGGAAGCCTTCCTCCACCAGGACACCAAGGCGTTGCGTCAGGATATTTCGCCCGACCCCGAGCCAGCGCTGAATGTCGTCGAAACGGCGGACGCCGTACATCGATTCCCTAAGAATGAGTGGGTTCCACCAATCGCCGAGGACATCGAGCGTGCGAGCGATTGAGCATGGACTGTTCGCAAACGACTTTCTTTTCATACGCCACAATGTAGTTAGTTGCATCATGAAACGCAAAAAGCTATTGTAAGTTCTATTATGAAACTAACTACAGTGAGTCGGATGCAATGGGTGTAAACAAGCGTGTCGGGGTTCTGTTTGCCATGGTCCTCCTGGGGCAGATTGCAGGGTGCGCCTCAATCGATCGTCGCGTGGCGGCGGCCAATGCGGCACCGGGTGAGATTCATTGGCCGGATGAATACGCGCCAGAAGCGGCGCCGTTTTTCGTGCATCACCAGATCGAGATTGCAGCGCCGCCGAACGTCGTTTGGGGTGTGCTTATTGAGGCCGAGACGTGGCCGACTTGGTACGAGGGCGCTGCGGACGTATCGGTGCAGGGAGCCGCTGACGAGTTGCGAGCGGACAGTGTCTTTCATTGGAAAACAATGGGCTTGAGATTCGAGTCTCGGGTTGCCGAATTCGAGCCGCCGACGCGATTAAGTTGGGAGTCCAAGCATCGCTTTATTGCCGGCTACCACGCCTGGTTGTTGCTGCCAAAGGACGGTGGAACCCTGCTCATAACCGATGAATCGATGGGTGGTTTTCTTGCATATATGCAACGAATCTTTCTACCGAATCGGCTCAACCAATGGCACGAAAATTGGTTGCAGCAAATTAAACGTCGCGCTGAATCGCGCGCGGCCGATGCCAGCGCCGAAGCGTCGTCATCGCTGTCGATGATGACAAGACCGTTTGCGCTCATGAGGCCAGACTGCACGCTGATTGCCGCTTGTCTGTTGAACTTCGGCGCAACAAACGCGACAAGTGCGAGCGATCGGTGAGTCGTCTGCAACGAACAGCGTGGCGAAACCGCTACGGCCCTTGGGCGATCGTCACCGGCGCATCGCGGGGGATCGGGCATGCATTAGCATTGGATCTTGCCTCGCGAGGTCTAAACGTCATATTGGCTGCGCGCGACGATACCGAACTCAACGAATTGGCGACGGTGATCCACGAGCGACATCAAGTTGACGTCGATGTCGTTATCGAAGATCTTGCTACTGATGCTGGCACGGACGCGTTGATTAGCGCGGCTGATTGTCGCGATGTGGGATTATTCGTCGGTAATGCGGGTATCGGATCGTCGGGCCCCTTCGCGGATTCCGATATCAACAACGAGTTGACAATGATCGACCTGAACGTTCGATCTCTGGCGCGCCAGACGTTTTATTTCGCGAATCGATTTCGTCGCCGCGGCTCAGGCGGCTTGATTCTGTTGAGTTCGATCGTCTGTTGGCAAGGTGTGCCTCGCGCCACAAACTATGCGGCGACGAAAGCCTATGTTCAGTCATTTGCCGAAGGGCTCAGCCGCGAGCTGCGCAAGGACGGTGTCGATGTACTCGCCAGTGCACCCGCACCGGTTGACACCGCATTCTTAGCTCGGGCGGATATGCGCGCAAACGGCGTTTCGCCAACCGTTGTGGCGCGCAATACGTTAAACGCGCTCGGCCGAAAAACCACCGTGTACCCGCACATCAAGAGCCGCTTTCTTTCAGCGGCGCTCGCGTTGCTGCCACGGTTTGCACGCGTGCGAGTTCTCGAAACCGTCATGCAGGGCATGACGGCGCATCAGCAAAATACCTAAGGCTGCCTTGCTAGTGTTCGAGTCCCCACAACGCCTGCGGCAGCAATACGCGTAAAGCGTGGCGGTTCAATACCGCCGTATTGAAGCTAGCGACACCTTCTTCCTCGTTCCAGGCATCGCGGCTGAGGCTTACCAGGCTATCGAGCCCCGCTGTTGCCAATCGCTCATTGATTGCTGCGAGTTGCTCGCCCAACAGCGGTTCGCTGGCGGTCAGACCCGCTTTGAGTTCCTCACCAAGACTGTCGCGGCGGTCAAACTGAGTGGCCGACGGTCGTCCGTCATAGCTCGTTACATTTCCGTACAGCGTGCCGAGGCGTTCTCGCAGTTTTTCCTTACCGGTGATCATGCCGCCGTCGGTTACCGACAACGACGTTCTCAGCGCTTCAAGTGCGCTCGCGTAAGCGTCAAGATCGCTCGTTAGTGCAGTATCCGTATCGTCTGCCATCACTGCCATTCGTGCCTTCGCTTGATCGCGCACCTCGATCAGATTGTCCGACAAAAACGTTAGGTCGTTGAGCATGTCATAGAGCTCAAGCGCCAACGCTTGTTGGGCCGCGCGGTCGCGGGGCGAATGCGGTGTTCGCGGGTCAGCGACCAGTTGTACGGTGCCTTCCAGCGTTTCCTTACCCTTCGTCAACACGACGCGGTATTCGCCCTCCGGTACCCGAGGTCCAAGAAAGCCTGGTACGAGACTGGTCGATGGTGGGAACTTCGGCGCTTTGAAACGCATCGGCCACTCAACACGGTTCAGTCCGCGGCGTTTACCGCCAGGCAATGTTGCGATCAGCCGGTCGTCGGAGTCGAAAACATCGATTTTCAGATCGCCAAACAGATGCCGTTTCTTTAGGTGGTAGACGATGGTCGCGGCCTGTGGCGGGTTATTGCCGACGAACGAATCGTCGGCGCCAAACGTCTGCAGCTGCGTCGTTAGTGCCATCGGTGCGGGTCGTGTTGGCAGTAAGGCAACGTTCGCATCGATCGTTGCTTGCGTGATGCCACGGAGCGGCGTGATGTCATCAATCACGTAGACACCGCGGCCGTGCGTGCCGATG
>JBCDBO010000025.1:0-40309 GCA_039183535.1 Pseudomonadota bacterium | reverse complement strand
TTGCCATTGGAGGTGCTTACCGTGCTGGAGCCCGATGCCCTGATCACGGGGCGAAGGTATCCGGGTGCGTCACGTTCCGAGGAGATCCTTGATCATCCAATTGTTCAGGCGCTTCGTGAAGACAGTGCCAGCAGCACAATCACGGATCGCGATTGGGTTTGCGGCACACCTTATGTCTTGCGGGCCATCGAAGGACTAAGCAAAGTTCGACAAGACATGTTGGCGGAGTGACCGGTGGGACGACTGGCCATAGGACTTAGCCTGACGGTTGCGGTATTGTTCATCGCCGCCCTCACCTTGGGACCAGCCCAAATAGGGGCTTTTGAAAGCCTGAACGCCCTCATTTCAGGCGATGCAGGACCACTCACTCTGGTTATGAGAGAAATCAGACTGCCCCGAGCAATCCTCGCCATCATGGTCGGAGCCAGTTTGGACAAGCGCAAGTCTTAGCCGAGGTCGCCGCCGAACACGGCGCCGATACGGTAGCGCACGGCTGCACCGCGGCCGGTAACGATCAAGTCCGCTTTGAAGTCGCGCTTCGCAGCATCAATCCGGGGCTGACCGTGCTAGCACCGATTCGCGACGAAAGTTTCGCGCGCGACACGCAGATCGCCTACTTGACCGAGCATGGCATGCCGTTACCGCCAAGCGGTGGCCAGTATTCGATCAACCGCGGCCTTTGGGGCGTGACGATCGGCGGCCAAGAAACACTGACCTCCGCCGGCAGCTTGCCGGAGTCGGCGTGGGTCTTATCGAGCGGGGCCGTCGACAAATCGGGCGCTGCTGAACACAGCATCGCGTTCGAACATGGCGTCCCCGTCGCTCTCGACGGTGCACCGATGCCAGCGGTCGCGTTGATCGAACGCTTAGAGTCAATCGGTGCGGCCTACGCCATCGGCCGTGGCATTCACGTCGGCGATACGATCCTCGGCACCAAAGGCCGAGTTGCATTCGAGGCGCCAGCCGCCGAATTGCTGCTGACCGCGCATCGCGAACTCGAAAAACTGACATTGTCCGCCGCGCAGGCACGGGTGAAAGAGTCGGTCGCGCTGACCTACGGCGACATGGTCCATGAGGGCATGGCGCTCGACCCGGCCTGTCGTGACATCGAAGCGTTGCTCGACTCGTCCCAATCGCAGGTTAGCGGCACGGTCAGACTGGAACTTCGCGCTGGCCGCGCCTTTGTTACTGGCGTCGACTCTCCGCACTCGCTCCTGGCGGCCTCGCGCGGTGTATACGGCGAGGCTGCCGGTGAGTGGTCACCGAGCGACGCACTTGGCTTCTCGCGGATACGCGCGCTACCCGGGCGGCTGCAGCAACGCGCGTTGGTTGCCGACAAATGAAGACGGTAACGGCAGATAAAATCGCGTCGGTCGCCGAGCACAATGAGCTGTCGCGCGAGCTGCGCTTAAGTGCCGATATTCCGTGTGAGGAAGGCGTGCTGATCGCCGGCGAGGTTTTAAATAACAAATCGCGCTACAACGTTCTCGAACTAACCAGCGGCCGTATGGCAGCCGTAAAACGGGGCGACATTATTGTTGGTGCCCTCGGTTTTCGTAACGCCTTGTTCGGTTACTCCGGAAAACTACCCGCATCGATCGCCGTCGGCGACACGCTGCAATTGCTAAACATCGGTGGGGTCATTGGTCAATGCGACTCGGTCAACCCGGAGCTTGGCGATCCGTTCGACTGCCGCGTGCTCGGCGCCGTCTTGTCGTTTCCGTATCTCGGTGAGCGTATCGGTGTGCCCGCGCGCATCGGCCGCTTCAACTTAGATTCGAATGCGACGCTCGATACCAATGGCGTACCGGTCGTCGCGTTGGCCGGGACAACGATGGACGCTGGCAAAACAGCAGCGGCCAGCGCCATTGTCAGTCGACTGCGGCAGCGCGGTCTCGCGATTGGCGGTGGCAAAACCACCGGCGTCGCGTTACGCCGCGACATTTTGGCAATGCAAGACGCCGGTGCTCGCGATGCGTTGCTGTTCAGCGACTTTGGTGTGGTCACGACATCGGCCGCGACCGGACCGGCCTTGACGCGCGCGATCATCAATCAACTGGCGGCCGCCAAACCCGATGTCATCGTGATCGAGCTCGGCGACGGACTCCTTGGCAGCTACGGCGTCGAGGCGATCCTAAACGCCGACGATATTCGCTCGGGTCTGTCGGCCGTCGTGCTGTGCGCGAATGACCCGGTCGGCGCGTGGGGCGGCGTGCAGTTACTGCGTGATCGCTTCAGCATCGAACCGACCATAATAACAGGCCCTGCGTCAGACAACCAAGTCGGGATCGATATCGTGCGTCGCTCGACCGATCTCGTAGCGATTAACGCGTTGACGAACGGCCCGGTACTCGGCGACTTTGTGGCCGATGCGGTTGGCTTAGGAGGGCGCGCATGAATGCAATACCCGCGTTTGTCATCGGCGCGAGCGGCTACGTTGGCGGCGAGCTGCTGCGGCTGATCGGTGCCCACCCAACGTTCGAGTTGGCTGGCGCGATCAGTCGCGACCCCGGCGAGAAAACGATCGCATCGGAGTTTACCCACCTGGCCCCGTTGTACGGGGATACGCCGTTCGTCAGCGTTGAATCGGCGCAAGGCGCGTTGGCCGAAGCGCGGGCGGCAGCCGTTTTTTCAGCCGCACCGCATGGGCAGTCGGCTGCACTGCTGGCTGAGTTCGACTCAATCGCGCGCAATGGCACACACATCGTCGATGTCTCGGCCGATTTTCGCTTTACCGACCTCAATCAGTTCGAGAGTATTTATGGCTGCGAACACGGCGCGCCAGGGCTCGCGAGTCAGTTCACGGCAGCACCGCCGGAGTTAAGCGGCGCAGCACCGACGCGCCACGTCGCTCACCCTGGCTGTTTCGCGACGGCGATGCTGCTCGGCGCGGCACCACTCGTCGCCGCAGAATTGGTTGGCCCCGATTTGTTCGTCACCGGCATTACCGGCAGCACCGGGTCGGGTAAGGCGCCGTCGCCAACAACGCACCACCCGGAGCGCCACGCTAACCTGTACAGCTACAAACCGTTAGTGCATCGCCACGCCGCCGAAGTCGATAGCGTGCTGGCAGCGATGACGGGTCACAAAACCCACGTGCGCTTCGTTCCGCATAGCGGGCCATTTGCCCGCGGTATCGTCGTTAACCTGCAGGCGCCGTTGACAAGCAGCGTAGCGGCGGGTGATTTGCGCGAGGCGTTTGTCGCCTATTTCGCCGCCGCCGACTTTGTTCACGTGCGCCGCGACGGCTCAGCCCGACTCGGCAGTGTGGTTGGCAGTAACTACGTCGAGATAAGCGTGGCTGGTGACGGCACCAGTGTGGCGGTCAGCGTCGCCATCGATAATCTGGTGAAAGGCGCTGCCGGCGGCGCCGTGCAATGGATGAATCGCCTGTTCGATCTGCCTGAAACGACAGGCTTGCAGGCACCTGCGTGCGGTTGGACATGATCAGTCCACGCGAACACGAAGCCGGCGTTATGCTGCCGGTCTACGGCCAACTCGATCTTGATCTCGTCGATGCGGACGGCGTGCACGTGCGAACAGCCGACGGTCGCGAGCTGATGGACTTGTACGGCGGTCACGCCGTCTGTGCACTCGGTTACAACCACCCGGCGCTCACGCGCGCACTCGCCGGTAAGGCGCTGCACTTTCAATCCAATGCCGTTGCGCTGCATGAGCGTGCCCGCGCCGCCGAAGCGCTGCTCAGCTTGGCACCGGCGCCGCTAGCGCGGGTGTTTTTTGCCAACAGCGGCGCCGAGGTCAATGAGAACGCGCTCCGCCTCGCCTGCTTACTGACCGGGCGCAATAAAGTCGTGGCGGTCGAGCATGGCTTCCATGGCCGCACCGCCGCGGCAGCGACGGTCACCTGGGGCGCTCGCCAGCGCTGGTACGGATTTCCGAATACGCCGTTCGACGTCGAATTTGTGCCGCGTGATGACGTCGCGGCCGCCGCCGCTGCGGTCGATAGCGCCACCGCGGCGGTGATCGTCGAACCGGTGCAAGGCGTCGCCGGCGCGTACGACTTAGCGCCGGCTTTTCTGCACGCGCTGGCGGACAACGCCGCAGCCAACGGCGCAATGCTCATCATCGATGAAGTGCAAACCGGCTGCGGCCGCAGTGGCTTTGGCTTCGCCACCGAACGACTCGGCCTACAAGCCGACATGATCACGGCCGCCAAATCGCTCGGTGGCGGCTTTCCCTGCGCCGCGCTGTTAACGACAGCGGCGGTTGCCAACGAGCTTCGCCATGGCGATCTCGGCACCACCTTCGGCGGCGGGCCGCTGGCGGCAGCAGCGATCAGCGCCGTCATTGAGACGATCCAACGCGACGACCTGCTGGCTAACGTACGCGCTCGCGAGACGGAGCTACAACAATTGGCCGGCATCGGCCCGGTACGGTCAGTGTCAGGGATGGGTTTGCTGATCGGTCTGCACACCGATGGTGCTGGCGCGACGTTGCGCCAAGCCCTACTCGCGCGCGGTTTCCTAACGGGTGGTAGCGCCGCGCCAAACGTCACGCGACTGCTACCCCCACTAACACTCAGCGCCGAGCACGTCGCGGCGCTGCGCGACGCATTGATCGACATCGGAGACGACGCCCATGCAGGCCTTTAACGACCTTGCTGCCTTTGATACGCCCACGGTTGAGTCGCTCGTTGACTTAGCAACGCGGCTGGACCACCACCCAGAGCCACGCGCGCTAGAGGGTAAAGTACTGGCCTTGCTGTTTCTCAGCCCGTCGCTCCGAACCCTGGCGTCGTTCCAGGCAGCGATGGTACGCCTCGGTGGTGGCGCTTTTGTAATCTCGCCCGATATGTCAATCCATGGCCTTGAGAGTCGGCCCGGTATCGTGATGGACGGTGCCGCCGCCGAACACATTCGCGAAGCAGTGCCGGTCATCGCCTCTTACGGCGACGCGATCGGGATTCGTGCGTTTGCTGAGCGCAAAAGCCTCGCTGATGACTTAGCGGAGACCGAGTTCGGCGCGATGACCGACTTGATCGATACGCCAATCATCAACATGGAGTCGGCCATGAACCATCCGTGCCAGAGTTTGGCCGACTGGAAGACACTCGACGATCTCAAAATTGGTAAGCAAAAAACGAAATTCGTGTTGTCGTGGGCGTGGCACCCGAAAGCGCTACCGCTGGCTGTGCCCGCCGCAACCGTCTCGATGGCGGCACAACGCGGCATGGATGTCACAGTATTGCGGCCGGACGATTTCGCGTTGCCAGAGCCAATCATGAGCAAAGCCCGCAATCTTGCTGCAGCGAATGGCGGTAGCGTGACCGAAACGACGGACCGGCGCGAAGCGATGGAAGGCGCCAGCGTTATCTACGCAAAGAGTTGGTCGGCAACCTCATGCTACGGCGATACGAACGGCGACGCCGAGGCGCGGCGCGACTTAACGGACTGGTGCGTCGATGAGCCATGGTTCGACAACGCCAGCGACGACTGTCGTTTCATGCATTGCCTGCCGGTTCGCCGCGGCGTTGTCGTCGCCGACCGAATCCTTGATGGGCCGCGCAGCGTCGTTATCGCCGAGGCGCGCAATCGGATGCTCGCGCAGATGGCCGTGCTGCATGAAATGCTAGGGCAGTAATGTGAACGATACCCGCGAAAAGGCAATCGTCGTCTCGGCGTTGAAGCACGCCGCACCATACATCCGCTTGTTCAAACAGAAGGTCTTCGTGCTAAAAGCCGGCGGCGAGGTCTTTGCCGATGCCGAGTCGACCCGGGCGTTGATGGAGCAAGTGGGCTTACTGCACCAAGTGGGTATCCGGGTCGTGTTCGTCCACGGCGGTGGACCGCAGTCGACGGAACTCGCCAGTGCACTCGGCGTCGACGCACAGTTCGTCGAGGGCCGCCGAGTTACCGACGACGGCAGCCTAGCCGTCGCGACGATGGTTCTGAATGGGCAAATAAACACGCGAATTCTGGCGGTCTGCCGCGACCTTGGCATTCCGGCGGTTGGCATGAGCGGCGTCGACGCCGGACTCATCTCAGCGCATCGACGACCGCCCGTCGAGACCGCGGCTGGCAAGGTCGATTACGGCCACGTTGGCGACATCGACGGCGTCAACGCCGACGTGCTGCAAAAGCAACTGGACAACGGTTTAATGCCGGTCGTCAGCCCGCTGTCGGCGGACAGCTCGGGCGAGCTACTCAACATTAATGCCGATACAGTGGCAGCCGCTATTGCTGCGGAACTCGATGCTGAAAAACTGATTCTCTGCACCGGCGCAGCGGGCATCCTCGACGATCCGAATGACCCGGGCTCATTGATTTCTTACATCGACACAGCCGGTCTTGCCGAGCTAACAGCGGCCGGCAAACTGGCCGACGGAATGTTACCGAAAGCCGGTGCGATAGCGGCCGCACTCAGCGGCGGCGTACGCCGCGTGCACGTCATTTCGCACCGCTTGGCCGATTCGTTACTGCTTGAAGTGTTCACGAACGAAGGGACCGGCACGCTGGTCGTCAACGACATCAACGCACTAACACCAGCGGAGCAGGCCTCATGAGCGGTACCCGACTGTGGGACAAAGGCGCAGCGCTCGATGCGCGCGTCCTCGCTTTTACCGCCGGCGAAGACCATCGGCTCGATGCCCGTTTGGTCGAGTACGATGCCCGCGCGTCCGCCAGTCACGCGCGCATGCTGCACCAAGCCGGCTATCTCAGCGCAACCGATACCGACGCCATCGTTGCGGGTCTAGCGGCGCTCGCGCGTGCTCACGCGAACGGTGAGTGGGCGATCGAGCTCGACGATGAAGATGTCCACACCGCGCTTGAGAAACATCTGACTGCCGCCATCGGCGAGGCCGGCAAACGCGTGCACCTTGGCCGGTCGCGCAACGACCAAGTACTGGCGGCGCTGCGGCTCTACCTCAAAGACGTCGTCGACGCGCTCGACGATGGAATCGCCGACGTCTGCCGCGCGCTGAGTGCACTGATTGAGCGCGACGGTGCCATCGCACTGCCCGGCTATACGCACTTGCAGCAAGCCATGCCATCGTCGGTCGCGTTATGGGCCGCAGGGTTCGTCGCCGAGCTCAATGACGATCAAGCCGCGCTCGCCGCGGCGAAACGGCGCATCGATAAAAACCCGCTCGGCAGCGCGGCGGGCTACGGCACGCCAGCGCTCACGATCGATCGAGCCGCCACCGCGGCGGAGCTCGGCTTCGCTAGCGTGCATGAGCCGGTCACAGCCGTGCAGTTATCACGCGGCAAAGCGGAAGCGGCCGTGTTGTTCGAAATCGTGCAAACGCAAAACGACTTGTCACGATTAGCGGCCGATCTGTTGCTGTACTACACGCAAGAGTTTGCGTTCGTGCGGCTGCCGGATTCGTTGACGACCGGCTCGTCGATCATGCCGCAAAAGCGCAATCCCGACGTCCTTGAGCTGATACGAGCGGCCCCAGCGACGGCAATCGGCGCATTGAACGAAGCATTGATCATTACGACCAAACTGACCTCGGGCTACCACCGCGACCTACAGCGCTTAAAGGCACCGCTATTTCGCGGTATCGATCTAGCGCTAGAATCGCTAGCACTGATGAGTGCGATGCTCGACGGCGTGCGCTTCGTAGCCGAGAACATCCACGTCGATCCGGCGACCGGCGCGGCCGAGGCCGCTAATCGTTTGGTCGCCGGTGAAGGCCTGAGTTTCCGCGATGCGTACCGGCAAATTGCCGCACGCTATCGCAACGAGCACGATTAAGCGTTACGGCGAGATTGACAAGCGCTTAGTGCGCACGCCACTGTCGGTTTTTAGCCGCACCGATGGACGCTACGCTGTGAGCACGTTTCGTTTTGTCCCCGTAACTCTTTTCTTCATTGCCTTGGCCGCGTGCGGCCAGAAAGGCCCACTGTACCTGCCCGACGAGGCGCCGGTGAGCAGCACAGAGCAGCCTGCGGATGACGTGGAACCGACCGATGAGGACGAGCGCCAATGAGCCGCTCGCTGGTTTTGGTTGACGGCTCGTCATACCTCTTTCGGGCGTTTTTGGCACTGCCACCGCTGACCAATTCGAAAGGACAACCGACCGGCGCTATCCACGGTGTCCTGAACATGTTGAACAAGCTGATTCGCGACGAGGCACCGGAGCGCATCGGCGTAGTCTTCGACGCATCGGGCAAAACGTTTCGTGACGACATGTACGCCGATTACAAAGCTAATCGGCCGCCAATGGATGACGACCTGCGCGCACAGATCCAGCCCCTGCATGACATCATCACCGCGATGGGCTTACCGCTCCTGATCGTACCTAACGTTGAGGCTGACGACGTCATCGGCACGCTCGCCGATCAAGCGACTGCGGCAGGTATGGATTGTCTGGTCTCAACGTCCGACAAAGACCTCGCGCAGCTGGTCACCGAGCAAGTGACGTTGATCGATACCATGCAGATGAAGCGCCTTGATCGCGATGGCGTGAAAGCCAAGTTCGATGTCTGGCCTGAGCAAATCGCCGACTATTTGGCGCTAGTCGGTGACACGGCCGATAACATTCCAGGCGTACCTGGCGTCGGCGCCAAGACCGCTGCCGCACTACTTGGCCACTTTGGCACGATCGATGCGATGTACGAGCAACTCGATGACGTCGTTAACGTCAAGGTCCGCGGCGCAAAGTCGCTCGGTGACAAGCTCGCCGAACACCGCGAGTCGTGCGAGTTATCACAACGATTGACCGTCATTGCCCGCGACGTAGCTTTACCGGTCGAACTGAACGATCTCGCACCGAGCGCGCCGGACACGAACACGCTGCGCGAGTTGTACGAGAACTTTGAGCTGCGCACCTTATTGAAGTCGCTGGACGAGCAAGCGCCTGCTGCCGCCGACACCGGTACCACCGACTCCCTCGCCGAGGCCGAGCTCGATGTTGAAACGGTCCTCACCAAAAAAGCCTTTAACGCCTGGAAAAAGCGTATTCATGCAGCCGAGTTGACGGCGCTCGACACCGAAACGAACTCGCTCGATTACATGACCGCCGATCTGATTGGTATCTCGCTGGCCGTCTCCGCCGATGCAGCCTGCTACATTCCGCTCGCCCACGACTACGCTGGCGCACCGGCACAGCTCGACCGCGATTGGGTGCTCGGCGAATTAAAGCCGTGGCTTGAGAGCGCGACCCATGCCAAGGTTGGCCATCATCTAAAGTACGACGCGCATATCTTTGCCCGCTACGACATCGCGCTCGGCGGTATCGAGTACGACTCGATGCTGGAAAGCTATGTCTTGAACTCGACAGCAACGCGCCACGATATGGACAGCGTTGCCAAACGTTACCTCGGTAAAACGACGATTCATTACGAGGACGTCGCTGGCAAAGGCGCAAAACAACTGACGTTTAATGAAATCCCGCTCGAAACAGCGGCGCCGTATGCCGCCGAGGACGCGGCCGTTACGCTGGCGCTGCATCAGCACCTCAACGGCGAACTTGCCAAGACGCCCGCACTCGTCGACGTGTACCGCAACATCGAACAACCGCTGGTCCCGGTGCTGATCGAGATGGAGCAAAACGGCGTCGCGATCGACACCGATCTCTTAGCGGCCCAATCCGACGAACTCGCGGCGGCCGTCACGATGCTCGAAAGCGAAGCGCATAACCTCGCCGGCGGGCCGTTCAACCTGGGCTCGCCTAAGCAGTTGCAACAAATCTTGTTTGAACAACAAGGCCTGCCGATCTTGCGCAAGACGCCGAAAGGGCAGCCGTCGACCGCTGAAGACGTGCTCGCCGAGCTGGCCACCGACTACGAGTTACCCGACGTTATTTTAAAGTACCGCAGCTTGTCGAAACTAAAGAGCACCTACACCGATAAGCTACCGCTCGACGTCGGGCCCGATGGACGGATTCATACGTCGTATCACCAGGCGGTGGCGGCCACCGGCCGATTGTCATCGTCCGATCCGAATCTGCAGAATATTCCGATCCGCACGCCAGAAGGTCGGCGTATTCGCCAAGCCTTCGTCGCCAACGATGGCTATACCTTGGTCGCCGCCGACTATTCCCAGATCGAACTTCGGATCATGGCGCACTTATCGAGTGACGCTGGACTGACCGATGCTTTTGCGCACGACCGCGACGTCCACCGCGCAACGGCGGCCGAGGTCTTTGGCCTAGCACCTGATGCGGTCGGCGCCGACGAGCGCCGCTCAGCGAAGGCGATTAATTTTGGCCTGATCTACGGCATGAGCGCATTCGGGCTCGCCAAGCAGCTTGGCATCGGCCGCGGCGAGGCGCAGACCTACATCGACACCTATTTCGAACGCTATCCCGGGGTCCGTGACTACATGGACCGCATCCGCGCCGAGGCACACGAGCACGGCTTCGTCAGCACCGTGTTTGGACGGCGTTTGTACCTACCGGATATCAACGCGAAGCAAAGCCAGCGGCGCCAATACGCCGAACGAACGGCTATCAACGCACCGATGCAGGGGACCGCGGCCGACATCATAAAACGCGCCATGATCCGCGTGCACGACTGGCTCTTAACCGACAACATCGACGCCCGCTTAATCATGCAAGTGCATGACGAACTGGTGTTCGAGGTGCGCGACGATCTGGTCGACGTTGTCGCGAGCGAGACCGTCAAATTTATGACAGCGGCAGCAGAGCTCAACGTGCCGCTAAAAGTCGATGTCGGCAGTGGCCGAAACTGGGACGAAGCGCACTAGAACTCGCTAGACGGCGGAACTATTCAGCGACTGCGTACTCCAACGCTTTGAGTGTTATGCACTCGCCCGCTACCTCCCTGGCGGGTCGCAACGTGGTCACCCCAAGCCAGTTGCTTATCGTTGACCCCGGCGTAGCGCCGGGGTTTTTTTTAGTCATTGCTACGTAGCGAGCGCTCATCGGGCCGCAGCAGTGCTGAGACGGCGCTGCGCGCCGCGTCGACACCGGTGCGTTTGAGCGCCGAGAACAACTGTAAACCGACATCGGGCCCCAGTTCGGCGCGTACGTCGCGCTCGACACCACGGGCCGGTTCGCGCTTTAACTTATCGGCTTTTGTCAACAAAACGTGGACATTCGCAGCTGGCAGATCGGCTAACTGCAACATCGTGCGGTCGAAGTCGGTCAAACCACGGCGTATATCGACAACCAGCACGAGTCCACAAAGGCTCCGCCGTTCCGTAAAGTACCGATGCATCAACGTGCGCCAATGGTCCTGAGTCCGCTTATCGACTCGGGCGAAACCATAGCCCGGCAGGTCGACGAGTCGCTCGCCCGCTGCCAGCGCGAAGAAGTTGATCAGTTGGGTCCGGCCGGGCGTTTTGCTGGTTTTAGCGAATTGCCGGCGACCTACAATCGCGTTAATCGCACTGGATTTCCCGGCGTTGGAGCGGCCTGCGAACGCGGCCTCAAAACCTTCATCAGGCACGAATTGCGCAGGTTTATACGCACTTTTGACAAATTCAGCGTCTGGGTACCAGGTCATTTTCTGCCCAGCGAATCGATGTATAATAGCGGGCTGAGCTTAGCATGGCGCAGTCCGAGCGCCGGCGTAGCCCCGTAGCCCTCCACTGGCTACGTCCCCTGCAACCTGAACGAGCGAAGACACAGCCATGAATCTGAGATTACTGACTGTCCTTTTGGGCCTCACACTGATATCCCCGGTGTCCGCGTCCAGCCTCACCGACGGTGACGCCGACGCAGGAAAAACAAAATCGATCACCTGCTCTGGCTGTCACGGTGCCGATGGCAACAGCATCAACCCGGAGTGGCCGAACCTAGCCGGCCAACACAGCAAATACATCGTGGCGCAGTTGTACGCATTTCGCGAGGGGCATCGCGAAAACGTCCTGATGTCAGCTCAAGCGATGCTTTTAGACGACGACGGCATCCGCGATCTCGCGGTTTATTATGAGAATCAGGCACCGAAACAGTTGCCTGTCGCCGACGCAGACCTTATCGAACGCGGCCGTAAGCTCTACCTCGCCGGCAACAGCGACCAGCAACTGGCAGCCTGCATCGCGTGCCACGGCCCAGCCGGCAAGGGCAACCCAGCATCGGCTTATCCGAAGGTCGGCGGACAACACGCAACCTACACGGCGAAGGCGCTGCGTGATTACGCGAGTGGCGCTCGGAAATCGGCGGACGGCAACCAAATAATGAACAACGTCGCGAGTTCTCTCAGCGAAGACGACATCGTGGCACTGGCGAGCTACATTCAGGGTTTGTACTAATTTCGTCGAGATAGGGAACCCGTTCGATACGGACCGGTCCGAAAGACGGAAGGCTTAACAGAGAATTCGCATGCGTAATTTAGTTATTGGGATTGTCGTTGTCGCGATCGCCGCAGCGGTCGCCGTCTTTGCGATCGGCAGCCCTGGCAAAGAGCCCTCGGTAAGCACAACGCCAACGACCGCGGTACCGGCCGCGACGCCGGTCGCTGATGCGGCACCAGCAAGCCCGGCAGCGGCGTCGACGACGCCCGCTGAGACGGTGGAAGAATCAGCCGGCGATGATGACGCGAGCGAAGCCGAGGCGAACCTGACGTTAGCGCAAGCAGCGCCGCCGACGTCGCAAGGTCGGTTTAAAGTCGGCGAACACTACCGCGAGTTAGTGCCCGCACAGCCAACCGTCACCGGTACAGACAAAATCGAAGTCGTTGAAATTTTCTGGTACGGCTGCTCGCATTGTTTCTCCTTCGATCCTTACATCAAACAGTGGGACAAAGCGAAACCGGCAGACGTTGAATTCGTGCGCCTGCCTGCTGTCTGGAACGGCACGTTGCAAAAGCACGCGGCGGCGTTTTACACGGCCGAGATCCTCGCCAATAACGGCAAGCTGAAAGATCCAGAAGCGCTGCACGACGCATTCTTCAAAGAAATCCATGTCAACAAGCAGCCATTGACCACAGACCGCTCTCTGGAGGAGTTTTTCGGTCGATTCGGTGTTAGCGCTGCCGACTATAACGCGGCTGCAAAGTCGTTCGAACTCGACCAAAAAGTTCGCACCGCTGTTGATCTTACCCGCCGTTACAAAGTGTCGGGTGTACCGGCGATTGTTGTAAACGGCCGCTACAGCAACATCAGCAATGGTGTTCGTAGTTACGAAGACTACCTGGCGTTGGTCGACGAGCTCGTCGCGCTAGAACGATAATCAACCGTTGCCGGTGGCAACGACGCGGAATCGGTCTCCGTCTTTACGAAGGTACAAACGCTTCCACGCGTAACGCGACGCCGCTGACTCGTCGATCAGTCGGAACCGCACCACAATCATGCCGGGCTCCTCGGGGTAATCTGCCGCAAACACGTCGCTCGTTGTCAGTGGCGTCGTTGGCGTTGCCCGCCGCGACGAGAACTCGTTAACCCAGCCATCGATAGCCGCATCAAGCGCGTCGATCGTGCTGTCGGTTGCGTGACCTTGCCCGAATCGCCACCGCGTGGCCACGATAACTGGAACGTCGGCAGCCGTTAGGCGAGGCGCCAATGAGACCAGCAACTCGTCCGACAAGACGAGACACCCGTCGCTATCGCGTGGTGGCCGTGCGTACGTGGACGGCTCGGTGCCATGTAACCAGATGCCATCGCCGCTGCGACCGAGGCTCCGATCCCACGCATTGGGGTAGTCCAGCGGAAAGGCGAGCGGACCATAGCGCGGCGGCAACTGCCGGTCTTCGAGCCGCCCGACGACCCAATAGATGCCGAGCGGTGTTCGCCGATCGCCGGAGCGATGTTTACCGGCACCGTTTTTGCCGATCGACATGTACAGCGTGCGGCTGACACGCCATTGGTTGTCGGTGCGAGTAACGACGTGCAGCTGGCCAGTCTCTGTCTCCGCCAACAACACGGTAGCCGTTGCATCCGGTACGGCATGCAGGCCGAGCGGTTGCTGCCCGGCACGGCTGGCGCGCGAGCGCTGCTGTATTTCAGCGGCATACCCCCGCCATAAGCGCTGCTCGCTGCCGCCAAGATCCATCAGGCGCGCCTTATCGAACAACGAACGCTCACCGACCAGCAGGCTCGCAATATCCGCCCGTAACGCTTTCGCTAATTCAAAGTCCGGCGCCGCCACCAAGGCCTCTGCGACGGCCGAATCGGCTCGTTCGAGATCGCCCGCTCGTAGGGCACTCAGTGCCGTGGCGATCGCCGCATCCGGATTTGCGCTAGCAACATTGAGCACGAGCAACGCTATGATCGCAGCCAATCGACTCACGGTTCGTCTCGCGTGCTGTTTGTGCAAGCCGCTAACTCGGCGAAGTGCTCTAGCGCGCGCATCGTTACCGATGCCTCAATGGTGCGACCCGCCAATGCTGCATACGCCTCTTGCGCGCGAGCGCGTTGCAAGGCGCGCATATTGTCGACGACGGTCTGATAAGCAGGGCTGGTGGCGAGCGCCTTTGCGAGCCAAGCCTCGGCCGCATCGCTATCACCGGACGCGATGGCCAATACGGCAAGGTTGTTGTACGCCTCAGGTTCGGCCGGGAAGGCGTTGGCCAATAGCTCTAAACGCGTCATCGCGGCAGCGGTTGCACCGGTCGAGTGTAGCCACGCCGCTTCGAGCAAGCGTGCGTCGCGATCAAATGGGTTGTCGTTGAGCAGACGGTCAATGGCGAGTTTGGCACTGTCGAAGCGGCCGCTCGCAAGATCGTCACGAACGCTCTGGTAAGGATCAGCCGAAGCCGCCGCTATCGACATGGCCAGCCAACACGCGATACACACAAACGTTTTAGTCATCGTGGTTGCGAACTGCGATCGTGATACCGTTGCAGTCTACCGATCCGGCGGAGACAGAACCATGCGCCTAGGCATTCGACTTGCGGCCTGCGCCATCGTCACGGTCGCCGCGACAGCCGCCTGTCCGCCCGCTGCCGCCGACGCGACCGACGCATTTGCAGCCGTCCGCGACGCTTATTTGGACGGTCTCGCCCGCTACTACCCGGTGACCGGAACGCAGCTCGGCGACCACCGCTACGACGATCGAGTCGACGATGTCAGCACCGCAGGACGAGCCGCGCAACGGGCCTGGCTGGCCGAGCTTAAGCAACGCCTCGATGGTATCGATAGCGCGTCGCTGGACGTGGCTGAGCAAACCGATGCTGAGCTGCTCGCCCATGAACTGGCAGCCGGCCTTTGGCAACTCGACGAACTCGAAACCTGGGCGTGGGATCCGCTCTATTACAACGCGCTTGGCGGTAGTGCGCTGTATTCGCTAATGGCGCGTGAATTTGCACCATTGCCAGACCGACTGAGCGCGGCGACGGCGCGTCTCAACGCGTTACCGCGGTTTTTCGCTGACACGCGTGCCGCCTTGCAACCCGCCCGCGTCCCAGCGATCCACGCGGAAACGGCCTTGGCGCAGCATCGCGGCATCATGGGCCTTGTCGATGCATTGATCGCACCATCCATCGACGTACTCGATGACGCTGCAGCAGCAGCACTGCGCACCGCCATAGAGACGGCACGAGCCGCTGCTGCCGAACATGAAACGTGGCTGCGTGATGAGCTACTGCCCAATGCTGCGGGTGACTTTCGCCTTGGCGCCGAGCGTTACAACACTAAATTGCAATTCGCCTTAAACGCTGGCATCGAAGCGCCGGTCGTACGCCGTATGGCCGAACAAGAGTATCAACGGGTCCGCGCCGAGATGTACACGGTCGCGCGTGAGATTTACAGCAGCCGCTACCCAGGCACACTGTTTCCGGATTCGCCGAGTGATGCCTATAAACAAGCGATCATTCGTGCAGCGCTCGAGGTGGCCTACGCCGACAGTCCATCGCGCGACGGTGTCGTCGCTGCCGCGCGGGAATCGTTGCAGACGACGACGGACTTTGTGACAGCCAATAACCTTGTTCGTGTACCGGATGCACCGCTTGAAATCATCTTGATGCCAGAGTTCCAGCGCGGCATCGCGCTAGCCTACTGCGACTCGCCAGGCGCACTCGACAAAGGCCTAGCAACGTATTATGCCGTCTCGCCGATACCTGATGATTGGACCGCTGAGCAGACAGCGGGTTTTTTGCGCGAGTACAACCGTCGCTCCATTCACAACTTAACGGTGCACGAGGCCATGCCCGGCCATTACCTGCAACTCGCGCATGCGAACGAGTACCCCTCAGTGTTGCGCGCGGTGTTGCAATCCGGTCCATTCATCGAAGGCTGGGCTGTTTATGCCGAGCACGTCATGGTCGACGCGGGCTATTACGACAACGATCCGTTGATGCGCCTCGTCCAACTTAAGTGGTACCTGCGCGCTGTCATCAACGCGATACTTGACCAAGCGGTTCATGTCGACGGACTGGACCGCGACGCGGGGATGCAGCTCCTGATTGAAGGCGGGTTTCAGGAGGAGCGTGAGGCAGCGGGCAAGTGGGTCCGCGCGCAGCTCACGTCGGCGCAGCTGTCGACCTACTTCGTCGGCTACCAGCAACATGCTGCCTTACGTCGGGAGATCGAGGCCCTCGACGGCACCGCGTTCGATCTGCGTCGTTACCACGATTCGGTGTTGTCGTACGGCTCGCCGCCCGTTCGTTACGTTCGCGAACGATTGTTAGCCGAACGCGAATAAATCGCTAACGCCAAATGTGTTGGCGTCAGTCCGAGCTGGCATCAAAGCCGAGCGCGTGGCGCATGATGTGATAGACCGCGTTTTGCTCAAGAACGCCACCGGCGAGGTGTGCCCACGGTCCGGTGGCGTACAACGCGACGTCGGTACCACCGTGGGTCTCGCTACCGCGAAACGCCCCGTCAAGTGTCCGGGCACCCACTGGAATCGCCGCTTGGTAGACCGCACCGAGACCGGTATCCGGCGTCGGTCGCTCACGCGGCGTTGGCGGAGCGCCGGGGCCGTTCGCGTAGATCAGCGTCGTGTATGGCTGACCATCGGCGGCACGCTCCGGTGCGCCTTTGGTATTGCCGGCCGCATCGACGCTGGTAACGAGACCGAGCATCGGGTTGCCGCGCGCCGCGTACCCAGCGATCGACAACGTGTGCGAATGATCGGCAGTCACCAGGACAAGAGTCTCATCGGTATCGACGCGCGCCAGCACAGCATCAATCGCGTTGGCGAATTCAATCGTCTCGGCCAACGCCAGACCCGCTAAGGCGCCGTGGTGCGCATGATCGATACGACCCCCTTCGACCAGCAACAGGTAGCCACTGTCGCGCGCTTCTAGCATCTTGAGCGCGTGCACGGTCATATCGGTCAACGACGGTTGGGCACTGTCGACGTCGCGTTGCGCTTCAAAACTCAAGTGTGAGCGACTGAACAAACCGAATAGCTGGCCATCTAGCGGCGCGGCTAACAGGTCATCGCGTGTCGAGACAAATCGTCGGTTCGGCGCCCGCGCCATCCAATCGCGGATGAGATTGGCATCGTCCGCTAGACGATCACCGCCGAGCGACTGGCCAACAAATTTGCTGTAGCCACCGCCGAGCACAACATCGATACCGTCGCCTGCATCGAACCCGGTTAACTGCCGGGCGATATCGGCACAATGATTGCGATCGTCCGACGGAATATCACGGTCGCTTTCATAGTTACGATCAGGCGATACGGCGTACGCCGACGCTGGCGTCGCGTGGGTAACTCTCGTCGTCGACACAATCCCCGTTGCCAGTCCGCGCTCCTCAGCATCGCGAGTTAACATCTTCAACCGATTGCGCTGCGCTCGTTGACAATCACCGCGTGCCAACGTCGGGGCTACGTTGATAACACCAGCGCGGGTCTTGCGACCGCTCAGCATCGCAGTCGCCGTACCCGCTGAATCCGGCACTTGCGCATTGGTGTTGTAGGTCTTGATCAGTGCAAGATGCGGGAAGCGCTCGAACGACAAGAGGTTTTCCTCACCGGATCCGCCGGCGCGTTGGCCAGCTAAGATGCGGCTCGCCGTGACGGTCGCGATGCCCATGCCGTCACCGACAAACAAAATGACGTTGCGGGCACGGTTCGTGTTTGGCACGACGCCAATACGATGCGCGATCGACGGGTCGAGGCTTGCAGCATTTGCCTGAGCCGGCGACGGTTGGGCCGGCTCAGCTGGCGTGGCGCAGCCGGCATTCGCAACGGCCAAAATGGTCAGCAAAACCAGAGTAACGCGCATAGTTAATTCCCGCGGAAATAGCGCTGTTTAGTTTACCGCCAGCGCAAGAGCCACGAAACGCGCTTTAAACGCTAAGACGACGTTCGTACAAATACCGATAGTCCGGCTCGCAAGCCGCCAGGACGCGTTTGGCCGCAGTATCTAAACGTGGCGCCGGCGCCGGCGTGTACGGCTTGAAACCGGTCGACGCCTCAACGGCGCCGTACCAGTGCGGTGCCCAGACGCCATCGGTAGCACGCCGTCCCGCTGGCCACGTCGTCATCGTCGTCGACACCGGAATCGCGACGGCTGTGCACAAACGCGCCAGCGCAGCGGCTGGTTGCTGCAAAACATCGCTCGCATCGACAACCGGCGGTGCGGTGCCGTTAACCCGGCTGATTGTGTCGTAGATCTCTCGCTGACGCGCCAGGCCGAGATCGTCCGGCTCGACGCGACCGCGTTTCTCGAGGTACGACGCAATCATGGCGGCCGGGTCGCGAATCAAAAAGGCGTGTGACAGCGACGCAAGCCAGCGCTCGTCGAGCTCGAACACAACGTGGTGCGTCATCTGTTTTTGGTATTGCAACGCGACGCCAGGCGGTAGCGGTGCTGTCAACGCAGCGACAACGTCGGCAGGCGCCTGCGGTTGACTCGCCAAGACCTGGGCTTGCATGGGATGAACCGCCCCGCTAATCGCAAGGTAGGCGGCGTAGAATGGCTCGTCGACAACGGCGCAATCGCCGCGCGCTTCGAAGGCACGCATCATTGCCGTCGAGATATTCCGTGGTCCAGACCACATCGCGAGTCGCTGGACCATAGGCTACGCCGAGCCCCTGGCAGCAGCCGCGTAGTGACCCTGCAAGGCTGTCATTAGCGGTCGCTCACCAGCGCCGATCACACGGCCGTCGACGCTAGCAACCGGCACTAAGCCTGCAAACGTTCCAGTCACAAACGCCTCATCGGCGGCGTAAACATCGGCGACGGTGAAATTTCGTTGTTGCACGCGATAGCCGTGCTGTTCGGCGAGTTCGATAACAACGCCGCGCGTAATACCATCGAGGCAGTAATCGCCGGTCGACGTCCACAGCTCGCCATCACGCACAATAAAAAAGTGCGTACTGTTGCACGTTGCGACGAAACCGTGCGGATCGAGCATCAGTGCCTCATCGGCGCCGGCCTTCGTTGCTTGGATACACGCGAAGATGCAATTAAGTTTCGAGTGCGTGTTCAGTCCCGGGTCCTGTACGTCGGCATAGCCGCGTCGAACGTGAACGGTAAACAACGCCAGCGCATGCTGCTCCGCCTCAACCGTCGGCGTTTTGTATTCAGCAATAATGACGACGGTCGCGGGACCAATCGTTACGCGTGGGTCTTGGTAGGGTGTCGATTTCGTGCCGCGACTGACCATCAGACGGATATGCACGCCGTCGGTCATCTCGTTGGCTGCCAACGTACCGTACAAGCGTTTGCTGAGCGCCGTGCGATCCAGGCCGATATCGAAATCCAACGCCTTGGCGGCGGCATAAAGGCGATCGAGGTGCCGGTCCAAAAACGCGATGCGACCGCGATAGACGCGCAGTCCCTCCCAGATTCCGTCGCCGAGCATGAACGCAGAATCGAAGACGGACACACGCGCCTCGTTGCGCGGCACAAGTTCGCCATTGATATCGATCAGAATCGCATCGTTACGCGGGTCCTGAGCATGACTGTGGGCGGAGTAGGACACGGCGAACCCTCGAGCGCTAAAGCCGCGAGAGTAGCACTGCCGTTGTGCTCGGTGCGTTTATGTCGCATGAGCGTCGGTTCACCTTACAACCATCAGACAGAACTGTCATAAATCCGCGACAAAAATTACTTTTGTGGTTGTTTTTATTAGGTTTTATTCCCCTGGCATAGCGATTGCTTAGTAACTTCCAAGCTTTATAAGACTTGTGAACTAGACCATGAAAAGAACAACCTCAACGCTCGCGGGCGTACTGTTAGCAGCTTCGTTGGCGAGCCCAGCAATCGCCGGCCCAATCTATCAGTACGACAGCGCGAGTCCGCGAAACTTCGGTGGCGGCACGGGCGCCGGCTACGACTCGATTTCGATGACCTACAACTCGATGTCACAGCATTTCTCGTTCGAGGTGGACTACAGCGGACTTGTCGCCGATGGTGGCTGGCTTGTCGTCAGCGAAGGGCCAAACCCGAAGCAGGCCAACGACGAACTGGCCATTCTCTACTTCGACAGCAGTAGTCAGGACGTTTGGGCTTACGCCTACAACGGGCTAAACAACTCGGCGAGTTACTTGACGACGAGTTTTCTTGGTTACTTCGACGACGCCTATCAGACCAATGGCGATGTTGCTTCGCTGAGTATCGATGCGAGCGGCATCAACAGCATGCTGAATGGTTCTGGAATCAGTTTCGGACCGAAGATCGGCATATGGTTTCACCCGGCGTTTGGCCTGACTGCGGTCGGCGGTTCTGACGGCCTCCTGGAATGGGGCTACCGTGCGCAAGGTTGGTATGACACCAGTAACGACGGTCATTACTGTGAGAACCAGCGCCGCCACGGTGGTTGCGTAACGACGGTTCCTGAGCCGGGCACACTCGCCCTGTTGATCCCTGGCCTCGCACTGATCGCCGCTCGCCGCCGCAAGCGCGCCTAAGCTCTGCACAGAGCAAGAAAACGAGCCGGACGGTCGTGACGACCGTCCGGCTTTTTTTTTGGCCGAGATAACCGAACGCCACGCGCCGTCCAACACGCGTTGACGTTTATATAACCAATCCGACTAACGTGGGCTGTCCGCGGTCCCAGCGCCGGTGTAGTCTGAGGAAACCGGGCGATCGCAATCGCCGGACCTGACCTGCCGTGGAGGGCCGCTATGTCAGTGAAATTCTCGCTAAATGGTGCGACTGTCGAAACCGATGCGCCGGCTGACAAGCCGTTGCTGTGGGTGCTGCGCGAAGACTTTGGTAAGACCGGCACGAAATTCGGTTGTGGGATTGCCCAATGTGGCGCTTGCACGGTGCACATTGACGGCAACGCCACGCGTAGCTGCGTGTTGCCGGTCTCGGCCGTTGCCGGTCGCACCGTCACGACCATCGAAGGATTGACCGGCACAACCGCGCAGGCGGTTCAATCCGCTTGGCGCGCTCTGGATGTCGTGCAATGCGGCTACTGCCAGAGCGGCCAAATCATGTCGGCGACCGCGTTGCTGAGTAAGACGCCGGCCCCAAGCGATGAGGACATCGACCGGCAGATGGGTGGCAACCTCTGTCGCTGCGCGACTTACCACCGAATCCGCGCCGCGATTCACCAGGCGGCCGGCCGATCGGAGGACGCCTGACATGGCGATGCGCTCAACCGATGTTCGTTTCAGTCGCCGGCGCTTCATCCAAGTTGTCTCACTAGGAACGGCCGGTTTCGCGGTCGGTTGCAGCGACACCACAACCAACAGTACGGCGCCGGCCAATACCGGTGCAGCGACCGTGACGCTCAGTGATCTCAATACGTTCATCCGCATTGGTAGCGATAACGCCATTACTGTGGTCATCAAACACTTGGACAAGGGCCAAGGAACGACGACCGGACTCGCCGCGATCGTGGCCGAGGAACTCGGTGCGGATTGGTCTCAGATGCGAACCGAATTCGCACCGGCCGATGCGACGCGTTACAACAACTTGTTTTTCGGGCCAACTCAAGGCACCGGCGGCTCAACGTCGATTGCCAATAGTTGGATGCAATTACGCAGCGCCGCCGCTGCAGCCCGCGATATGTTGCGTGCCGCTGCCGCGGAACGCTGGCAAGTCGATATGGCAACGACGCGCGCGGAGGGCGGTCAGATCCTCGCCGGCGATAAGCAAGCGACATTCGGCGAATTAGCGGCAGTCGCCAGCGCGCAACAAGCACCGACCGAACCGAGCTTAAAAGACCCCACGGAATTCACATTGCTCGGCACACACCTGCCGCGATTGGATTCGGCCGCGAAGACCGATGGCAGCCAACAGTTCACGATCGATATCACCCGGCCCGGTATGCGGATCGCCGCCATCGCGCGACCGCCGCGTTTCGGCAGCCGGGCGACCCGCGTCGATGCCGAGGCGGCGTTAGCGATACCCGGCGTTGAAGAAGTGGTCGAAATTCCGCGCGGTGTCGCTGTCTTGGCTGACAGCTATTACACCGCCAACAAGGGCCGCCAAGCGCTGACGATCGACTGGGATGACAGCGCCGCTGAAACTCGCGGCAGCGAGCAGATACGCCGCGACTTTCGCAGCTACCTCGACAAGCCCGGTATCGTGACACGCGAGGATGGCGATCCGAGCACGGCGATTGCGAATGCCGCCACAACGATCACGACTGACTTCGAATTTCCGTTTCTCGCCCATACGCCAATGGAGCCGCTCGATTGCGTAGCCGAGGTGAGCGCTAACGGCGTTGAGATTTGGGCAGGCTCACAACTGCAGACCGTCGATCAGGCCATCGCTGCCACGATCGCTGGCGTTGATCCAGCAAACATCAAAATCCACACCCAGTATGCGGGCGGTAGTTTCGGCAGGCGCGCGACGCCCGATGCCGATGTCGTTGCTGAAGCGGTCAGCATAGCATTGGCGCAAACGGACAAACGCCCTGTCAAAGTCATTTGGTCGCGCGAAGACGACGTCACGGGCGGGCGGTATCGACCCATGGCGATTCATCGCATTACCGGCAGTCTCGATGCTGACGGTACGATCAGCGCTTGGGACCAGCGCATCGTGTCGCAGTCGATCGCTAAGGGAACGCCGTTCGAAGCGATGATGGAAAACGGCATTGACCCATCCGCCGTCGAAGGTGCACGTGAGCTGCCGTACGCGATACCCAACCTTCGTGTGGATCTGCACCTTGCCGATACCGGCGTACCGGTTTTGTGGTGGCGCTCGGTTGGGCATACCCACACAGCCTATGCGACCGAGGTCTTTCTCGATCAGCTTGCCCGTGAGGCAGGACACGACCCCGTCGAGTTACGCCGCCGTTTGTTGCTCGGCCAACCGCGCTTCCTCGGCGTATTGAACAAAGCCGCCGAAGCCGCCGGATGGGGTGAGCCTCTCGCGACCGGTCAGGGCCGCGGCATCGCTTTGCACAAATCGTTCAATTCGTACGTCGCGCAAGTCGTGGACGTCACGATAAGTCCATCCGGTGAGCTTAACGTCGACCGGGTCGTCTGTGCGGTCGATTGCGGCTTCGCACTGACGCCGGATGTCGTCAAGGCGCAAATGGAAGGCGGTATCGGCTACGGTTTATCGGCGGCCCTACGGGAAGCAATCACGTTGACGGACGGTGTTGTCGACCAAAAGAACTTCGATACGTACCGGCCACTTCGTATCCATGAGATGCCAGCGATCGACGTTCACATCGTTAATTCGGGCGAAGCGCCCACCGGGGTCGGCGAACCAGGCACACCGCCGGTCGCGCCGGCGCTGGCCAACGCGATCGCGGCTGCGACCGGCCAGGTCGTCACGGCATTACCAATCGCCGCGCAAATCCGCGACGGCTAAGCGCTCGGCGCAGCGTCCTTCGAATCGCCGGCGCGGTCTTTTCGAAACACGCCGGTAACGACCTTGTCGTAACCGTTTTCGAGGAACACGACGCGATCGCGCCCGGCCTCCTTCGCTTGATACAGCGCCTCATCGACAAATTGCATCAAGCTCGCTGGGCTGCGGTCCATCTGCGGCATTATCAGACTCGCACCGACGCTAACGGTGACGCGCTCGGCGACGGTCGAACCCGTATGCGGCAGTCGAGCTAAGCGAACGTTGGCAACGATGTTATCCGCGATGGCCAAAACATGGTCGGCGTTGGCGCCGTACAACAAAATCGCGAATTCCTCGCCACCAATCCGCGCGGCGACGTCGAGCGGCCGACGAACACCGTCAGCAAGAACAGCGCCGATTTTCGCCAAGCATCGATCGCCAGCTTGATGTCCATAGTGGTCGTTGTAGGCCTTGAAGCAATCCACGTCGATCATCACGAGGCCCAACGACTGACGGTCGCGGATCGCCTGTCGCCATAGGTTCTGCAGACCGGTATCGAACGCGCGCCGGTTACGTAATCCGGTCAACGCGTCATGCTCACCGAGATCTTGAAGCACGCGCCGCTGCAAAAAAGACTCGCGCAGACTGTGCTCCAAGTGGTAGATAAACACCAACGCCAACACACTCATCGCAACGAGTGTCGCCGCCTCAAAACGCAATGCGCTCGCGCCGACATCAAGCTGCAAAAGGCTCGCGAGATACGTCACGCTGATCGTCGCAGCGACGACCATCGTGTGCCAGAACAGTAAGCCCATCAGCAAAAATACGGCCAAGAAACCGAATAGCATCGCGACAAACGCGTGCTGGTTCCCGCCTGCGACATGGCCAGCTGTTGCGAGTGCTCCGAAGCTACCGACGGCGGCAAGAACCCATGGTGTCGCTGATAACCACAAGCGTCGATACAGCGGCGCTACAAACGCGATGAGCAACAGCGCAGCACTCAGCGGTCGGACGAAGAACACGCGCAGTGTTTCAACCATTCCTGTGTCGGCAGTAACGACGGCCGTGTCGGCGCGGTTACTGAAGGCCGCGAATAACGAGAACGCCATCGACAATACGATGCAGATCAGGATGCGCGGTCGAATCGACACCAGATATTGATTGCGAAATTCGCGCTCAATTGGCCCATCGAAGCGCAGCCAGCGAAAACCCGCGGCAAGTTGTTGGGCATGCGGTGAATCGATCATGGTCAGTGAGCGATGCGGCAGAGTTGACGAGCGCCTTTCGGCGATACACGGCATCAGTATCGGCACGAACCGCTTCGACTTGAGGCGACACCGACGATCGAGCCGTGCTGCGCTTAAGGGTCGCGCTTGGGTAGAACCGCTGCGCGCTCTGAGGCGGCGACCAAGGCGGGCAACACCCGAGCCATCTCGTCGCGGCAAGCGTCAGCTAGCGCTCGTGGCGAGCCGCAACCGGCGTCGCAGGCGATAGGAGACAACACCTCAGCAAGCAACGGGCCGTCTTTGAAACGTCGATGAAAACCAGCGACACAAATCGGCACGACCTTAGCGCCGCTGCGCTGTGCCAAACGAAACGCACCGCTATGAAATTGGCCTGGCGATTGCTCAATACGCTGGCTCTGACCCTCCGGGCAAACAACGACGTTGACGCCGCGCGCTAAGACGTCGGCCGCCTCGGCAAAAAACCGCTCGCCAGCCTGCCGGCGTCGCTCTGCGAGCTCGGTTTCACTGATACTGCTGAGGCCGGACTCGATGGTCGGAACGGTAATATGGCCCAGTCGGCGGTAGAACAAATTGTGACCAAACTCCGCATCCGGGCTCTCCCGAACAACCCGTAGCGCACTGGCCCCGTAATGGCGGAACAACAGCGCGGCAACGAAGGCCGTATCGAAAGAAAAGTGATAACGATTCGGTAGCTCGTAATACGCCGGACAGGCGAGGTGGTTCAACACGAATACGTGACCCGCTGCGGAAGGTAGCTGGTCTGCGCCGTCAATGACGGTCTCTAAGTTATCGAAGGCGTTGAGTACACCGACATCGCAGCGCTCTCGAATCTGTGCCGCGGGCTCCGTTTCCGGCGCGGCAATGACCGCTTCGCACGTCTCCATAATCGCGTACAAAAACGCGTGCTCGGCGGCGAGCGCTGTCGTGACGCGTCGGCATTGATTGGCCACCAAGCGCTCTTCGTAGGTGCCCGTTGAGGCGACGGTAGCCAATGTTGCGAAGGCGTTCGGATGGGTCAGTTTGTTCGCCAGCAAATGTGGCACGCGATACAGTGACGAGGTCACCGGCAAACTAGACTGTTTGTTGGCGATCAGACTACTGACGGTTGCCGCTTCAGGGTCGGTCGTGCGCCGGTCAGAGACGACCCGCATCGTTGACAGCAGTCCGGATAACCGTGCCAGCAAACGTTGTTGGAAGGCGCGCCCGAATTCCGGGTCGTTGAGCGCCAAACGGCGCAGAACATCGTCGGCCAGCCGATAGACAACACACGCTGAGCGGGCGACCACGGATGCCTCAGCAACAAACGCGCTGGCAGCGGGCACACCGCCGACCAACGCCACCTCTCGATCGACGGTGTAAAACGGCAGCTGTCGATCGTCGGTCTCGAACCATGCCTCACAGCGGCCCCGTGCGAGCAGCATCAGACCGCCGGTGGGCCGATCTTGTTGGCAAAACACCTCGTTTGGCGCGAAGGTCAGCAGCTCCGCATCGGCCGCTAAGGCATCGATCGACGCATCGTCGAAACGCGCGAAGAACGCTGAACGTCGCATCGTTGCGCCAGCATGACCCGCCAGGGGCATCGATTCGGTGACGCTGGCTGGCGGGTGCGAAACAACGGATTGGCCGAGTTCCTCCAGTCGGCGAGCCCTTAAGTCAAATAGCTGTGCGGTCACACCGGCTAAAACAAGATCGAAAAAGCGCACAGCCAACTCGGGGTCGACGTAGAAAAGACGCGCTAACTCGGCATGCCGCCAGGCCGCTAGAACGGCTGTCCGATTTGCGACGACGCTCGTCCCGTAGCGCTGCGATGGCAAAAATCCCGACCAGCCAACCGGCGCAAACCGCCGCGAAATAGGATCAAATGGCAAATTGTCGCCGGGAATTGCGGCGGCACCCAGGTGCTGCAGCTCACCGTCGAGCAACAGATAAAACCATTCAGCCGGGTGGTACTGCTGAAACAGCAGCGCTTGCGCTGCGAGCTCGCGCCGCTCCGCGGACTCGATAAACCGAATCAGCCGATCACGCCGAAGACCATGCCATGCGCTATGATCGGCGAGTTCGGTCAGATACGTATCGAACGAGTCCATCGTACGCACGATGCCACGAACACGGATGACGGAACAACGATGAACATGCAGGCGATTCGCGCGTTCAAGCCACTGCGGCAAGAACCGGCCGAGTTCGACATTTTATGGCAAGCGTCTCTGCAATCGTTGGACCGGACGGACCCGGCACCACTGAGCCAACGCGGCGCATCGCCGCGGCCAGGGCTAACGTTAGATCGACTGTCCTTCGCATCGCTCGGCGGCGAGCAAATTCTCGGTTATCTACTCAGCCACGACGATGGCGGGGTGCGGCCGCTGATCGTGCACACGCACGGCTACAACTCGCAGTACGACATCATGCTCGAGTGGGCTTTAGCGGGTTACCACGTCTGCGGTATCGATGTGCGCGGCCACGGTCGCTCTGCAGCACGCCCCAGCTCCAGTGACGGCTATGTCCTGACCGGCATCGACACACCGCAAACGAGTATTTTACGCGGCGCCGTCATGGACGTTGTCCAGGCCATTCGCGTGGCGCGTTTGCTGGTGTCGTGGCGAGTCGCTCGGACCGTGTTACAGGGGTTCAGTTTTGGTGGGGCGCTGGCTGTCATGGCGGGGGCGCTAGTACCGGACCTCGACTTGGTGGTTGCCGGCCAACCAACCTTTGGCTGGCATTCGGAGCGGGTGCGATTAGCCGAGGCCGGCTCATCGCTGGAGCTGCGCCGGTTTCTTGACGCAGCGCCGCATCGCGCCGAACAAATCAACGCAACCCTTGCTTACTACGACGCACTGCATTTCGCGCACCGGCTGCGCGTCCCGTGTTTCCTGGGGGTTGGCTTGGCGGATACGGTCGTCCCATCGCGCACCGTGCTCGCCATCGCGAACCATATCGGCACAGCCCCGCTGGAACTGCGGCTGTTACCGGTCTCACATTCGGACGATCCACGCGAATCGCTGTGGAATCGCTTCGATGCCGAATGGCTGGCCCTGGGGCTGCGCGACGCGCTGCCGGCCGACTTCGGCAGTGACGAACGGCAATTACAGCTGATTGACAGCTAGACGGCGACGAGCGACGGCGTTCTGGGCGCCAATCGTCGGCCAATACCAGCTAAACTACGCGCACTCGCGCGTTCGCGCGCTCACACAAATCACGTCAACAATAAAGGTGTGTCCATGATACGTACCCGCTGGCTGCTTGCCGTAGCCCTGATGACGTTCGTCTCGCCTATCGCAGTCGCTCAGGAAGACGACCAATCCGATCCCGGTTTTAACGAAGCGACGTTCCAAGGCATGGAATGGCGCAGCGTCGGCCCAGCCTTGATGGCCGGGCGTATCGCTGACATCGCAATCGATCCGAACGACCAAAGCACGTGGTACGTCGGCGTCGGCTCTGGCGGTATTTGGAAGACCGACAACGCCGGCACGACGTGGACAACCATTTTCGACAACGAAGACGCCTACTCGATCGGCTGTATCACCGTTGATCCGAACGACTCGAGCACGATTTGGGTCGGTACCGGCGAGAACGTTAGCGGCCGCCACGTCGGCTATGGCGCCGGCGTTTACCGCAGCCGCGACGGCGGCGAAAACTGGGAGAGTCTCGGACTCGAGGCATCCGAGCACATTGGCATGATCCGCGTCGACCCGCGCGACTCGAACGTCGTTTACGTCGCAGCTCAGGGGCCGCTGTGGTCCGGCGGTGGCGAGCGTGGCCTTTACAAAACGACTGACGGCGGCGAGACCTGGGACAAGATCCTCGGTGACGGGCTCGGCAACGACGACAGCGATGACGCCTATATCGGCGTTAGCGAGGTGCATTTCGATCCGCGCGACCCGGATGTTTTGTACGCCGTTTCGTGGCAGCGTATCCGAAATGTTGCCGTCCTCATGGATGGCGGCCCCGGCACCGGTATCCATAAATCGACCGATGGCGGCGCGACCTGGCGGCGGCTGTCGAGTGGTCTGCCGAGCGAGAACCTCGGCAAGACCGGTATTGCCGTTTCGCCGCAAAACCCAGATGTTCTGTACGCGACCATCGAGCTTACGAACCGTACGGGCGGCTTTTTCCGCTCGAGTGACGGTGGCGATACCTGGGAGAAGCGTAACGACTATGTCTCCGGCGGTACCGGCCCGCATTACTACAACGAGATCTTTGCGAGTCCCCACCAGTTCGATCGCGTTTACCAAATGGACGTGCAAATGCACGTGACCAACGATGGCGGCGAGAACTTTGAAAATCTGTCGCACGAGTCAAAGCACAGCGATCACCACGCGATGGCGTTCGATCCGACCGACCCCGATTACCTATTGGTCGGCACCGACGGCGGGCTTTACGAGTCGTTTGACCTTGGCAAGAAATGGCGATTCGTCGCGAACATGCCGATTACGCAGTACTACAAGGTCTCGGTCGACTATGCCGAGCCTTTCTACAACATCTACGGCGGCACACAAGACAACAACAGCCATGGCGGTCCGTCACGCACGATGGATGCGCACGGCATCGAGAATGGCGATTGGTTCATCACCTTGTTCGGGGACGGACACCAATCCGCGGCCGACCCCGACAACCCGAATATCGTCTACGCCGAGTGGCAGCAAGGCAACCTGGTTCGCTACGACAAGGCCACCGGCGAGCAAGTCTACATTCGCCCGCAGGCGGCTGAAGGCGAGCCGTCGGAGCGATTTAATTGGGATGCGCCCATCCTGATCAGCCCGCACGACTCGCAGACGCTTTACTTTGCGAGCCAGCGGCTTTGGCGTTCCGATGACCGCGGCGACTCGTGGCGCGCAATCTCGGGCGACTTGACCCGCAACGAAAATCGCGTCCGTCAGCCACTGATGGGCCGGACGTGGGGTTACGAAGCGTCGTGGGATCTGTACGCGATGTCGCGCTTTAACACGATCGTTAACGTCAGCGAATCGCCGCTGGTCCAAGGCTTGATTTACGTCGGCACCGACGATGGCTTGATCCAAGTCACCGAAGACGGCGGCGCAACCTGGCGCCGTATCGATCGTCTGCCCGGCGTCCCGGACCGATTTTTTGTCAATGACATCAAAGCAGACCTGCACGATCCCGACACGGTTTACGTCGTGGTCGATGATCACAAGAGCGGCGACTTCTCACCGTACATCTTGAAAAGTGAAAACCGGGGCCGGAGCTGGCGCTCGATATCGAGCAACCTTCCGGAGCGCCACATCCTTTGGCGCGTCGTGCAAGACCACGTTAAACCGGAACTGATGTTCGTCGGTTCCGAGTTTGGCGTCTTCTTCACCGTCGATGCCGGTCGTAGCTGGACCAAACTAACAGGCGGCGTACCAAATATTCCGTTCCGCGACCTCGCGATTCAAAAACGCGAAAACGATCTGGTCGGTGCGACGTTTGGGCGAAGCTTCTACGTGCTCGATGATTACTCGGCGCTGCGTAACGTAACGGCCGAGCAGCTCGCCAATGAAACGGTGTTGTTCCCAGTGCGGAAAACACCTTGGTATGTACCGCGCCGCTCGCTCGGCTGCTCGAGCCCGGGCTGCACCTCGTCGCAAGGCGATGCTTACTACGTTGCCGAGAACCCGCCGTACGGTGCGATCCTGACGTACTACTTACCGGAGGGCATCTCGTCGACGCGCGAAGCACGGCAAGAGCGCGATAAGGAACTGGCCGACGAAAATGAGAACGTGGTATTCCCCGATTGGGATGCGTTACGGGCCGAAGACCTTGAGGACGCCCCAGCGATGGTCGTCACGATCAGCGATGCCGACGGCAATGTCATTCGCCACATCGACGCGCCAGCGAGCGGTGGCTTCAACCGGATCGCTTGGGATCTGCGCTATCCGCCGATTAATGCTTGGCGTGCCGGCGAGGAACGCGAGCCGGGCGATGCACTTGGCGTGCTGGTCGCGCCCGGCCGTTATACGGCGCAGCTTAAACGTCGTGTCAATGGCGTGACTGAGCCCGTCGGGTCGGCACAAGGCTTCGACGTTGTCTCGATTCGATCGCCTACCTTGCCAGGATCGAGCCAAGAGGCGCGCGTCCAGTTCGAGCAACAAGCCAGCGAACTGTCACGAGCCGCCGATGGCTCGTACGCCGCCGTCGCAGCGGTTATGGCCGAGCTTGAGTTGGTCAAGCAAGCGCTTGCCAGCGCTAATGCCGCCGACTCAATGTACAGCGAGGCGCTACGTATTCACCGTGAGCTCGCGCTGGTCAATGACCAACTCGGCGGCGAGGAGCGTCGCGCGATATTTAACCAATCGATGGCGATGAGTGTTTCCGAACGGCTCTGGCATGCGAGCTTCGCACCTAATTCGAACGCCTACGGCCCAACGCCAGCGCAACGTGAATCGCTGCGAATTGCAACGACGCAGTACCAGTCGCTGCTCGGTCAATTGCGTGAGCTGATAGACCGCGACTACGCCGCACTGAAATCGGCGATGGACGCAGCCGGTGTCGCATGGACGCCAGGCCGCGGACTGTTGGCGCCGAACCCGTAACGGCGACCGGACGATAAAAAGGAAAAACCCATGACACGTTTGCTTGCCCTTATTGCATCGCTCGCCGTACTCGTTGCGGCGAGCGATGTACGTGCCGATGACAACCCATTGGCCGGATTGGCATTACGGCCGATCGGCCCAGCCATCACATCGGGACGCATTTCCGACTTTGCCTTTGTGCCAGGACGTGCCCACGAGTACTACGCCGCGACAGCGTCGGGGAATCTCTGGAAAACGACCAACAACGGTATTTCGTGGACGGCCCTGTTCGAGAACGAAGCCTCGTACTCGATCGGCGTTATCGAGCTCGATCCGTCCAACCCGGCGATCGTCTGGGTTGGTAGCGGCGAAAACAACGCGCAGCGCAGCGTCGCATACGGCGATGGGGTCTATAAGTCGACGGATGGTGGGAAGAGCTGGAGCAATGTCGGCCTCGCCGATTCCGGCCATATCAGCCAGATCTGGATTGACCCGACGGATGGCGATCACGTTCGCGTTGCGGCGCAAGGCCCGCTGTGGTCGGCTGGCGGCGATCGGGGGCTTTACGAGACCTTCGACGGCGGTACAAATTGGCAACGCATTCTTGAGGTCGACGAACACACCGGTATCAACGAGTTTGTGGTCGACCCGAACGACAGCGACGTCATCGTTGCATCGAGCTACCAACGCCGCCGGCATGTTTGGACTTTGATCAATGGCGGTCCGGGTAGCGGTATTCACAAAACGACCGACGGTGGACAAAGCTGGACTGAGGTTAGCGGCGGTTTACCCAGTGACCACATGGGCCGCATTGGGCTTGCCAGTGCACCGTCTCTGCCCAATCGTATCTACGCGATTATCGAAGCCCAACCGGACGAGCAAGGCGTTTACATCTCCAACAACTTTGGTGATTCGTGGTCGAAGCAATCCGGCTATATGACGACCAGTCCGCAGTACTACAACGAACTGGTCGTTGACCCGAAAAATCCCGATCGGGTTTATGCACTCAACACCTTCACGATGATGTCGGAAGACGCGGGTAAGAGCTGGAGCCAGCTCGGTCTCGATTGGCGGCATGTCGATGACCATGCTCTGTGGGTCGATCCGGCTAACACGGCGCATATCATTATCGGTGGCGATGGCGGTATCTATGAAAGTTACGACCGCGGCTCAACATGGCGGCACGTGCGCAACCTGTCGATTGCGCAGTTCTACCGTATCCAGCCGGATAACGCCGAGCCGTTCTATAACGTTTGCGGCGGTACGCAGGACAACAACTCGTTGTGCGCGCCGTCGCGGACATCGACCGTTCATGGCGTTACCAATTCCGACTGGACCTTCGTGCTCGGTGGTGACGGCTACAAACCACAAATCGACCCCGAAGATCCGAACATCATCTATACGCAATACCAATACGGTGGCTTGGCACGCTACGACCGTCGCACCCAGGAGCGCGTCTTCATTGCGCCTCACCCGGCGGCCGCGGAAACGAGCTACAAATGGAACTGGAATACGCCGCTGTTGATCAGCCCACACAACCGAACAACGATTTACTACGCGGCAGAAAAAGTCTTTCAATCGGACGATCGCGGTAACTCGTGGCGGGCGATCAGCCCAGATTTGACGCGTCAGCTCGACCGCAACACCTTGCCGGTCATGGGTCGTGTCTGGGGCGTCGATGCGATCGCCAAAAACGATTCAACGTCTCGATATGGCAGCATTATCGGTCTTAGCGAGAGTCCGGTAGAACCGGGGCTGATTTATGCCGGAACGGACGATGGCGTCATTAGCGTGACCGACGATGGCGGCGAGAACTGGCGTAGCGTACGCCGTTTCCGCGGTGTTCCGGATATGTCGTTGGTCGAGGATATCGTCGCGTCCGTTCACGATGCCGATGTTGCCTACGCGATCATCGACAACCACAAACGCGGCGATTACAAACCCTATGTACTGAAAACAGGCGACCGTGGCCGGACCTGGACACCGATTACCGGCGACCTGCCGGTACGTGGATCCGCACATACGATCGCCGAGGACCACGTCGATCCAAATTTGTTGTTCGTTGGCACTGAATTCGGTCTGTTCGTCACGCAGGACGGCGGCGAATCCTGGCATGCGATGACGGGTAATTTCCCAACGATTGCTGTCCGCGATTTGGAGATCCAACGCCGCGAGAACGATCTCGTTGTCGGCACCTTCGGTCGCGGCATTTACATTCTCGACGATTACACGCCGCTTAGGACGTCGCCTGCCAGTGTTGCGAACAAGCCGGCGCACATGTTCGCTGTTAAAGACAGCTGGCTGTACGTCGAAGGGGATATTTGGGACGGTCGTGAAAAAGGCTCGATGGGCGAAGCGTTTTTTACCGCTCCGAATCCGCCCTATGGAGCAGTGTTCACCTACCACCTCAGTGACTCATTCGAGACGCTGCAGAAGCAGCGTCGCAGCAGCGAAATCGAGCGTGAGAAAGCCGGCGACGATACGCCGTACCCATCGTGGGAAGCATTGCGTGCCGAAGATCGCGAGGAGGCGCCCAGCGTTGTTCTTATTATCCGCGACAGCGAAGGCAACGTTGTCCGGCAAGTCAGCGGTGCGACCAGTGCCGGTTTGCACCGCACGGCGTGGGATATGCGCTGGTCGGCGACCGACCCGATCGATCTAACGCCGGCGGAGTTTTTACCGTATTGGGCGTCGCCGCCGCGTGGCCCATTGGCAACGCCGGGCACCTATACCGTCACGTTGGCGAAGCGCCAGCTTGGGGTTTTGACCGAGTTGACGGAACCGCAAACGTTCCGGCTGAAGTCCCTACCGCTCAGTCCTGAGATTAGCGGCCGCCCTGAGGCAGTGTTAGCGTTTCAGCGCGAAGCCGGTGAGTTGTACCGGGCGGTGCAAGGGACGGTGCAATACAGCACCGAAATGCATTCGCGCATCGACCACCTGAAAGCGGGTATTGGTCGAACGCCAACAGCGAACGAAGCCGACGCGACTGAAGTTCGCCGCATCGCAGCGGCACTCGCCGATATCGATCAGCAGTTGACCGGTGACTCGACAGTCACGTCGCGAAACGAGTCGGCGCCGTGGCCGATCGCGACGCGCTCGGGCATCGTCTACGCCTGGTTGCTCGAGACTCGCAGCGATATTCCGCAGCTCTATAGAAATTCATACGCGATCGCGGCCGAGCAATTCGCAACAGTATTAGCAGCGATTCGGCAGCTCGACAGCGATTTGAGCGCGCTTGAGCAACGCCTCGAAGGTTTACAAATGCCGTATACGCCTGGTCGACTGCCAAGCTGGCAGCCCAACTAAGCGGTAAGCGCCTCACCAAAGGCGAAAAGCCGTGCGCGACCATCCAGTCGTGCGCGGCTTTTTTACGCGCTACAAGACCGATTCGAAGGTTTCGAGTTCGGGGTGTGCGAGGTAGGTTCCTTTCGGGGCGCTTTGTTGCTTATGCGCTTTGACGAAGCTTTCGGACTCGGTCCAAGCGACAAAGGCGGCGCGAGACTCCCAAACCGAGTGCGAGGCGTACAAGGTGTACTCGTCGTTGCTCGTACCCTTCAGTAGGTTGAAGGTTTTGAACCCAGGTACTTCCGAGAGGTATGAGTCCCGTTCCCGCCAAACGGTTTCGAAGCCCTCTTCCATACCGCGTGCAATTTGAAAACGGTTCATTGCGACAAACATTTTAATCTCCGTGCGTTACGAGTGAATCACCATGCGGTCTAATTGCGCGTGCCACTCTACTTGAATCGCGGTTTTGTACAACGATGACAGTCGCTCAGACGTCAAGCACTCGGCAGGCGGCCCATCGGCGATTACGTGCCCCTGCTCTAGCAAGACGATACGATCGCAGAACCGCGCCGCCAAATTGAGATCGTGCAAAACAATACAGACGCCTATGCCGGACTGCGCGGCGTTGCGCGTCATCCGCAGTAGATCGAGTTCGTGCGCCACATCGAGACTTGATGTCGGTTCATCGAGAATGAGGTAGCGGTTATCATCGCCGTCGTTCGGTCCGCGCAACTGCAACAATGCGCGCGCAAATTGCACCCGCTGGCGCTCACCACCGGACAAGGTATTGAAAATGCGCGCCCGCAAATGAGCGATATCGCACTGCTGACAGATATGTTGCTCGATATCGCGCGGCAATGGCGCCTTGTGCCGATACGGCTCCCACGCGAGCTCCAGGATATCCGCGACCGAAAAATCGAACGCGACGTGATTGTGTTGCGTCATGACGCTGCGCCGGCGCGCTTGTTCCTGCAGGCCGAACTCTTTTAACGGCCAATCATCGAGTGAGACGAAACCGTTACTCGGTTGCGCCTCACCAGTCAGCATGCGCAGCAACGACGTTTTCCCGGCGCCGTTCGGACCGACCAGCGCTGTCACGGTGCTGGGCTCGATGGCTAAATCGACCTCGCTAACGATGTCGGTACCATTAATCGTCAATGAAACGTTGTGGGCTGCCAACGTCATTGCGGCCGGGTCCTTGCGATTAGCCACAAGAAAAACGGTGCGCCAAGCGCACTGGTCACGAGACCGACCGGTAGCTCGGCCGGCAGGACCACAGTACGAGCCACTAGATCGGCGACAACGGTTAACGCCGCGCCAAGGAACATGGAGCCAGTCAACACATACGGGTTACGTGCGCCACCGAGCAAACGAACCAAGTGCGGAACGACCAAACCGATAAACACAACGATACCGGCGACGGCAACACCAGCGCCGACCGCGGCAGCGGACGCCAAAATGACGCGTTTCTTTAACCCATCAACATCAACACCGAGGTTCCGCGCATCGCTCTCACCAAGCTGCAGAATATCGAGCCGGCGAGCATCTAACAGTAAGATCGCAACGGCGATAGAGATGACGGCGACCGACGGTAGGACGGTCGTCCACGTACCGCGACCGAAGCTTCCCATCATCCAGAAAACCAATGTCCGCAACTGCGTGTCGTCGCTTAAATACTCGAACGCACCAATGCCGACCTGCGCGAGGGCATTTAAGGCAATGCCGACCAGCAGCATCGTCGTCACACTAAAGTTGCCGAACTGGCGTGAAAATGCGTAGAGGAACAGCGTTACACCGCTGGCACCGGCGACGGCAGACAACGGCACCAGGTACGGCATCAACGCATCGACGGCGAAGGTCGTGCCGAAGACGATCATCGCAATGGCACCGACCGCGGCACCGCCCGATACGCCGATGAGGCCGGGATCGGCCAGCGGATTTCGAAACAGCGCTTGCAGCGAGGCGCCGGCCACCGCTAACGCGGCGCCGACGAACGCAGCAAGCAAAACGCGCGGCAAGCGAATCTCAAGTAAAACGGTTCGCTGCATGGTGCGCCCGGCACGCTCCATGAACAGGTCGAGCGGCGACACCGGAATAGCACCGAGGCTAGCCGCCGCCAAGAACACGCAGGCAGCCGTGATGCCGAGGGCGACCAAAACGAGCCACTGCTTGGAGTAGGTCGTTTTGGCCGTGGTTGGCGCTCCGGCTACACGCTCCGAGGGATAGCTCACAGCTAGTCGCTAGACTCCGCCTCTGGGTCGTTGTCGTACAACGACATCGCTAGCGTGTTGGCCGCACCCAAGGTGCGCGGTCCGAACCCAAGCATGGTCATACCGTCCATCGTAATAACGCGCTTTTCTTTGGCGGCTTTGGTCAATCGCAAGGCAGGGTGTTCGAGCAGTGCGTCGAGTCCGCCCGCATCATTGAGACCGCGTTCTGGAATAACAAAGAAATCGGGATCGGCTTGCAGCATGGCCTCCATCGAGACTGGCTTCCAACCTGAGAACATGTCGAAGACGTTGGCCGCTGCCGCCATGTCGAGCAACCCATCGCCGGACGTTTCCAAGCCTGCGCCGAGCGGTGCGCCATCGCGAAGTCCAAGCAGTACGGCACCACGCGGCTTGCGCCCGTCAGAACCGCTCGCGGTTGCGTTGATCGCGGCAACGATCGGCGTCAACGTGTTGTCGATAAGATCGGCAGCCTCTTGGTCGCGGTTAACTAGGCGACCTATACAGCGGACCTTGTCGATGATGCCGCTGGCGCTGTGGACTTCGGGTACGATGATGGTTGGCACGCCCGCGCTTTTAATCTGCGCAATGACCTCGGGGGGACCCATATCGTCCTCGCCAATCAATACGGTCGGCTCGAGCGATAAAACACCCTCCGCCGACAGCGCGCGTACGTAGCCGACCGATGGCAACGATAACGCCTCAGCCGGGTAATTCGAGGTCCTATCGGCCGCAACGATCGATGATCCGGCCCCCAAAGCGTAGAGAATTTCAGTGACCGAGCCGCCGGCAACGGCGATACGCGCGGGATCGACAGATTCGTCGCAGGCGCTGGCTTGCTGAGCCGCGGCGAGTAGCGCGGCGGCGCATACAACGAGTGATCGACGTTGAACCATCACGATAGAACTCCTGAATCGGGAGGAAGTAATGCTGAAGTATTGCGTGAATTGACGCAAAAGTCGTTAACGGCGGACAGACGAAGTTTGTGCTCGAGTCGCGAGGGGAACATGGCCGCTATCGAGTCTCCCTTTTGTCTGTCCGCCGTAACGACCATCCCAACGCCTATTTTTGGAGGGCGGCGTAGGATGGGGCGATCGACGCTGCCACCACGACTAAGTGGCTGTCGACGCCGTTGACGCCGCGTACACTGACTTGCATGGGTCCGATGTCAGTGCTGCGGCACCTGCCTGCTCGTTAAACCGGTATTGCTGTGGATACCTCAGGTCAAAAGTCGTAACGCAAATTAACGGCTGCGTTGAAACCGGGTTGTGTAAATCTGAGCGGCGCATCAGCACCGATGCCGGCTGAATCGGCCCAGCGTGTGTAAACCTTGTCGGTAAGGTTGAAAAGGCCTGCATTTACGCTGAATCGCTCGGTAATGTCGCCGTAGACGAGCAAATCAACGATGCCATATCCATCGGTCGGTGCACGGAGAGCCGGGTTGACGATCTCAGATTCGTCTTTCGCCTCGACGAGCGTTAGCACCAATTCGCCGCCCCAGGACTCGCCCGGTGTGCGGTAAGTCAGGCCGAAGACGGCGGTGAGCGGTTCGACGCTGTCGATCGGCGCCCCGGTGGCGGTCTCTTCGCCATCGGCATAGGCGATCGCGCTGCGAAGCCCAAAGCTACCTACATCGACGATCGAGCCTAGCGCGAACTGCGCCGACAATTCCGCGCCTTGCAACTCAACTCCGGCGCGATTGATCGACTGGAACGTCAATAGGTTATCGGCCGGGTCGATACCAAATGACGCGGCGAATTGCGGTGCGATTGCAAACGACTCGATGAAGTCCTCGAAGTCCGTTTGGAAGACATTAAAGCTGATCGCCGAGTCGTCACCTTGCCAACGAACGCCCAGCTCGATGCCCTCACTGCGTTCCGAGCGTAGACCCGGGTTAGCGATGGTTTTGTAGCCACCGATAAAGTTCGTGAAGCCGACGTTAACGTCATCATACGGCGGTGCTCGGAAACCCTCGCTGTACAGCGCGTACGTAGAGATCGCTTCGGTGACGGCAAAGACAACGCCTAGACGTGCGGTGACTTCACTGTCGTCATAGTCCTCGGGCGTCGGCGAACCGGGGTTACCCGACAGATAAATCGCATCGGCCGTCGCATTGGCATCGAAAGAGTCGAACCGCAGTCCCGGCGACAGCATTAGGCGACCGCCGAACAGCTCGATCTCGTCCTGAACGAAGAATGCTAACTGATCGACTTCGGTGATCGGAAAATCGCGAGTCGGTAGTGGGAAAAACTCGAACGTAGGCGCGCCGGTCGCATCGAACGTACCGCCATCACGGATACTCTGGTTATCGGTTGCCCAGTAATCAAAACCGTAGGTCACGAGATGCTCGGTCTCGCCGACCTGGAACACTTTCGACAGTTGCGCGAACGCACCGACAATTTCTTGCTCATAAAAAGAGCGCCGCTCGCGGGTTTGCGCGACACCTGTGCCAGCGCCCGTCACGCGATCCTCGAAGGTATCTTGCTGCGTTTCCGACGTTTGCGTATAGACGCTCGCGCGCAACTGATCAAAAAACGCGGTCTGTGCGTCTGTGTTGTAGGCCAACGAAAAGCGCGTCCGTTCGCGCTCGTCTATCGCGTCACGCGTATTGACCAACGTACCGGAGACGATCGTGCCGTAGTCAGAAAAAATCTGCGTGTCGGTCTCGTTCGTCAAGTAATCGAGGCCAAGTGTCAGCTCATGACCTTCAGCGATTTGCCAGGCTAGCTTACCGACCACGTTCGTGCTGGTGATGTCCTGCGGATCCGGTAACTCACGCGTTGGACCAAAGCCACCGATAGAACCTTGGTTCTCGGTTTCCTGGAGGTCGCGCTGGGTGATGATCAACAGTCCGGCCAATTGCTCGTTGCCAGCCGCGAAATTGATCGACCCTACGGTGCTCTCGTCGGCGCCAGACCAGCCGAGCTTGCCGCCGATATGTAGGTTGTCGTCCTCGAGGTAAGCGCGTGGGCCTTTGGTCGTGAACGAAACAACGCCGCCGAGTGCATCGCTGCCATATAAAGACGAGATCGGGCCACGTGCGATCTCCGCCCGCTCGAGGCTGTCGACATCGACGAAATCGCGGCGTGCGCTTAAGAATGGGCCGAACGAAAATTCATCGGGCAGTCGAACGCCATCGACGACGGTCAAGACACGGTTGCCACCGATGCCGCGAATATTGAAGCCCGACAAGCCGAAGCGGCTGCCAGTACCCGCGACGGACACGCCCGGCTCGTAACGAACCAAATCGGCAATGTCGCGGGTCAGCTCTTGGTTCAGCTGCTCGGCCGTAATAATGGATATCGTGACCGGCACTTCCGAAATTGGGCGCTCGGTCCGAGTCCCTAATACGGTAATCGTGTCGAGCGACTCATCGTCGGTCTGCTCATCGGTCGGCGTAGTTTGTGCAAAAGCAGCGCCGCTCAGGACGAAAGTCCCAGCTGCGAGCGCCGCGGTCCAGTGTTTAGTCATGTTCCATGTTCCCCGAAACAAGTGTTAACCATTCCTAAACAGGAATGATTCTC
>JBCDBO010000024.1:0-42983 GCA_039183535.1 Pseudomonadota bacterium | reverse complement strand
GCTTCCACCCGATTCAATCGTGGTACAGCGAGTAAGGCGTTGAAGGTAACGCGTGCAGCAGCACCGGCCGCCCGGCCGCGATCAAACAACGGCCGTAGCCTGGAGCCGAAACGCTCCCGTGCTTGGACCGGTTCGCTCGCATCGAGCGGCGGCGTTAGCAGCGTGGTAATTCGACTTGGAATGCTTAAGGTCTCGCCGCGAATGGTACGGAGTAACACCGTTAGCGCGCGCCGTTGTTCCGCGGCTGTAACCCACCGCACCTCGCTATTGTCTTGCGTGTTAAGGGCGTAATTGAAAAAGGCACCGCCGATAAACTTCGCTGCGGCATCCACTTGATAGCGGTGGTAGAGGTATAACGGTGCAAAGACGGTGGCCAGGTCGGCGGTTTCACGATTGGCCGCTAGCGCTTCGGGGCCGAACGTCGCGAGTGCAGCTGCGCGGACGGCCAGGGTTGTCTCGAGTTCATCGATAGCGTTGGCACCGTTATCCCACACACTGCCGTACGGGTGGGCATTGGCGACTGAGCGGGAGTGTTGATCGGCGACATAGTGCAATCCGGCGGAGCGGGCTGTTGCGAGTATCTGGTTCAACGCCGCTTGCGTATCGGTGTTTTCATCGTACTCGCTGTACAGCCACGCGACGGTGACTTTATCCCAAGCGCCAATACCGACTGCGTATGCATCGCTTAGGTCCGGAAATCCTTGCGCATCGAGCCGAATGCGTGGTGCCGGGTAGTCCATCACTGATGCCCGGTCGTTAACGCTCGCCGCCATGTTGTGATAAAAGCCCAGCGAGTGACCAACCTCGTGAGCGGCGAGTTGCCGAATCCGTGCCAGCGCGACGCGAGTTGGGTCGTTGCTAGTGCCCGAACCGTTAGCGGCCGCGCCAACCATCGATTCGAATATCATGCGGTCTTGGCGAACTCGCTGGCTGCCGAGAATGACATGGCCTTTTAGCATTTCGCCGGTGCGCGGATCGGCAACTCCGCCCCCGTATGACCAGCCGCGCGTTTGACGATGCACCCATTGGATAACGTTGTACCGTACATCCATCGGGTGTGCGTCCGCTGGCAAGACCTCAACACGATACGCATCGATAAAACCGGCCGCCTCAAACGCGGCCGCCCACCAGCTCGCGCCTTCTACCAATGCCGAGCGAATCGGTTCCGGCGCTCCGGGGTCGACATAGAAAACGATCGGATTCTTGACGGTGCTGGGTGCGGTGCCCGGATTGGTCTTTTCGAGCCGGTAGCGGCGCGCGACACGGACGGTCAATGGCTCGGTCAACGGCTGCGCGAAGTCGTACCAACCAACATCGATCGCGGCGCTGCGCGGATCGAAGACGCGGGCTTGGTAGTCATCGTCTGGCAAACGCACGATCGAGTGATGCATCGTTACCGTCACCGCTTCTGGCTCGGGCGTCGTGGCATTGATTTCATCGCCCGGTTGTGTCGACACAAACGTCAGCACAGCTTCAAGCTCTACGTTATCTGGAAACGCCAGGCTGCGTGTTGGAAAACTCCGCTCCTTCGCCAGACTGAACGCGCCGTGGCCGGCGCGGCCAAGGTAGGCGCCGATATACATCGCATCGCGGGTTAAAAACGGGCTGAAGTCGACGGTGATACGGCCGTCAGCCGATTCGGTGATGATGTCGCCCGACCAAATAATCGAGCGAGCGAACGATTCGCGAACCGCTTGCTGCTCGGTGACCGGCGCACCGTTCGCACGGAATTCGGTGTTGTCGATTTCGGCGACAACCGAATCGCCAATACGGCGAAACAGTAAAATACGCCCTGAGTCGCCGTAGCCTCGGTCGAGACCGATGGGGTTCGAGCCAATACCGCTCGCGAGCCGTAACGCGTACAAATAACGCCCGATAAGACCATCGTCGTCCGGGGCGGGTAACTCGAGTAACGTGCAGCCGCCTGCGGCGTGTTGGTAAACGGTCAGTAAGCCTTGCTGCTGCAGTAACTGGCTGGACGGTTCACAAACACTTTTCGCGAGGACGATGCTCGGCAGTAGTACCAGCCATACTCCGACAAACCAAATCCGCTGCACTCCCGCTGCTCCCTACTCGCAAGACCTGCCGGCATGCTGGGGCTAAGCCCAGGGATTTGCAAGTGAAGCCGGTCAGCGACCGTCAATGATGCGCGGTGTCACCAACATGATGAGCTCTTTGCGAACATCGGTTGTGTAGGTCGAACTAAACAGACGGCCGAGCAATGGAATACGCCCAAGCCACGGGACTCGGCGCCGCGTCTCGGTCTGCTGGCGTTGAATCAGGCCGCCGATGACAATCGTGTCACCGTTGCGCGCGCGAATAAGTGATGAGGCTTGGCTGATATCGAGATTGGGTGCCGTCGACTGAACGTTGCCATTGTCATCGAGTACTTCGCTAACGCTCGAGACACGGGTAACGACCGGCGATATGTCCATTGTTATCCAACCTGTCGATGAGATCTGCGGTGTCAGCGACAATACGATACCCTCAGTAACGACTTGCGGCACATCGGTTGAGAACGTCTGGGTGCCCGCGTTCGTTGCGTCCGAGGTTTGTTCTTTGCGGAAAAAGGTCCTATCAGTGCCGACTTTGATTAACGCAGACTGGTTGTTCAGCGCCCGAATGTGCGGCTGCGAAATCACCGCGACTTCGCCTTGTTGCTGCAATGCCTGAATAACTGCCGTGACTCGATTAAGCCCGTCTTGGATATTCGCGTAGGTCAGGTTGGCTGCCGGTGGTTGTGCGACGACACCGCCCGCGGGGCTCAAGACAATGGTTGACAGCGAACCTTCAACGAACTCGCCGTCGCCATTACGAACAATACGCGACCAGTCGACGCCCAAGCTTTCATCGTCGTTGAGCGTGACTTCGACAATTTTCACTTCGATATCGACTTGCCGATAAATCGCTGCGTTAACTTGTTCGATGTAGGCGGCGACCTCCTCGACACGTTCGTGCCGATCCGTGATCTGTACGGTGCCGGATAAGCGATTAACGACAAGTCGACCGTCATCGGATGCCAGCTCATCGAGCTGGTCTTCCAGTTCGTCCCAGAAATCGACTTTGTCGGATTGCTCGATGCTGATGGCACCTGCGGTAAGACCGGCGCCGCCTGCGCCACCGGCACCGCCCGCGGCGAGGCCGGCACCACCGCCGGCACCACCGCCCACTGCCGTGCTTGAGCTGACCTGGGCTTGCGAGTTGCTGGAGCCGGTTCGTATCAAACGGATGTAGTCGATATCGAAGGAACGCGTTTCCCACGATTTTATGTAGACGATGTTGCCGCGACGCTGCCAGTAATAACCGTTGGCACCTAGCAACGATTCCATGACTTCGGCGAACGGTAAGTCCGAAAGATCGACGCTGACGGTGCCGACGACGTCACGCTCAACAACGATATTTAGGTCGTAAGCCTTGCCGAATAACTTGCAGGCCTTTTCGATCGGTAAGTCGCTCGCCACGAAGCTGTAGAGCGGCTCGACCTCGGTATCGACAACATTAACGGGTTGGGCGTCTATCCGTTGGGCGTCAACCACCGGTGGCGGCTGCAGTGACCACGCGTCGTCGCGGATCGCTTGTTCCGTACTGTAGTCTGGAACGATCGATTGAAAGCTCGCGCAGCCCGATAGGGCCACGGCACAAGCCAACATCGTGATTCGCAGAAGTTTTCGCATCATTGCTGCACTCTTACTGTTCGTGTGCTCTGGTCGAGTAGGCTCGCCAGAACAACAGCGTCGCGCTCAATGCGACGCACCAGCCACAGACCTATTCGGTCACCGTGACGTCGTATCTCGCCGTCAATGACGGCGTACTGCAGGTCAGCCGCTTTTACGATGGCCGTTACCGCTGGCACCGATTGCCGCCGGGTTACGGCGCTCACCGGTTCCGCGCTGATTTTGTCCTGTACAGCTGTTAAATCGGCCGTTTGGATCACGACTTTAGGTGCAAAAGGGTCACGTTCCGGTGCTTCGTTCCAGCGTAGGCCGTCCGTTGAGACAGGTTTCATGTCTGCAGGGGCTATCCGGGCGCCACTGCCCGCAGTGTTGCCGGTCAACTCAACCGGATTTTCCATCGAGTACTCGCCGTCGTCGGCGACTGCAGGCGATTGTGCGCCCACCAACGGGGCGACGATGCGCATGTAGACGAATGCTGCAGCCAACAGTGCGAGCACGGCGACGACCCAGCGATTATTAAGGAGTTTCGCCATCGACAGTCACCTCGGTGTGCACCCAGACGCGCAGAACGGCATTGACCGATTTGGCCCCGTCGCCGGCGCCGATCAACGATGTCTCTATGATCTCGACGTAGTACGGTGTATTCAGCAAACGCCGCAAGAACTCCAACACATGCAGATAGGTCTGGTTGCTGGTTTCACTACCGGCAAGCGTCAGCTCAATTGGAACTTCGTTCATATTGTCTATGCTCGACGCTCGCTCCTCGCCCAATCTGTACGAGAACTCGAGCCCTAGCTGCTCTGCAAAGCGGTCTTTTTCGGTAATCCACGCGGCCAAGCCGCGATAGTCGGCGAACACCCGGCGTTGGTCCGCATTCAGTAGCCGATCATGAATCGCTTGCAGTGCCGATTCCGGCCACTCAGCGCGCAAGGCGGCAATCTCGGCCTCAAGTTCTCCAAGCGTCACCGTATCGGCAACGATCCCATCGATTTCATTGATGCGGACTGTCGCAGAGAACGTGATCAGTGCTAACGCGGCTAGCGGAACAGCTGCAAAGATGATCTGATATTTACGACTGCCATGAATCTTGTAGACCAGTGTGTTGAGCCAGCGTTGGACCCGGATGCTAATTCCGGTTTTCGGCGGCGAGCGGCGCCGGCCTTTGCGGCGCTCAAAGTCGGTCTGTGCAGTCGGCTCCTCGACGCCTTCCCACGGCGTATCGATATTCGGTTCCAACTCAAACAGAAATTCATCGGTTTTACTTGGCACATCGACTCGGTGCACCGCACTGGAATCGATCGGTACCTGCGTTGCATCAAAATTGTCGCGTAGCCGTGTCATTTGAATTCACCCCGGATCTCAAACCCTATATCGCCGGTTTGCGATGCTTGGCCCTCGCGCAGTTGGGCTAGCCATGCTTCCTCCCACGAGATGGTGATGAATGTGTTCCATGGCTCGGCCGATAGGCGGTGCTCGAACTCCGACAACAGCGGCGCTACTTGGCCGAGGCTGACGACCGATTTGCCTTGCAGCAAAATCTCCCAGTTAGCATCGCCGCGACTGACTTCCGCCCGAGTTAGGACGAGGCCTGCCGGGACAATGTCGCTTAAATGACTGACGAATATCGCCGGTAAATTGAACGCACTGACGTTCAGGATATCGAGCTTGCTTTTCTCGAGCGCGGCTTGATTGATTTCGGCGCGCAATTCGTTGAGTTCGAGGTTGCGCCGGTCGATTGTGGTCTGCAGTTCTGCTCGGTCGGCGGGGTACTGACGTAGCGTCCACTCGACCGTTGCGGCGAAACCGACAGCAACCAGAACCGTGATCGCAGACATCATTAGCCCTGCACGCATGATGGTTTTGCTGGTAATCGCCCGTCGCGCCCAGAAAGGAATAAAGTTGCTCGCAAGATTCTGTGGCAAGGTCGCGACCTGGCGAATCCAGAATTCCGGTTCGCTAGCAGCGGGGTCGTGACCGAGCTCGGTATCGATGACCGACTCAAGTTCCGCACGCGCCGCTTCGCTATCGCTGCCGATAAGCAGTGCTCTCGAAACATAACCGCCAATTCGTTGTTTGGCGTAGCCAAGGGTTCGGTTAATGTCGATCGTCAATCGATCCGTCGACGCCTCGTTCCACGGATACGACAGCTCGCGAACGAAGAGAATTTCGCCATCGGAACTCGATAACAGCATTTGTGTTCGATCGTCGAACAGCGCAATGAGTAGCAACGCCTCTTCGGATTCGACATCCGCCTTCGTGACATACTCGGACATGATTTCCGTGAGCGGTACGAGCAGCTTCGGTATCAAGTAGTAGTCATCGCAGATACGCATAACGGCATCCAAGATGTATTTCGGCATCAGATGCAGTAGCACACCACTCTGCGCCGTCCCGCGATCGATCGAATGGCCGCGCCAGGCCGCTTCGCCGACGAAGGGCTTGTTCTGGTCGACGTGCCGTTGTAGGTAACGGTTCCGATCGCGTGTCGACAAAGGCGGCGTTTCTAGGAACTCGTGCGTATGCAGATCGTCTTCATAGGCAATCGCGACCGAGCCGCCCCGACTGATATCGATATGGTGGCCCGCCTCGTACATGGCATCGCCAAGGCTCGCGAGATCGGTGACGGCGCGCGGCGATTTCCAGCTCTCGACGACTTTGCCGCCGCGCAAGCGGGCGATATGAAACTCGCCGTAAGCCCATTCGATGCCGTAATCGATGCTCATGGCGTCACCCAGAACCATGTGGTTCCGTTGGTTGTATATAAGAACGACTGATTCGCCGTTACCAATCGTGCTGTCGCAAGGGCGCCTGATGGGTAGGGATCGGCAAACAAGCTGAGTTCGGTGCCGTCAATGACGAAGCGGCTAACCACGCCATCGGTCGTACCGCTGGCAGCCGCTACCGGTTGTGCTGCGGCCAGATTTAAGCGGTATCCGGCCTGCGACGAATTTTCGTTGGTCAGCAAAACGCGGTGGAAAAGATTACGAAGATTCAAACGGTGAATCTTGACCCGGTCCGATTCGATAATTGCGGCGCCCGGTACTTGATTCCAGATCGCGTTGAACGCAGCCGACGTCGCCGGTTGCTGGGCAACGTTGGCGCCGAGGTTAGAGATGATCATGACTCGCGGAGACAGCGGGGCCGCCGCCAGTCCAGTTGTTTGCGTATAGCCGTTCCACTGCGAGTCCGGGGAGCTAAAAAATTGCGGGTCGAAGTAGAACAGCCGCTGAAAACCACGTTGGTTCTCACTGATCCGCTGCGCCGGCAAATTGCTTTCGGTCGCTAACGCGGCGCTTATCGTCGCCGTTTGCCGTGTCGGAATGACCCCATAGGCGCGGATGTAGCGAACCAGGTCATCGCCGATGCGCTCGAGGTTGGTGTCCTCGGCAGCGGCATAGGCGTCATCAATTGCCTGGAAAACGGCCGGCGCCAATGCCGCTGAAAGGATCGCTATAACGGCCATAACGCCGATTAGTTCTAGCAGCGTGAAGCCAGTGCTACGTTGTTTCATCATCAGCCGAGTCCAGATACCAGCGCAAACATCGGCAGAAAGATCGATGCTGCAATTAGACCGACGATCGCGACGAGTACCATCGTGATCATCGGCTCCAAAACTGAGAAGACACGTTTGATTTGTCGCGGTATCTCCTCGTCGTACCGATCCGAAATTTGCTGCAACGTCGTATCGAGGCGACCGGAGTCCTCGCCTACAACGATCATTCGTAACGTCAGCGACGACACCACGCTGTGTTGTCGGAGTGCGCTACTGACGCGGTCGCCGCGTTGTACGGCAGCTTCGGCATCAGCGATTGCTCGGTCCATCACGAGGTTGTTGGTGAGGCCTTGACTGAGGGTCAACGCCTCTACGATCGGAACGCCGGCGCGAAGCATCAGCGCCAGGTTGTGCACGAATTGCGATTGCACCAGTAGCCGTTGCAGCTTGCCGAACACCGGTATGTTCAATTTCAGCCGATCGATGGCGAGGGCAATGCTGGGGTTGATGCGGCGCACGTTCATCACAAACACCGCCAGGCCGGCGGTGCCTAACGCGATCGCCCACCAATACTGTTGCGCGAACTCACCAATACCGATGACTGAGCGTGTTAGGCCCGGCAGGTCGGTCTCAAGCTCGGCGAAGATCTCCGCAAATTTCGGTACGACGACGATAAACATCAATGCGATTAGCCCAGCGACGGCTGCGATAATCATCATCGGGTAGATGCTGGCTTGTTTAACGTCGGCCATGATGCGATCTACCCACGCGAGGTGGTTCGAAATATCGGTGAACGTCTCGACCAAGTTGCCGCCTTGTTCGCCCGCGCGGACGAGGTTGCAGACTTGATCGGAGAAAACGCCTGGGTACTTTCGAAAGCTCTCGGAGACTTCGTTGCCGGACTGAACGTTGACCGAGATGTCCTCAAGAATGTTCTTCAAAGAGGTATGCTCGGTTTCCTCGGCCATCGCTGAAATTGCTTCAGCGATCGGTATGCCGGCGATTAGTAACGACGTTATTCCGTTGAAAAAGTCGATCAACTCACGCCGCGGCACTTTCTTGCGAACACGGGCACGTTTGTTGTGCCTTACTCTCGCGTCGATCAGCCAGTAACCGATCTCACGCAAACGCCGCTCGAGAATTTTCTCGTCGTCGGCGAACATCGTGCCGTCTGAGGCGCGACCCTGTCGATCGACGGCGTGATACGCGTATTCCGGCACGATCGTGATGCTAGCGGACGACCCGCAGCACCTCCTCGATAGTCGTTGTGCCGGCAACCGCTTTCTTCAGACCGTCTTCGAGCATCGGCACCATGCCAGCGGCGGCGGCGAGCTCGCGAATCTCGCCAGCACTCGTACCGTTGACAATCGGTGCGTGGAAGCGCTCGTCCACATTTAAAATTTCGTAGATTACTTGGCGGCCGCTGAACCCAGAGTAGTTGCATTCCTCGCAGCCCTGTCCAAAGTAGAGCGTCGGCACATGTTCGAAATAGTCACTAAGACCAAGTCGTTCGATTACCGCCGCCGAATCGGTACGCTCTTCCGCGCAGGCCTTGCACAGTCGGCGAACGAGGCGCTGTGCCAAGATTGCCGATAGCGCCGGCGGCAACATGTATCGGTCGACGCCCATGTCGACCAGGCGGGGAATGACACCAACCGCGTTGTTCGTGTGCAATGTCGATAGCACCAAGTGACCGGTTAGTGCGGCACGTGCGGCAAGTTGTGCCGTCTCAATATCGCGGATCTCACCGATTAGGATGACATCTGGGTCTTGCCGGAGTAAGGCACGCAGACCGCTCGCGAAATCTAAACCGACTTCCGGCTTGACTTGAGTCTGGCGAATCGAGCCCAGCGAGTACTCGATGGGATCTTCTAGCGTAAAGACACTGCGTGCTTCGGCGTTTACCAATTTTAACGCGGTGTACAGCGTCGTCGTCTTACCGCTACCGGTTGGTCCGGTAACTAGCACCATGCCGTACGGTAGTTCTACCAATTTCTCGACGTTACGCGTGTCGGGCGCCGAAAAACCTAGATCCGTCAGTTCGAGTGCCGAACTCGCACCATCGAGAATCCGCAGCACGATACTCTCACCGAAATTAATCGGGAGTGTCGATACGCGTAAATCGACGTGGTTCTGGCCAAACTCAAATCGTATCCGGCCATCCTGCGGTATGCGTTTCTCGGTGATATTGAGGTTGGCGATGAGTTTGATCCGGGCCGTCAGGGCAGGCTGTATCGGCTTCGGAATCAGAATCTCTTGGCGTAGAACGCCATCGATGCGCATCCGTACGCGCACGATCTTTTCATCGGGCTCAATGTGTATGTCTGTCGCACCGCGTTTAATGCCCAGCGATACGATTTGATCGACCAGCCGTACCAACGGTGAACCGCTGGCGGCTTCGTCCTCGGACGGCAGAGAACCGTCCGACATGATTTCGTCGATCGTATCCTCGATTGAGCGTCCACGGGCGTAGTGGCGTGCGATCGCTTCGAGTATGTGCCCCTCTGGCGCCGTGACCACATCGATTGTCATCTCAGCTTCACGCTCGATGTAGTCGATCGCAACGACGTTAAATGCATCAGCGAACGCGACGGTTAGCGTTTGTCGATCAACGCTCAACGGAAAAGCCTTGAAGCGTCTCGCGGTTTCGAACGAGATCTTGCTAAGCGCTGCCTCATCTGGATCGCTGATACGCACATCGACCATCTTGGCTTGTGCTTGCCGCGCCATTGTTTGCGTGATGATTTCGGCGGAAACGAAGCCGAGCTCGACCAGCACCTCACCCAACAACTTGCCGGAGCGCTTTTGCTCGCGAAGCGCAAGATCGAGCTGCGCATCGTTGATAAGACCAGCGACTTTGAGTCGTGCACCCAGCGTCTGGCGACTGCGAACCGCTTGGGTGCGCTCGCCTGTCTGGCCGGTCCGCGTTCGGTTAAGGACATCGGTAAACGATTTACTCACCATCGCGCCCCCGCATCGGTGCGATTACGCACCGTCGGCAAGGTTGACTGCGGGAGCGGTCACCGTTGTTCTCAGGCCGATCGGTCTGCGCCAAATTGTCGATCACAATGTCTTCCTCGATGAAGCGAGCGCTGCGAATCCATCGCAGCGGCTGGCGGCGTCTGACTCGTTCTGCCGAGCGCGGTCGATCCGCGACTACCCGCCGGGTGTCCTACCTATTTCGGCCTGTAGAGCGGATGGCTTTAGCGCGCCCGGATCTGAGTGCGATCGAGGCGGGACCGTTATTGAAGAGCGGCCCCGGGGCCGTCAATGTGCTGGCACAGACTGTGCGCCAGTTATAGCTGCGGCGAGCAAGCCGCAAACGCCTGGAGATGCCAGTGGCGGTGGTGCAGCGCGGTTCGCCGCATTGCATTGACCATTAAGTGACAATAACAAAACATCGACGATATATAGACAAGAAAATCCGCCATACTCGGTTTGCGCCTAGCCATTAGTTACATATGAAAGTATATTGCTGGTGACGGTTACGCTTGCGAAGACGACACGATGGCCAACTCAGTGGACAATTCCCCCGACTATCTCACCGGCTTCGGTAACTCGCACGAGACCGAAGCCATCGCTGGCGCACTGCCAGTTGGGCGCAATTCACCACAGCGGCCGCCATTGGGTCTCTACGTTGAGAAGTTCTCATCAACGGCGTTTACAGCGCCTAAAGCACACAATCGGCGCACCTGGTTGCATCGGATTCGGCCATCTGTCGCTAGTTTGGGATTTGAGCCGCTGGCGCACGCAGACTTGGCGACGGCACCGCTCGCGAGCGGATTGGCGCCGCCCGACCCAATGCGCTGGGACCCGATCCCGATTCCCGCCGAGCCGACTGACTTTATCGATGGTTTATTTTCGGTCGCAGCATGCGGCGACGCCGCCGTCCAAGCGGGGGCTAATGTCGCGATTTATCGTGCCAACGAATCGATGTCGTCGCGCTACTTTTCGAATGCCGACGGCGAGATGCTGCTCGTTCCAGAGCACGGCGGCCTGACGCTCTACACCGAATGCGGTCTGCTCGTGGTTGAGCCGGGCCACGTGGCTGTTATCCCTCGCGGAATGAAATTTCGTGTTGAGCTTTGTGCGGACAGTGCCCGCGGCTATGTTTGTGAGAACTACGGCGCACCGTTCGAGTTGCCGGAACGCGGGCCTATCGGCAGCGACGGTCTTGCTAATAGCCGTGATTTCGAGGCGCCCATTGCTGCATTCGAGGAGCGCAGCGGTGATTTCGAGCACGTCATGAAGTTTGATGGCCGCCTATTCCGCGCATCGTTGCAACACTCGCCACTCGATGTCGTCGCCTGGCACGGTAACAGCTATCCGTACCGCTACGACTTGTTTCGCTTTAATACGATCGGTTCGATCAGCTTCGACCATCCCGATCCGTCGATATTCACCGTCCTGACGTCGCCATCCGATACACCAGGGACGGCGAATGTGGATTTCGTGGTTTTCCCGCCGCGCTGGCTGGTAATGCAGGACACTTTTCGCCCGCCGTGGTACCACCGCAACGTCATGTCTGAGTACATGGGATTGATTACCGGTGTTTACGACGCTAAGCCAGGCGGCGGATTCGTCCCCGGTGGGGCCAGCCTGCATAACGCGTTCGTCCCGCATGGGCCGGACGCCGCGGCCTTCGATGCCGCCAGTAGCCAGGAGCTGACGCCGCAATACCTCGATGCGACGATGGCGTTCATGTTTGAGTCGCGCTACCTGTTCCGACCCACACCGGCGGCACTCGATTGCCCACAACGCCAGCGAAACTACATCGATGCGTGGCGTGGGTTGGAGCGGCGCTTCACGGAATAGTGCGGCGCACAACGATGTCGCTCCGATCGCGAAGCGGCTAGACTCGACCGATGCCGACGCGAACCTATGACCTCGCAGCTCCGCAGCTGCATGACTATGTGCAACCGTTGGCGCACGGGGCGCTGGCCTTAGCATTTGAGATTCGCGATCAAGACGGTCGCGCCCTAAAGCTCGATGATGATTTTCTTGCAGGGCATCCATTGCTTCTCGTGCTTATCGATCCGCGCACAAGCGAAGGGATGCAGACACTGGCGGATCTGGCCGCCGCGAAACCCATGTTGCGCCAACGGCAAATCGCTTGCGTAGTGATCACGGCCAACAGCGACGCTGCGGCCAACGCGGCCACCCGCGACCAATTAGGACTGACGATACCGGTCTGCGGCGATTCGACAGGCGTTGTTTTTGCGTCGTACGGCGTCCACATGGGCCAAGGCTTAGCCGCCCGCTGGGTGTTGCTAACGCCGAACCGACAAATTCGGGCCTGGTATGACTCCCCGTTACCTGCGCAAACAGCTATACATGCAATAATCCGTCTCGTGGATACCGAATTGCATCGAGAAGCGGATACATGGCACGTCCCGCATGCGCCCGTGCTGGTGGTGCCGAATGTGCTGACCCGGGAAGAGTGCGCCGGTTTGTTGCATGCCTTCGAAACCCGCAGTCCGCTGATGATCCGCCCGCCACGCCCCGGCGAGGTTGACGGCAATTACCGGATACCGGTCTACGAGCACAATCGCCAAGACCGCGTTGACGAAATTATTAAAGACCCAGCCACCGTTAGTTTTCTTGATCAACGGTTGTTTGGCCGCGTCGTGCCGCTCATCAAAAAGTCGTTTGGTTTCGAGGTGACCCGTCGCGAAGACCTGCATATCGCTCGATACCACGGCGACCGCGAAGGCAACACCATGGGGCACCGTGACAACGTCAGTGCAGCAACCGCATACCGACGTTTCGCTCTGTCGCTAAACCTTAACGACGATTACGACGGCGGCGAGGTCGTCTTTCGCGAATACGGCAACCGCGGTTATAAGCCTGAGCCAGGTAGCGCGATGATTTTTTCTTCGGCATTGCTCCACGAGGTCTTGGAAACGACGCAAGGCACGCGTTACACGTTGATTTCCCACTTATTCAACGACCAGACCCTGCAACGCGCCTAGGTCCCTGGCACTTCGGCGACGAAACGAGACGCCAGCGAATGATCGACGAGGGTTGCGATGTCGCGTTCCGACAAGTCCAACGCCGTTTGCACCGCCCGATAGTTATCGTTGATGTAGCCGCCGAAGTACGCCGGATCGTCGGAATTGACCGTGACCGTTAAACCGGCGTCGAGCATCGCGCGCAGCGGGTGGCCGCTGAGCGAATCGACCACGCAAAGACGTAGATTCGACAGTGGGCATACCGTTAGCGGAATACCGTCACGGCGCAGGCGGGCAACTAAAGCCTCGTCCTCCAACGCGCGGTTGCCGTGATCAATACGTTCGACGCCGAGTTCGTCGAGCGCCTGCCAGACATATTCGGGCGGTCCTTCCTCGCCGGCATGGGCAACCCGGTGCAGGCCGAGCTCAGCAGCCCGATCAAACACGCGCCGAAACTTAATCGGCGGGTGCCCGACCTCGCTGGAATCGAGGCCAACGCCAATAAAGTGCTCACGAAAGGGCAGCGCCGAATCGAGCGTGCCAAGCGCATCGTCCTCCGATAAATGCCGCAAAAAGCACAGGATCAGCGAGATGTGCAGGCCTTGTTCACGCGCCGCATCGATCGCTTTGCTAAGGCCAGCGAATACAACGTTAATTGGCACGCCGCGATCCGTGTGCGCCTGCGGATCGAAAAAACACTCCGCATGGGTTACGCCATCGGCAATGGCACGAGCGGCGTAATGCATGGTTAGCGCGTAAAAATCATCGGCTGTTTGTAGCACGCTGGTACCGGCGTAGTACAGGTCAAGAAAATCCTGCAGATTGTTGAACTGGTAGGCCGCCCGAATTGCTCGTTCATCCGCGTATGGCAATTCAACGCCATTACGCTCGGCGAGCGCCAGCATCAACTCAGGCTCAAGTGCCCCTTCGAGATGCAGGTGCAACTCCGCTTTAGGTTGCTGCGCCAAATCCGGCATCGCTACGAATCCAAACCCTTTGTGGCATGTTAGCGAAGCCTCGGCGCGACTGCGATCACAGCGACCGCGTAAGGCGAATGTTAGATTGCCGATCGATACCGTCAGGGAGGGCCGAATGGGCCGTTTGCTCGGGACACTGTTCGCAACACCGTTTTGCGCGTTTGGCCTCGGCATGCTGGTGTGGATAGGCGCCGCCTGGCTCGATGCGCGTGCCATGCAGCAGTGGTCGCCAGTTGCGGCGACGGTGCTCGATGGCGGCTATCGAACCAATAGCTCATCCGATGGTGGCGCCACGTACAAGGCATGGGCGCGATACACCTACCGTATCGATGGCATCGACTACACCAGCGAGCGTGCCGCCATTAGCGATACCGCTGACAATATCGGCGATTTTCATCGAACCCTTGGTAAGCGACTAAAGTCGGCAGCGATTGATGGCCAACCAATAACGGCCTGGGTTAACCCTGACGCCCCAGACGAGGCGGTAATCGACCGGTCGTTTCGCTGGGGCTTACAGGTGTTTAAGCTCGTGTTCGGCGCGATATTTTTAGCGGTCGGCGGCATAGCGCTGTATGCCACGTGGTCGCGGAAAACCACCACCCGTGACGAGAGCGATGCCGAGTTGGGACCGCAACCATGGCTAGCCAACCCTGCTTGGCAAGGCGCAGCATTGACGTCGCAGGCAAAATCTAAGTTGCGCGGCAGTTGGATTTTCGCCGTGTTTTGGAATCTCGTATCGCTACCGTTGCCGTTCTTACTGATCGATGAGGTAATCAACAAAGGCAACTATCCGGCGCTACTTGGTCTGTTGTTTCCTATTGTCGGCGTCGGCTTGCTCATTTGGGCCGTCAGAACGTCGCGCGAATGGTCGCGCTTTGGCCCGGCGCCATGCGAACTCGATCCTTTCCCCGGTTCGATCGGCGGTAACGTCGGTGGGCGAATCGCCATCCACGGTCTCGAGAGTGCCGAGCAACGCTTTAATGTCACGTTGTCGCTACGACTCAGCCAACGCAGCTCGAAGTCTCGAACCGAGCGCGTGCAGTGGCAGCATTCGCAACGCGTCCGGGCTGTGCGCGTCGCCAACAAAAACGAGATCGCGTTTCGCTTTGACGTCCCAAGTGATCTGGCCGAGTCTGATCCTGTCAAAGACGGTGGCAGCTATCACTTGTGGCGATTGCATGTTCACGGCGACATGCCCGGACCAGACTTCGATCGCACCTACGAAATACCGGTCTTTGCAACCGCCGAGCGATCGCAACAGCTGACTGACGCCGTCGTCGCAAACGATGTCCGTGAGCAGATCCAGTCCGCGGATGCCGCGATCGAGCAACGCTTTCGCATCCATCGCGGCGGGATCTACCCCATCATTGAATTTCCGGCTGGCCGTCACGTAACGATGTCGCTGATTGGGTTGTTGTTCGGTGGTGTTTTCGCCGGCGTCGGCGCCGTCTTAATCACGATGGCCGATGCGCCGATCATGGGTGTGATTTTCGCACTCTTTGGTGGCTTGATACTGATCTACGGGCTATACAGCCTTGGCAAATCACTGCGTGTGAGCCGCGACGGCGGTACCTTAACGGCGCGGCGATTGTGGTTCGGGTTGCCGTTGGTGAGTCGGAGCGTCGACTTGATGCGGGTAAAGAATTTTCGGATCGATCAGACCATGTCGAGCACCAGTGGAGGGCGCCATACGATCTACTATGCGATCAAGCTGCTTGCTGATAGCGACGTTGTGGCCACGGTTGCCGACGGCTTGCGCGGTCGGCACGAGGTCGATGCGATGGTACGTCAGTTGACGGAGCAGCTACGGCTATCGGAAATTCCGGTTGAGTTTCGCCAGCCCGCAACGCTTCCCAAGCGACGCTTATCGTGATGGCGTCAGTCGACTAACGCAGCCACGATATGGTCGGCGAACGCGTCGGCCGATGCCGGATTCTGCGCCGTGACCAAGGTACCATCGCGCACCGCACACGCTGTAAACGGTGGTGCGCTAACAATATCGGCGCCGAGTTCGCGTAGTCGGGTTTCCAGCAGCAGTGGGATATCGCCGGCCAAGCCGGCCGCTTGTTCCTCGGCGACAGTGAATGTCGCAACACGCCGTCCACTCACCCAAGGCTCGCCGCTCGCCTGGCGCGCCCCGATCAATGCGGCTGGTCCATGGCAAATCGCCGCGACCACTTTTCCGGCGCTAAGAGACGATTCGACCAATGCCGAAACTGCTGCGTTATTGGCAAGATCCCACAGCGCACCGTGACCGCCTGGAATGACCAAAGCGTCGATCGAAGCGCTCACTAAGGTATCGCTGCGTGTTGTCGTCGCCAGTGCCTCGGTGGCGGTTTCGTCGCGAAGCCAGCGTTGTACGGAACCAACCGCGCCAGCCGGCGGGCGCAGACTCTGCGGTGAGACCGCCACCGTACCGCCGGTTATCGACGTCAACGTGACCGTATGTCCGGCCTCGCGAAGGCGGTAATACGGCGTTGCCAGTTCTTCTAGCCAGACGCCGGTCGATTCCCCGTTGGCGCCGATCGCATCATGCGATGTCAAAACAAACGCAACGGTGGCCATCGGCGGACTTACAGTCGAAGACCACCATCAATGTCGAAACAGCGGCCGCTTATGTAGTCGTTCTCAAAAATAAACTGCACCGTGCTAGCGATTTCGTCGGGGTCGCCGACCCGCCGTGCCGGGATGCCGGCAGTTAGCTTTTCGCGTGCCTCCGGTTTCATCGCCATGACCATATCGGTGCCGATAAAGCCAGGTGCGACCGCTGCCGCGCGAAGGCCGTACCGGGCGAATTCCCTCGCCCAAACAACCGCCATGGCTTGCACGCCAGCTTTCGTGGCGGAGTAATTGAGTTGGCCCATATTGCCAGCGCGAGAAATCGACGAGATGTTGATGATGCAGCCCTTGCTGCCGGTTTCGATCATCAGCTTGGCGGCCTCGCGACCGCACAGGAAGACTCCCGTCAGATTGACGTCCATAACAAGACGCCACTGGTCCATCGTCATCTCCGAGACCAATTCACCGTCCTTGTACTTCAAAGTCAACGCGTCGCGGGTTATGCCGGCATTGTTGACTAGCCCGTCCAGCTGACTGAATCGATGCCGAATCGACCCAAACAAGTCGACGACCGCGGCTTCATCAGCGACGTTACTGACGTATACGGCCGTATCGGGTGAGCCGAGATCGCGGCACTGACTTGCCGTTTCCTCAAGGGCATCGGCATCGAGGTCGATCAGCACCAACTTGGCGCCGCTTTTCGCGAGACGCGTCGCCATTGCAGCGCCCAAGCCGCGGCCCGCACCGGTAATCGCGATGACTTTGTCTTGAAGTTCCATGCCAACCCTTCTGTCGTTTTAGATCCTTCGCCAAGTGTAACAAGCACGCCTAATACGGGTGTGGTTACCTGCGACCGCAGCGGTGCTACCCTCTACCGCGCTAGAGTCTAGAGAGTTTGTTGTGTCAGCCTACCGTGTTGTTGTTCGTGAACCGGGCGGTGTCGATCAATTCGCTGTTGAGGACATTGCCGTTCCACAGCCAGCCGCCGGTGAAGTGCTCCTCCGACACACGGCGATTGGCCTTAACTTTATCGATGTTTACAACCGCACCGGCCTTTACCCGACACCGACCAAAACCGACTTTGTTATCGGTGCCGAGGCGGCCGCTGTCATCGAGGCGCTTGGTGACGGGGTTAGCGGGTTATCGGTTGGCCAGCGTGTTGTCTACGCTGCGCCGTTTAACGCTTACCAGAGCCACCGCACCTTCGCCGCCGATCTACTCGTGCCGCTACCCGATGCGGTCGATGACATTACGGCTGCCGCCAGTTGTCTTAAGGGACTTACGGTTCGGTACCTGATTTTCGACAGCTATGCGGCTCGGTCTGGCGATACCGTTCTCTTCCACGCCGCCGCCGGAGGCGTCGGCTTGATCGCCGGACAATGGCTGCAAGCCCTCGGGGTCAGCGCAATTGGGACGGCGGGCAGCGAGGAGAAGTGCGCACTCGCGCGAGATTTTGGCTATGAATACGCGATCAACTACCGCGAGGGGTCGTTCGTGCGCGAAGTTGAGCGCCTAACCAACGGCGAGGGCGTTAATGCGGTCTATGACGGTGTCGGGAAAGACACCTACCCGGGCAGTCTCGACTGCCTGCAACGGTTCGGAACACTGGTTAGCTTTGGCCAGTCCTCGGGCCCCGCGAGCAAATTCAAAATAGCGGATTTGGCCCGTGGCTCACTGCGCTTGCAGCGGCCAACCTTGTTTCACTACACCGCGGATCGGGATTGGTTGCAGGCGGGCGCTGCCGAGTTGTATCGACATATTGCCGATGGCGTGATCCGCATCCAGCCACCAACCGAGGTCGCGCTGAAAGATGCGGCCCAAGCGCATACGGCGTTGGAATCGCGATCAACGGTTGGCAGTACCGTTCTAATCCCCTGACGCCCGACCAAAAAGAAAGGGCCCCGCAGGGCCCTTTCATCGTGCATTTATCGCCGGACCTAGTTGGTCGTCACGATGACACTGAAGTCGGTCGGTGCACCGGCCGGCTCAAGCGGACCACGAGCAATGACGTTGGCCGCAGTGCCAGCTGCCAGTGTAAACCCTTCGATATTGATGGCAGCACTACCACCGGCGACGACCCGAATGTCGTAATCACCTGGCGCAACGGCGACAGGCTCCGGCGTCACAGTGCCGAATTCGAAGTCATCGAGTAATGGCATCGCATTGCCGTTCTCAGCATCTGCGACCGATAACGTGCCGGCGGGCGTGACATAGACGTCGACGGTACCGGCCGCCGGAGCTGCGTGGATGACTTTGACGCGTGCTTCGGTGGCAACCGGACGGTTGTCATCCGCCGCAACAAGTAGCGTAAATGCAGGCGTCGCAGCAACGCGGCCCGCAGCAATGACGGTGAAGTCTTGACCTGCACCCAGTGTCAGTGAGCCAGACGTGAATACTGAGTCGCCGATCGTGTCCGTATTCGGCGCAACGTCGAAGACGTAGTCGCCTGCCGGAACAGCAACGTACGTATCCGCTGCCGGAACGATATCCGTGTACGCGAACGCGTCAATGAGCTCTACCGGATCGGCACCCAACGCGGCACTGGTAGCGAAGACCTCGACAGGACCGCCAGCAGCGGTACCCGCATCGGGCGATGCATGTACGACTTTGGCGCCGACCTGCGTCCCTGCGTCAAGCAGCGTCACAGCGTCGGTATCGGTAGCAACCAACAACTTGATCGGCGAGGCGGCTTGCTCGGTCGCTGTTGTCGTTGCGATGGCGGCGATGAATAACCGATTGCCCGCAAACGACGCTAGATCGACGGTACCGGTGTCATAGACAACATTGCCGCCAGCGGTCGCGCGAATACGGACTGGGCCTGCTGACAATGAGCCAGCGTCGGCGCTTTCCTCGAACGACAGCGTCGCGGTCGGCATCATACCGGTGATATCGGCAGCCGGGTCAGTGACGAAAATATCGACGGTCGGCGCGGCCGGCGCGGCGTGGACAACGGCTACCGACACCTGGGTGCTGGTCGGCGTTGTGGCTGACTCGTCGACCGGTAACGCCGCAATGTTAGCGACATCGCCTACGGCCAACACGGTTGCGCGTGCGTTTCGCGGCAGTGGGAACGCATTGACGGTGATCACATCCGCGTTGCCCCCTGGGATAATACCCTCGACGACGATGTCGTAGTCGGCCGCATCGACAGTGGCATAGCCGGAGCTTTCGCCGTAATCGAGGTCAGAAATCGCGACAGTGCCGTTAAGCGAGACGTTGACGGCTGGCGCGTCCGGAGAGGCGTGAATGACACGAACTTCAGCGGTAGCCGGTGGCAGGTTAATGACCGGTGCTGAGTCATTGTCGTTATCGCAGGCAGCGAGGCCGACGATCGCAGCGATGCCGAGGAGCGGCAACCTGCTGCGATGCAGCATTGTTTGAGGCATAGCAAATTTCCTTGTCGAAAGGCGAGTAAACGCCGCGGACGATATGAACGTTGCCGTGAATGCCCGGTGATTCAGTTGTGAACAGTCTGTGAAGACGCTACGGCGCCGCTAAGACATGCCTCTCCATCAGCCTTAGAATGCGCCGGTATTCATCAAGCCAGGCCTCTGCGTGCACGAACCCGTGCGGGTCGAGCGGGTAGGCGGCGAGCTCGAAATCCTCTTTGCCCAGTTCCTGTAAGCGCTGAACGACCAACACGCTATCCTGAAAAAACACGTTATCGTCCTGCATTCCTGCTGCGATCAACAACGGTTTTGCCAAGCCGTCGGTGTAATGGATTGGTGAGCTAGTAACGTACGCCTCGGGGTCGATCAGCGGTGTATTAAGGATGTTCGACGTGTATCCATGGTTGTAGTGCTGCCAATCGGCCACCGGCCGGAGCGCAGCACCGGCGGCGAATAGATCCGGTTCTAAAAACAGCGCCATGAACGTCATGAAGCCGCCGTAGCTGCCGCCGTAGATCCCTATCCGCTGCCGTTCGACGTTGTAGTTCTCGGCCAAATAGTCGATACCATCGGCAAAATCGGCCAGCTCCGGTCGACCCATGTTGCGATAGATCGCCGTTCGCCAGTCCCGGCCATAACCGCGCGATGCACGATAGTCCATATCGATCACGACGAAGCCACGCTCAGCCAGCAAGCTGTGGAACATGAACTCGCGGAAGTAATACGGCCAGCCCGCGTGGGCGTTTTGCGTGTACCCAGCGCCATGAACAAACATGACGGCCGGCCAGCGCTGGTCGGCCGAGTAATTCGGTGGCAAATAAATCTTGCTGTAGATCGGTGCGTCAACGTCGGACGACGGAACCGCGACGATCGACGGAATAATCCAATCGACCGCTTTGAACTCGGCCGATACGGTATCGGTCAAGCGTACGGGCGCTGTGCTCGTGTCAAACGGTTTTGCAAACAAATCCGGGTGCCTATCCATTTCCGAGTGCGAGATACCGAGCTGCGTATCATCGAGCGATAGGAAATACGTATTCACACCGCCCAAAGCCGTCAGTGCTTCGATCGTCCCGTCGGTGGTACTGACACGATGAATCTCATATACCGAGGGCATGTCGGCATTGGCGACGAAGACGAGGTAGCGCCCATCACGCGTCGCCGTCACGTTTGAGATGACATAGTCGCCAGTGGTCAGCGCGCGATGGCGCCGCGCATCGAGCGCTTTTGTGTAGAGCTGCGAGAAGCCGGACTCTTCGGACAGAAACCACAGCGTGTCGGTTCCAGGGATCCAACCCATATCGTTATGCAGGTAGTTTATCCACGCGTCATCGGTGAGCCGGTGTTGCGTGCGGGGTCGGCCGTCTGCCACGTTGACCGTTACGATCCACCGATCCTTGTTATCGATCGAGTGCACTTGCAGCGCGACGGTGTCGCCGCCTGAGTGCCAGTGAATCTGTTCGATATGGACAGCGCGTTGCTCCGGCGGCTCGAGAAGCGCTGCCACCTCATCGCGCTCGGCGCCGCGCTCGACATGCCAATCGAGCGCAGATTTTCGAAGTCTCGCCAGTGGGTCCTTATCAATCCCTGGCAACGACGAAAAATCGATCGCTACCAATGACTCTGTTGCGCTGTTGTAAAGCCAGGCGGTTTGTGGCGCTGGAAGCGTCCGCCCCACGCGGCTGCGCAGCTTGGTTGTCTCGGTTTGTCCGCTCGCCGTCACGTAATTCGGCATCAGCCCGGTCGGGCCACCGTCGTAATTGGCCGGCTGCGTCACGAGCACCATGTGCTGTCCGTTCGGTGACAATGCCCGAGCGGTCGCTTCAATCTTGTCGCCAGCGTAGACGGGTAACGGCGCGCCATTCGGGCTCGCCTGTTGTCGGGCGGCAGCCGTGGCTTTGGCCGCCCGCTCGCGCCGTGCATCCTCGACGACCATCGAATAAAGCCGAGCCTGGTTAGCGCGCAAGGTATCGAATGGTGCCTCGGCCGCTGGGTCGTCGCTAAATCGTATGTCGGCGAAATCGGCCAGTTTGGTGTAGCCGCGCTCCGGGCTAGCCGTTACGCCAGCGAGGAACGGGTCGTACAGTCGATAGCGATCGGCGGACAAAAACGCGAGTCGTCCGTCGTTCAAAAACATGACCGCCGATTCCCGGACGGTGGTTTGCGTTACCTGTACGACCGTGTCGGAGTCGATCCCACGGAGAAACACATCGCCGTTGGCCGTCCATGCAACCATAGAACCGTTCGGGCTGATTACCCGGGTCCTGTTCGACGACTCGACCGGTACCTCATCGGCGACAATGCTCGCCGGTGCCGATCCGTCAGCCGGCACGGCATAGCGATCGTTAAAACTCTCGCCGGCGCGCTGGGCATCGAAGTAAACGACAGCGCCGTCGTCACTAAAGTAGGCGTTCTGCGGCTCGTTACCGATCCAGTCTGGGTCGGCCGTGATCATCTTGAGCGGGTAGTCGTCGGCCGCTGCAATAGCGGCCGTGGCAAGCACAACAAGCCAGCAATAGCGCAACATCGGGTCTTTCCTCAGGAAAATTCTTGCCGAGAGCTTACCTCGTCCGTCCCGCTACCGCTGCAAGCCCGACCCGCTGTATTCTGCGTATGCCTCACTCGGTTACGGCTGTGCTAGATAGTTTCGATCAAACTCAGGAACCTCGACGCCGACGCGCCAGTCAGCCGCTCCCAGAGCGGTATTATCTGCAGCACTTCGAAGAAATGCTGCGTTTCGTTGCGCGCCACTACGAACCTGTCTTGGACGCCGCCGCGCGGCGCTTTCTGGCCGATTTCCCGCAGTTGTCGCTGGACGAGCGCTGTTTGTACACCCGTTTGGCCAGTCGCAAAGGCCGTGTCTTTCGCCGCAGCCGGCTCGTCTATCCCGAGATCGGCGATTTGCCACGTGCACTGACGGCACTGATCGACAAGCGGTGGCTGTGTGCCGCGCAGCCCGAACACCGTGATGACGTTCTAACGCTCGCGACCCGGGACGAGTTGTTGCGCTACCTGCGACAGGTGCTACCTGGTGTCGCGCGTGGCTTACGCAAGGCCGACTACGTCGACCTTGTACGAGCGCACTGCGACCCAGCGGAATTCGTCGCAGGTGTCGCCAGTACACTTTTTACGCAATGCTACGTGCAGACGGTCAAGTACCTAACATTCCTCTACTTTGGCGCATACCGGTCAGGCTTATCGGCATTCACAATGCGTGATCTCGGAATATTGCGTACCCGTGCAGACGAAGCGGACTACGAGCCGCGATTCGCCGACCTCGACGAGGCGAGAAGCTGTTTTTTTTACGCCCAAGCACTGGCCGAGTCATCGCCACCGCAAACGACGTGGCCGGCCGCTGTCGGCACGGCCGCCATGCGCTTGCGCGATAAACTCGCGAAGCGCTGTGGCCGCGAGGCTGAACGTGCCCATGATCTTGTAACGGCCTTAGCCGCGTACCGTCACGGTGAGACCGGCGACTGCCTAACAGGTGCCGTGCGTTGCCTCGTTGCGACCGAACAACGCGATGCCGCGGAGCGCTTACTCACCGAGCGGGTCGCCGCGCCGCGCAGCAGTGAGGAGCAGCTCGTTGCCGAAGACCTTCTCGCCCGCAAATTTCGCGGCCAGCGCGTTAGTCGTCGCACGGATTTTCTGCGTGACGCGGAAGTGGTTACTGCGGATCAAGCATTGCTCGGTTGCCCAGAAGAGGCTGTCGTTGTTCATTTCGAGCGGCTCGGAAAACGGGCCGTGCGAGTCGAAAATCGATTGTGGCGATCGTTGTTTGGACTCTTATTTTGGGACCTTGTCGCGACGGAGCCGGCGCACTCTCCGTTCGAGTCGCTGCCGGCTAGTTTGGTCGATGGGACGTTTTCGAGTCGCCTAGCCACGCCGATCGCTGAGCGTCTCTCACTGTGTGAGTCGCCCGAACGACTGATACGGGCACTGACTAAAACGGCGGTCGGTGCGTATGGGCAGGCCAATGGTGTATTTCGTTGGCGGCGCGATACCTTGGAGCTCGTCACGGCGTTGGTCCGTGCAGCTCCGAACGGCGCATTGGCGCGTATTTTGGTGGCGATGAGCGCAGATTTTCGTGCCTACCGACATGGTTGGCCCGATCTTTTCGTACTGGGTGACGCCGGCATCGAATTCATTGAAGTCAAAGCTGAAGGTGACCAGCTCCGGCGCAGCCAATGGCAGCGGATAGAAGAGCTTCGAGCAGCAGGGTTCGCCGCACGACTCGTGCGTGTTCAATGGAGTGTCGACCCAGAACAAACGTTCGCTGTCGTCGACGTCGAAACGACGGGCGGTCGTGGCGAGAATCACCGCATCACCGAGTTTGCAGCGGTTAGGGTCCAAGGCGGTCAGGTTATTGACCGCTACCAAACGCTATTGCACCCACAGCGCGCGATCCCATCGTCCATATCACGACTAACCGGTATCACTGAGGCGATGGTGGCGTCTGCACCGACCTTTGCAGAAAAAGCGGATGAAATTGAAGTATTCCTTTCTGATTCGATCTTCGTTGCCCACAACGTTGGGTTTGATTATCGATTTGTGCGCGGCGAATTCGCGCGCCTAGGCCGCTCATTCCGCGCGCCGAAGCTGTGTACCTGCGCGCAAATGCGACGCTTTTACCCCGGCCTGTCTTCATACTCGTTACGTGCACTCTGCGATGAATTCCATGTTCCACTGCGCCAGCACCACCGCGCGCTTTGCGATGCCGAGGCCGCTGCTGAGTTGTTGTTTATGATTAACGACGCTCGCCGCGACAGCTTGGCGGATAATCAAGCGCCGAAGTAGGTTCGCGATGCTCACGCAGAAACACTTGCGACGACTATGTCGGGCACGAGACCAACTTCGCCAGGCGACAGGTCCGGATGACTCGATCGACGCCGCCGCGCGAACGGCGCTGATGTCCCGGTTTCACTTTATCCGCCAATTCAACGCATTGTTCGGTGAAACGCCGGGCCAGTTTCGAACTCGAGCTCGACTTGAGCGGGCGAAGCAGTTGCTTGCCAGTGGGACCGAGTCGGTGACCGATGTCTGTATGGCCGTGGGCTTTTCGAGTCTCGGGAGCTTTAGTGCTCGGTTCAGGGCGCGGTTCGGGTACTCGCCGCAGCAATTCCGGCAACGCGTGCTTGGCACAGGACGGACTCGGGCGCCGGGATGCATGGAGTTGTTGCGAGCTGCGTGGGAGACACAAGCGCACAATTCGAGAAGCGATGTCGTGCCAAAATAAGTAAGACAGGCGATTTACCCGCTAGCGAAGGTTACTACCATGAAAATTAAGATGACCGCCATTCCCGTCGACGAGCAACAAAAAGCGCTCGACTTCTACACCGATGTGCTCGGCTTTGAAAAAAAACAGGATATTCCGGTCGGTGAGTTCCGCTGGATCTCGGTCATCTCGCCGGAGGGCAATGACACCGAGTTGTCACTCGAGCCGAACGTGAACCCAGCCTCTAAGGCCTACCAGGAATCGTTGCTCGAACAAGGCATCCCAATAACCGGATTTGAAGTCGACGATTTGGAGGCAGAGGTCAAACGACTCAAATCGCATAACGTCGCCTTTACGATGGAGCCGACCGACGCGGGGACTGTGTGGATCGCCGTGTTCGCTGATACCTGCGGTAACCTTATTCAGATCTATCAACACAAAACGGAGTGATCCGTTGTGCCCGGTGGGGTCGTAGTTTGTTTGTGTAGGTCGCAGCATTTATTTGGATCAAACGATAGAGCGTAGTTTCGGTCCTGGCGCTTACCGAGCAGCCCGGAAGGTATCTGCTCGGCAGCGCCGACAGCAGCTTCTTCGACGTTTATTCGTTGAACAACGGCGGTAGTCGCATTGCGGGCGGTCTATTCCTTACGATGTTCGCGTTTATGGCGATACTCGGACCGTGGGTTGTCGTCATGTTCATCCGGGATTGGCGCGGGTTCGTCGGTTCTGATCATGATTAATCGTAAGGCGCCGGATAAGCACAATCGCTCGTGGTCAGGAATGACAACAAAATACTCAATGGGCTCGCTTGCGCTGGACTGAAACCACTGGGTCTGCAGCGCCGTGGCTCATCGCGAATTTGGTTAGACGATCACGGGTGGTGGTTGGTCGTTGTCGAGTTCCAAGCAGATCCGGAGACGGCGGGCAGTTATCTCAATGTTGGGGCCAGTTGGTTATTGCACGATACGTCCCACTTGGGTTTTGATGTGGGCTACCGGGTCGATACGCCATTCATCGAGTACGAGCACGATACTCAGTTTCGCCAAGACGCCGAAGCACTGGTTGCGCGGGCGGCAGTCGAAGTTGAACAGATGCGCCGGCGCGTTGGCTCGTTGCAGTTGGCCTCGCAGCACTATCGCCGCAATGCTCCAGAGTCCTTGTGGGCACGGTATTATGCGGGCGTTATTTTCGGGTTGAACGGTACTCGCGACGAAGCCAACGCCGCATTGACGTTCGTTGCTGGTGCGTCGCCGGGTACGGAATGGCAGCGTCAGCTCGCGGCGAAGGCGCAGGTGCTGCTAGGTGTTCTCGGCGAGCCGGAGCAATTCCGCGCTATTGTCACCGCCACAGTCGACGCAGCGCGAAGCAGCGTTGGTCTTCACAGATGGGATGGCGAGTCTTGGTGAGCAACCATCGATAACTGGACGGCAGCGCGCGAGTGGGTACACCGGGCTTGCCAGCCACTCAGCCGCGCTGCGCGTGCCAACCTTCCTACGGTCGCCGATGACAGTCATTCGGCCTTGGTGTGGAACGCACGCCTCGGGTTGATGTGTACGGCCCCTCTGTCCCGGACCGTCACGCTGGCACTGGGATTCGATCCGCTGCGGTATGTCGTTGTCATTAGCGATGAGGCAGGGGCGGAATTCGACTTGGCCGCGACGCGTGAGGCGGACGCGGTAACGTGGTTAAACGATGTGCTGCGTCGCCGCGCACTGCACGGGGCCGATATCGCCGACATGCCGTATACGCTGGCGGGCCCGTCCGACCGTGTGTCAAGCGCAGAGTTGCAGCCGGACGTTACGCGATTGGGACTATCGCTGGCCGCCGCACATGCGGCGCTAACCACGTTGATTGGTTCGTTGCCGGCATTGCAGCCCGGTCCATCGCCGGTGCGTCTATGGCCGCACCATTTCGACATTGCGACGCTCGTGCAGTTTGTTGCCGGTGATCCAGCATCGGCGCCATCGATTGGCGTCGGTTACTCGCCTGGCGATGACAAGTACGCCGTGCCCTATTTGTACTGCTCACCGTATCCGCAGCCATCTGGGACAGCGCTGCCGGAGCCGCCGGGCGGCTGGCGTTGGCACACGGACGGTTTCGTATCGCTGGTTCTCATCGAGCCATCGATTGATGCAGACGTGTTGGGGAACGCCTTCCGGCAAGCGTTCTATTCAGCGATACCACTCGTGTCATTATCGACCTAGCATTTGGCGATCCGCGCTGCTTGCGGCCGGCGGCTCTGGTATTTTGTGACGTCCGTCGAACGTCGAATCTGGGTTCTACAGCTAACGATGTACACGCTCGTCATTGGAAATCGAAACTACTCGTCGTGGTCGTTGCGGGCATGGTTGTATCTTCGCGCCAGCGGCATCGAATTTACGACGGAGCGACTGAGTCTATTCGCGGAGTCCTGGCCGAAATCGATCGACTCCGTCTCTCCGGCCGGCCGCGTACCGGTGCTCGTTGATGGCGAGCGCGCCATTTGGGACTCGCTAGCAATCGTTGAATACCTACGCGAGCATGAGCCCACCGCGCTCGACTATCCGCACGAACCAAGCGCACGCGCTCATGCGCGCTCAATTGTCGCGGAGATGCATTCCGGTTTTATGAGCATTCGCGGTGAGCTACCGCAAAACTTGAAGCGCGTCGACGCAATCGATCCCGGTTCGCTCACCGAATCGTGCCGCCAGCAAATCAAGCGGATCAACAGTATGTGGCGAGAGCTTCGGCGGCGTTACTCGGCGGACGGTGAGTGGTTGTTTGGTGATTTCTCGGTAGCGGACGTCTTTTACGCGCCGGTCGCATTGCGGTTTCGCAGCTACGGCATCACGCTTTCACCAGAGGCACAATCATTTGTGACATCGGTGAGCGCGTACCCATTGATCGGCGAATGGACAGCGGCGGCCTTGAAGGAGCCCGACAGTCTCGATTTTATCGATAACCTAGTTTCAGTCGACAAAGCGCCCCTGGTTTTGGGGTAACGATGACCGGCGCGAACTGTAACTTCGAATTCCCCAGTCCACAGATAGCGCCAGCGTTGACAGAGTTTGCGCATCGCTGTTTTGTCGATACGTACGCCCACCAGAATACGGCGGACAACATAGCAGCGTATGTGGCTGAGCATTTTCGCACGACCGTCTTTGCTGACCTCTTACGCTCGCGCGCGCACGTTGTTATCACAATGTACGTCAATAACGAGTTGGCCGGTTACGCGATCGGTCAGCGTGTTGCTGCTGCATCCAATGGAGGCGATGAGCTCGACATCGAGCGTTTCTATATCGACAAGCGGTATCACGGTGGCGGTTACGCCGCGCGGCTGATGGCGGCACTCGATCGCAGTGCCGCGGCACTCGGTATTGGCCGTATGCGCCTCGGCGTTTACAGCGACAACCCCCGCGCGATCGCGTTTTACCGTCAGCAAGGGTTCGAGATAGTTGGCGAACAGACGTTCATGTTTGGGTCCGAGGCACAGCGCGACTGGGTAATGGCGAAACAGCGGTACAGCGATGATTTTTCCGATGCCGAGTTTGTTGACGCTTTTTTGCGGGCAGATTGGCCGCCGGCAGCGTGGACACATACCGCGCACGTCCGCCTCGCCTGGGCACTTCTCGGTACGAATTCGCCAGAGGATGCAATCGAGACCGTTCGCTCTGGTATTCGTCGCTATAACGCTCGAGTGCTGGATAGCGACGGCTATCACGAGACAATGACGCGAGCATTTTTCCGCCTAGTTGAGGCCGAGTTTCAGTCCGGTGAGGACTTCGCGGCGTTTCAAGCACGCGCCAGCGACTTGTTTAGCCGATCGCCGTTGGCGGTGGAGCGTTATTACAGCCCAGCGCTGCTGGCGAGCGATCTCGCCAAACGCCAGTTTGTCGAGCCCGACTGTCAGCCGCTGCCGGCTGTACACTAAGACTGGAACCGCGTCGATGACCAAAGCTGCCAACAAAACGGTACCAACTGGCCAATCGGTGGCAACGTTCGTCAATTCGGTTACCAATCCCGAGCGGCGTACTGATGTACGCGTCGTTATGCATAACTTAGCGGCAATCACCGGTCGACGGCCACGTCTCTGGGGCGACAGCATTATTGGCTACGGTAAGTATCACTACCGATACGAGTCCGGCCGCGAAGGCGACATGCCGATGATTGGTGTTTCGCCGCGCGCCAAAGAGTTGGTCATTTACATTATGCCGGGCGTGGCGCAATTCGAAGCCGAACTCAAGCGGCTCGGCAACACCAGAACCGGAAAGTCTTGTCTGTATATAAAACGGCTGAGCGATGTAGACGAAGACGTCTTACGTCGATTAATGCAGCGCTCGTACGACGTGATGTGCGAACGGTACGGCCGCCAATGAAGCCGGGGTCGATCGACAACCCGCTGCGGCGTGCCGCTTTTTGTCGGGGCTCGTTGGGCGGCAACCCGGCCGGCGTTGTGCTGGTCGATACGTTTCCGGCGCTCGAGCGTATGCAAGCGACTGCCAAGGACCTCGGGTATTCCGAAACAGCGTTCGTCGTACCGACCTCGACGGGGCACGCTGTACGCTATTTTTCGCCGCTGACCGAAGTACCTTTTTGTGGCCATGCCACCATTGCTGCGGTAACGGTGTTGGGAGAGCATTATGCGGCCGGTAAGTATTTGCTGAGCACAGCTGCTGGCGACGTTGCCGCACGCGCATCCCGATGTGCCGATAACGGCCGCTGGCAAGGCGCATTTGAGGCCCGGCCAGCGACGGAGTCGGCCCCAAGCGATTCGTTGATCGACGCGGTGTGTGCAGCCTTCGGGCTTCGCGACAACGAGCTCGACCCGGCGTTGCCACCGACCTGCGTTGCAGCAGGTGCACAGCATTTGCAGCTCGGCGTGGCCGACCGTGACGTGTTGGCCGCCATGAGCTATGCCTTCGACACTGTTGCCACGTTGATGCGCGCCCACCAGCTGGTCACGATCAACTTATTGTGGCGCGAGAACGAAACGACGTTTCACTCGCGTAACGCATTCGCCAGCGGTGGTGTTTACGAGGACCCAGCCACCGGTGCCGCTGCCGCGGCGCTGGGCGGTTATCTGCGCACGCGCGGTCTGCGAGGTGCCGTGCAGATCGACCAGGGCGACGATATGGGCGTTCCCTGCCGAATCGGGGTCGTTATTAATGAAGCGCCGCCACCCCTTGAGGTGACCGGGCTCGTTCGCCCACTGCCCGAATAGCGCCAGGGCACGGCCGCCGAAACGGGGCTTTTCCGGCAACCCGACAACGCTACATTGCGCATTTTTTGCGCAACGCCGCTAATGACAGCGCTTACTCGTAGAAAATGTTGGGTGATCCGTTCGCGGCCCAAGCGATCGGTTCGGACGATTTTTTTGGTTTGTGTCTTGTGGCGCTTTTTGGCTCTACAAACGATGTCCGCTGCAATTAGCCGCATTTATAGGCAGATTACCGGTAGTTCCGACCGGCGGGGTCTTTGCGGTGTACCGCTTTGACTTCGCAACCAATGCAAATCGCTGCAGGTAACGCTGCCGCATCGTGTGCGTATTGCGACACTGTAAGCGTCCAAAGCTAGTGACAGTGTTTCTCTTTGGACTATGATTCCCCTTCGGCGCGATATTTTGTAACGCGCCTGGATGTTGTCACGACGCGAGTTGTGACGTTAGTAAGTTTGTCCGGTAAGACACCGGACCGGTAACAGGTAATTTTTGGAAATGTCAGAACACGTAGAAGGAACCGTTAAGTGGTTCAACGATGAGAAAGGCTACGGCTTCATCGAGCATGCCGGTGGCAAAGATGTCTTCGTTCACCACTCCGCAATCAACATGCAAGGGCGCCGCACACTGCAAGACGGTCAGAAAGTCAAAATGATCATCACGCAGGGTCAAAAAGGTCCTCAGGCTGAGGACGTAAGCCCCGTATAAGCCGCAGCAGACGGTTCGTTACGCAAGATACCTTCGGCGGCGGTAGCCACTACCGCCGCCGAATTTCACCGGTCGGGCCTTTGGCCCGACAGCCTCCGGCATCGACGATAGCCGGACGTGGATGCCCTGCAACCCAATGAAACATCGCCTCCAACGCCCTCGGACCCACCGACGCTATGCCGTGGTTGGAGCCAATCGGTGTTAAAAGTCTACGGCGATCACCGATCCGGCAATTGCTACAAGGTCGCTTGGGTCCTCAATGAGTTGGCGCTGCCCTACGAGTGGGTCGATGTCGATATTCTTGCCGGCGAGTCGCGCCAATCCAAATTCCTGGCGCTGAATCCAAATGGACGTATTCCGGTCGTCCAATTTAACGACGGTCGAACGCTGGCCGAATCGAATGCGATCTTATTGCATTTTGCTGAGGGCTCACCGCTCATTCCGGTGGATAAGTATCAGCGAGCGCGCGTTTACCAGTGGCTCTTTTTCGAGCAATACAGTCACGAGCCGTATATCGCGACCGCTCGGTTTATCGTGCAGTACTTAGGCAGTCCGGCGGATCGGCAAGCGGAGTTGGCGGCGAAGCGCGATCCGGGTTACGCCGCATTGGCGGTTATGGATGATGCGTTGCAAACGTCTGAGTTCCTTACTGGGGATCACTTTACGATCGCCGATATTGCGTTGTTTGCGTACACACACGTTGCCGATGAGGGCGGCTTTGACCTTAGCCGCTACCCCGCAATCCTTGCTTGGTTCGAGCGAATTCGCTTGCGGCGTGGCTTCTTGGCCATGCGCAAAGATTAAGCTGCATTAGGTCGCTACGCGTTTTGCGTACGCCGTTCGACTTCGGCGACTAGCGACTTTAACTTTCCGGCGCTGTCATCTTCCGCCAAAAAGACCGGTGGTTCGCGCCGCAGTTGGCCGAAGTCATTACTTCGGACCATGGTCTCTAGATGCGACAAGTTGTGCTCGATCCACTCGAGGTAAGGGTTGTGCCCGTCGAATAAGACTTCGACGTAACGGTAGGCTTTGTCGAAGACGTTATCGAGCCGGGTGAACGCTGACTGCATGACGAATCCCGGTGTTTTTCGCAGCAGGTCTTCCGGTGATGTGTAATTGACGCGTCGTTCGCCGTCGTCTTCAGACACGGCGATACCACCGACGACGAACTCGGCATAGAGACGGTCTCGACACTTTTCGAGATAGCAGCGGTCGGCCATCTGCGCCATCAGGTCGGCCGTGCCAAGTAGATGGCCGAGAAAGCTATCGCGCGGGTCGTCCAGTTCGAGTTGATCGAGGTCGATCTCGTAGCCGGTGAAATGCACGATCTGACGAGCGATAGCCACTTGGTCTTTGAGGCCGATATGCGGCAAGTATTGCGTCAGGAACATCGCGCTTCGTGACACGTGCCAGCGCGTGAATTCCGCACCGTTCGAGAAGTGCCGGTCGCGCTCGATGTGGCGTATGTAGCCCGAATCGTGAAATAACGATGTGATGATGCCGAGTTCCGCGCGCTCTGCACCCAGCGTGAGCTCGCGTTCGCTGCTCTGTTCGTAACCCGAGACTAGCCTGGCCATCGCCAAGGTCATGTCCAACGTGTGCTGACGATCGTGGTAGGTCGTATCGCAGCCAAGAAAGCCCGGATATCGGCCGGTAAACAACCGCTCGAAGTCGTAGAACGCGAGCCAAAGTCGATCGAATGCATAGCCGGCGTAAACGTCGGCAAACAACGCCCGCACCTCTTCACGCACGGAACTGGTCTGGCTGACGTTAACCGTATCGGTCACGTCATAGTCGTTGCGACGATCTTGCATGGGGCGCAAGCCTTTTTCGTAACTGCCGGGCCTGCGTCGTTCGGACATACGTTGCTGAAACCGCGATGTGCCGACGGTGTTCATCAATTAATAGCCACGTTGTACAGGTACCGCTGTTGTTGCTGTTGTCGTGCGGCAGAAGCCCGGCCAATGGCTCCGTTTACGCTCCAGCATCGTACTCGTTGCGACCGACGAGCGGCCGCGATGGTGCGAAGTTGTGATGTACGTCGCAATTTACGCCCGAACGCCGACGTTATGCCGCTCGTGCGGTGTTTTATCGTCAAATCAATCACGCCAGGCCGCTGATGCTGAGCAACGCATCGGGCTGCGGCTCGCGTCCTCTAAATTCAACGAACGCCGTTAGGATATCGCGGCTACCGCCGACTTCGAGGATCGATTCGCGAAAGCGTTGGGCCATCCCGGTGTCAATGCCACTGGTCGTTTCCAGCGCAAGGTAGGCGTCGGCAGCCAGCACCTCGGCCCACTTATAGCTGTAATAACCGGCGGCATACCCGCCGGCGAAAATGTGGCCGAAGCTGTTTGGGAATCGGTTCCAGCTAGGTACGTCCACCAAGCCAACGCGGCTGCGTACATCGGCGAGGATCGTCTCTAACTGATCGGCACGCGTTGGATCGAATTCAAGGTGCAAGCGAAAATCAAACAGCGCGAACTCAAGTTGGCGCAACATGGCAAGCCCCGCATTGAATTGGCGCGATGCCTGCAACCGCGTAATCATCTCGTCGCCGATAGCTCGACCGCTGTCGACATGCCGGCTGATTTGGCCGAGTACCCGGCGATCCCAGGCGAAGTTCTCCATGAACTGACTCGGCAACTCGACAGCATCCCACGGCACGCCGTTGATGCCGGCGATACTCGGGTACGAGATCCGCGTTAAAACATGGTGCAACATGTGGCCGAACTCGTGGAACAGCGTGACAACCTCGTCGTGCGTCAGCGTACTTGGGGTATCGCCGTCCGGACTCGAGAAGTTACAGACCAAATAACCAACCGGTAGAGATGGCTGCGTGCCGAAGGTCTTGCGAACGACGCACTCGTCGATCCATGCGCCGCTGCGCTTGCCGGTGCGTGCATAAAGGTCGGCGTAAAAGCTACCGAGGCGCTCGCCGTTCGGGTCGACGACATCGTAGAAAACGACGGAATCGTCCCAGACAGCGACGCCTTCGCGAGCCGTGATTTGCAATCCATAAAGGTCGTCGACCAACCGAAACATGCCGTCCAGAACGGCATCGACTGGGAAAAATTGCCGCAACTCCTGCTGCGATACATTGAGGCGGGCTTGGCGGACTTTCTCAGCGTAGTAGCCAAGGTCCCACGGTGCGAGTCGGCGCCCGGCGCTTTCCTCGAGTCGGTTGAGCTCGACGCGCGCCGGAGCGAGGCTGCGCTTCGCAAGGTCGTCAAGGAAGTGCATAACCTCATCGGTCGAGTTGGCCATCCGTCCGTCAAGCGCGAATTCGGCGTAGTTCGCATAGCCGACCAGCGTCGCTGCCTCGTGGCGAAGCGCCAAAATCTCCTGGATAAGGCCACGGTTATCGAAGGTAACCCCGGTAGGGCCTTGGTCACTGGCACGTGTCACCCACGCTTCATAAAACGTGCGACGCAGTGCGTCGTTGTCGGCGTGGGTGCTGACTTGTTGATAGGTCGGCATGTCGAGCGCCAACCGGTAGCCCGATTGATCATTCCGTTGTGCTCGGTCGGCCGCCTGCTCGATCACCCGCTTCGGTAGTCCGGCGAGATCGCCGCGATCGCTTGTGTGGTAATGCCAGGAATCCGTGGCGTCCTGAACGTTTTGCGAAAACCGCGTGGTTAGCGTTGCGAGCTCTGCCATGATGGCTCGAAACCGGGCTTTGTCCGACTCGTTCAGTGCCACACCCGCTTTGCGAAAATCACGCAGCTGTAGCTCGAGCAGCCGCGCTTCGGGACTGTCGTCATCGGTGATTGTGTTGCGCAATTGTTGGACCGCTTTCTGCAGCCCTTCGTGCTGGCCTATTTCGGTTGCGTAATCAGCGAGCGCCCCGATTGCCTCTGCGTGTGCCTCGCGCCAGGCGCGGTTACTAGACACCATTTGCAGATGCGCCACTGGCGACCAACGTCGCTGCAGCGTGTGGTTCAACTCCTCCAGCGGCTCGATCAAGTTGTCGAATGTGTGGGTGGGTTGCGCCACCAGTGCATCGATCGCGGCACGGTTATGCGCCAACAACTCATTCAAGCCCGGAACAACGTCTGAGGCTTGCAATTGATCGAACGGCGGCAGCTCAGCGGCTGCCAAAAACGTGTTACTCAATGGTGTCTCCGCGGCTTCCGTGCCGGTGCGGTGGTTGTCGTTATTCTTAGAACCGCGGCAAGGCTTCGTCTTGCCAAAGTGTAGCAGGAGCGCCGAGCGGCGGGCCATGTCTATAATTGCCATTGAATGGCATTTTCGGAATAAAAAGTGACCCAAGAATTCGACTTGATCGCTATTGGTGGTGGCAGCGGTGGCTTGGCCCATGCGCAACGCGCTGCCGAGTATGGTGCTCGTGCCGCGGTGGTGGAAAACGGTCCGCTGGGCGGTACCTGCGTAAACGTCGGCTGCGTGCCCAAGAAGGTTATGTGGTACGCGGCGACAGCGGCAGAGAATCTCGCCCTGGCGCGTGACTTCGGTTTCGACGTCGAGAGCAAGGGTCACGACTGGGGAATGCTCAAAGCGTCGCGCGATGCCTATATCGAGCGCTTGAACGGCATTTACGCCAGCAATCTCGATCGCCGCAAAGTGACCTTACTGCGCGGTACAGCGAGTTTTATAGATCCACATACGATTGCTGTCGACGGCGAACACTACCGCGCCGAGCGCATTACGATTGCGACTGGCGGAACGCCTACATGGCCGGCCATACCGGGTGCTGAGCATGGCATTACGTCCGATGGTTTTTTTGAGCTAGAGCGGCGCCCGCAACGTGTCGCGCTGGTGGGCAGCGGTTACGTCGCCGTCGAGCTCGCGGGTGTGATGCATGCGCTCGGCTCCGAGGTTACGTTGCTGGCGCGACGCGACAGTATCGTCCGGAGTTTCGATGCGATGTTGCAAGAGGAGTTGATGGCGGCGATGCAAGATGCCGGCATCGCGCTGCAAACCGGATTTGTACCGACGGAACTTCAAAAGTCGGGCGATGAGCTGATCCTTATCGGCGCTGATGGCCGCCAAAGCGGACCCTTCGACTGCGTTGTCTGGGCCGTCGGTCGCGAGCCAAACACGCAGGCCCTCAATCTAGCGACCAGCGGTGTGCTGACCGACGCCGGCGGTTTTATCCCGGTCGATAAGTTCCAAACAACCAACGTCGATACTATTTTTGCCATCGGTGATGTCACCGGTGCAGCGGCATTGACGCCCGTCGCAATCGCTGCAGGACGTCGACTGGCTGATCGACTCTATGGGGGTATGGCCGACAGGCACCTTGAGTACCACACCATTCCAACGGTCATTTTCAGTCACCCACCGATGGGGACGGTCGGCTTGACCGAAGCCGAAGCGCGACGCGAGTACGGCGACGCGGTGACAGTCTATCGCTCGCGGTTCAACCCAATGCGTTTTGCGCTCAGTGAGCACAAGCAGCCGTGCGCAATGAAGCTCATTACCGCCGGCGCGGATGAGCGAATCGTCGGTTGTCACGTAATTGGTGACGGTGCCGACGAGATGATGCAGGGCTTCGCTGTCGCGATTCGGATGGGGGCAACGAAACAGCACTTCGACGACACGGTCGCGATTCATCCGACCAGTGCCGAAGAGTTTGTAACGATGCGCTAGCTAGCCTGAGAAGCGGCTCAGTAGCTCAGCCGTGTTGGGGCGGACGCCGCGCCAAATCTCAAACGCCTCGGCCGCCTGTTCAACCAACATGCCCCAGCCGGTCGCGACATGCTGAGCGCCGGCGCTACGCGCCCAATCGAGAAACGGGCGACTGCTCGCGCCGTACGCCAGGTCGTAGCACCGCGTTTGCGCGCCAACGATGTTTGCCGGGAACGCTGGCCGTTTACCGTCCAGTCCTGCCGATGTGGCGTTAATCACGAGATCAAATGGACCCTGGCTCACGAGATCATCGAAACGTTCTGAGGCAACGTCACCGAACGCACCAAAATGCGCGGCCAACGCGATAGCTTTGTCGAGCGTGCGATTGGCGATAACGATTCGGCCCGCGCCTTGCTCAAGCAACGGCCGGACAATCCCGCGTGTCGCCCCACCGGCACCGAGTACCAGCACCGTACGACCGTGTAGCGACCACCCCTTGTTTGCCGTTAAGTCGCGGACTAGACCGACCCCGTCGGTGTTGGTGCCGAACAGTCGGCCATCGTCGACCCACAGTGTGTTTACCGCGCCAGCCGTTGCTGCATGTTCAGTCAGCTCATCAACGAGTCGGACGACTTCGCTCTTGTGCGGGACGGTTATGTTTAGGCCTTTGCCACCACCACGACGAAATGTTGAGATCGTTGATTCGAGTTTCTCTGGCGGCGTTTCGACCGCCTCGTAAACAAGCGACTGCCCGGTTTGCTCGGCAAACAGCGAGTGGATCACCGGAGATCGACTGTGTGCGATCGGGTAACCGAGTACCGCGTAACGATCCGGTGTGCTCATGAATGCTCCCTAAGCCAGCGGCAGGCATCGATGGCGTAGTACGACAAGATCGCGCTCGCGCCAGCGCGCTTAATGGACATCAAGGCCTCGAGAACCGTGCTGCGCTCATCGAGCCAGCCAGCTGCCGCTGCCGCTTTAAGCATCGAATACTCGCCGCTGACTTGATAGGCCATCGTTGGTAGGCCGAAGTGGTCGCGCACGCGACGAATCACATCGAGATAAGGGAGTGCCGGTTTGACCATAATGAGGTCCGCGCCCTCGGCAATATCGAGCCCTACTTCGTGCAGGGCTTCGTCGCTGTTGCCTGGGTCCATTTGGTACGTTCGTTTGTCGGCGTTACCTAGATTGGCAGCCGAGCCGACTGCGTCGCGAAACGGCCCGTAGTAAGCCGACGCGTATTTGGCCGCATACGACAGTATGAGCGTGTTGCGATGTTCAGCAGCTTCCAGTGCGGCACGAATCGCCCCAATACGCCCATCCATCATGTCCGACGGTGCCACAACATCGGCGCCGGCGTTAGCGTGAGCAAGCGCTTGGCGGACCAGCATCGCCGACGTTTCGTCATTCAGAATGTAACCGTCGCTATCGAGGATGCCGTCCTGGCCATGGGTCGTGTACGGGTCGAGCGCGATATCGGTTATGACGCCGAGGTCGGGCAATGCGGCTTTAATTGCGTTGACCGTTCGCGGGACCAGGCCGTCCGGGTCGGCTGCCGCCGAGCCGTCCTCGCTTTTGTGTTCAGCGTCTATGACCGGAAACAGTGCCACGGCAGGGATGCCTAGGTCGCGGGCTTCGGTCAAGTAGGGCAGTAGCCGATCGATACTGCGGCGGCGTACGCCGGGCATCGAATCGACCGATTGTTCCGTGTCGTCGCCGTCCAGGACGAATACCGGCAGGATGAAATCACTCGGGTTTAGCGTCGTTTCCCGGACGAGGTCGCGGACCCACGCGGTCCGGCGCGTTCGCCGCAGGCGTCTCGCTGGGAATGCGCCGAGCGAGTCGGTGGTCTTGGCTGGCATGAGCAGGCCGTTTTTCCGTTCTTATTCGTCATAATTATCGCGCGGTTACCAATCGGAAAAAAGCCACTGCCTCACAGGATTGCCCGTATCCCTAGAAGTTATTGGTTTTTATTGCTTTTCAGGTAGGGTTACGGGCGCCCGCAAAAATAAATTGCCGAATTTGAAATATTTACGAACGCAGGACGGTCTTTGATTTATGCAAGGCGATGACGACGAGCGCAGCCGCCAACGACGGTTTGAAACACTCGTGGGCACTTACAGGGAGGACCTGTTTCGCTATGCCTATTGGTTGAGCCGGAATCGGGAGCTTGCCGAGGACGTTGTCCAGGACGCGCTACTGCGTGCCTGGCGGTCCCTGGATTCATTGCGTGAGGATGCGGCGGCGAAACCGTGGCTTCTGACGATAGTACGGCGTGAAAACGCCCGATTTTTTGAACGGAAACGACTGGAGACACTGGATATCGATGAGCTGCATCACGCGCAGCAGGCGGAAATCGCTCACCACGAAAACTCCGATATCGATGACTTGCGCCAAGGCATGTTGACCTTGGCCGACGAGTATCGGGAACCGCTGGCGCTGCAGGTATTGATGGGTTTTTCGACGCAAGAAATTGCCGATGTTATGGAGCTCAAGACGGGGGCGGTGTTAACCCGTCTGCACCGAGCACGACTGCAGCTGAAGGCGCTGTTCGACGATAACGCGGCCGAGAACGACTGATCATGACAGAAATGACTTACGAACAATTCTGCGAGCGTATTGACCAGGCGCCGAGCGAGGACTTTGACGGTCGCGCTGAGAAAATAGCGAGCTGCGAAAAATGCCGCGCGTACGCTGACGCTGCGCTCGCTTTCGACGCCAAGCTGCGGGCAGCGCTAGAAGTGACGGTGCCCGAGATCCCGATGCCGGATCTAACATCGCCACTCGAAGCAACCGTCACCAATCTCGGCGCTGCGCGTGCCGAGCGTGAGGCGCGTAAGCCGACATCGCGTCGACCTTACGCGTTCCTGGCGCTTGCGGCATCGGTCGTACTCGCCGCGGTTATCGGCTTTCGGTTCTTAGAATCGCCAACGGCAGAAATCGACGCTCGACCAGAGCTTGTCGCTGAATTGCTGGGTCACATGGACCACGAGCGTAGCGCCATGCGCGTGAACACGACGCCAGCGTCGGTGGCGACGGTAAGCTACGTAACGTCCACGGCTGGGACTAAGGTCGATGATGATATTGGTCTGATTTCATACGCGCACAGTTGCGTTGTGAATGGACGGACGATTCCCCATCTCGTCATTCAAGGTAAGAATGGCCCGATTACGCTGTTGATCATGCCGGATGAGCCAGTGAAGCAGGCTGTACCGTTCGACGATGACGAGTTTCACGGCGTACTCGTACCAGTAGGCGAGACCGGGAGCGTCGCAATTATCGGCCGTAAGGGTGAACCACTAGACGATATACGTGAGTCGATCGCCGACAAAATTCGGTTGTCGATTTAGGAAGTTTGCGGTCCGGCGCGCCGTGAGCGGCGCCTAATTTAAGAGAACGGCGCCTGCTTGGGCGTAAATGCACGAACACTTGTGGAGAGAACAGATGTCAGAGAGCAAGATTAAGCCGGTAACGCTGGCCCTGGGTACGGCCCTCGTAAGTACGGCGGCTTTGATCGGCACCGCGCAAGCGGATGCCAACCCATTTGTTGTTAACGCCCTCGACGCCGGTCATTACATTGGTGATGAAGCGGAAGGCAGTTGCGGCGAAGGCAAATGCGGTGAGTCGTCTGAAGATGGCGCGGAAGGCAGTTGTGGCGAGGGTAGTTGCGGCGAAGATGGCGCTGAGGGCAGTTGCGGCGAAGGTAAATGCGGCTCCTAGTGCGCTGACCCACATGCACGACGAATATGCGCTTCGGTGGCTTGCACCGGAGCGCTTTTTTTTGCCCGATTCGGCCGCAAAGTTTAGTCGCTAGCAGCCGGGCGATGGCGTACGCTCCCTGCTATGACTGCTGCGATTAGCGAGGTGCTTGAGCGTTGCCCGTGGGCGCTTGGGGTTAATGACGCGTACACCGCTTACCACGACAACGAGTGGGGCGTGCCGGTTACCGATGATACGGTGCAGTTCGAATTCCTGATTCTTGAGGGTGCGCAGGCCGGATTGTCGTGGTCGACCGTGCTGAATAAACGCGACGGCTATCGCGAGGCGTTTGCGGGTTTCGATGTTGCCAAAGTGGCACGTTTTACCGATAAGCGCATCGAAAAGCTGCTGACGTTCGACGGTATTATCCGCAATCGACTCAAGGTCAACGCGGCGGTCACCAACGCCAACGCATTTTTGGTGGTGCAAAAGGAATTTGGTAGTTTCAGCCGCTATATCTGGTCATTTGTAGGCGGTAAGCCGATACAAAACGCGTGGCAGTCACAGGGAGAGTGTCCCGCTACTACCCCAGAGTCTGACGCGCTCAGTAAAGATCTCAAAAAACGCGGTTTCAAGTTTGTAGGCTCAACCATCATGTACGCCCATATGCAGGCTACCGGTTTGGTCAACGACCACCTGGTCGGCTGTTACCGTTACGACACGATCGCCGAGTTGGGTCAGCAATTTTCACTCGACTAGCAGGTATTTCGATGGATGAGATTACATGGGCCGAATTCGAAAAAGTCGAGCTACGGGTCGGCCGTATTATCAGCGCCGAGGTGTTTCCGGAGGCACGCAAACCTGCGTACATTTTGCACGTCGATTTCGGGTCGGATATCGGGACCCGCAAGTCCAGTGCGCAAATCACCGACTTGTACACGCCCGAATCGCTCGTCGGACGTCTGGTCGTCGCTGTCGTCAATTTTCCACCGAAGCAGATTGGACCGATCCGTTCTGAGTGCCTAGTCACTGGCTTTCACCGCGACGATGGCGCGGTCGTCTTGTGTCAGCCTGCCGACGATGTACCGGTCGGAGCGAAGTTGAGCTGACGATATGCCAGTGCCCGCCGATGTTACGCCGGCAATCCGATATCCCGTCTAGCTGGTCGCTGCGATGGGTCGCTAACAGAAAAGCCGGCCTTTCGGCCGGCTCACTGAGGAGGGATTTGTACGCATACCTTGCGCACTTACCCCGCTAGTCTCATTTAGTCGGGTATGTCGATAACAACCACGCCGGCGGGATAGCCAAATGGCCGCCCTTCGATACCAAGATGCGGCACTCCAGACAAAGGATCTTCTGGTGTTAGTAATTGGCGTGCCAGCTGGCGCTTGTCGTCCTTGTTGGCCGGTCCGTGGCCAAAAATGAACATCCAGACTTGCGAACCCGGGGCCGGCTCAAACTCGCGAATCGTGCCGTGAAAAAACGTCCGGCGCTTGTTATAGGCGACGACACCATCCATGCGCCCGTAAACCGCCAATGGGTTAAGAAACTCACCGGACGGATCTGGCGTAAAGAAGTCGGCCAAACCGCAGTTGCCGGCATAGCCAACCGGTTCCGGTGCCGGTACCTCAGCGACATCCGGTGTTAGTGGGAAGCCCGCGCAGTCTTGCGGCTTATCGAAATACACCCACCAAACCGTATACGCGTTGCCGGGTGTTAGGCCGCGCACCGCGAGAGAGCCAATCGTGCCGTAGCGCGATGCGCATACATGGCCACGGCCGCTCAACGTATTAAAGCCAACGACATCCTCCCAGAAATTGGTCAATGGCTCGGCATCACAAAAGAAGCCCCAATTTTTTGTGCCACTCGCGTGTGCCGATTGCGGTGCAAACAGCCCCACCGCCAGCGCTAGCGCAACGCTCAGTAACATCTTGTTCATCATTTTGATCGTCCCGTTCGTCCTAAACGCCCTCGACGATCATCGAGATCACACTGCAAATCCTGAAAAAGTGCCGAAATTTCGCCGAAATCGGCCACAATAGAACGATCAATCGCGCTTTTTGGCTCGTATGGACAACGCGTCGGACACCGCTCCCCGCGAATCGCCCTTCGTCGCGTTCGCCGATTTTGTGCTCGATACCGACCGAGGTGTCTTGAGCCGGAACGGCAATGATGTAACGTTGCGGCCGAAATCGCTGGCCGTGCTGCGGGTTTTATTGGATAACGCGGGTCGCCTGGTCACGAAAGAGCATCTGCTAGCGACGGTATGGCCGGCTAGCGTCGTCAGTGACGATACGCTGATTCAATCCATCGGCGATATTCGCCGTGCGCTCGGGGACGACGCTGCGCAGATGTTGAAGACGCTGCCGCGTCGCGGTTACCTGCTGGACGTGACCGCCAGTGCGTTGACAGCGCCTGCTATGGACGCCAACCGCGTTACCGGGCCGCGCCGGTCATGGTTACGAACGGGCATCTTTGCAGCGCTCGTGTTCGTGTCGTTGTTGATGTTGCCGCTCAGTTGGAATCGCATGAAAG